>DIWA01000084.1 GCA_002422525.1 Candidatus Hydrogenedentes bacterium UBA6118
TCCGTGCCGGGCCACGTCCCGGGCGTACGCCTGCTCCATGCGCAACGGCACGAACAGGTCGCCGAGCCCGTGCAGGCTGAGCACCGGCGCGGTGGGCCGCCCGGCGATCCGGGGCACCTCGGTCAGGCCGGGCGAGAGCCGCTGGCGCAGGTTCTCCGGCGCGACCCGCTGCACCGTCGCGTCGAGGTTCACCGGCTGGTTCGGCGCGTACCGGGTGAACAGGTTCGTGGCGAGCTGACCGGGACGACGGGCGGGGGAGCCGTCCGCCTCGCTGACGGCGATGCCGAACAGGAAGTCCTTCCACACCGCGAACGCGGCGTCGCCGCCCGGCCGCGGCCCGCCGGAGCGTTCCACTGTGACCGCGCGCAGCTGCTTGCCCAGCTCGTTGGTGGTGTCCGGGCCGCCCGGGGTCAGCCCGGCCAGGCCGAGCGTGACCTGGATCCGGGGCACCGCCGAGGTCAGGTAGTCGGCCGGCGTCGGGTACGCGCGCACCCCGGCGAGCGCCTGCGCGACCAGGTTGTAGTCCAGGAAGAAGTCGAACAGTTCCTGGTCGCCGAGCACCCCGCACATCGGCAGCGCCCCGGCGTAGTAGCCCGGGTACTGCTCCAGCGACCGGCCGATGACGTGGCCGCCCATCGACACACCGGCCAGGAGCACCCGGTGCGGACGCCGGACGGTACGGCTGAACAGGTCGGCCAGGGCGCGCGTGCCGCGTACGCCGGAGCGCACGTCGTAGCCGTTGCGGTCGTACGACGACGACGCCCACGCGTACCCCTGCGCCACCAGGCGCTGCCGCAGCTCGAAGGCGGGCGGCTCCGGCGACAGCTCGGTGCCCTGAGNNACCGCGGTAGCCGTGCGCCCACATGACCAGGTCGCCGTTCCAGCGCGCCGGGACCTCGATGATGTACCCGGCGTTCGCGTGCACGCCCTGCCGCACGGTGGTGGCGGCCCCGCCGACGACGAGCGGCGGCAGCGGCGGGTTGACGACGNNGGGCCGCTGCCGTCGTCACGGCCGGTGGCGGCGGCGGGCGCCGCGCGGGTCAGGCCGAGCGTCAGCGCGAGGGCCGCGCCGACCGCGAGCAGCCGGCGGCGGACGGGTGAGGGCTGCATCGCTGCTCCCCGGGGGACGGGTGCCACCCCGGGACGGGGGTGACCACGCGGGACGGATGCCTACCGGCCGGTAGCGCCCTGAACCTAGGCCGGGCGTCGAGAGCTGTCAATCGCTGACCGACCGCTCCGTCAGCGTCCGTCCCGCCGTCCGCTCACACCAGCCCGTGCGCCAGCATCGCCTCGGCCACCCGCCGGAACCCCTGGATGTTCGCCCCGGCCACGTAGTCGCCGGGCAGGCCGAACTCCTCCGCGGTCGCCCAGCACCTGTCGTGCACGTCCCGCATGATCTCGCGCAGCCGCTGCTCCGACTCGCCGAACGTCCACGTGTCGCGGCTGGCGTTCTNNCCGCCGGCGTTGGCGGCCTTGCCCGGGGCGAACCGCACCCCGGCCCGGCCGAGGATCCGCACCGCCTCCGGTGTGGTGGGCATGTTCGCCCCCTCCACCACCGCGACGCAGCCGCCGGCGACCAGCGCGGCCGCCTCCGCGCCGCCGATCTCGTTCTGCGTGGCGCAGGGCAGGGCCAGGTCGCAGGGCACCTCCCACACGTTGCGGTCCGGGACCGCCACCGCGTTGCGCGCGTGCTCCGCGTACTCGGCCAGCCGGCCCCGGCGCTGCTCCTTCAGCTCGCGCAGCAACGCCAGGTCGATGCCCTTCTCGTCGACCACGTAGCCGCTCGAGTCGGAGCACGCCACCACGGTGCCGCCGAGTTGGTGCACCTTCTCGATCGCGTAGATGGCCACGTTGCCCGAGCCGGACACCACCACCCGCTTGCCCTCCAGGCTGTCACCGGCCTGCCGGAGCATCTCGTCGGCGAAGAACACCGCCCCGTACCCGGTCGCCTCCCGGCGCACCTGCGCGCCCCCGTACGCCAGGCCCTTGCCGGTGAGCACGCCCGCGTCGTACCGGTTGGTGATGCGCTTGTACTGCCCGAACAGGTAGCCGATCTCCCGGCCGCCCACCCCGATGTCACCGGCCGGCACGTCGGTCTGCGGGCCGATGTGCCGGTACAGCTCGGTCATGAAGCTCTGGCAGAACCGCATCACCTCGCGGTCGGAGCGGCCCTTCGGGTCGAAGTCGGCGCCGCCCTTGCCGCCGCCGATGGACAGCCCGGTCAGCGCGTTCTTGAAGATCTGCTCGAACCCGAGGAACTTGAGTATTCCCTCGTACACCGTCGGGTGGAACCGGAGTCCGCCTTTGTAGGGGCCCAGGGCGCTGTTGAACTGGATCCGGTATCCTCGGTTGATCTGCGGCACGCCGTGGTCGTCTTGCCAGACCACGCGGAACTGGATCACCCGCTCCGGCTCTACCATCCGCTCCAGGACACGATGCTTCTGGTAGTCCGGGTTCGCCTCCAAGGCCGGCTCGAGAGACTCCAGGACTTCTCGAACGGCTTGGTGGAATTCGGGTTGCGCCGGGTTCTTCCTGGCGACCCTTTCAAGGATGTCGTTGATGTACTGCATAAACCTCCCTCCCTTTGGTGAAAATTGGGCGGGAGTGTAGCAGTTCCGGAGCCTCAGGTAAAGCGTGATATGATATGGACGCGCTTTCCAGTGTTTGGCGACCCGGCGCGACGCCTTCCAACACTACGATGCAGGAGAGAGAGAAATGGACTACGAGATCCTCTATCAGCCCTCGTACAGCCTGGCGCGTGTTCAACTGGGCGAAGGCGAGTCGATCACGGCGGAATCCGGCGCCATGGTCAGCATGAGTCCGACTATCCACCTCGAGGCGAAGATGGCGGGCGGCGGCCTGATGGGTGCGGTGAAGAGCGCGATCGGGGGCGAGAGCCTGTTCCGCACGACCTTCACGGCGCAGTCCGGCGCGGGCGAGGTGCTGCTGGCGCCGGCGACGACCGGCGACATTATCGGTCTGCAGATGGCCGGTCAGAGCCTGTTCGTGCAGCCGGGCAGTTATCTTGCGGGCGCGACGGGCCTGAACATCGGAGTTCAGGGCAGTCCGCGGGCCATGCTGTCGGGCGAGGGGTTGTTTCTGCTCACGGTGTCCGGCGCGGGGCTGTTGCTGCTGTCGAGTTTCGGCGCGATCCACAAGGTGACGCTTGCGCCCGGCGAGGAATACATCATCGACTCCGGGCACATGGTGGCGTTCGACAGCAACATCTCGTACACCGTGGAGAAGGCCAGCGGCCGTTCGCAGGGGATCGGCGGCTTCCTCAAAGGCGTCGTGACCAGCGCGCTGACCGGCGAGGGGCTGGTCTGCCGCTATCGCGGGCCAGGCGACATCTACCTGCAGACGCGCAGCTTCCAGAGCTTCATCCGCATGCTGGTTCCCTTCCTGCCCGAGAAGAGCAAATAGGGTCCGGAACGCGCGGCGGACGGAGCATCCTGACGAGGGGGCGTATTCCCCGGATGGAAGACTTCCGGGGGCGGCGGTGTTGTGTCTTCTCGATGTCACTTAGTCGCAAGTTCCACCAGCCGCAATAAGGATGCTATGGATTTCAGAGAGCTGCTTACACGACAGGTTGTGTTGATCGACGGCGCCATGGGCACGCAGGTGCAGGCGCTGGGTATGACGGATGAGGACTTCGGCGGCGGCGAGTTTCGTATGCTGACCGATCTGCTCACGTTCGCCCACCCCGGCGCGGTGCGCGACATTCATCTGGCCTACTACCGGGCCGGAGCGAATGCGGTGGAGACGAACACCTTCGGCGCGAGTCCCTTCCGGCTGGCCGAGTACGATTTCTCTCGGCTCGACCTGACAGCCTTTGAACCGCTTCCCGATGGCCTCGACCCGCGCGCGATGAACCGCGAGGACCTCGCTTTCCATCTGAGCCGCCGCGGCGCGGAGACGGCCTGCGAGGCGCGCGAGGCGTATCGCAAGGATTCCGCGTATGACGGCCGTCCGCTGTTCGTGGTCGGATCGATAGGCCCTTCGAATCGCGTCCTCTCCAGCACGGATGCCGACCTGGTCGTGTCCACCTTTGACGAGATGGTCGAGAACTTCCGCACGCAGGTGCGCGGGTTGATTGCGGGCGGCGCCGACGTGCTGCTGTTCGAGACCCAACAGGACATTCTCGAGACGAAGGCCGGCGTGTTCGGCGCGCGCAAGGCGATGGCCGAGGCGGGGGTCGACCTGCCGATCATGTGCCAGGTCTCCGTGGACGCGTTCTCGAAGATGCAGATCTTCAATACGGATATCCACGCGGCGCAGGTGACCGTCGACGGGATCGGCATCACGACCTTCGGCATCAACTGCAGCATCGGGCCGGACCTGATGGAGAAGACGGTCAAGCGCATGGCGCAGTACTGCCCGCTGCCGATCTCAGTGCTTCCCAACGCGGGGTTGCCCGTCTCGGAAGCCGGTCAGACCGTGTTCCGCTTCCCTCCCGACCAGTTCGCCGAGTATCTCAAGCGCTACGTCGAGGAGTACGGCGTGAACATCGTCGGCGGGTGTTGCGGCACGACGCCTGACCACATCGCGGCGCTGCGCGAGGCCATCGGCGATCGCGCGCCGGCGGAGCGTACGGTCAAGCGGCGAACCTACCTGTCCGGTCCGCAGGAGGCCGTCGAGGTCGACAGCTCGGAGAGTCTGATCCGAATCGGCGAGCGCTTGAACGTGCGCGGGTCCAGGAAGGTGCGCGAAGCGGTCGAGAGCGACGGCGGGATCGACCATGACGCGCTCGATGAAGTGGTCCATGAGCAAGTGCACGAGCTCGGCCTGTCGGTCATCGACGTGTGCATGGATTCCAACCTGGTCGACACGACGAAGGTCTTGTGCGAGGTGGTGCACCGGCAGACGACTGACTTCAAAGGGGCGATGTGTCTTGATTCCTTCGACGTGGGGGCGCTCGAGGAAGCGATCAAGGTCTATCCGGGGCGGCCGATCGTCAACTCCTTCTCGATGGAGGAAGTCGCCCCGGGAGAGACCAAAGTCGATGCCGTGCTCGCCGCCACCAAGGACCATCACCCGATGTACATCGGGTTGGCCGCGGGGCCGAAGGGGCCTGGGGCCACGCGCGAGGAGAAAGCGGAGCTGGCGCGCCAGATCGTGGAGCGCGCCGCGGAGCACGGCGTTACGCCCGACCAGATCCTGATCGACATGAACGTCTTCCCGGTCGGCGCCGAGTCGGACGAGACGACGAACTTCGCGGTCGAGTCGCTTGAGGCGATTCCCCTGATCAAGGCGATCCATCCGGATCTGCGCACGGTGTGCGGCGTGGGCAATCTGACCAACGGCCTTGCGCGGAAACCCTACATGCGCAAGGTGCTGACGTCCGTGTGGATTGACGAGGCCCGCAAGCGCGGGCTCGACGCGGCGATCATCAATCCGAACCACTACGTTTTCGTCGAGGACCTGGATGCGAACGACTATCAGCTCGCGTTGCGCGTCATTCTCGAGCGCGACATGGACGCGTTCGCCGACCTTGAGCAGATCGCCGAGCGCAAGAGCGGCATTACCATCGAACGGCGCACGACCTATGACGACCTCTCGATCGAGGACGCGATCTGCGAGAAGATCAAGGACGGTTACAAACAGCGCGAGCACGGGACGGTGCATGTCGACGGGCGCGACTATCGGTACGCCGACCGAATCGTGGAGCAGGTCGCCGAGGTGATTCAGACCCACGAGCCGCTCGATTTCATCAACGAGTACCTGATGCGCGCGATGAATGAGCTGGGCGACGGGTTCGCGCGCGGCGAGGTGTCGTTGCCGCATTTGCTGAAGTCCGCGGATGTGATGAAGCAGGTCATGGGCTTTCTCGAAGAGTACATGCGCGTGACGACGGGCGCGGACGTCCACGATGAGATCGCCTACAAGGGCGTCGTCGTCCTCGGCACGGTGTACCAGGACGTGCACTCGATCGGGAAGGACCTCGCCAAGACCTTGCTCGAAAACTACGGCTATCGCGTGATCGACCTCGGCGTGATGACGCCGCTCCAGTCGTATCTCGACGCGGCCAGGGAGCACAACGCCGACGCGATCGGCATGTCCGCTCTGCTCGTGCAGACATCAAACCACATGATCACCGTCAGCAAGATGATGGAGGAGCAGGGCCTGGCGCATCTCCCCGTGCTGATCGGCGGCGCGCCGGTGAGCGATCGGCATGCGGCGTATGTCGCGATGGCCGGACGCGAGGACACCGAGGCGATCCGCGACAACGTGTTCTACTGCCCCACCGCGATGGACGGCGTGAACGTGATGAACACGCTGGTTCGCGGGGGCGACGAGCTGCGCGCGACCAACCGGACCAAGCTCGTGCGGCAGTACGAGAAGGCCGTCCGGCGTGCGGAAGAGGACGACGACCTGCGCAACACGCTGCCGCGTCGCGAGGTGTCGTTCGGGAAGCACAACCCGCCGGAAAGCCCGTGGGTTGCGTACGACACGGTGAAGCTGTCGCTCCGCGAGTTCGCGCCGCATATCGACAAGCGCACGCTGTTCGCGCTGAACTGGAAGTTCGGCGGGTCGCGTGCGCGCGAGCGTCACGGGGAGACGACGGAGGGGCTCGAGGCGCTGTTCGACGACTGGATCGAGCACGCCGATGTCAACAAGTGGATCCAGCCCATGGGCGTGTGCGCCTTGCTGCCTTGCGTCTCCGAGGGCGACGAGGTGGTCGTCTATGACCCGGAGGATCTGTCGAAGGAGCTGTGCCGGTTCCGGTTCGACGTTGTGATCGGGTCGGGGCGCAAGGACCTGGTCTCGGGCGCGCAGTACTTCCGCCCCGCCGGAGGCGATGCACCGGACGTGCTCGGCCTGCAACTGACGACCAGCGGCCCCCAGGTCGACCACCACATCGCGCGGTTCCGAGAGGACGGAGACTCCGAGAGCTGCCTGTATCTGCAGGGCTTGTCGGATCGGATCGCGGAGGACATGGCGGACTACATGCACGCGCGGCTGCGCGAGCGGATCGGCGTCGGGCCCAAGTGCGGGACGCGCTGGTCGCCGGGCTATCCGGCCATCACCGACACGTCGTACAACCGGGTGCTGCTCGATCTTCTCCACGCCACGGACCTGATCGGGGTGCGCATCACGGAGGCCGGCGAGTTCTCGCCGACGGGCAGCACCGGGGCGCTGGTCAGCTTCCATCCGGACGCGCGGTACACGTGATCCGCACGGTCTGACTCCGCTTCGCGGTTGGCCCGGCCGGTCGTTTGCGGGTACGATAGGCTTTTAGGCGCATCCCGGAAGAGGTTCCCCGAATTGCCCGCCAAACGCCCGTCAACTCCGCCCGAACCCGCAGTGGATCCCCGGTCAGAGCGGCCCGTGTCTGAGCTGCCGGGGATCGGTCCGAAGCGCGCGCGGATCCTCGCGGAAGCGGGCATCCGCACCCTCGGCGACCTCGTACGCCACTTCCCGCGCGACTACGAGGACCGTCGGCGATGCACCCCTATCGCGGAGGCGGCCGCGGGAGCGCGCGTCACGATCCTCGCGACGGTCGAGCGCGCGCGCGTGCTGCGGATGCGCCGCGGCTTGACGGCGACGGAAGCGCGCCTGCGCGACGACTCGGGCGCCATCCGCGCCCTGTGGTTTGGGCGCGGGTTCCTTGCACGGGCCCTGCCGGCTGGCGCGACGGGCTACTTCACGGGCGTGATCGACGAGCGCAGGGGGCGTGTTCTCCAGAGCCCCGACTATGAGCCGTGCACGGAGGACGGTGAGGACGGCGGGCTGTCGTCCGGGCGCATCGTGCCGATCTACCGGCTCACGGAGGGGCTGAGTCAGCGGGCGCTGCGCGGCTGGATCGCCGAGGCGCTCCAGCGGGTCGCGCCGCGGGATGGGGACAGCGCGCCGGAGTCCCTCCCCACGTTCTTGCGCGAACGCCATGGCTACCCCAGCGGGCCGGCCGCGCTCTGGTCGGCCCATTTCCCGGATACGCCGGAAGCGGCGCGCGCGGCCCGCGACCGGTTTGTCTACGAGGAGTTGCTGGCGCTGCAACTCGGGATCCTCTCCGCCCGCACCGAGCGCGATCTCCAGGAGACGGGTCACGCGCACGATTGGTCCGGGCCCCGGCTTGCGGCTTTGCGCGCCGCGTTGCCGTTTGAGCTGACAGAGGCCCAGACGCGCGCGATCGCGGATATCGCCGCGGACATGACGGCTTCGCGTCCGATGCTGCGCCTGCTTCAGGGTGACGTCGGGTGCGGCAAGACGGTCGTGGCGGCCCACGCCATGGCGGCCGCCGCGGACGGGGGCTTCCAGACGGCGCTCATGGCCCCGACGGAGATCCTGGCCGGGCAGCATGCGCTTTCGCTGGGGCGTCTGCTGGCCCCTGCGGGCCTGCGCGTGGCGCTGTTGACCGGCGGCCTGCAGGGGGCCGCGGCGGTGCGCGCGCAGATCGCGGCGGGCGAGGCGGATGTCGTCGTGGGGACGCACGCGCTCATCCAGGGTCGCGCGGACTTCCATCGGCTCGGGCTGGTGGTCATCGACGAGCAGCACCGGTTCGGCGTGCTGCAGCGTGAGGCCCTCGCGGGGAAGGGGGCCTGTCCGGATGTGCTGCACATGACCGCCACCCCTATCCCCCGCACCTTGGCGATTACCGTCTACGGCGGCATGGACCTGTCCCTGATCGACGAGCTGCCGCCAGGGCGGTTGCCCGTCAAGACGAGCCGGGTTTCCGCAGCCAAGACGCCGGACCTGTACGCCTACCTGCGCGAGCAGGCGGCCGCGGGCCGACAGGCCTACTACGTCTGTCCCCTCGTGGACGAGTCGGACGTAAAAGAGCTGGCCGCGGCCACGCGCCACTACGAGGAGCTGCGCGCGGGACCGCTCGCCGATCTGCGGCTCGGGCTGCTCCATGGGCGGCTGTCCCCGGCGGAGAAGGAGGCCATCATGACGGCCTTCCGCGACGGCGCCATCGACGTGCTGGTCGCGACGACGGTCATTGAGGTCGGCGTGGACTGCCCGCGCGCGACGACGATGGTGATCGAGGACGCGGCGCAGTTCGGCCTCACCCAGTTGCACCAGCTTCGCGGACGGGTGGGCCGCGGCGCGGACCAGGCGCACTGCTTTCTGCTCGGGGAACCGGCGACGCCCGAGGGCGCCGAACGCCTCAAGACCATGTGCGCGACGACCAACGGCTTCGAGATCGCCGAGGCGGACCTGCGGTTGCGAGGTCCGGGCGAGTTCCGTGGCGTACGGCAAGCCGGGCTGACCGACCTGCGGACGGCTGACCTGGTGCGGGACGCGCGGCTGCTCGAGACGGCCCGACGCGACGCCCGGGAGCTGCTGTCGCGCTACGGGGCGCTGCAAGAGATGGCGCAGGCCGACCCCGAGTTCCGCCCGCTGGTCGCCGCCGCTCACCGGTTCTCCCGCCTGCTCGTGTAGCCCGGTCGCGGGGCGCCGGGGGGGGCGGGAGAATTCCTCTTGACAATGCCCAAGCCGGGGATTCATAGTTCACATAGTATTCGGCGTTTCAGTCTGACGCGTCGAGGCTCGTCGCTGTGCGGCGAGCAGCGTCGAGCGGACTGTCGGGGATGCGCCCGTTCTTTGGCATCGTCTGGCTGCAGGACAGAAAATCATCGGGGAGGAGGGCGTCTATCGACAGGCAATTCGGTCTCAACGTCGAGGCCCGGCGGACGGAAGGATTCGTCCCGGGTCGTGGTGAGGAAACAGCGGTCTCTTCCGCAAGACGGGGAGGATGGTATTCCATGAGAGTAGGACTGACAACACTGGTCATCGCGCTCGCGGCGACGTGCGCCTTTGCGCAGGTCTACGTGGACGCGAATCTGGCCACGGGGGCCAACGACGGCTCGTCGTGGGACAACGCATACCAAGGCGCCGCGGGGTTGCAGGCCGGTATCGATGACGGGTCTGGCGACGTGTATGTCGCGGCCGGCACGTATGACCCGATTGTGCTGGCGACGGGCGCGGTCGTACTGGGCGGCTTCAACAACGGCGACGCGCTCGCCGATCGCGATCCTGCGACCAAGCTGACCGTGATCGACGGCGGGAACGCCGAGACCTGCGTCAAAGCCGAGAGCGTTCAGAACACCGTTCTGGACGGGTTCATCCTGGAGAACGGCCTGGCGGCTGCGGACGGCGGCGGTCTGTACGGTTACGACTTGGACAACACGAACCTCGTCCAGAACCTTGTCGTGCGTAACTGCGAGGCCACCGGGGCCGGCGGCGGCATGTCCTTCGCGGGCTGCGCCCTCGCGGTCGAGAACTGCGTGGTCGATGGCAATTACTCCGCCGGCGGGGGCGGGGCGCACTTCGGCAACGCCATGGACATGACGGTGACCGACTGCACCTTCTCGAATAACGACACGGCGGACGGCGCTCAGGGCGGCGGCGTCGTGAGCGTCAGCGGTACGATCACGTTCGACGGATGCGTGTTCGAGAACAACAACTCCGGCGCGGGCGGCGGCGGCATGTTTGTGCAGAGCTCGGCATGCACCGTGACGGGATGCCGGTTCGAGAACAACGTCGCCGGCTGGGTCGCCGGCGGCCTGGCCCTGTGGTCCGAGGGACCCTGGACGGTCACCGATTGCGAGTTCATCGGCAACACGGGCGACGGCGGCGGCCTTCGCATCGAGGGCAACAGCACGGAGAACGACACGGCGGTGGTGTCGGGCTGCACGTTCACGGACAACGTCGGATCGGGCGCCAGCGGCTCCGCGATGGTGCTGTCGAATAACGACGACGTGCTGATCACGGACTGCGTGATCTCCGGCGGCGCGGGCACGCGAGGCGCCATTCACATCGAGGGCAACGCCGCGCGGCCGCAGGTCGTGAACACGCTGGTCACCGAGGTGACGGGCGCCACGGCCGCTTTCGTCACGGGCGGGGCGGATTTCGTGAACTGCACGTTCGCGGGGAACCTCCAGACCAACCAGACGATCGTGGTCTGGGGCGCGAACTCGGCCCTAAGCCTGCTCAACTGCGTGGTGTGGGGCAATCATGAGCACCATGACCCGAGCGGCGACTTCGGTTCGTGGAGCGGTCAGGACGCCGTTGACAACGCCTCGATCGACTACTCGCTCTTCCAGTACCCGCCGGCGCTGGCGGACTACAATCCGAATCCGTTCCTGAGCGGCACGGGCAACCTGACGGCGGATCCGCAGTTCGTGGACGCGGCGAACGGCGACTATCGCCTGTTCAACACCTCGCCTGCATTGAACACGGGCGACGCGGCGAATGCGCTCGTTCCGGACCATGACTTGCTCGGCGATCCGCGGCCCGGCACGATTCCCGGCGTGACCATGGGCGCATATGAGGAAGGCATCGCGCCGCCGTCGGCGACGGTGCCGGATGTGAGCGGCCAGACGCAGAACGACGCGATCGCGCAGCTCGAGGCGCTGGGTTTCGTCGTCGATGTGGTGTACCAACACAGCGACACCGTGGCCGCGGACGGGATCATCGGGACCAGCCCGGCCGTGGGCGCGGACCTGCCCATCGGCAGCACGGTCCAGCTCATCATCTCGCTCGGCCCGGCGGATGTCCCGGCCCAGGTGCCGGCGGCGGGCGCCGCGGCCCTGCTCGGGCTGGGGCTGGCGCTGGCGGCGGTCGCATCCCGCAAGATGAACAAGTAACCGCGAGCACCCCGCGGCAGAGCGGGCCAACCGCGGAATCACTTCCCACAGAGGGCGACGCAATCCGTCGCCCTCTGTGCTATTCTGAGGGCATTCGGCCAATGCTTGCGCGGCGCCGTCACGGCCGTGCGGACAAGGCCAGAGAGGAGACGTCGGGCGAGATGAGCGCGTTCGCCACGCAGTCGCGACAGCATGGCATACGGTAACGGAACGCATACGTGGTTCCACGACACTCCGCTGCGGAACGCTCGGGGAAAGATGGGCCGGACCGGCCCGAAGAGGGGAAGTGTGTTATGAACCGAAGATATGCCAAGAGGGGTTTCACCCTTATCGAGCTGCTGGTGGTCATCGCCATCATCGCTATCCTGGCGGCGATTCTGCTGCCCGCCCTGGCCCGTGCGCGGGAGGCGGCGCGGCGCGCGTCGTGTCAGAACAACCTCAAGCAGTTCGGGCTCGTGTACAAGATGTACTCGGGCGAGTCTCGGGGAGGCTTCTGGGTCACGAACACGTCGATCCATGCGGCCACCCAACCCGACAATACCGGATACTCGTGGACGCCGATGGGCTTCGACAGCCGCAAGCTGTACCCGGACTACCTCAATGACGTCAGCATCGCGATCTGCCCGTCGGATTCGCGTGCCGGCGGCGACTACCTCGGGATCGAGGAGGACCTGGCGGCCCAGGTGCAGCGGGCGGGCGCGGCCATCGGCACGGCGCCGGACGCCACGATTCGCGCACGGGCGGAGGGCTGTCTCCACCTGCTGCTCTCGAACCCCACCTCCTATGTCTACGTCCAATGGGGGACGACGAGCATGGGGCATCTCGCGCACGCGATGTGGGCGCACTACGCTTATCTCATCGACAAGTTCGCCCAGAGCAGGACCACGCCGGGCACGGGGTTCTACTGGGGCATGCCGCCCGCGGATCCGTCGCACTACCCCTGCCCGGGCTACTGGCGCGAGGCGCCGGGCGTCGGGTTCGGCGAGGAAGACTTGAACGCCGCGCAGTATGCGCCCGGCTGGATCGGCGATGCCGCCTGGATGGTCGACGAGTTCGGCGCGCGGATGAAGACCAGCTATCCGCGGCTGCGCGAGGGCATCGAGCGGTTCTTCATCACCGACATCAACAACCCCGCGGCGGGGGCGCTGGCCCAGAGCGCCCTCCCGGTCATGTGGGACGCCTGGGGCGGCGACTCCGTCGGCGGCTGGTGGTCGGACGACCAGAACGTCGTGCTCTACTTCAACCACGTCCCCGGCGGCTCGAACGTGCTGTTCATGGACGGCCACGTCGAGTGGCAGGGCTACCGCGACAACAAGCACCCGCTGGGCGCGGGCATCCAGGGCAACTTGTCCTATCAGCTCAAACTGGTCGGCACCGATATGGGCGGTTGGGGCTGATCCCCGCGCCGTATACGGCGACCGCTCGAAACGACGCATCGAAGGGGAGGCCTCCCGGTCTCCCCTTCCCCATGCCCTGCCGAACATGGAGAAGGCCCGCGAAGTCGTGCGCGACTCCGCGGGCCTCTGCTGTGCGGCTATTCGATGTCAGGCGATCGCGATCAGCCCTGGCCGCCCATGTCCGGCAGCGCCCAACCCAGTTCCCACGTCGGGCCGTAGTTGGAGGCATCGCCGACCGGGAACTTCTGCTTGTAGCGGATGAACTCCACGTGCCCATCCATATAGAGGACGTTCGATCCGCCCGGGATGTGATTGAACAGCGCGACGCCGTTCTCTCCATAGGCCTCGGCGAGCGCGCCGCCGTGGCTCCAGGCGTCAAACATTACCACGATCTGGCTGTCCGCCTGTGCGCCGGCGGCGGGGTTGTTGATGTCGGTGATCAGGAAGCGGCCGATGCCTTCCTTCAGCCGCATGTACGAGCGCGGCTTCGGCGTGCCGTCGTCGTCCATCTGGTTGGTGTACCAGTTCCCGTACAACGCGTCTGCCGAGTCTGCCACCCAGGACGGCATGTCAATCTGGTTGACGAACGGCATCTTGTGGATGCCCACTGGTCCGGCCGACCAGATGCCTGAACTGCCCGTGTGTTTCCAGTCCTCGCAGGCGCCGTTCATGTTGGCCGTGTTGTTGTAGTCGTCCCAAAGCCAGGCCGTGCCGTCCGGCCGGTTGCCCAAGTTCCAGCCCCAGATGACGCGCAGGTCGCGCATCCAGCGGATCTGCAGGTGGCTCTGCACGAGGTAGGGCATATAGATGTACGAGTTGGGGGCCGAGAGCGCCGCGCCGAGGCACAGCCGCGCGGCGTCGCCCGCCGCGATCGCCTCTTCGACGGCCTTGCGCACGTCCGGCGGCGACTGGAAGGCGCCGCGGTCGCCGGTGTACGTGCCGCTGTCCGACGGGCAGAACTTGATCTCGATGTCGTTCCAGTAGTCCGGGTAGAGCGCCGCAGCGGAGATCCCGGAGTTCAGGAACTCGCCGAAGATCGCGAAGGGCGTTCCCGGGGGGTACATGCCGTTGCTCTCGCCGGAGTACATCTTGCAGATGAGCCCCCATTGCTTCAGGTTGTTCTGACACGATGCGCGACGCGCCGCCTCCCGGGCGCGCGCCAACGCAGGCAGTAGAATGGCCGCCAGGATCGCGATGATCGCGATCACCACAAGCAGCTCGATGAGGGTAAAGCCTCTCTTGCGCATGGGTTCCAGTCCTTCTGGTTCGATTCCTTTTCCCGACCGCCTCAAGACGCGGGCGCCTACCCCTGAGCTTCGGCGTTCCTCTCCTCCTCGTGTGTTGGCGGCCTAGGCGAGCAGGGCCGCGGGACTGCAGGGAATGAGACGCTCCGAAGGGGGGCGTCCCGGGTCAGCGATGCGTGCGGCGAGCATCTGCGCGCAGGCCAACCCGACCGCTCGGCCGTCTTGCTGCACCGCGACGGTGGGGAACAGGCCGCGGAATTCGGGAGACCCGTCGCGGACGCATGCGAGCTCGATCTCCCCCGATCCGCGCCAGCCGAGCAGATCGAGCTCATGCTCGACCCACGCGGCCATGTCGTCGTTGATGCAGAGGAACGCCGTAGGCCGTTCGCGACGCGCCATGACGCGCGCGATCTGGTCTGCGTGGTCCGTGCCCGCCTCCGACAGCGGGAGGGTCTCGACGGCAACGGCCCCATCCCCCGCGCGTTGGACGGCGTCCATCGCCCCTTGCACGCGCTCCCGAATGCTCGATGCGGTATCCGTCGCCGAGACGCCGATTGCGATGCGGCGGTGGCCCCGGGTCAGCAGTTCCGTCGCGAGCGCGTCGCCGATGGCCCGATGGTCGGAGCGGACTACGTCGACGTCGCAACCCGGCAGGTCGCGGTCGATGAGGACAACAGGGAACCGATGCCGAAAGAGGCGCGATATCGCTCTGCGGGCCGGCTCGGTGTTGTGCACCGGCCAGACGACGAGCCCGGCGACGCCCATCCGGTCGGCCAGCGACAGGTAGGCGGTCTCTTCCGCGGCGTCGAAGTGGGAATGGAACGCGGTGACCTTCATGCCGGCGGCGAACATCTCGGACATGAAGGCCTCGATGAGGTCGCGCACGTACTGGCTGCGATACTCAGGGATGACGACCTTGACGGTGTCATAGCGAAGGCCGGGGTTGGGCTGGTCCTT
Organism: Candidatus Hydrogenedentes bacterium UBA6118; assembly: GCA_002422525.1. Classification (GTDB taxonomy): domain Bacteria; phylum Hydrogenedentota; class Hydrogenedentia; order Hydrogenedentales; family SLHB01; genus UBA6118. The sequence goes on from DIWA01000084.1 coordinate 15,190, forward strand.
GCCCACGTCGGGCGCGACGAAGGAGCCGCTGCCTTGCCGCCGGATAATCAGGCCCTCTTCCTCGAGGTCGACCAAGGCGGCGCGGGTCTGGCTGCGGCCCACGCCGAGTTGTCGCACCAATTCGAGTTCGGAGGGGATGCGCGCGCCGGGTTGCAGTTCGCCCGACAAGATGCGTTGGCGCAGTTCGCGCTTGATGGATTCACGCAGGAGCTGCTTGTCCACAACCTGACTCTCCTACCATCGGCCTGGGGTGGAGTCTATCGCACTTCCGGTAGGTTGTCAACAGGTTGTTTCTGATTGTATGTGCGTGCTGATTGCGAACAACTTGGTTTCACAACCGCGCGCCCGTTCCGGGATGCGTCTCTTGTCGCCTCCGCCCGGAGGCTCCGGCTCAGTCGGCCGGCGCGGGCGGCGCGAGGCCGTGGGGCTCGTCGCGACGCCCCTGGAAGGAGAGGCCGCTGAGCTGGATGTCGGTCTGGTAGGCGCCCCAAATCTCCCAGCCGATCAGGATGCTGCCGATCACGTAGTCGTCGGCGGAGAGGCCGGCGGCGTGGCGCTGGTTGATCGCGGCCACGGCCTCGCGCGCCAGGCTGATGGCGTCGATCGGAACCTCGAACCGCTTGCCCTGCTCGAGGCAGACGTGGTTCGGCGTGAAGTACACCGCGTCGTGGACGGGATCATCGCCGAGCCACGGGGCGCAGGCCACGTCGTACCGCTCGCCGCCGTTGCTGTAGAACAACGGGTAGAGCGCGTAGATCCGCTCCGGGTTCACCGCGTCCGGATCCGCGGCGGGGCGGTCGCTCTCGCGCGTCATCACGAGGGCCGCATAGAAGACGCAGTGGTCGGGGATGCGCTGGTCGCCCCAGGTCCCCGGGGGGCATTGCGCGGGCTCGCCCTTGGCGCTGTGGCGCAGCTCCGCATTGAACCGCAGCTCGAGGTCGCGGTATGCGGTCAGGCGCAGCTTGCCGTCCTCGGCGTTGGGGTCGATGATCACCTGTTCCAGGAGGAAATGGGGCCAGTTCCACTCGTGACCGGCCAGATACCGCGGCGCCTGGCCGTCTACGGGCAGCGACAGGTTGCAGCCGTTGCGCCATTCCTTCTCGGTGTCGAAGACGAACCGGCAGACGCCCGTCTCGCGATCGGTCTCGAACCGCTTCGATCCGTCCACGGATGCGTAGACCGTCTTCTCCCCCGTCACCGCGGGGGTGTCGGGGTTGTCGTTGAAGCGCGTGGACTCCGCGACGGTGACGAACTGCCAGCTCGCGTCGGCGATGGAGGGCAGGGTTTCGCGCCACCGGTCGAGGGCGTCCGCGCCGGGGCCGAGCGCGTTGGCGCCGTTCGATGGGGGACGAACCCCGTTCTCGAAGCGGGGCTCTCGCAGCAACTGGATCACGTGCGCCGCCCCCGCATCTTCGGCGGCATTCTCCCGAGGGGCGTCCGCATGGACGTTCCGCCCTCCCGTCAACGCCAGGCCCAGTGCAACAGCCAGCAGCGCGATGCGCATATCGATGTCTCCTGAGATGGCGACGCCGGCGGCGCGTCGCCGTGATGCGACCGCCGGCGCCGTGTTATTCGCTTCAGACCGCAGGCTCAGCCGTTGCCGCCCGCAATCGACATCCAGAAACTCAGGGTCGATCCGATCGATCCCGGGTTGTCGTTGTCGTGGATGGGGTACTTCTGTCCGTAGCGGATGAACTCGGCGTGGCCGTCCATGTAGAGGACGTTGGCGCCGCCCGGGACATGGTTGAAGCGGATGACCGGGTTGTCCTGGAATTGTCCGCCCGAGAAGTGCCACATCCAGTTGTCGGCCTGGCCCCAGGCGTCCATCATCACCGGCAGCGTGCTCTGGGCCATCGCGCCTGCCGCCGGGTTGTTGATGTCCGTGATGAAGAAGCGCTCGACGCCCTCTTTCAGCTTGGGATAGGACCGCGGAATGGGCGTGCCGTCTTCCTCAATACCCTGCGTATTCGCCGTGAGCTGGAAGTCCCCTTCGCCCAGTTCGGGGTAGATCAGCATCGTGTAGTCGCAACCGAAGGGGGACATCGCCTCCGGCGGAATGTAGGTTCCGACCAGCTCCTGGCCCTGCCACCAGCGATCGGAGACAATCGCGGCGAGCTGGGATGCGTTCTGCGCGGCCCAGCCGATGTAGCAGTACGAGACCGGCATGGATGCCAGCGATTCGAAGCACCACTTCGCGAGGTTGTCGCCCGGGTTCGCCGCCATGGCCGCGGCGGCCTCGGTGATCTGGGCCCCGAAGTCCTCCTCGATGCCCATGTCGCTGCCCAGGGCGTCCCCGCGCGGGTCAGACGGGCAGACCGCGATGCTCGGGTCGTTCCAGTAGTCGGGGTACAGGAGGTAGCCGCGCGGCGCCAGGTAGCTGCGGACGTGCAGCGGGGCGCCGTTGGCTACGATGCCGGGGCAGTACTGCGTGCTCGACACCCAGTCGCCGTTTGCCTCGCCGGAGTACATCTTATGGATGAGCCCCCACTGCTTGAGGTTGTTCTGGCAGCTCGCGCGGCGAGCCGCCTCCCGTGCACGGGCGAGCGCCGGCAACAGGATCGCCGCCAGGATGGCGATGATCGCGATCACCACCAGCAGCTCGATGAGCGTGAAACCCCTGTGTTGTTTCATAATGCCGTCTCCTCTGGTTTCGGCGTGTGCGGAATCGCGTCTGTGCAGGGAGGCACGGACGCCCGCCAGCCATCCTGCGCTCAGGGTACCGGATGCGCGGGGCGGGCGCTTATGCGCAAGGACTTGAGAATTGCAAAAAAGTAACATGCGCCGCGGCGGAGATGGGGGCGAAATCGGTCTATCCCGTGCGGAAAAAGCGCTTTCTGTAGGCGGTGGGCGTCATGCCGTACAGTTGCTTGAATTGGTTGCAGAAGTGCGAGGGGTTGGAGAATCCCAGGGCGTAGGCGACGTCGGTGACGGTCTGATTCGGCAGAATCAGCATGCGCGCTGCGTGTTGCACCCGGCGTCGGAGGAAGAAGCTGCTGGGCCGTTGGCCGACATCGCGGAGGAACAGCAGGCTGAGGTGGCGCGACGACAGTCCGAGTCGTTCGGCGGCGGCGCTGAACGAGAAGGGGCGACCCGCCACGAGCGCGTCCTCCATCTCCTCGAGCACCGCCCATGTCTCCGGGCAGAACGGGATGTGGGCGATGCTGTCGTCGGTGCGGCAGTAGTCGCGGCTGAGCAGGATGAGAAGTTTGAGGAAGCATGCGGCCACAAACAGCGAATGGGCGGCGCCGATGTGGGATCCGGCGCAGATCTCGCGCAGCTCGTGGATGCAGGCGGCGAGGGTGTCGGACTCGACGGAGAAGTGAAAGACGCGCTTGAACTGCGGGTGCGCGAACAGATCGGCGGCGAGAAACAGGGCGACCAGGCCCTCCTGCTGGAGCAGCGAGCGCAGGTTCTCCGAGAGCCACTCGGACTGGTAGTAGATGTTCGTAACCGCGAGCGCGTCAAGCTCGGTGAAGGCGTGGGGTACGCCGGGCGGCGCCACGACCACGGAGCCCGCCCCCACTTCGGCCTGCGCGTAGTCGGTGTAATGGATCGCGCGCCCGCCGCGGACCAGCGTGATCTCGTAGAACTCGTGGTCGTGGGGCAGCACATCGAGGTTGGCGAGGTAGCGCGACGTGATACCTTTCTGCCGATCGGCACAGGCCTCGTCGGTGAGCGTGGCCTCACAGCCGGGCGTGTACGGGAAGGTATACACGCCGATCGGGTTGGCCTGGCTGAGCCCGACGAACTGGTTGGTGATCGAATGCTGGGGAACCAGGCGCGCGATCCGCCCGTCGTCGTCGGGCCGCGGCAGCGTCGGCATCGTGGCCTTGCTCCTCTCCCAGTCGCCTACTCGCGATGGAACCGGTACGCGGCGTCCCACGAGATCGCGGGCAACGCGATGCGCAGGGCTCCCGCTTCGCTCGCCTCCTCCGACCACGCGCGGATGACCTCGCCGCGTTGCGTGTCCCACTGCTCGATGCGCCAAGCGCCCGGCGCGAGGCCCTCGACGGTTGCGAAGGCGTCTTCAACCGGGACAGGCGCGTAGTCGTCGCGGTTCGCCTCGTACCACGTATGCCGCGCGTTCTGCACCCAGAGGAGCGCCTGGTCGCGTCCGCTGACTCCATACGCCCGAAGGGGCGGCGTTGACGGGCGCGCGAGACCGCTGAAGCGGTACTCGCGAACGTAGAACCAGTCCTTCCCGTCGTTCACGACCTCGACCGTGTGACGTCCGGGCGCGAGCGTCACCTGCCGCACGCCCTGGTAGTGGACCATGGCTTCGGCGTCCGGCTCCTCGGGCGAGGGGTACTCCTCGGCCAGCACGACCTCCCCGTCGACGACGATGCGCAGGTTGGCGCCCCCATGCTCTGACACGTCGCCCACGGCGATGCTGAAGACGCACGGGGCGGTCGGTTCGACGAGGAAGGTCACCGGGTTGTGCAGCGCGGGATGGTTCCCGACGCCATGGAGGATGCCCGCGAGCGGCAGGTCGCCGGACGGGCTCCCCTCGGCATCGACGGTGACGCGGGCGGGTTGGTTCGCCGGCGACGGATCCCACGAGACCTCCGTGGGCTGGATCACGAGGTCGGTCGCGGGACGCTCGGCCTCGGGGTCGGCGTAACCGAACTGCGCAGTCATCGGCCGGGCCTGTTGTGCAACAAAGTCGAATCCGTTGATCCATCGTGCGAACGCGCCGAAGATCGGGTAGAGGTTGTTCGGGTGGATGTAGCTGTCCCAGTACCAGGACATCGGCGCGCCGGCGTGCATCTGACCGGGACTCGAGAAGAGGGCGTTGTGCAGATGGATGCCGGCGGGGTCGTCGACTTCCGAGCTGGCGCCGCTGTTCGTGCCGAACTCGCCGTGGAAATGCGGACGCGTCCGCGCCGCCTCTTTGCGTTCACGGTGCTCGCCGAACGCGAGGGCGAGGTCGCGCAGGTTGTAGCTGTGCGACTGGACGAAGTCCATCTCCGGCAGGCCGTCGACGCGGGGATCGCCGGGCGTGTGGGCGAAGCTCGTGCCGATCAGGTGGTCCCAGGGGTCCAGCGCGCGAAGGCGCCGCGCCATCTCCGCGTGCCATGCCGCCACGGTCTCGGAATCGTAGTTCGTCGTGCCGTCGACCTCGTTCCAGAACTCCCAGGCGAACAGGTGCGTGCTGTAGCCGTAGCGCGCGACGAGGTAGCGCAGGCGGTTGCGATAGGACCGCAGCATCTCGGCGTCAGTGAAGTACTCCTCTGGGGCATCGAGGGGTCCGCCGTTCGCACGCGCATAGGGGGCTTCGTCGTACTGCCCGTAGAAGCGCTTGTTCGTCGAGGCGATGTTGAAGCTGTCGATGGCGGCCATCATTCGCATATCGAGCCGTTCCGATAGCGCGAGGACCTCGTCGAGTCGCCAGGCCGACCGCTGGTCGACGCGATCGTAGCCGGATTCGCGGGTGTTCATCGCGAACGTGACCCAGTGCGGGCTGAGCCAGACGCGCAACCAGTTGCCGCCCTGCTCGGCGTAGCGCGGCAGCCATTCCTCGTACATCGACACGCCGCGCGGTCCGTCCCAACACACGTTGGCGCCGATCGGGAAGTACGTCTCGCCGCGGTCCGTGACGAAATAGCGCGTGTCCTCGGCGTGTCGCCGGATGAAGCCCGGCGCGTCGGCGGCTTCGACGCTGACGGTGATCGGCGGGCACTCCGTGACGCCGTCGGCATCCTCGACCCGAAGCGCGACCCGATGCTCGCCGGGTTCCATGAAGGACAGCCGCACTTCGTAGCGCCCGGGACCGGCGGGCTCGAGCACTTCACGCTCGCCCTCGAGGCGTCGCGTGAACGGTTCCACATAGCACCCCGGGGCGTCCCATTCGCGCCCCGACGGCGTCTGGACGCGCGCATCGACGCGGATCTGCTCCGGGTCGTACGGGTTGTCGTAGGCGCGGTCGAGCGCGAAGGAGAGCGTGACCCGCTCGTACAGCGCGACCCGATCCGCCGACGCCGTCAGGTCGCTGACCTCCGGTCCGGCCGCCAAGGCCAACGAAGCCGCCATGATCCAGATCGCGTCCATTGCACCACACTCCCGTTGTTCGATTGCCGTCCGTGTTCCGGTCCCTCATGGAAACACGGTGATGCGTTGATGGTCAAGGCGCCCCGGTGGATGGGGTCTCACAGGCCCGCGACGTCGCCGATGACCACGCTCGCATAGCGGTGCAGCGACGACAGGGTGATCGCGACGCGGTCGCCGTCGATTGGCTCGATCGTCACGGCGGGGGGATCGTCCGGCGACAGCACGCGCGCCTCGCGCGACGTCAGCCACGCGGGCAAGGTCGCTTCGACGCGGATTGCGTCGGTCGGACGGACGGCGTCGGCGGCGAGGTCGATGTCGTAGTTGTTGAGGTCCAGGAACCACCGTCCGGCTTCCCGGTCCTCGTACACCTGCATGCCGACAGTCGGCGGCGCGGCGCCGAGATCATCGAGGAATGTCGTCGTGTCGCGCGTGAACCGCTCCCAACTGCTCCGCCACTGCGCCAGCAGCCCGGGGCGGGCATCGGCGTCCGCCAGGTAGTAGTCCATGCCGACATTGGCGTCGAACGTGAGCGCGTCGGCCGCGAACGCAGCCAGGCAGGAGCCCTCCGGACGCGGCGCGAAGTTGCCGGATTCCGGGAGGCGAACGCCCGAATCGCCGGTGGTGATCAGCTTGCCGCCGGCTTCGACCCACGGCCGCAGGACCGTCGCGACGACGTCCGGGTCCATGATGTCGGCGTTGGGGATGATCAGGATGCGCAGCGGGGCGATGTCCTCGGCGGTGAGCTTCCACTCGGGTACGAACCGGAACGGGACATGCATCTCCGTGAGCAGGGTTCCAACGCCCCACGCGGCGAACTGGTGCGGCTGACGGTCGAAATCGACGAACCCGCCGGGGGTGAGTTGCGCCATCACGGAGGAGGAGCTGTAGTAGACGCCGACGTCGGCCTTGCGTTCCCTGCGACCGAAGACGGGCCGCGCCTGTTCGACGAACGCGCCGAACGCGGCGTTCGACTGCGGGTTGCCGGAGACCCTCGGGTTCCCGGGGTCGAACTTGGGCAGGGCGTGGTTGGCGAGCATCTCATAGTGGATGACGTCCGCGACGCCGCCGGCGCCGCGATACTCCTCGGGCATGTAGAACCACACGTTGACTAAGCGGGCGCGCGCGTGCTCCCTCGCGAGGTGGTAGGTTGGCGCGAAGCGTCCGACGGGGGGCAGTTGGATCCCGCGCGATCCCGCGCCCATGTGCCACCCCGGGGTCATCTCCGTGCTGACCATGTCGAGCGTGCCGCGGCACCAGCCGAGGCTGTAGAACGGGATGTCGTTGCCGCCGACCAGGAAGCCGTCGGGCTGGTGGTCGCGGGCGGCCTCGTGAACCGCCGCATCGTACGCCGCCAGCGCCTGCGTGCCGCGTTGCCGCTTGTAGATCAGGTAGGCGAGCCAGACCGGCTCCTCCAGCCAGCGCGGGTCGCGCCAGGCCTTGTCTCGCGTTCCCGCGTCCGCGCCGCCCCATGCGACGGCTTTGGCGCGCAGGTAGGCGCGGATATCGAAGGCCTGCAAGTCGGTCAGGCCCAGCTCCGCGCGTTGGGCTTCGTCGAAGTGCTGCGCGACAAAGGCCGGGAACCCGGCGACGGACCAGTCGCCGAAGGCGTGGGCGACGGGCGGGTAGCCGAGGCTGTCCCAGGGGCTGTAGTTGTCGGACCAGATGCCGTTGAGCCCGGCCTCCGCGCCCATGCGGACGGCCGCGCGGGTGTAGTCGATCCACATGGGACACGCGGAATCGCGCTGGAGCAGCAGCAATCCCGAGTAGCCGCGGTCGTACTCGAGGAGTCCGTCCAGCGGTCCGACGGGCTCCCCGGTGTCGGGGTCGACCGCGTTGACCGCGGCGTTGTAGGACGGGGTGATCGCCAGCTCACCGTAGATGTCCTTCGCGCAGATCGCGTCGAAGACGCGGCTGTTGCGGGGATCCTCCGGCGGTCCGTCGTAGCCCGTCGCGACGCGTCGATCCGGATAGGTCGCCGGCGGGGCGCCATAGGTCGGATGCGTGCGGGTGTACGGCTGAGCGAACGCCTCGTCGTCGAAGTAGGTGTGTACGCCGATCCAGCGGATGGGCCCGCCGGCGTAGCCTTGCCACCCCCAGTGCTGATGTTCGAGGGGCGTCCAGGGCGCGTCGCCGCGTTCGCCGAGCTCCGCGATGAAGCAGTAGGTCTCGCCGAAGGTCTCGTAGTAGGAGATCACGCGGTAGCCGGCGTTCTTCAGGCGTTGGCGGATCCCCGGGACGCGTGTGGCGATCTGGCCGTATATCCCCCATCCCGGATCGGCGTCGCAGCCGCTCATCACGAGGGTCGCGTGATGCCGCGCGGCGACGTCGGGATCGTTCGTATCGACCAGGATGGGATAGTCGTCCCACCAAGGCCGTTGCATCTCCTCCGCCGCCCCCGCGAAGGCGATCCCCGTTGCGACCACGGCCAATCCAACCACGCGCACCCATATCCACGCCATGCGACCTCCTCTACTGCGCCGTTTCGGGCGCGGTCTCACGGCCTTCTCTATATGCGGTGCGGTCGTTAGGATCAAGCCCGCCGTCCGCGCCCCGCATCCAGACGATCTCCGAATGGGATCCAGGAGCCGGTTCCTGTATACTGGCGCGAATTTTGTCCGCTTGAGGGGCCGTTGCCCGAGTTCACGGGTTGCCGCGGCCCGCCGGCCTGCCCGAGGGGGATTCTAGCATGGAGTTGCAGTCGAAGCCCGACTTTCCGAAGACCCTGGAACGTTTCGAGGCCTGGTGGCGCTGTGAGCTGATCGACCGGCCGCTGGTCTCGATGGCAGTGCATGCGGACCGCCCCGCCGTTCGGCCCGTTCCGACGAAGGAGCACGCATCGCTCCGGGATCGCTGGCTCGACATTGAATACCACATTGATCGCGTCGAAGCGTGGGTTGAGAACGGCGTGTATCTGGGCGAGTCCTTCCCGATGTACATGCCCAATCTCGGGCCCGAGATCGTCGCGACGCTGTTCGGTTCCGACCTTGCGTTCAGCGAGGACAGCACGTGGTCGACGCCGATCGCCGGGAACTGCGCCGAGATCCTCGAGATGCGGCCGGATTTCGAGACCGAGTACTGGCGGATTCTGCGCGCGGCCACGGAGATGTCGGTGGAGCGCGGCCGCGGCAGATGGATCACGGGGATCACCGATCTGCACACCAATGCGGACCTGCTGGCGGCGTTGCGCGAACCGCAGGACCTGTGCCTGGAGTGTCTGACGGATCCGGAGACCGTCGCCGCGGCGGACCGGCATGTCACCCAGTTCTTCCGCGCAATCTACGACGACCTGCACGACCGGATCGCGCCGGCGCAAGCGGGGATCAGCACGTCATGGACGCCGGCCCTGCATCAGGGGCGGATGTATAACCTGCAGTCCGACTTCATCTGCATGATGTCGCCGGAACAGTTCCAGGAGATCGTGCTCCCCGACCTGGTTGCGGAGATGAAGCTGCTGGATCGGTCTATCTTCCACCTTGACGGTCCGGCCGCCACGCGCCATCTCGACGCGCTCCTGGCTTGTCCTGAGCTCGACGGATTGCAGTGGGTGTGCGGGGCGGGCAACGGCCCCGCGTCGCGTTGGGCGGAGCTGTATCAGCGCGTTCAGGCGGCCGGCAAGTGCATCCAGGTGCTGTACACGGACATGAACGACGCGAAGGAGCTGGCCAGACAGCTTCGTCCCGAGGGCGTCTGGTTCTGCCTTGAAGGCGTCTACAGCCGGGCCGAGGCGGAAGCGTTCCTGGAGTGGCTGGAGCGTTGGGCGGCGGGCAAGCGGGTCTGACAGGGATGCGCGCGTCGGCGGAGGTTGACATGCGGCGCGGTCTCGTGTAAGATACGAATTAGGATTTGTTACTAGATAAGGACGCAGGCGCCATGACACAGGGTATAGAACCCGAAACCGAACCGGAGGACTTGCTGCTTCAGGAATTCCGGGAAGCCTGCCTGCAACATGGGCTCAAGGTCACCCATCAGCGGCTCGAGATCTACCGCGCGGTGGCCTCCTCGAACGCGCATCCCGATGCGGAGACCGTGTTCCGGCAGGTGCGCAAGCGTATACCGACGGTCTCACTGGACACGGTGTACCGGGGGCTCAAGTTGCTGGCCGATCACCGGATCATCTCCGTCGTCGGCGTCAGCGATGAGCGAGTGCGCTTTGATGCGAACGTGCACAGCCACCACCATTTCGTCTGCACGCATTGCGGGGCGATCATGGATTTCAACGCGCCTGAGCTTGGGGAGATCGCGCCCCCGGCGGAGGCCTGTCGGCTGGGTCGGCCGGTGTCGATCCAGTTGGAAGTGAAGGGCGTGTGCGCCAAGTGCCAGGAGCTGGAGCGGCGTTCGTAGGGGGCTGAAGGGGGTAGATGGTAGGTGTTTTTGTTCTAGATAGGAATTTTTCCTAGATAGTGAAGTATCCCTGTCTGGATTCGGGTGTTTCGCGTACGACCGGCGTCCAGACGTCTCACGGGAAGCTCCCCCTTCCCGACCATTTCGCGGGGAAATGGTGGGTGCTTTTCTCGCATCCGGGCGACTTCACCCCGCGAAAGGCGCGAACACCGTGCGCGCGGCGTTCATCATCGACGACAAAGGGCTCATCCGCATCATGCTGTTCTACCCGCAGGAGCTCGGTCGGAACATCGACGAGATCGTCCGTTGCGTACGGGCCATGCAGACGGCGAGCGCCAACGGCTGCGCGATGCCGGCGGGCTGGCCGAATAACGAGATTGTCGGCGATCACGTGATCGTGCCGCCGGCGAGCGACGAGAAGACGGCGAAGGAGCGCGTCGGCCAGTATGACCACTTTGACTGGCGGTTCTGTCACCGCGAGCTGTGATGCGTCACCAGTGATCTGTATTCTGTAACCCGCAGCCGCGATTCGGTCCGGGTTGGAGAGACGCTCCGCCGCGCGCCTGTGCTGACGTGCGACGGAGCTTCCTGTATCGAACGCAATCCAGGAGAGGAGTACGCATGGACAAGGCGAAGCAGCTCACCACGGCGGCCGGGATTCCCGTGCCGAGCAACCAGACGTCGGTCACGGCGGGCGAGCGCGGCCCGGCGCTCTTGCAGGACCATTATCTGCTTGAGAAACTTGCGCACTTCAACCGCGAACGCATCCCGGAACGCGTGGTGCATGCCAAGGCCGCGGGCGCGCACGGCACGTTCACGGTGACCCAGGACATCACCCGCTACACGAAGGCGAAGATCTTCGGCGAGGTCGGCAAGAAGACAGAGATGTTCGGGCGCTTCTCGACGGTGGCCGGCGAGAAGGGTTCGGCCGACACCGTGCGCGACGTGCGGGGGTTCGCCCTCAAGTTCTATACGGAAGAGGGCAACTGGGACATGGTGGGGAACAACACGCCGGTGTTCTTCATCCGCGACGGCATCAAGTTCCCCGACTTCATCCACTCGCAGAAGCGCGACCCGCAGACGAACTTGCGCTCGGACACGATGCAGTGGGATTTCTGGTCGCATTGCCCGGAGTCGCTGCACCAGGTCACCATTCTATTCTCGGACCGCGGGCTGCCGCAGGGCATTCCATACATGAACGGCTACGGAAGCCACACGTACAGCTTCATCAACGCGAAGAACGAGCGATACTGGGTGAAGTTCCACTTCAAGACGCGGCAGGGCGTGAAGTGCATGCTGCCCGAGGAGGCCGACCGGATCGCCGGGGAGAACCCGGACTACCACACGCAGGAGCTGTTCAACGCGATCGCGCGGGGCGAGTTCCCGCAGTGGACCCTGTACGTGCAGGTGATGCCCGAGCAGGACGCGGAGAACTACCAGTGGAACCCGTTCGACCTGACGAAGGTGTGGCCCCACGCCGACTACCCGCTCATCGAGGTGGGCGTGATGGAGCTGAACCGAAACCCGGAGAACTACTTCGCGGAGGTCGAGCAGGCGGCGTTCTCGCCAGCCAACGTGGTTCCGGGCATCTCCTTCTCGCCGGACAAGATGCTGCAGGCGCGGCTGTTCGCGTACGCCGATGCGCACCGGTACCGTCTGGGCGCCAACTTCGAGCGTCTGCCGATCAACTGCCCGCACGCCGCGAAGGCGAACAACTATCAGCGCGACGGGGCGATGCGGTTCGACGACAACGGCGGCGCGTCGCCGAACTACGAGCCGAACAGCTTCGGCGGACCCGTCGAGGATCCCGCCTACGCGGAACCGCCGTTGCGCATCTCGGGCGATGCGGACCGGTATGAACAGGAGCGCGGGGTCGATGACGACTACGTGCAGCCGGGCAACCTGTTCCGCATCCTGTCAGCGGAACAGCAGAAGCGCCTCATCGCGGCGATCGTGGGGAGCCTCTCCAAGACGCCCAAGGAGATCCAAGAGCGAATGGTCGCGCATTTCCGTCGGGCCGACGCGGCCTACGGAGACGGCGTGGCCAAGGGGCTCGGTCTCAAGTAGCCGCAGCGACGAGGCACACGAGGACTAGACCGGCGAGGGTGCGTGGGGTAGTGTGGGACCGGCGCCCTCGCCGGTCTCCTTGCTCTGGTCTCACACTACTGCCTTGCCCTGACCGGCGGGGGCGCCGGTCCCACACATTCTCTTGGGCCATGGCTACACTACTGCGCTCCCCCGGGATGCATCGTGGGACAGCCGCCCTCGGTTGTCATCGTCTGGAAAGAGACCGGCGAGGGCGCCGGTCCCACACTATTGTCCTCTTGCACCGATCCCGCATTGCCCTCTCCCTCTGACCAGCGAGGGCGCCGGCCCCGCACTGCACTTGCCGGTCCCACACCGGCTATCGGACTTCGATGCCTTCGTCGACCAGTACGGCCATGTCCCAACGGTTCGGCGTGAAGCGGATGCGCTTGACGCTGTCGTCTTCCTCGTCGGCCTCGAGTTCGAAGCGCTCGCCGGAGATCAGGTCGGTGACGGCGTCGCCGCTGAAGAAGTCCGGTGCGCAGTGCAGGGTGACGGATTCGGCGCCAGGCGTGGCGAAGAGGAAGAGGACCCGGCGATCGCGACTGGCGCCGTGGCGCGCGTAGACGAATCGGTCGGGCTCGAGGACGGGATCGACGACCTCAATGCCCGGCGTCCATCCGGATTGTCGCACGAGCAGCTCCACGAACGACTCGAATCCTTCCGACCACCGCTGGCGGTAAGCTTCGCCGAGATATGCGCCGCACAGCACGACCGCGCCGTCGCCGACGGTCACGCGTTGGATCACGGCGCCGTCGTCGTGGTCCCACCAGACGTCGCCGTCGCCGCGCTGCCACGGCGTGATCCACTGGACGCAGGGGATGTCCCAGTCGAAGTCGCTGCGAACGCCATGGAGCAGATGGCCCGGAAGCGGCCGCCGCCCCACTTCCGCGAGACCGGTCAGCTTGGTCGTGAACCGGTCCTCGGGATAGCGGTAGATCCCTTCCGGACCGAACGCGCCGCACTCGGATTCGCAGACGAGCGTGCCGCCGTTGCGGACGTACTGCGCCAGTCTTGCCCCCACTTCGTCGCTCAGCGCGAGCGTTCGCGGCAGGAACAGGATGCGGTAGGCGTCGAGGTTGTCGAGGTGCGTCTCCTCCACCAGGTCGAACGGGATCGACTTGCGCACGAGCGCCCGGGCGTAGCCCAGCAGCGCGTTCACCGCGCGCTCCGCCGATCCTTCCGCCGCCCAGTTCAGGTAGTACGACTGGGGACTGAACAGCACGCCGACCTCCGGCGGCTGCGGCTTGTAGGTGTCGAAGAGCGCGGCGTGTTCGCGGAGAAGTCGGCCCGTGTGTTGGAGGGCCGCGATTCGCGCCTCGGCGTAGCCGTCCGCGCCCGCGATGCCGAACCCGCCCGACTCACGGCCAAACACCTCATCGCGCCAGCACCAGAACAGGATCGCGTCGGCGCCGCAGGCGAGGCCGTTCCAGATCCAGCGTTGCTGCGCGTCCGGGTCGACGGCCTCGCCCATCATGTAGGCCAGCGCGGCGCGTCCGCCCTGCACTTCGCTGAGCCAGACCTGCTTTTCCCGGGCGGCGGACCGGACCATCTCGACCCGAATGCCGAAGTCGGCGTCATCGATCTCCTGCCACTTGGGAAAACTCGAACACCCGACGCCGTCGAGGTGGTCGGCGAAGTCCCAGTCGTTCCCGCGGTTCAGCACCTGGTTGTCTGGCGTTCCGGGCCAAGTCGCGGAGGGAAACGCTCCGTGCACGGTGATCGGGCGGCTGGAGTCGAGCGCCTTCATCACGTCGTACCGCGCGCGGGCGTGCGCGTTGGTGCGCTCCGTGAGGAAGTGGGTGAACGCCATCATGTCGGTGTACGGTCGGTCGGGCGCCTTGCCAGGCAGCACGTCGTCCCAGCAGGCGTATCGACGTTTCCAGGCTTCGTTCAGGCCGGCGAGTCCTCCGTAGCGGGCATCCAGCCAGGCGCGGAACTTCGCGATCGTGTGCTCGCAATAGCATACCGCGCCGTCGGCCTGGACGTTCCAGCGGATCTCGTTCCACGCGTCCCATCCAACGAGCGGCGCCGCGTCGCGATAGCGCTCGACCGTCCGCGCCAGGAACGTCGCCATGCGGTCCCAGACGCGGGGATGGTCGAAGCAGCCGCCGGGGGTCAAGCCGTGGTGCACTTCGACGCGGTTCGAAGAGACGACCTTGTTCCCTGCGCTGTCAATCATCTCGCTGCCGGGGGCGTCGCGGTGGATCCAGTAGGGGTGGATCTCCGCGATGGTGCTGAGCACCGCCTGCAGGCCGTGCTTGTCGGCCAGCTCCATCAGGCGGTCGTAGTCGCCGAACTCGAACGCGCCCGGCCGCGGCTCGACCCATGCCCACACCACCCAGAGCTGCACGGCGGTCAGACCCGAGTCCTTGATCCGCCGGAAGTCGTCGTCCCAGTATCGGCTCTCCGGAAACGGCGCACGGTAGTACTGAGTCCCCAAGATCACAGTGGTCTTCTCCTCCGGTCGCCGTTGTCGGGCGCACGGCTTCCTGGCGCTGTCTGCCCCGCCGTTCCAACGCGACGCCCCGCCCGCCCGGCCGCGCTGGATCCTCAGAGGCATATCGTGGGCCACAATCGCCGCGAGATCAAGAATGAGATTTCCGCGAGCGCGGCGCGCCCTGGGAATCTCCGACATGGAGGGCAGCGGCGTTTTGCGATTCCGGAGGCGCACGCCCTAGAATCCGGCTCCGGGACACGCCGACGCGGATCGACACGCTTCGACACGCTTTTGCGTTGCCGTCCCGAGAAGGAGTCTTCATGATGGGTGGATCGATGACGTCGCGGGAACGGGTTGAGCGCGCCATCCGGTTTGAGCAGCCTGATCGCGTACCGTTCAACTTCTGGCTGGACCGGCGCAGGATGGCGGAACTGGAGGCCCAGCACGGGCCGGAGTTTCGCGTGCGGCATTTCGGCGCGGACGTTATCGAGAGCTACGCCTGCTTCCCCGCGTTTCCCATGGCAGAACACGCGATGCGCGACGGCACGTCGTGGATGGTGCGCGAGCTGTTCGAGGACTGGCGCGAGGCCCTGGCCTTGCCGATGCCGGACCCGAACGACCCGGCGCTGTATGCGCAACTGGACCGGCATCTGGCCGAGTTCAGCGATTGCGCGATCATCGCCAACTCGCCGAATGTGCTGACGATCGCCGAGTTGATGAAACGCCAGGAGAACCTGTACGTCGACATGCTGACGCAGCCCGAGGAGGTGGCGGCGATGTTCGACCGGATCTCCGATGTCATGGCGGCGGTGGCGGAGAACGTCTGCAAACGCGATATCACCGCGCTGTACGTGCAGGACGATATCGCGTTCAACAAGGGGTTGCTCGTGTCGATGGACATCGCGCGGACGTTCGTGTTTCCGAACTGGCGCAAGGTCATGGACGTCGCGCACGCGCATGGCAAGCCGGTGTTCTTCCACACGGACGGCAAGTGCGATGACATCTGGGAGGTCCTCGCGGACGAACTGGGCGTGCGCATGCTGAACCCCCTCCAGCCGGAGCTGCAGAGCATCGATGAGTTCAAGGCGCGCTACCACGGCCGCATGGGGATCTACGGCGGCATCCAGACGGGGCGCATCCATCTGATGACCCCCGCGGAGATCCGCGCGCACGTCCGGGACCTGTTCGACAAGGCCGGCGCGGGCGGCGGCTAGATCATGTCGACCCATGACATCGATTACACGACCACGGACGAGCAGTTCGAGGCGCTGGCCGCGGCGATGCGGGAGTGCGTCTACTGACGCGAGACCGGTTGGCTCCGGGGGAGGCATGCCATGTCCTATACGGACGGCTGGAAGGCGCTCAATCTGGAGATGCCGGGGCGCGTGCCGCGCACCGAGTACTCGGCCGCCGAAATGCACTTCGACCTGATTCGCGCCGTGACCGGCATCCCCGTGGACATATCGAGTCCGGACGCCGTCAAACACGAAGCGCGCGTCGCGTTCATGCGGGCGTGGAATTTCGACCTGTGTTGGAGCACGCTGATCGGCGGCGAGGTCTTCGGCGATCTGCGGACGAGCATGGGCCACGCGGTCTACGCGGCCGGCGGGACCGATTTCCGACCTGACGCGCACTCCGCGTTCGAGGGGCCCGAGGCCGCGCTGGCGTTCGACCCCTGGGAGGCGCTCGGACCGCAAGACAAGGAGGCCCTCCGGCGTCGATTCGACGATCACTATCGGGCGAACCGCGCCGCCTTTCCGGATGCGGTGAACATGACGGGGATCTATGTCACGGGGATCTCCGGGCTGCTCGAACTGTTTGGCTGGGAACACCTGTTGCTGGCGCTCGGCATGGACGCGACCGGCATGGGCGCGACGCTGGCGCGTTACGCGTCGTGGATCCAGCAGTACTTCGACGCGCTGGCCGAGTCGGAAGCGCCGGTGGTGATGGTGCACGACGATATCGTGTGGACCTCCGGGCCGTTCTACGACCCGGCCTGGTACCGCGCGCACCTGTTCCCCTGCTACCGCCGCTACTTCGCTCCCCTACTCGCGCGCGGCAAGAAGATCCTGTACACAAGCGACGGCGACTACACCCTGTTCATCGACGACATCGTGGATTGCGGCGTGCATGGGCTTGTGCTGGAGCCGATGACGGACATGGGGTACATCGCAGAGCGCTACGGCGACCGGATCGCGTTCATTGGGAACGCCGACACGCGTGTGCTGCTCGACGGCGATCCGGCGGCGATTCGCGCGGAAGTCGAACGGTGCATGGCGATCGGGAAGCGTTGTCCCGGGTTCATCATGGCCGTCGGCAACCACATACCGCCCAACACGCCGGTCGATGCGGCGCTGTACTACAACAGGATCTATGAAGAATTGAGCGTTCGCTGATCGTTGCGACCACAGGTCGCGCTCGGCGAACCGACCATGGAGACGCCTGACATGCCCACCGCGCTCACCATCGCCTGGATGCTGGCGACCGCCGCACCGGAACCCTCCCCGCTGATCGACGCGCTGCCCGCGTCGGTCGAGCTGTCGCTCGCGGACCAGTGGGCGTCGCGCGCGTTCGATGCGCCCGCGATGCGCGAGGGCGAGGCGCCGTTCATCCGGGTGCTGGCGAACAACGACCCGGTGCAGATCGACCGGAGAAACGAAGGCGGGCTGAACATCTCCGGCGCGCCGTTCGACCGTGGGCTGTACGTGCACGCCGTGTCGGACCTGCGGATCACGCTCCCGGGCCCGGCTGCGCGCTTCTCTGCGTGGACCGGCGTGCATTCCAACGCGCAGACGAGCGGTGGGCGCGGCAGCATCGTGTTCGTCGTTGAGGCGGACGGGCGCGAGGTCTACCGGTCCGACCTGATGCGCGAAGGCGACCCGGCGGTTCTCTGCGACGTTGCGCTGGACGGGGCGACGGAGCTTGCGCTGAAGGTGGAAGACGGCGACGACGGCATCAGTTGCGACCAAGGGGTCTGGGCGGATCCGGTCGCGACGTGCCGGAACGGCGAGACGATCCGGCTGAACCTGCTTCCGTTGCACGGACCCCAGCCGACGATCCTCCCTGATCTCCCCTTCTCGTTCCGCTATGGCGGGGCATCTTCGCGCGACTTCCTGGCGAACTGGCCGCGAGAGGTCGGCGCGACGGAACGGATCGCCGACGACGCCGTGCAGCAGGACATCGTGTGGTCGGCGCCGGACAGCGGGCTTCGCGTGCGATGCGAGCTCACCCGGTACGAGGCGTTCCCGACCGTAGAGTGGATCGTGTGGTTTGAGAACCGGGGAGATGCCGACACGCCGCTGATTGAGGCGGTGCGCGCGTTCGACTGCGTTTTCTCGACGGCGGAGGGCGCGCCCGCGCCGGTGCTGCGCCATAACCGCGGCACGCAGATCGCGGCGACGGATTTCGAGCCGCTGACGACGCCGCTCTCGGCCGGAGAGATCGCCCGCTTCGGGTCGCCGCAGGGCCGACCGACGGCGGTCGACTGGCCCTATTACAACCTGTCGCTGCCGGACCATGGCGGCGCGATCGTGGTCGTGGGGTGGCCGGGAACCTGGTTCGCCGAGTTCCGCAATGATCCGGACGGGACGGTGCGCCTCGAAGCCGGGCAGGAGACGACGCGTTTCGTCGTGCGTCCGGGCGAGCGGCTGCGATCGGCGCGGATGGTCGTGCAGCTCTATCAGGGCGGAGACGATCGCCGCGCGCAGAACATGTGGCGTCGGTGGATGCTGGCGCACAACGTGCCGAGGCCGGAAGGCGAGCTCCCCTTCTCCCTGCACGCTGCGTGCAGCTCGCACCAGTACGCCGAGATGATCCATGCCAACGAGGCCAACCAGAAGATGTTCGTCGACCGGTACCTGGAACGCGGGATGCCGCTCGACTACTGGTGGATGGACGCGGGCTGGTACCCCTGCGAAGGGTCGTGGCCGAAAACCGGTACGTGGGAAGTTGACACGGAGCGCTTCCCGCGGGGTCTGCGTGCGGTGTCCGACCATGCGCACGCCAAAGGCGTCGGCATCATCGTGTGGTTCGAGCCGGAGCGGGTCGCCCCGGGGACCTGGCTGGATACGGAGCGGCCGCGGTGGGTGCTGCGCGCGGACGGGCACGAATGGGGCCTCCTGAACCTGGGGGATCCCGAGGCATGGTCCTGGTTGGTCGACCACATCGACGGTTTGATCAATAGCCAGGGCATCGACCTGTATCGCCAGGATTTCAACATGGATCCCCTCCCCCACTGGCGCACGCATGACGCGGAGGACCGGCAGGGCGTGACGGAGAACCTGTACGTGCAGGGCTACCTCGCGTACTGGGATGCGCTGCTGCAGCGGCATCCGGGCATGCTGATCGACACCTGCGCGTCGGGAGGCCACCGGCTCGACCTCGATACGTTGCGGCGGTCGATTCCGCTGCTGCGCAGCGACTACATTCTCGAGCCGATGGGCCAGCAAGGGCACACGTACGGCCTGGCGGAGTGGGTCCCGGTGTTCGGTACGGGCGTGAACCGCACGGATGCGTACGGGTTCCGCAGCCAGATGTGTCCGACGATCAACACCTGCTACGACATGCGTCCGGATGACGCCGATTTCACGGAAGCCGCGGCGCTCGTGCGGCAGTGGCGCGAGATCGCCCCGTACTACGCGGGCGACTTCCACCGACTTTCGCCCTATGCGGTGGACGGATCGGGCATCATGGCGTGGCAGTTCAACCGGCCGGAACACGGCGACGGGATGGTGCAGGCGTTCCGCCAGGACGGGTGCATCTACCGTGCGATGGACCTGCGGCTGCACGGGCTGGACCCGGACGCATCGTACCGTTGCACGGATCTCGATACAGGCCGCGAGGAGACGCTGTCGGGGCGCGCGTTGATGCAGGACGGGATGCCGCTCGAGCTGGCGCGGCCCGAGACCGCGGTGATCGTGACGTATTCCCGCGTGGACCAGTGAGTTCGCCTCGGCTCGCGGCAATGGCGCCGGACCGAACGCCTAGCCAATCGTAAGGTGCGACAGGGCCTATTGTTACAGCTCTTTCGCGTCCACCCTTCCCCGTGCCGGTGCGCAGTGAACCCGCTCGATCAGGACCGCCGGAGGTTGCATCCGAGGGCCCGCGTGTGGTCATATGGCGGCGTACCTGAGGAGGGAGCTCGACAGTGACAGTTGCGCGAGGGGTATGCCTTTTCCTGATGGCGGCGGTCGGAATGTCCGCCTGTCTGGGCGCAGCGGCCGCACCCGAAGTCGTTACGCTGTACTACTGGGGCAACGAGGCGGACGCCATCGCCGTCGAGGTGGTCGAGGATTTCGAGCGGCTCCACGACGGCTCGGACGGACGTCCGGCCATCAAGGTGGTGATGGCGCAGAGTGCGTCGGTGAACAGGACCGACGATCCGCAGCGTCTGATATGCGGCATCGCGGGCGGGGACCCCCCGGACGTGGTCTTCTTCGACCGG
Organism: Candidatus Hydrogenedentes bacterium UBA6118; assembly: GCA_002422525.1. GTDB lineage: Bacteria > Hydrogenedentota > Hydrogenedentia > Hydrogenedentales > SLHB01 > UBA6118. The sequence goes on from DIWA01000084.1 coordinate 35,547, forward strand.
TTCGCCGTGGGCGAATGGGCGGCGCGGGGCGCCTTCAAAGACCTCACCCCCTTCTACGAGCGCGACCTGGCCGAGCATCCCGATGATCCCAACACCATTCGTGAGGATCAGTTCTTCACCCCGCCCTGGGCCGAGGCGACCTACAACGAACGCCTGTACGCGGTGCCGTGCGACACCGACAACCGGGCGATGTACTACAACATCGACTTGTTCGAGAAGCATCAGGACGAGTTGATTGCCGTGGGGTGTGTTGACCCGGAGGATCCGACGCGGGTCGGTCCGCCGCGAACGTGGGCGCAACTCGAGGCGGCCACGCGCATTCTCACGGAGACCGATGAATCCGGCAAGCTCACGCGGGTCGGGTTCATTCCGAATTTCGGGAATTCCTGGCTCTACCTCTACGGCTGGCTCAACGGGGCCGACTTCATGAGCCCAGACGGGCGCACTTGCACGTTGAACGCGCCCGAGGTGGTTGAGGCGCTGGCGTACATGACCCGCCTGTACGACATCCAGGGCGGGGCGGAGCGGGTGAACGCCTTCCAGATCAGCCAGGAGGGCGGCGACCTGGACCCCTTCCTCGCCGGCAAGATCGCGATGCGCATCGACGGCGACCCGTACCTGAGCGTGGTGCTGAACATGAAGCGCGATATGCGCCTCGGCGTGACGCTCCCGCCCGCACCCGAAGGCAAGGAGCCGCTCGGTTGGTGCGGCGGCTTCTGTTACGTCATCCCGGACGGGTCCGAGTACCCCGAAGAGGCGTGGACCTTCATCAAGTACATGGCGTCGCGGCGTGCGGCGCGGATACGCCACGACTCGATGCGCCAGACGGCGCGAGCGGCCGGCACGGCGTACCTCCCCCAGATCCATGCGCGCAAGGACATCACCGAGTGGGTCATGGAGGAGTACCTGTACAACGACCCGTCGGTGCCGAGCTACATCAAGGAAGCGAAGCGCGTGTTCGTCGACTCGATGGCGTTCTCGCGCTATCGGCCCGTGACGCCGGTCGGGCAGCTTCTGTGGAACGCGCAGGTGCGCGCCATGGAGGAGGGCATCTACAAGAAGCACGATCCCGACGATCTGATGCGCAACGCCCAGATCGCGCTGGACCGCCACGCGGCGGAGGTGCAGCGGGAACTCGACCGGATCTACACGCCCACCGACGACCCGCAACTGTCCTGGACGCCGATCGTGATCGGGTACATCGTGCTGCTCATCTCGAGCACCGGGATCGGGTTCGCGATCGCCCTGCACCGCTCCCAGGCGCGGGGGTACTTCCGCAAGGAGTTTCACGCCGGGTTCGCGTTTGCGTTGCCCTGGTTCATCGGCTTCGCGACGCTGGGCGGCGGTCCGCTGCTCTTTTCGCTGATCATGAGCTTCTGCCGGTACGACGTGTTCAACCCGCCGGAGTGGATCGGGCTGAAGAACTACGTCGACCTGTTCACCAATGACCAGTTGTTCTACCTGTCCCTCTGGAACACGATCTACATGGCGCTGGGCGTGCCGCTGGGCATGGCGGTGAGTCTCGGCATCGCTCTTCTGCTCAATTGGGAAGTGCGCGGGATGGCGGTGTACCGCACGATGTTCTACCTGCCGGCGATCGTGCCGGCCGTGGCGGCGTCCATCCTCTGGCGCTGGATCTTCAACCCGGAAGAGGGCGTGCTGAACGCGGCCCTGGGCATGGTCGGGATCGACGGGCCTGCCTGGCTGCAGGACGCGACATGGTCGAAGCCTGCGCTCATCTTGATGGGGCTGTGGGGCGCCGGCGCGGGCATGATCGTCTGGCTCGCCGGCCTGAAGGGCATCCCCAAGCATCTGTATGAGGCGGCCGAGATTGACGGGGCCGGGCCGTGGACGAAGTTCCTCAATGTCACGTTGCCGATGATCAGCCCGTACATCCTGCTCAACCTGGTGATGGGGCTGATCGGGACGTTCCAGATCTTCACGCAGGCCTACATCATGACGCAGGGCGGGCCGGTCAACTCGACCTTGTTCTACGCGTACGCGCTGTTCAACAACGCGTTCCGGTACATGCGCATGGGGTACGCTTCCGCGATGGCCTGGATCCTCTTCTTCATCATCCTGGGCCTGACCATCGTGCAACTCGCCGTGTCGCGCCACTGGGTCTACTACGAATCGGATCGCTGAGGAACCTATGGCGAGCAGGAATACAAAACGTACAGTCCGCGGCATCGTGCTGCACACCATTCTCATCTCCGGCTCCGTGCTGTTCTCACTGCCGTTTCTGTGGCTGTTCAGCACCAGTTTCAAATCGCCGGACGAGATGTACCCGCCGAAATGGATCCCGCAGGTTCCCGAGGGCGTGGTGGAATCGCCGTACATCGCGATCCGATCGAACCGGCGCGTGCAGCGGCCGACGTCGACTTCCGTGGAAGACTGGCAACGTTCACGTCCTGCGGTGATGTCCGCCTTGAAAGAACGCCTCATGGCGCGCTCCGAGGAGCTTCCGGAGCTGTATCGCCCGTATCTGGACAGGCCGGAACTGAGCGAGGCGGTGTTCTACCGTCTGATCGGGCGGGCCCCCGACGATCTGTTCGAGAAGACGCCGGACTTCGTTGCGGCGTGGTTCGTGGAACGGGTCGACGACACGACCATCCTTGATTCGTTCGAGTCGGTGTACCGACGGCTTGCCGTGGCCGATGTCACCATCCATGGGTGGGACGGGCTTGAGGTGGATCGGCCCACGCAAGGAGATGCGTACCCGTGGGAGAGCGCGTCGCCCAACGCACAGCTTGTCCGCCGGGATGAAGGGTTGTACCGTCCTGCGATCGAGGTGCGGTACTCGTTCCGGGAGAAGCGGGATTTCACCCTGTCCATCGAGGTTCCGACGCAGATGGACGCCGATTCCCTGAAGAAGGTTACGGTGAGCATCCACGGCGACCGGTCGTGGCATGAGGTGGACGCGGCCATCGAACTGGACGGGCGTCGATGGGAGTCGACGCGGTCCGCGTTCATCGGCTCCGACACCTGGCAGGATACCACGTGGCAGGTTCCGAGCGCCGAAGACGATGCGCTGCGGATTCGCAACTGGGAGCCGCTCGCGCTTTCGGACGCCCCGGCGGACGTTGCGCCGGGCATGATGCGCGTGAACCTGCGCTTCCGCTATGCGCCGCGCGTGGCGGCTACGGTGAACAAGTTCTCCAATCCCTACCGACAGGTGTTCAACATGGTGCCGTTGTGGACCTATGTCTACAACAGTGTGCTGCTGGTGGCGTTGAACATCACCGGACAGGTGCTCGGGAGTTCCCTGGTGGCGTTCGCGTTCGCCCGGCTGCGATGGCCCGGACGAGATTTCTGTTTCGTGATGGTGCTGGCTACGCTGATGATTCCCCCGCAGGTGACGATGATCCCCGTGTTCCTGATCTTCCGCCAGGTGGGATGGTACAACACGCTGCAGCCGCTCTGGGTCCCCTCGTTCGCGGGGGCGGCGTTCTTTATCTTCTTGTTGCGGCAGTTCATGCGGGGAATCCCGGCGGATCTCGAAGACAGCGCGAAGATCGACGGCTGCGGCTACGCGGGTATCTACGCGCGGATCATCTTGCCGTTGGTGCGGCCGGCGCTGGCGACAATCGGCATCTTCACGTTCATGAACGTCTGGAACGACTTCATGGGCCCGCTGATCTACCTGAGCGACCAGGAGCTCTACCCGCTGAGCCTCGGGCTGTTCGCGCTGCAGACCTTCCAGGCGTCCAACTTCGCGCTGATGATGGCCGCCTCCGTGTTGATGACGCTGCCGGTCATCGCGTTGTTCTTCCTCGCGCAGCGACAGTTCATCCAGGGCATCGCGCTGACGGGCATGAAGGGATAGGCGCCAGCCAGACCGCGCCCGCCCCACTGGCGAGCCTCTGCACGTGCGCGGGGCCGTCCGGTCGCAACGCGCAGAGGGCACGAAAAACGCCCCTCGCCCATCCTATACGGATGAGCGAGGGGCGTTACGCTTTAGCGCTGGCGGCTTTTTTGGTGCTTTGGTGTCGAGCCCCGAAGGACTGAGGGCGACAGCAGCTTCTAGGCGTCCTGCTGGCGCGGCTGTTGCTGTTGCTGCTGTCCGCCGCCGCCTTGCTGCTGCTGCTGTTGGCCTTGGGCGGCGCCGCCTTGGCCCTGCTGGCGGGCGCCTGCATCGATGCCGCGGGCCTGGCCCGGCGGCTTCATGGTGCACTTGCCTTCGAACATGACGCCCTCGGCGATGCTGATTTTGGGCGCGGTGATGTCGCCGACCAGCTTGCCGTTTGAGGTCACCTCGAGGCGCTCATGTGCGAAGACGTTGCCCTCGACTTCGCCGCTGATCACGATCTGTGCGGCGACGAGCTCCGCCTTGACGCGCCCGGTCTCCTGCACGACGATCGTGTCCTCGCAGTGAACGCGTCCTTGGACGTGGCCTTCGATGCGCACGGTGACCTTAGATTTGATGTCGCCCGTGAAGCTCGTGCCTTGTCCGATGATGGTAAGCGCTTTGGGGTCAGCCACTGTGCGTTTCTTTCCGGAATCCAGCATGGATGTTGATCCTACCGAGCGACGGGCAGGTACTCTTCGGGGTCCTTCGCCGCGCCTTTGACTCGAACTTCGTAATGGAGGTGAGGACCCGTGCTCCGGCCGGTGGATCCCAGCCTTCCGACCTCATCGCCTCGGTTGATTTCCTGTCCGGCACGCACCAAGACTCGACTGAGGTGGGCGTACACGGTCTCGTGGCCGTTTCCGTGGCTGATGCGTACGGTGTGGCCGTAGTAGTTCTCCCAACCGGCGGAGATTACCACACCGCGCGCGGTCGCGTACACCGGCGAGCCATAGGGCGCAGCGATGTCCAAACCCTCATGGTGACGCACGGCATAGGTGAACGGGTCCTTGCGGTAGCCGTGGCGCGAAGTGATGCGACGTTTGGCATGGCGCACCGGCCATCCGGAGGGCGTCCGTGCGACCTTGTCCTGTGCGGCGAGGGTGTCGTCGCGCAATTCGCGCAGACTCTCGATCCGGACGCGGATTTCTTCGAGAATGAGGTCCGCGCTCGGACGGGCCAGTCCGTAGATCACGTGCGGGGGGCGGGGCTCCGGATCCGATGCGGCCTGGGCCACGGCGCCGCCGCGTCCGGGAGGACCGCCTCGGCCGTCCTCATCCCGTGCGTCGGCCGTCACCCACTCGGCGGCGGAGTTCGCGCGAGGCGACAGCCCGTACAGCTTACGAATCTCTTCCTCTTCGTCTCGAAGGCGACTCAGCTCCGCGGCGATGGCGCGGTTGCCTGCTTCGTACTCCTCGCGGATGCGCCGTTCGAACTCCGCGAGCGCCTTCTCGTCGACCGCCTGTTCGGGACGCTCTTCGCGCACGGCGGCCTGCTCTTGCGCCAACTCGCGGTTGATGCGCTGCAGGTCCCGGATGTGACGTTGCGCGGTCACGTGTGTACGGTAGAAGAAAGCAGTCGCAAAGAGGAACGTTGCGAGGAGCAGGAAGAGGACCACGGAAGAGACGCCCAGAATCCATAGCTGCGGCGAACCGAGAGAGAGCGTCCGCGTGGATCCCAAGCCTTCCGGAACCAGCATGACCGTCCAGCGTTTCATGGACGGGGCGCTCCGGTGGCGGGCGTCTGGCAGCCTGGCGCGACCGAAATGGTTCTTTCCCCCCTGCGATGGATGGTTACCTGTGACGCCATAACCGTCCTCCGCTCATTCGTGAAAGAAATAGCGAAATCGTCGGGCGGAGTATAGCACCGCCGGCATCCTGAGTCAAGCGTTGCGAGCCGTCTGGGCCCCGACGGCGCTACATGTCGTGGCGGGAGGGGAATAGAGACGCGATATGTGCCGTGCGCCGCTCTCCCCCGCCCTTCAGCCGCTCCGAACCTCCTCGTAGAACAGCGTCAGGAACTCCTCGGGCCGGGTGCCGGCGCGTGCTCGACGATTGAACACCCGCACGAGGCTCTCGTAGTCGTCCTGGTGGCGGCAGTCCTCGCGATACAGTGCGTACAGCGGCTCAGTAGCCACGACGCCGTCCTGATGGCGCGGGCATCCGACGTCCTGGTGCAGCGCGAAGCCGCGGAACGCTCCGTCGCGGGTCTCCTGCAGCTTGAACGGGAACAGGCGACAGAGGATGGGTCGTGCGTCATAGACCGTGCACTTGGCTCGCTTGCGGTCGAGGAACACGCACCCCTTCTTCGCGTCGCGCCGCAGCGCCATGATGTATCGCCTGTCGCCGATCCTGAGCCACGTGGGATCGTCGGCGTCGACGTCGGAGAGGTCGTCCGGTCCAAGAAACTCGACGAACTCGTGCGGCGGTCGGCCGGTCGCCTCGACGAGTCGGATCACATCGATGGGCGTCGGCAACGCGACGACGTCGGTGCAGCAGTGCAGGCAATGATGACAACGGAATCGAACAGTGCGCCTTCCCATGGGCGCATACCTTACGCGAAGCGCCGGGCGACGGCAAGCCCGACGTGGACGACGAAATGCCAGGGCGGCGACGATCGGAGGAGGACGAACGCGTTGGCGCCGCGTTCATCGGCGGGTATAATGCGAACGTCGCAGCGCAGGACGCAGGCCTGCGACGCCGCCGGCGAGGAGCGCGGTGTCCGGCCGGGATCAGTTCGGGTCTACGATGCCCTTAGGAAGGGTAAGGTGCACATTCGCAACGTCTCTCGACAGGTTCCGGCGCGCGCGTTCAATGCGGAACAGCTCCTGTTTCATGGCGAACGGCGTGGTGAGTCTCATCACAACGCTCCTCGATGCGTGCAATACGGCCAAGGCGCTGTTAGGGAACGTGCAGAATCTACTCAAGCCCGCTGAGCGACCGCGGAAGGGGCAACTCCGCATCGCGCTGCGTCTCGGGGCGGCTGCGTCGTGAGGGGGGATGCCGGTGCGGGGGGCGCCTTCCCGCTCGGGAAGGGATGCGCGCGTGTGGAATTCCATCGGTGCAGTTTGCTAGAATCGATGCCGATTCGCTCGCCTGAGATTCCTCGGGCGCCCAGTCTGCTCAGTGTTAGGGAGGTGAACAGGAATGCCGGATATTGACGTCGCAGAGGCCGTGAAGAAGATCGTTATTGAGAAACTCGATCGGAAGCCCGAGGAAGTTACGATGGACGCGAAGTTCATCGATGATCTTGGGGCCGATTCCCTGGATATCACGGAGCTGCTGATGGCTCTGGAGGAAGAGTACAACATCGACATCGACGATGAGGCCAACGAGATCCAGACCGTCGGTGACGCTGTTAACTATATTCAGTCCAAGCTCTAGGTCGCGGTCGAACGCGCCGAGTCCGGCGCATGGGCCCAGCGATCACGCGAGTCAGCGACTCCCAGCTTGCGGTATGGCGTATCGCAGGCTGGGGGTTCAACTATGGAACGGCGCGTGCGGCGCCCGAATCGAGGGCGAGTTGACCATGAGACGCAAAGTGGTGGTGACGGGTGTTGGGGTAGTTTCGCCCGTTGGAAACGATGTCCCGACATTCTGGAAGGCCTTGTGCGAGGGCGTATCCGGGATACGGCGCATAAGCCATTTCGACCCCAGCGAGCTTCCCGTGACCATCGGCGCGGAGTGCGGCGAAGTCATCCCGGCCGGCATGGGCGCCAAGGATCTGAGACGTCGCGACCGGTACGCGCTGTATGCGCTGCAAGCGGCCGATGAGGCGTGGGCGCAGGCGGGCATCGATCTGGACAAAGAAGACCCGGAACGATGCGGCGTCGTGTTGGGCAGCGGCATCGGGGGTCTGGAGACGATCGAGGAGCAGCACCTCGTCTACGTTAAGAAGGGCGCGCGCGCCATCTCGCCCTTGATGCTCCCGAAGATTCTCTCAAACATGGCCGCGGGCGAAGTCGCGATCCGTTTGGGGCTGCGCGGTCCGAACAAGGCCGTGGTCACCGCGTGCGCGTCCGGGGCCCAGAGCATCGCCGATGCCGCGAACTACATCCGTTCGGGGCACTCGGACATCATGCTCGGCGGCGGCTCGGAAGCGAGCGTTGTTCCCTTCGGGGTGGCGGGGTTCGCGGCGATCAAGGCGCTCTCGCGCCGCAACGATGCCCCCGAAAAGGCCAGCCGTCCCTTCGATATCGAACGCGACGGGTTCGTGATCGGCGAAGGCGCCGGGCTGTTGGTGCTCGAGTCCGAGGAGCATGCCAAGGCGCGCGGCGCGGAGATCCTCTGCGAGATCGGCGGCTACGGCGAGACCTGCGACGCTTACCATGTGGTGGCGCCGCGTCCGGATGGCTCCGGGGCCGCGGCAGCCATGCGTATCGCGCTGGATGACGCCCAGATCAACGCGTCCGAGGTGGACTACTTCAACGCGCACGGAACGAGCACGAAGTACAACGACATCGCCGAGTCGCAGGCGTTTGCCGCAGTCTTCGGCGACGACATGCCCCCGGTGAGCTCGACGAAGTCGATGATCGGCCACCTGCTTGGGGCCGCCGGGGCCGTCGAAGCGGTCGCGTGCGTCATGAGCATCATCACAGGCGTGATGCACCCCTCCGTCAACTACGAGTTCCCGGACCCTGAGTGCCCGGTGAATATCATCGCGAACACGGCGCGTGAGGGCCAGGTGCGCGTGGCCATGTCGAACTCCCTGGGATTCGGCGGTCACAATGCTTCGTTGCTGCTGAAGAGGTATGAGTGACACGGGCCCGCCGCGAGAGGCGAACTCTCGAGAGGAACAGCTTCGCGCCCTGGCGTCTCGGCTGGGCGTCGCCTTCCACGATCTGGGGTTGTTGGACCGCGCGCTGACGCACGCGTCCATCGCCTGCGAGGACACGTCGGCCGGCGAGAACTACGAGTCGCTCGAGTTTATCGGCGACGCTGCGCTGAGCTTGGCGGTCGCGCACGCGCTTTTTGAGCATGCGCCCGATCGCACCCCCGGCGAATACAGCAGGATGCGGGCGGCCGTGGTGAACCGGCGAAGTCTGGCGCGGACGGCCGACAAACTGGCGCTGTCGGATGCCATTCGCTTGGGGAAAGGCGAGGAACAGGCCGGCGGCCGCAACCGACAGGCGCTGCTTGAGGATTGCCTGGAGGCGCTCATTGGCGCGCTCTACCTGGACCAGGGATGGGCGGCGGTGCGGGCGTTCGTGAATAGGGTGTTCGCGGATCAGTTCTCGCGGGCCAAAGACCTGGACACGACGTGGGACTTCAAGTCTCGGCTGCAGCACTACTGTCAGGCGCGTAGGCTTGCGTTGCCTGAGTTCATCTTGGTACGGTCGCATGGGCCCGATCACCGCAAGGAGTTCGAGGTCGAAGTGCGGTTGCGGGGCGCGCCGTCGGGTCGCGGCGTCGGCGCGAGCAAGAAGGCCGCGGAGCAGTCCGCGGCCAAACAAGCCCTTATCCGCGAGCGGCAGTTGCCGGAAGACCGTTCCGCGTAGACGTAGGACGGAGAGCCGGCGACAAGGCGGCGTATCCAGAGGCCGCCAACGGGGAATTCTGGGTTCGACGGCCGAATGGACGGCGGAATGGACCGCTGTCGGCGGCCTGTAACTGTAAGGAAGGGGATCTATGTTATGAACTTGCTGGACCATTTCCTCTGGACGGCGGGAGGGGCGAGTCTGCTCGCACTTCTCTTCGTGCTCTACTTGGCGCGTTATGTGCTCTCGAAGCCGCAAGGCAACGAGACCATGGCGCGTCTGTCGCGCCACGTGCAGGCGGGCGCGGCTACGTTTCTGAAGCGCGAATACAGCTACGTGGCGGCGTTCATCGTCGTCATCATGCTGGTCTTCGCGGCGATCGGCGTTCTGAACCCGATGTTCCCGGAGAAGGACCTGCAGATCAGTTGGCGGACGTCGATCGCGTTTCTTGCGGGCGCCGTGGCGAGCATGCTCGCCGGCACGCTGGGGATGACGATCGCGACCCGCGCCAACGCGCGCACGGCGGCCGCGGCGGAATCCGGCGGCGTGAAGACGGCGCTTGACGTCGCGGTGAGCGGCGGAGCGGTCATGGGCATGGGCGTTGTGGGCATCGCGCTGCTCGGCCTGGTGCTCGTGTACTGGCTGTTCGAAGGTCAGCCCGCGATCGTGAACGGATACGCGATGGGCGCTTCGCTCGTGGCGCTGTTCGGTCGGTCCGGCGGCGGCATCTTCACCAAGGGCGCGGACATGGGCGCGGACCTGGTTGGCAAGGTCGAAGCCGGCATTCCGGAAGATGACCCGCGCAACCCGGCGGTGATCGCGGACAACGTGGGCGACAACGTCGGCGACGTGGCCGGCCTGGGCGCCGACCTCCTCGAGAGTTACGTCGAGGCGATCATCGCCAGCCTGGCGGTCGCGTTCATCATCCTGCACATTCCGGGTCAGCCCGAGTTTGTCAAGGCGTTCCCGTTCTTCGTCGCGGCCATCGGCATCGTGGCGTCGGCCGTGGGCGTGATGTATGTCAGGATCTTCGCCCAGTCCAACCCGCAGAAGGCGCTGATGAACGGCACCTACGCGGCGGCGATCCTGTCGATTCTCGGCGTGTTCGGGTACACCGCGCTCGCAGGCAAGCCCTTCACGTTGAGCGGCGTTGAGTACAGCATGTGGGGTCCCGCGATCGCGTGCGTCGTCGGGATCATCTCCGGATCGATCGTGGGCTTCGTGAGCGAGTACTTCACCTCCGGCAGCTACAAGCCGGTGCGGAAGCTTGCGGAACGTTGCCAGACCGGTCCGGCGATCGGCGTGACGGAAGGCACGGCGGTCGGCATGCAGAGCACCTTCCTGCCTGTGATCGTGCTGGGCGTGGCGGTCATGCTGTCGTACCACTTCGCGGGCGTCTACGGCGTGTCGCTGGCGGCGCTGGGCATGTTGGCCACCACCGGCATGGTGTTGGCGGTTGACGCGTACGGCCCCATCGCCGACAACGCGGGCGGCATCGCGGAGATGGCCCACATGGACCCGAAGGTCCGCAAGATCACCGACAACCTCGACGCGGTCGGCAACACGACGGCGGCGATCGGCAAGGGGTTTGCGATCGGTTCGGCGGCGTTCGCGGCGATCGGCCTGCTCAGCGCGTTCATGCTGGCGGTCGAGACCGCGCGCGATATCCCATTGACGATGAGCCTGGCGGATCCCAAGATCATGGCCGGCATTCTGATCGGCGCGATGATGCCGTTCTTCTTCTCGTCGATGCTGTTCCGCGCGGTCGGCAAATGCGCGGACCTGATGATCCTCGAGGTGCGGCGTCAGTTCCAGAGCATCCCCGGTCTGCGCGAGGGCAAGGAAGGCGTGGAGCCTGACAGCACCCGCTGCGTGGACATCGCGACGAAGGGCGCCATCAACGGCATGCTGCTGCCCGGCGGCCTGGCGATCGCGTTCCCGGTGATCATGGGCTTCGCGATGGGCGCGGAAGGCCTGGCGGGTTTCCTCGTCGGCTCGATCGCGACGGGCGTGATGCTTGGCATCCAGACCGCGAACAGCGGCGGCGCGATGGACAACGCCAAGAAGTACATCGAGGAAGGGAACTTCGGCGGCAAGGGCTCGGACGCCCACAAGGCGGCCGTTGTGGGCGACACGGTCGGTGATCCCCTGAAGGACACGGTCGGCCCGTCGATCAACATCCTGATCAAGCTGATGTGCGTGATCGCGCTGGTGCTTGCTCCCCTCTTCGCCTGATCGCACTACCCTCCGTGCGTTAGGTTGGGGCCCTCGTTCCGACGAGGGCCCCTTTTTCGTGTCCGGCTGTCACCGGGCGGTCCCTTGTTGACTCACGGTCTCCGCAGGTAGTAGAGGAAGCCATCCTCCGCGCCGACCAGAAGATCCGGCCTCCCATCGTTGTTCCAGTCGACGGTCGCGGGCGCCGTGGTGTGGCCAGCCAGCTTGCGCCCGTCGATCGTCCCCGCCGCGCGGAACCGCCATTCCCCCGCCGTCTCCGAGACGTTCAGGAGCAGGTCGGCGCTCGCGCTGTTGACCAGCAGATCGCGCTTCCCGTCGCCGTTCCAGTCGACCAGCGCCAGCTTGCGGCGTCCGCTACGCCCGGCCTCGCCGTCGTTGAGTCGCAACGGCCGCCCTTCCTCATCCGTGAAGACCCGCTGACCGGGCAGGAGCGTCAGCTCGCCGTCGCGCCGGGTGCGCTCGTAATACGCGAGATACCCTTCGTGGTCGAGCATGATGAGGTCGTTCAGGCCGTCACCGTTCAGGTCATCCACGCAAGGGGTCGTGCGCCACTGCGTCACGAGGGTTCCGGGCTCCGGGTCCCACCAGTTCCACGCAGGTTTCGGGGCCGCTCCCTCCCACGCCACGCGGACGGGTCGGGCGGCGGCGAGTCGCGGCGCGCCCGGCTCCCCCACGTTCTCGAACCACACGACCTTGCCCAGAATGGAGTTCACGACGAGATCGGTCAGGCCGTCGTGGTTCAAGTCGGCCGCGTTCACGACGGTGTAGCCCCACTTCGCCTCGGCCGGTCCCTGGATGGACCCGTTGTAGCCCGCCTGGATGTGGATCGTCTCGCCGTCGGCCTTGAGACGCACCGGCGCGGCCCACATCGGCGGATCGCCGCCATCCAGATTCTCGACGAAGGAGATGAAGCCGGCGGTATCGCCGACGATCAGGTCCTCGTCGTCGTCGTCGTCCCAGTCCACGCTGAACGGCGTAGCCAGGGCCCCCACCTTCACGTGCGTCGCCTGCTGGCGGAAATGGCGCGGCGGCAGGAACTGCGGCATGCCGTCGACGATCTCGCCCGTGTGCTCCAGGTACGCGACGCGTCCGTCTTCCTCGCCCACGATGAGATCCAGGTCGCCGTCGCCGTCCCAGTCAAACGCGACGACTTGCAGCATCTGCAGCTCCATCCGGATCGGCTCGTCGCCGTAGGCCAGAAGTCGCCCCGCGGCGTAGACCGGTTCGGTCCGCGTTCCGACGTTCTCGTGATAGGTGATACGGTCGAGGAACGAACCGCAGATCAGGTCCAGATCCCCGTCGCCGTCGAAGTCGCCGAAGCACGGCGAGGGCGCTCCGAACACGTCGACGATGCCGTCGCCGGCGCGAACGACTTCCGCGCGGCCGAACCGCGGGGCGGCGTTCGTTCCCTCGTTACGCACGAGGTAGACCACGCCGTGCAGCGGCCCGCGGGTCCAGCGGCCGGCTGGGTCGAAGGCGTTGTCCCAGCCGTAGTTGGTCCAGTCGCCGATGCCGATGACCAGGTCGTACACGCCATCGCCGTCATAGTCGGCGCACTTCCACTGATCGGCGCGCTTGCGCTCAGGGTAGAAGTCCGGTTCGTAGGGGATGGGGATGGACTCGCTGAACTGTGCGCGCGGGACGTCCGGATGGACGCGGCCGGGCGTCATGACGATGGGCGCGCCATCGGTCGGGTACGACACGGTCACGTTCTCCTGGCCGTCGGCGATGCGTTCGCCCGGGGCGAAGACCGTGTCCGCGCCCGCGCCGCCCAGGTTGCGGAAAAAGTAGACGCCGTTGTGCGGCATATCCACGGTCGAGACGAGCAGGTCCGGGGCGCCGTCGCCGTCATAGTCCATGGGGAGCGGATGCGCCCACAGGCCCACGCCCAGGTCGACGATCAGACCGGGATGGTTGTAGGGCAGGCGCTCGGAAGCGCCGACGGGCGCGTTCTGCGCAAGCGCCGGACGCGAGAGGGCGCACGCCAAGGCGAGAAGCCCAGCCAGCAGGAGTGAGGGCAGGGATAGCGGGTTCGGGGTGCAGCGGCGTCGGCGCATGGCGATCCTCCCGGTTCAGGCGGACGCCGACTCGCGCCGACCCCATGCCGGCTTCAGGCCAAGCGCCGCAACGCGCTGAGGATAGCGGATCGCGCTCGGTCGGCCAACCGAACGGGCACAGAAAAAGCCCGCCGCCTCCCGGGGGAAGCCGAGAAGCGGCGGGCGTCGCCAATCCTATGCGCCAGTCAGGTCGCGGTCTATTCGAAACCGCCGCAGAGCGGAGCGTAGAGCGACATCTGCGTGCGCAGTTCGCCGGCCGCGCCTTGCGACTCGATCGGGTACTTCTCGTTGTAGCGAACGAACCCGACGTGACCGTCCATGTAGAGGACGTTCGACCCGCCGGGGATGTGGTTGAACAGGGCCGAGGCCGAGCCCGCGCCGGTGCCGGCGAAGATGTTCATATCGGTCGCCCACGCGTCCCACATCACGGCGATGTTGCTCTGAGCCCGGGCGCCCGCCGCCGGGTTGTTGATGTCCGTGATGAAGAAGCGCTCGATGCCTTCCTTCAGTCGCGGGTACGAGGTCGGAAGCAGCACGCCCCCGTCGTCCAGCCAGGCTGTCCCGCTGGCGCCGCGCGGGCTCCACGCGGCGATCTGGCTCGAGCCGATGTCCTCGACGTTGATCGGGCCGTCAAGCCCCCAAAGCCCGAAGCCGCGGCACTCGTACGCCGCCGCGGCGTCGACGCCGACGAACTTGTTCGGGTTCAGCACCGTCCACCAGCTCGCGATGATGAACCACACGTCAGCAACCTGACTCGTGGTGTTCGCGGCGTAACCGATGTAGTAGTACGAGATCGGGACGCTGAGTTTGAAGGTCAGGCAGTGCTTTCCGACAGCCGGGCTGCCGTCCGCGGCGACCTTGGAGGCCACGCGCTGGATCTGCCCCGCGTAGTCCTGGTCGATGTCGAGCCCGTTGGGCAGGCCCGTGCCGGTGTTGCCCAGGAACGGATCCCACTTCGAGCGGGAGTCGGACGGGCAGATGGCGACCGCCGGATCGTTCCAGTAGTCCGGATAGAGCGCCTCGCCCGGCAGGCCCTGCATCCAGGAATACACCCAGACGCCGTTGTGCGCGTACATGCGCTGCCCCGGGGGATACGCGCCCGCGCGGTTCTCGCCCGAGTACATCTTCAGCATGAGGCCCCATTGCTTCAGATTGTTCTGGCATGAAGCCCTACGGGCCGCCTCGCGCGCCCGCGCCAGCGCGGGGAGCAGGATCGCCGCGAGGATCGCGATGATCGCGATGACCACCAACAACTCGATGAGTGTGAAACCACGTCTGGACATGTGCGTGCGCACCTCCTGTGGGTTCAGCGCCACCTGGCACCGCCGCGCGGCTCCCTGTAACTATACAGTTTTGTTATGAACACGTTAAGGCCGTCAATGTTCCACCGAAAGCACTCCGCGATGCACATACTATGGCGATGGGGGCGTTGCAGGTGCCTTGGCCGGCCGTGCCCAATCGTTCAGAGTCGGAGACGCCGCCGCCGGAACCCCGACACAGGAGCCTCCCATGACCGAGCGACCCAACATCATCGTCTTCTTCTCCGACCAGCAGCGCTGGGACACCTGCGGCTGCTATGGGCAGCGCCTGCCCATCAGCCCCAACCTGGACCGCGTCGCCGGCGAGGGCGTGCGCTTCGAGTCGGCCTTCACTTGCCAGCCCGTGTGCGGCCCGGCGCGGGCCTGCCTGCAGACCGGCAGGTACGCCACCGAGCTGGGCTGCCACACCAACAACCGCGCCCTGCCGCTTCACGAGCCCACCGTGGCCCGGTGGCTGGCGGAGGCCGGCTACGAGACCTCATACATCGGCAAGTGGCACCTGGCCTCCGATGAGCAGCACAACTTCCGCGAGGCGCCCGTGCCGCCCGAACGCCGCGGCGGCTACCGCGACTTCTGGCTGGCCGCCGATGTGCTGGAGTTCACCTCGCACCCGTTCGAGGGGCACGTCTTCGACGGCGCGGGGCGGCCGGTGGACTTCGCGGGCTACCGCCCGGACCGGTTGACGGACATGACGCTCGACTACCTGTCCGGCCGCGACCAGACGCGCCCCTTCTTTCTGTTCATCTCCCACATCGAGCCCCACCACCAGAACGACATGAAGCGCTTCGTGGGGCCGGAGGGCTCGGCGGAGCGCTTCGCCGATTATGACGTGCCGGGCGATCTTGTCGGCACCGGGGGCGACTGGCGGGAGAACTACCCGGACTATCTCGGCGCGTGCTGGAGCCTCGACCACAACTTCGGGCGGATCGAGCGCCTGCTGGCCGAGCAGGGCCTGCTGGAGCACACGCTCCTGATCTACACCAGCGACCACGGCTGCCACTTCTGCACCCGCAACAACGAGTACAAGCGCTCGTGCCACGATGGCTGCCTGCGCATCCCGCTGGTCCTGCGCGGGCCGGGCTTCACAGGCGGGCAGGTCCGCTCAGAGCTGGCCAGTCTGATGGACATCCCGCCCACGGTCCTGGCCGCCGCGGGTGTGCCCGTGCCGGAGACGATGCGCGGGCGGCCGCTCCAGGACGCCGGCGCGGGCCGTGTGGGCGCGGACGTCCCGGACGCGCCATGGCGGCAGGAGGTCTTCGCGCAGATCAGCGAGTCGCAAGTGGGGCGGTGCATCCGGACAGACCGCTGGAAGTACTCGGTGGTCGCGCCGGACAAGCAGGGCTGGCGAGACCCCGGCAGCGAAGTCTATGTCGAGGAGTTCCTCTACGACCTGTCGGCCGACCCGCACGAGCAGCACAACCTCGTGGCCGACCCGGCGTATGCGGACGTGCGGACGGAACTGGCGGAGCGGCTGAAGCGGCGGATCGTGCAGGCCGGTGAGAGCATACCGGAAATCCGGGCAGTCAGTGGATGATGGCGCTTGGATTTCACAGGATGGAGAGGATAAAGGCAAGGATGGACAGGATGGAGAGGATAAAGGCAAGGATGGACAGGATGGAAGGATAGCAAGGATTCAAGAAATGAGATGCCGTTAGCCTCCCCCTCCCTATCATTCCTTACATCCTCTTCATCCTTGCCTCTATCCTCTCCATCCTGTGAATCTCACTGATCTCCTTCCCCCGCTAACCCCAGCACCTCGCGCGCCTTTCCAACCACCTCGTCCACGAACCGGGAGGTCTTCTGCAGATGTGTGGCCCGCAGCTTGCGGGCACGCTCCTGCTCGGCCAGCAGCGTCGCCTTGCCGCTGAGCACCACCGCCGGGATGTTCGACCACAGCGGGTTGGCCCGCATCGCCTCCAGCACGTCCCAGCCGCTCACCCCGCCGGGCATGAGGATGTCCAGCAGTACCAGGTCGAACTGGTCCGCCGGCGCCAGGCTCTGGCACAGGACCTCCAGCGCCTTGCGGCCGTCAACGGCCTCGACGCATTCGGCGCCGATGTCCATGAGCGAGTAGCACAGCACCTGGCGCAACTCGCGATCGTCTTCCACGATCAGCACTCTGGGCACGATCGTCTCCCGTATGAACAACGATAGGTATGATTTCGCCACGACCGTCGCGCAATCCTGCCGGCGCGATATTTGTCTCAGACCGTTGGTGGTGCGATGCGTTCCGGTGGTTCCGGGCGCGTGGGGAGAGATAGCGCCACGCCCGCGGCGATGATCGGCAGCGCGCACGTGGCGGCCAGCGCCACCGACAGGCTGCCGCTCCAGTGGGAGATGAGCCCCACTACCGGCGAGATGAACCCCGCGATGCCCCATGTGAAGCCCATGCTGATGGCCGAGGCCGTGCTCATACCGTTGGGCAGCAGGTCCTGCGTCTGGGCGATGTTGACCGACTCGGCCCCGCGCAACGTCGCGCCCGCCAGGAACAGCAAGACCAGCACCCCGAGCGGTGGCGCGTGGAGAGCAAAGTACAGCAGCGGCGGGCTGAGCAGCAGCGTCAGCACGGTGATGAAGCGGCGGCCATAGAGATCGCTCAGGTGCCCGCCGACGATGCCCCCGAGGGCCGCCCCGCCGACGAAGCAGAATAGCACCGCCCCCTGGAACATGGTCGAATGGCCCAGCCGCCCCTGGAGCACCTGCATGAAGGTGGCGTAGGCGATGACGGTGGCCGAGCGCAGCACCATGACAGTGAAGAGCGGCGTCAGCGGGCGCCAGTAGGGCAGGAGGTGGCGGCGGAGGCTGAACTGCGCCAGCGCCGGGGCCGGCGAGACGCCGGCACCCGGCGGGGGGGAGACGCCGGCACTGGGCGCGGGTGCGGCGGCGGGGCGCCCCGGGTTGTATTTCATCATCAGCGCCACGGCCGCCAGCCCCAGCGGCAGCGCGAAGACGAAGCCCTGCAGCGGCCCCAGGCCCCAGCGCAGTCCCCACTCGTGCAACAGGGGCGCCGCCAACGAGGCGGAGGCGTAGCCAACTGCCCCGCCAGCCCCGAAGATGCTCATCCCGAAGGCGCGGCGCGAGCCGGCGGCTTCCGCGGCCAGCGAGCCGCCCCGCGGATGGAACAGCGCGATCCCCAGCCCCCCCAGCATTGTGAACAGCAAGAACAGGCTCAGGTTCGGCATGAAGCCCACCAGCGACACGAAGACCGCCGCTATCAGCAGGGCCAGGGGGATCATGTTGCGCAGTCGGTAGCGGTCCACGACGTAGCCGAAGATCGGCTGGCCGAAGTTGGTCGTGGCCGCCAGGATCAAGGAGATGAGCCCGAGGGCCGGGTCACTCAGCCCGAACATGCCCTGCACGGTAAACCACAGCGGCGGGACGAAGTTGGCGTAGCCGTCGCTGATGGCGTGTCCGAAGGTGCAGGCCAGGAGCCGGCCGAGACGCAGGGGTGCGGCGCCCTCCGGCGGGGCGATGGTTTCAGTCATAGTCCGCCTTCTGTGGCTGCTCGCCCGCCGGCAGCACGGGAGTCCGGCCAGGGGACTCCACGAGCGCCGCGGGCGGCACGGCTGGTACTGTTCGCGGTGGGGGGGTCACTTCCTGCGTGTGAGGAACGCCACGACACCGGGCACGTCTTCGGGGCGAGCCACCACCAGCAGCTCGCTGCGGGGTTGGATCTCGGCGGCGCCGCGGGGAATGGTCAGCCGTCGTTCGCTGTCAATGATGCCGGCGATGACGCAGGTCTCGGGAAAGCCGCTGGATTGCGTGAGCTGCTGCACGGTGCGGCCTTCGATGGCCGCCCCCTCAGGGATCTGCACGGCCAGCAGCTCGGCTTCTCCGGCCCCAAGTTCCGTGATGCGGCGCGCCTCGGGCCGCTCGATGGAGAAGACGATCTCGCGCATGAACATGTCGGCCGTGTTGAGGATGTCGGTCGCCCCGGCCAGCTCGTAGGCCTCGCGGTAGCGGGTGTCTCTCATGCGAGCGATGCGCGCCTTGACCCCAAAGCGGTGGGCCAGCAGCAGGAACGCCAGGTTGTCGGCATCGTCGCGCATGAGCGCGCAGGCCACGTCAGCCCGCTCGATCCCGGCCTCTTCCAGCACGCGAATGTCGGTGGCGGAGCCGTGGATGACCAGGATGCCCAGTTCGGCATAGAGCTGTTCGCAGCGTCGCTCGTCGGTCTCAATCGCGACGACGTCGTGTCGGTCGGAGAGCACCCCGGCCAGCCTGCCACCCGTTGATCCGGTACCGCCAATGACGACATACATGAGTGATCTCCTGTGGGGGCGGGTGACAGGTGACAGGTGACACGGCTGGGGGCCTTCCCTGTAGCCTGTTACCTGTCCCTGTCACTCCTACTGATGCCACATGCGCGCGCTAAAGAGCGCCAGGACCGGCATGATCTCCAGCCGGCCGGCAATCATCCAGACCATCAACAGCAGCTTGGACAGCGCCGGCAGCAGCGCGATCTGCGGCATGGGCAGCAAGCTGGGGCCGATGTTACTCAGGGCCGACACCGACAGCGACAGGCACTCGAGGCTGCCGTGCGAGGAGTTCAGGGCCAGGATCAGGCCGCCGACCATCATCAGGGCGATCCAGGCGAAGGCCATGGCCGCCATGGATTGCACGGTGCGCGTCGCGACGATGCGGCCGTCCAGGACGACCGGCAGGACGCTGCCCTCGGGATGGGAGAGCTTGCGGATCTCCTGGATGAGGCTCTTGCCCAGGACGGCGGCGCGCACGATCTTGAGCCCGCCGGCCGTGGAGCCGGCGCATCCGCCCAGCAGCAGCAGGTACAGGAACAACTGCCGCGCCGCCGGGCCAAAGAAGGCGTGCTCAAGCGGCACCGTCAGATGCCCGGCGCTGCTGACCAGGGAGGCGACCTGGAAGCTGGCGACCCGGAAGGACTGCCAGCCGATGGACTGGCCCATCAGCCCGCCCGCGTCCGGCGCCGCCAGGGCGGACCAGTTCCCCGGCAGCATCAGGCTCTCGACCATCACCAGCGCCAGCGCGGCCAGCAGGAGCAGCCAGTACCGGCGCGCCTCGGTGCCCGTGAAGAGCACGCTCACCTGGTCGGTCATGGCCCGGTAGTGCAACAGGTAGTTCACCCCGCCCAGCAGCATGAAGAACATGGTCGCCAGCTCGATCGCGTACGCGTGCGGGTGGCCGGTGGCCATGAAGTGCCCGACGCCCAGGTCATGGGGCGCAAAGCCGCCGGTGGAGGTGGTGGTGAAGGCATAGTTGATCGCGTTGAAGCCGCCGGCGCCGAGAATCAGCAGCACCACCACGTTGGCGACGAGGAACATCCCGTAGATCAGCCAGGTGATCGTGACGGTGCGGTGCAGGCTCGGCGTGGGCCGCGGCACGTGCACCATGGTGGATTCGGTCTGCAGCAGGCGGTGCGCTGCGCTGCCCGGGTAGCTCACCAACAGGAAGAAGGAGAGGATGCCCAGCCCGCCGAGCAACTGGCTGAGTGAGCGCCAGAACAGCACCGTCCGCGGATATCCTTCCAGCCCGTTGAGCACCGTCAGGCCGGTGGTCGTCAGCCCGCCGACACACTCGAACACGGAGTCCACGCCGCTGAGCTGTGAGGACAGGTACAGGGGAATGGCGGCCAGTAGCGAGCAGATGGCCCAGGCGCCGGTGCACAGCAAGATGGCCTCACGCATGCCCAGCCGCCCGCGCGGCAGCCACCGCCGCAGGGCCCAGCCGCCCACCGCCGTGGCCGCCCCACACAGCAGGAACGCCAGCGCCGCCCGGACCTCGCTGTAGACGAGCCCCACCACCGCCGGCAGGGCCAGCACGATCCCGAAGATGGCCAGCAGCCGCCCCAGGATACCTGTGACCACTAGCAGACGCTGCACGACGTGGGGTTTGCGGTCGCTGCGCATGGTCTATCTCGCGTGCGGGAGCCCGTCGGCGAACTTGCGCGGCAGGTCAACCACCTGCGATTTCTCCACCCCGGCCAAGTCCATCACCCGCCGGCACCAGCCCTGCGCCCCCACTGCCCCGCACGAGTGGGCGTCACTGCCGAGCACGAACTTCACGTTCTCCGCGGCCATCAGCGCGAGTAGCTCCGCGTACTCGAGCGTGAACTGGGCCTCCAGCATGTCGGGGAACCACCAGCTCATCTGGTTCATGATCTCGAAGGCCTTGTCCGCCTCGAACAGGGCCGCGCCGATCTCGCGCAAGCCGCTGCGGGGCAGTTGGGCCGGTGTCACGGAGGCCGGAAAACGCCCCAGGTTGAAGGGATGCGCCAGGGCGTCCACCACCGGATTCTCGACCAGAGACAGAGTCGCGCGGAAGACATTGGCGAGGTAGCGGTCCAGGTCGGCCGGCGGATCAACGGCTACGCCCTTGGTGCTGCCGCCCATGTCGGCCAGGACGAACCGCACCAGCCCGGCCTCGTTCTCGGTGAGCGAGACGGTCCCGAAGGTGTCCTGTGCCGTCACCTCCACCCCGGGCACGACGTGAATGGGGCTCTCGGCATCGGCGTCCACAATCCGCCGCACGCGCACGCTCAGGTCGTCATCGCCGGGCCAGTAGTGGTCGCTGATGACGACCAGCTCCAGGCCCATCGCCTCGGCCTGGCGCACGTTCTCCTCCACGGAGTTGCGCCCGTCCGAGAACGTCGTGTGCGTGTGGCAGTCGTACGGGATGGCCATGCCGTAGTCTCCGCTTCGCTCTCAGTGGTGTGTGGGCCGCCGGCCTGTGCTAGTGTTCAGTCCCTGAAACAG
>DIWA01000047.1:0-56251 GCA_002422525.1 Candidatus Hydrogenedentes bacterium UBA6118
GCCATCGGCGGGTCCCACACGGTCGGCGGGGTTCCGCGATGACGCCGCCGCCGCCTCGGGCCAGAGGGGCCTTGCCTATCCGACTGTAACCCCTTCGTCATAGCCCGTCCTCGTTGGACCACGCGCACCGCAGAGTCCGTGTCCAAAGAAGGCGCGTCTCAGCCAGGGCCTCCAGCCAGGGCGGCCGTACCACACCGCCACAGTCTCCTTCACGCCCTCCTCGATCGCGTGTTTCGCCGTCACCGGGCCCACGCCTGGAATCAGTCCCGCTCGGGCAGGCTACGGTTGCGCACCACTGCCTGGCGCCCGGCCGCGGCCGTTCGCGAGGACGGCGCAGGCGAAGCCGCGGGCGGGGAGGACGAAAACGCCGCGGTCCGGCTGGACCCTTGCGCCGCATTCGGCGTCAGTGAACTCCGTCGTTTCGGAGTACACGCGCAGTTCGTCGACGGCGAGCCCATCGATCGCGACCTCCGCCTCCTGCCCCGCCTCATTGACAAGGAACAGACTGTCGCCCACTCGGACGCTTCGGACCCAGTGGGGCGCGGTGCTGTGTCCCGGGTAGACGGCGTCGCCCGGCTCGGTGAGGCGGGTGAACATGCCTTGGGCCTGGTAAACGGGCTTCACCATCCAGTCCCGGTCCTTGAACGCCCACAATCCGTAGTGCATGAGGCGTCCCTCGGTATCCCGGCCGTGGTAGTACATCTCCTGCACCGTCCAGATGGAGAGCCCGCTGACGCCGCGGTTCAACGCCTGTATGCACAAGTCGGCCGCGTAGAACGCATAGTCGAATGTGTCCATGAAAGGGGCCGTGAACGCGGAGGACTGGCCATCCTGGAAACCGAACTCGGCCAGGATGAGGGGGCGTCTTCCGTGCAGGAGTTCCAGGCGCCGGCGGATCAGGTCCGGAATGCCCACGCGCTCGTGGGGCTGAAGGTAGATGTGGGAGGAGTAGACGTCGACGGTCTCGTCGTACGCGGGTTCCTGCACGCAGCGCTCAAAGAGACCGATCTTCATCGCGTCGTCAGAGCCGATGACCTGGATGTCGAGTCCCCTCCGGGCGAACTCCTTCCTCACAAGTTGATGCATGGTCACGAGGGTATCAAAGGCGTAGTTGCCCTCGTTCAGGACGGTGATGTCGGGTTCGTTGTCCAACGTCCAATAGCGGATGCACGAGAATCCGCGGCGCTCCACAAGCTCTTCGATCAGTTCCCCTATCGCGGTCGCTGTCTGTTCCGGCGTGTCGTAGACCGGGACGCCCCAAGTCACGTGCGTTATGATCACGCTTGCCCCGATTTCCTGGTAGAGGGCGAGCGTTCTGCGGAAGCTCTGCATGTACGGCGAGTCGAAGTCGTACTGCTCGGGCGCGGACCCGCCGCCCCACCAGCCGCCGTACCAGCACTGCATGCGGACGATGTCCGGGTCGAGCCAGCGGATGCGTCGTTCACGCAGCGCCAGGTCCGCCGGCGTTACGCCCTTCGAAGCCTGCACCGGCGAGTACATGAAGCCGTCGTCTTCCCAGCCCAACCCCAGGAAAGGCGCATCTACGGGCGCGTCGTCATACCGAATATGAACAGTCTGCTCGGGAGCGCCCTGAACCGCCGCGCCGACGCGGCGAAGGCGAATGGCGTCAACCCAGACCCTTCCCTGCCCCTGGAGCTCCACAGCGACGCGAACCCGTTGCGTTCCGGCCGGCGCTTCCACGCGCAACGTGCGAGTCTGCCACCGCCCATCCGCCAGGAATCCCGCCCTTGAAGTCGCGATTCCCTCGCCCGCCGCGTCGACGAACTCCACCGTACCCATCACGCCCCAGCCGTTGCGCGCGTCAGACGCCTTGAGCGTCACCCCGAGCTCCAGAATGTCCCCGGCCGCGGCAGGCGCATACTGAGACACGCTGGACATGGGTCGCCCCCATTCCGGCAACGGGTCGGGCAGCATCTCGAGGTACGCCGCGTCGCGTCCATCCACCTGCACGCCGACCGCCTCGAACGGACCGTCAGCGGAAGTCCACGAGGTCCACGCGTCAACGCCATGCGCGAAGTCCGCGTTCCGCAACAGCTCCGCGCGCGCCTTCCCCAGCGGGATGGCCAGCAGGATACCCGCAAGAAGTCCGACCTTGACTAAGTCCATCATCCGCTTCTCCTCTGTCTGCGTCTCCAGGGTTTGGGTCCATGGTTGCACCGGGAGACATCCCGCAGTTCTGCTCCTGCCCACCGGCCCCTTCTACGCTGCTGCTCAGAGCGAACGCACGCCGGAAGACTCATCGCAGCGCCGCCTGAGATGCCCCGGCAGCGGCGGCGTTCGTCCACATCACCTCCAGGGGCCCCTGGAACACGCCAGCCGGCGACCGCCAGCCAATGATCCGCTCTTCGCCGGGCAGGAGGTCGAAGTAGTTGTCCTCGAATACAAGCGGGGCATCGAGCAGCACCGCCCGCGCGAACCTGTCGCTTGTGATGCGCACGAAGCCCGCGGCGCCCTCCCGCGTCACTTCAACCGAGACCCGTGCGGGCGGGAGCGCCAGAACCCCGGGGTCCAGCATGTGGTGCGTCACCCGGTCCGTTGCGCCGGGTCCCGCGTAGTCGACCACGGCGATAGGCGCCTCCGGGTCGATGGCGACCCTGACCACCTGACGCACTCCGTTCGCGGGGGTCCGGACCGGCCAGGTCCGCTCGGCGACGACTTCGCCCTGCAACGTCAACGTGCGCAGCGTGGCCTCTCCATCGGCGGGCGCGAGCGTATCGTTAGCCAGCCAGATGGCGAACTCGTCCACGCCCGGCTCAATGCACAGCGCCACAGGCTGGAACGCCTTCTTGAAGGCGTACCAACCGGAACGAGGCGTGCCGTATGCGTCCACCAGGGCCCACGCGCTGGAGGGCCAGCAGTCGTTGTACATCCAGTAGAGGACGCCCGAACAGGCGAACTTGCGCCGGCGCAGCGCGGCCGCGCTTCGCCGGACCAGCTCATACTGGCAGCACGCCATTCGGTGGGCCCAGGCGACAGGATCGGCGTCATGACCGCAGATGCGCCGCGTGAGTTCCTCCATCCGGCGGAACGTCGTCCGCAGCGGTCCCCAGTTCGTGCCCGTGTGGTATTCCCACATGCGGGCCGCCGGATCGGCCATATCCGCGCGCGTCATGAACCGGGCAAGGCTGTGCGGCGCCGCCGCACCCGCGACGGCGTACTCGCTCACGAACCGGGCCCAGAGCTGGTCCAGAGCGAGGCGGGGATCCAGGTCGTCGCTGTCAAACCACTCCATGAAGCAGTTGAAATGGGCGTCGCCTTCGTGGAAATCGTTCGGCTTGCGCCCCCCGTCCGGACTCGTGGCCAGGAATGGGCGCGACGGGTCAAGAGCGGCGCAGAGCGGTCCGGATATCTCGCGGGCTGTCGCCCGCCCCGCGGCATCGTGACCGTCGCGCGGGTAGATCATGGCGAGTTCGTTGTCGCCGCTCCACGCCGCCAGGGACGGGTGGTTGCGCAAGCGCCGGACCGCTTGAGAGAACTCCTCGCGCAGCAGTGCCTGGAACGCGGGGTCGTGCTCCGGGTACTCGGCGCAGGCCAGCAGGAAGTCCTGCGTGACGAGCAGGCCGAGCTCATCGCAGGCATCCCAGAATGCGTCGGGTTCGTAGATCCCCCCGGCCCAGGCCCGCAACATGTTCGCGTGGCTTTCCACGGCAAGCTCAAGGAGATGGCGGTATCGCTCCGGCGTGACGCGCGCGGGGAAGGGGTCGGCGGGCGCCCAGTTGGCGCCCCGACAGAAGACGGGGACGCCGTTGACGACAAAGGTGAAATGGCGGCCCTCTTCCGGTCTCGCCCCAGGCGCATGAACGCGCGGTTCCGGGTCGACGCGCTGGTCCAGTTCCACAGTGCGGATGCCGAACCGTGTGACGGCGCCGTCTACAGCGACGTTCCCGGCGGTTCGCAGCGTCATGTCGCAGGTATAGAGGGGCTGCTCACCGAGGCCCGCGGGCCACCACAGGCGCGGGCCGGGGACGGTGAACGTCGTGTCAAAAGCGCTCTCCTGGACAGGCAGCGTCTTTTCGGCGATGGTCTTGCCGTCGGGGTCGCGCAGGACGACCGCCGCCTCGAGTCGAGGGTCCGCGTTTCGCGTCTCGACGCCGGCGCTGACCGCTACCGTGGCGGTTTCCCCGGCGACCGCCACGGCGCGGACGCAGGGGTCATAGAGCCGCGCGGTCTCATGTCGGCACAGGCGCACGGACCGCCACACGCCGACGGTGACAAACCGCTGCAACCAGTCCCAGCCGAAGCCGCACTGCATCTTGCGCGCGTGCACCCGGTCGCTCGAGAAACAGGCCCTGTACCGGCGCGGGTCCGTCTCCTGGCGGCGCCGGACGGCCTCGGCAGGCGAAGCGAACTCCACGCGGAGATGGTTCTCGCCCGCGAGAAGGCAGTCGTCCGCATCGAACCGCAGCGCGGTGAACATGCTTTCACAGGAGCCCAAGTGAACGCCGTTCAGATAGATCTCGGCGAACGTGTCAAGCCCGTCGAACTCGAGGACGTGCCAGCAAGGCGCGTCGGCGGGTTCGGCAGGGAACCAGTCGAACCTGCGTTCGTAGGTCCAGCTCCAATCCTCGACCCACTGGCAGGCTTCGGCGTTGTCACGCCAGAAGGGCTCCGGAATGTAGCCAAGACGCGCCAGGTCGTCATGCACCTGGCCGGGGACGACGGCTTCGAAGACCAGTTCCTCCGAGGTATCGCCGGGGGCCCGGCCTGTTACGCGCCAAGCGCCGTCGAGAGACAGAGACCCCGGTCTTCCTTCAGTGAGTGACAGTGAGCGCATAGCTGAGCGTGACTCCGATTCGGGCAACGGCGGAAGCGTCTGACATGCGGATGCAACAGGAAGGGCCGCATCTTCGGGCGAGTGCGGCCCCTCCTGTCAGGCAACCCGGTCAGCCGAATCCCCCCATCATCGTCTGGTAGATATATGCTGCACCTGAGATGTTTGCGGCCTGCCCCGCGCCCAGGGGGAACTTGTTCTCGCTGTAGCGCTGGAACTGCGCGTGGCCGTCCATGAAGAGAACGTTGCTGCCGCCGGGGATGTGGTTGAAGCGGACGGTTCCGCCGCTCGATCCCCACCATGATTCCGTGCTGTTCGCGACCCAGGAGTCGTACATGACGACGATGCTGCTCTGAGCCGTGGAACCGGAGGCGGGGTTGTTGATGTCCGTGATCATGAAGCGTTCGATGCCCTCCTTTAACCGCGGATACGTGGAAGGCAGGGGGTTGCCGAACTCGTCGTTCATCCATGCCTCGCCGGTGCGCCACGCCGGGTTGTACTGCGCTCCAGAGATGTCATCATGCCCGTGGCCCACGCCAGGGACCACGCGCCAGTAGTTGGGACAGATCTCCCCGGGCACGGGCCACCAGAAGCCTGTCGCGGCGGCGTTGTTCATGCTCTCCGTCATCTTGTCAACGGTGTAGTAGTGCTTGCACTGGGGGAAGTCCGTCAATTGCCCCAGACTCGTAACCATCCAGCCCAGGTAGACGTAGGAAACGGGCGTGGATAGCAGCATGTCCAGGCACCCTCTGGCGAGCCGCTGGTCCGCCGCGCCGGGGATGGCCTGAGCCGCCCTGGCCACTTGCCCGGCGTAGTCCTCCTCGATCCCGATGGCCGCTCCTATGGGGTCGCCTCGCGCATCCGAAGGGCACACGTTGATCGCCGGATCTGTCCAGTACTCGGGATAGAGCGCGGGGCCGTCGACGCCCATCACCATGTAGGTCAGGTTTCCCCCGGGGTCCGGAGGGATGAGCGGCAGGATAACACTGCAGTTCGGGGGAAAGGCGCCGCTTCGGTTCTCCCCGGCATACATCTTGAAGATCAGGCCCCATTGCTTGAGGTTGTTGGCGCAGCTCGCGCGACGGGCCGCTTCCCGCGCCCGCGCCAGGGCGGGCAGCAGGATGGCCGCCAGAATGGCGATGATGGCAATCACCACCAGCAGCTCGATCAGCGTGAAGCCTCTTGCCGTTCCGCAGTTCGTCCTTTTGTGGTTCGCCTTCATTACAGTATCTCCTCTGTTTGCCTCCATCCACTATGGCCTGCCGGCGCCCGAGCCGGTCGAGGCGGTATCCTGGGAAACGCGAACGCCGTTGCCCTTCTCGTCGGCGCCCTCTCAGCACAGTCAAGCATAGCCCAGACCAAGCCGTCTCGAAACCACATGTTTTCAGAAAGAATTGCAGGAATCCGACATCACGGCGTCGACCGGCCGTTCGGAAAGACGCGGCAGGACCCGCGGCCGCTACTCTTCATAGTAGAAGTCCAGCCAGATGGGACTGGTCCACCCCATGTGGCCGTCGTGTTGCGTCACGCGCACATAGATGAAGCGCGAGACGTTGTTAGGACCATGAATGAGGCGAGAACCGTCCGTCGGCCCCGACTGCCGGCGCCACAGAAAGGCCATCTGGTCAAGGCGCGCCCGAGGCTTCGTCTTGGTGAAGACGGTAACGCCGTTCTCGACGATTTCCACTTTCGCGATCGGGAAAGTCCCCTGCACCGCAACGCCTATCTCAAGGGGGAACAGACTGCTCACTTGATGCTGGTTGAAAGGAATAACCGATCCCATCGGGAAGCCGTTCACATGGAAATCGAGCAGGATCTTCGCGCCCGTCGTGGCAATCGTTCGCCGGCGCTTGAGCCCGCGGAAGAGGCCGTCCAGAGTCAGCCCGTCCGTGTAGATCCCCGTGATCCCGCTGTCGCCGGGAGGCGCGGGGTGTCCGTCGCCTCCAGCGACGAACCCCATGCGGAACCCGCGCATCAGGCAGTCCACGGCGAAGTTTCGGGTCATACATCGGTCCGTATCCTGCATGGGCGCCCCGTAGTATTCCTCGTTCCCCCAGCCCGAGAAGATCTCAAAGGCGGGTTCGAGGTCGTCGTCGGTGCGGCTGAGGTCGGCCGTCGCCTCACGGGCCGCATGGTGGGGGATGGTCAAGGCGTCGAAAGGCGCCGCGCGGAGAAACTCCCACAATCTCGGCGGCGAGATGCGATCCCGGCCGGACACCAGCGGAACCTCGTAGTCGTTGTAGTAGATGTTCCGATGCCCATACAGGCCGCCCTGCGGACTCCACTCCACCGCCGGCCAAGCCACGAAACGGCCGGGGTCGTTGTGTTCGCGGGCCGTCTGCATGCACTGCGCCCACTGCTCGCCGCTCAGGTGCTCGGCATGATCGCAGATCGCGAGAAAGTCGAGGCCAGCCGCACTGCGCGCGTGGCGGCAGCTCTCAGCGGGACTCTGGTTGTAGGGGTCCACGTGGGCGCAGGGACTCAGATTCGTGTGCGTGTGCGGATCCCCCCAGAAGAGCTTCACATCCTCCGAGTAGTCGTCGTCTTCCCTGAAGGCCTTGGCGTACTTGCGGTGATCGAGCTCCGGGACGAACCAGTCTACCCGCCAGTGCTTGCGCCGGAACGCCTCCGTTACGTTGCCCATGGTCCCGCTCCTTTTCTCGTTGCGCCGTTGCCGGCAAAACGGGTTGCTGATACAATCCGCAGTATAACGGCGGGGAGAGGCGGACTCTTTCACGGCTTTGGATGGAGGATTGCATGAATCCGACACCAGCCATCGAGCGCGTCTACACGGTGGACGACCAGTTCGAGCATCTGAGCGCGCGGGCCCCTGTTCAGGTGTGGACGCAGGGGTTCGCCCCCTACCCCGGCGCGCCCCGCCCAAGCGCCGGCGAGCGCCGCACAGTGGGGCGCTACGACTTCTGGGACAAGCCGGACTGCGAGGCCCACGACCACGAGCACTTCGAACTGGCTTTCATCCTGGAAGGGCACGCCGAGCATCACACGGACAGCGGTTCATGCTGCGTCGGCAAGGGGGATGTGCTGACCATCGCGCCGGGCGAGGTCCACGGTTTCACAGGGCTCAGAGGCACGCATCTGGTCAACTGCGCCTACCTGCAGGACTGGCTCATGTACAACCTGCCGGACATCCTGGCGGACAAGGTCCTGACGGCGCTGTTTCTGCCCACCGCGCTCCACAGCACCGTCCACCGGCTTCGCGTGCCGCAATGGCACATCGGGGAGACCGTGTTCCAGGAGTGCCTGGTGGAGCTTGAGCACCTGGCGCGGGAATGCGCCGAGAGCAGACCTTCGCTGCTATACCTCAAGTCCAGCCTGCTGAAACTGATGACGGTCCTGACACGCAGTTACCCCGACGACTGGCGCGATGACATTCTCACCCCCATCCGGCCGGACATCCAGGAAGCCATCCAGGAGATTGAGATTTGCGTTCTCACGGGCGCGTCGTTTCGCGAAGCCGAGCTCGCGGAAAAGCACCGTCTCGCCCCGGACTACTTCAGCCGCGTCTTCAAACAGAACATGGGGCGCAGTCCCATGGCCTATTACCAGCAGCGGCGGATCCACCACGCCTGCTGGCGGCTCTTGAACACGCAGCGGACGATCACCGAGATCGCCCTCGAACTCGGGTTCTGTCACTCGGCGTATTTCAGCACGACTTTCCTGCGCGCCCGCGGCATGAGCCCGAACGCTTACCGCAAACGCTTCGGGGGCTGAGACGCGCGCCGGACTTCCTGCCGCGCTCTGGGAGCATTCATGCACCTGTGCGTTAGCGGCGCGGTGCGATCCGCCGGCGCACCCCTTCCGGTCACCGCATAGATCGCGTTTGGGTGGATGTGCGGGGGCCAATTGTCGCGGTCCCATTGCCGCGCCGACGTGCGTTGCGCTGAGGCTGACGGGGGTTGCCGACCAGTGCAGGTGTCGGGCGGAGCCTGCGCTACGTTCGGCTGTCTTGGCGGCCTGGGGAAGGGAGGCATCCGCGAATGGACGCGAATGGACGCGAATGCGCGGCGATGTGGGGCGATTCGGGGCGAGGGCGGTTCGTGAAAGGGGGCGATTCGGGGCGAGGGCGGTTCGTGAAAGGGGGCGATTCGTGAATCGCCCCTACGGCGACGCCCTGGTCCGCGCCGGGGTTGGGCGCGTGTCACTGCGTCGGAGATGGATCAGGAGCCGGGCGTGTGGGGGCCATGCTCTTGTCGACGGGGTTGAGCTGGTCGAGCAGTGCGCTGATCTGGAGCTCGGCTCCGCACACGACCTCGTCCGACGCGCCGTAGTAGACGGTAACGCGGTCGCCGTCTACGACATGACCGTTCGAGAAGACGACGTTTCCGAAGAACCCGCGGCGTTCGTAGTCGGCCGAGGGTTCCATGACGGGATTCGGACCGCGCGCGATCACGCGGGTCGGGTCGTCGTGATCAAGCAGGAGCACGCCGAGGCAGTAGCGGTTGCTGTCGTCGGCGCCGTGGTAGATCGCGAGCCACCCGTGGTCAGTCAGGATGGGCGCGGCGCCTGCGCCGATGCGTGCGCTATCCCACTGGCCTGGTCGGGTGCATGCGATGCACCGGTGGTCGCCCCAGTGCAGCAGATCGGGTGATTGTGCGGTCCAGATGTCGCTGCCGCCGAAGGTGGCGCTGGTGGGCCGGTGAAGGATGCGATACGCGCCCCCGATCTTCTCCGGGAAAACAGCGGAGTCCTTGTTGGGTGTGGGGAGGATCATGCCGTGTCGCTCGAAATGCACCCAGTCCTGCGTTGTGATCAGACCGACGCCGTAGCCGCGCGCGAAGACGGCGCTGTAGGTGAGGCAGTAGGTTGCGCCGAGCTGCGTGACTCGGCAGTCTTCGATGCCGAAGGTCTCCTGGGGTCCAGATCCTTCGAGCGTAGGTCGCTCGTCAACGCGGAACCGGATGCCGTCGTCGCTCCACGCCAGCCGCAGATGCGAGAGCGTCGTCAGGTACGCGTCACCTCGGTACGTCACGACACGCGGGTCGGAAGCGTCCAAGTCGGGGTCGCCGCGGCGAAACCGGATGGTCTCGATGCCTTCCGAGCCGTTGGACCTTCGCACCACCGCGGTCACCCAGGCGGGCTCCTGAGCAGGCCGTTCGGCGACGCGGAGCAGCAGACCGGTCCGGCCGTCGTACCGAAAGGCGCCCGGGTTCAGGACGCATTGCACCGTCAAGTCAGGGCGACTTGGCCGCACGTCGGCAGGCGTTACGATGGGGTTCTGGGGAAAGCGAAGGGCCAGATCGCCCTGCACGTCGCTCATACTAGCGTTCCTTTGCGTTTGACGCGGCGATCTCGTCCTGCCATACGGCGTACCAGACGGGTCCTCCCGCGCCGTAGATCTCCTGGCCGACGGCGCCGAGCTTGGTGTCAATGCGCCGCCATTCCAGGTCCGTGCCCCATCCGCCGCGCACGTCCTCGATCGGGATCATCTGGTTGTGGCGAAGCTCGCCGCGGTTGGTCTCAAGCTTGCCCTCGCGACCGATGAACGGTTTTGCGCCCTCGGCGACGAGGATGGGCGGCAAGGCGAAACGCGATTGCGTCGGGCCGCGACGCCAGGCGTCATCCAGCATGGCGCGCACGTTCGGCGGAATGTGGTCCGCTGCCAGCGCGGCGTAGTCCTTCAGGTGCAAGCGCACGCGATGGGTCTCGAACTCCGCCGTTGCGGGCGCGGCCGGGCAAGCCTCGTCGGTCCCGCCGCTCAGCTCATACAGCGCCATCATGGCGTACATGGAGGCGCAGGTCGAATCGCCCTAGTATAGACTGGGCTGCTCTTTCCGCCGAACGCCTTGTCTTCCTTCGCCGTCGCGGTGACCGTCCATCGGAGCAAGCCCGGATACGCCCTGTAGGCCGTGAGGCGGCTGTCGAACGTCGCCCAGCGCCGTTCAGAGGCGATTCGGACCTCAAGCGTGTCCGCCCTATCCTCGCACGTGAGCGAGCGGAACATCTCGTTGTCCTTGCGCGGCTCGTCCCATCCGTAGATCGGGCCCTCGCCCGCGCCCGCATCGGTCACATCAAGGTGCTGACCGTTGGCGAGCTTGGTGGCGATCCCGTTCTTCGTGCCGGATCGCAGAATGTGGATCCACCCCCCTTGGTCGGAGAAGGGCGCGTAGGTGACGGTGTAGTCGCCCGTCTGAAGGCTGAACGTCTTCTCCTGCATGTCAATGAAGCGAACCATGTCCGCGTGCGCGGCCGCAGTCAGTCCGACGGCCGCACCAATGAGCGCCGACACCAGCATCCGTCCTCGCATCGTCTTTCCCTCTCCGGTCTGTCGTGGCTTGGGGCGTCCCGTGCCCAGCGCTCGGCGCTTCCGAGGCCGCTTCAGCGTCGGCGCGCCTCGTCTCGGTCCTGGACATTGCCGTAGTCGATGACGACGCCGTTGCAGCGCGTTTGGCCGTTCTCGCGCTCGATCTCGCCGCCAGCCGGGCACAAGACCAGCACGACGGCCGCGTCGGCGGCTATCTCAATCTCGGAATTTCCTGTCGCCGCGGACACGAGCACGCGGTTGGATACGGCGTCGTAGACGTCGCGAGCGTCTTCGCCCACGGGCACGAGAACCGTCTTGGGCGTGTCGTAGGGGTTGTAGTATAGATAGGTCGGATAGCGTTCCGGCGCGAACGACTCCGTCGCGAGCAGGTCGATCCGCAGGATGCCCTCGACGTTCGAGGGCTCGACCAGGGCCCCCAGCAGCCCCACGAAGGATGAACCATACAGGCCGAGGTCAGTCTCGGCCCATCCGCGTTGCAGCGGATCGCCCATGGCATAGGGGGTGGGATAGGTCTTCGTGTCGACGTATACGTAGTCGACGATCAGGGTATCCGGATCGGCGTGGCCCGGCGTCCGATCCATATCCTCCACCTTCAGGTACACGTCCGAGCCGGTCGGCTTGATGTTCGTCCACCCGTGCCGGTCCTCCGTCCAGTCGACCGTGACCGCCTTCTCATACGGGCCCTCAGGGGCGTATGCCACCGAGAACCGGAACCCTTCTCCGTCGCCGTCTTCGCCGCGCCTGGCGCGGACGACCAGCAGGTTCCGCAGCCCCGGGGTGACGCTGAGGCGCCAGACATGCTCGAGCGCGTCGTGGTCGTCAACGGGCTCCTCCCGGAGCGTCTGAACCTGTTCGTCGTGCAGGAACGTCTGGCGGTAGTCGCCGCTGACGCGCACCCCGAGGGGGGTCTTCACATCGTCCGCGACGTACTCCGTTCGGTAGGCGTACTGACGCAGGCCCTCGTACGCGATGGAGGAGTCGGGGTCGTAGGTCATGGCCCACTGGTAACAGGTCTGGTGCTCCTCCGGGAGGCCGTTGGCGTAGAAGAACCGGGAGGCGTTGGCGACGTTGAGCAGCCACTTCCCGAGGCCGCGGGCGAAGCGGTCGTCGTAGCGCGCGATGGGGGCCAACTGGGCGGCGAGGAGGTAGGTGTTCATCGCGAACGCATAGCCCT
Organism: Candidatus Hydrogenedentes bacterium UBA6118; assembly: GCA_002422525.1. Classification (GTDB taxonomy): domain Bacteria; phylum Hydrogenedentota; class Hydrogenedentia; order Hydrogenedentales; family SLHB01; genus UBA6118. Next base: position 12,250 of record DIWA01000047.1, read on the forward strand.
CATTCGGGGCTGTGACCGAAGCCAGGCCGGCGCAGTCGTAGTCGCCCCAGCGCGCCGCATTCACCCCCCAGCCGCGCCAGTTGTCGCCATCAAAGCACCAGTTGACCAGCTTCGACACGTCGTATGCGGTTCCCTGCTCAGCATTCGAGCGCGCTGCGGCATAGGCGCCGAACGGCAGCAGACACTCGTAGTAGGGGTTTTCCTCGCGCTGGTCGAGCCACTCGAGGGCCCACCGTACCCCCGTGCCGTACTTCTCGTCGCCCGTGTGGACAAGCGCCATGTAGTGGAGCCAGGCGATGGCGGCTGCAACGTCGGCCTCCTTCCACCTGCCGTTGTCAACGGGCTCCATCTTGCTGAAGCTGAACGCGGTGTGGTCGAAATCCGGCAGGACCCACGGGTCCGCGCCGCCGCCCATCCCCTCGCAGGCCGTAAGCCAGCGATCCGCCACCGTACGGAACTGCTCCGCCATGTCCGGCGTATCGGGATACCGGTCGTAGATCTGATAGAAGAGCAGATTCGGAAGGATCTCGTACCAGAATGTATGGCCCGTCTCGCACTCGATGTTGTTCAGGTAGAGCCGCTCCTCGGGATGGAAGTAGGCACGGCACATGGCCACCCAGTTCTCGCCGTTCTGGTCGCTCTTGTCGATCCCGGCATAGGTCGCGCCGAGCACCGCCCCCAGGCATGTGATTACGTCGAACACGTTGCCGCCCTGTCGGTAGTCGCCCACGTAGGACTTGAGGCCGAACGTGCTCGCATGGGGTCTGTCGGGCGCCTCGGTCCGCCAGATGAGCGGCAGGTGCTCGCCGGTCTTGGTCGCGTCGAAGACGTAGGCGTCGTAGCGCCTGGCGACGGCCTTCCAGTCCCGGAGTTCGTACGGCGCCGGCATGTCGGGCATGGCTTCGACCTTCGTGATCGGGATCTGCCCGGCGCACGCGTGGCCGACGGGTCCGAGCAGCAACGCAGCAACAAGCAGACACAGGGACCTTGTCGTCCGAGAAGCAACGCGGTATTGATGCATGGGGTACTCGCCTCCCTTGGCTGAACAGCTCGCTCAACAGGAACTAGAGTTTAGTAGCTCCGGCTATGCATGTCAACAGCGAGTCGGCAGGTCGCTGCGCAGGGTCTATGCGGCCTGCGCGCGCGTCTTCTGCGCATGCGCCGCGCGCTCGGCGGCGCATATGTGCGCCATACGGGGCCGAAAGTCGGGAGATCCTGGGGACGGCCCTGGCCGACGCTCGTCGAGGGGGTCGATGTCCCTCTTGAGGAATGCGCTCATGCAGCAGAAAAAGTACTTGACAAGATGGCGTATGTGCAGTAAAGTTGAGCGCAGTCGGAGAGAATGGGCGGCTCGGAAGCGGGCATAGGGAGACGGCCAGGCGTCGTTCCTCCCGATCCGACCGAGCGCGCCCGCAACCGGTAGGAACTCTCAGAGGAGACAACGCGGTATGAAGAGCAGAGGGTTTACACTCATCGAGCTGCTGGTCGTCATCGCTATCATCGCCATCCTGGCGGCCATCCTACTTCCTGCGCTTGCTCGGGCGCGTGAAGCGGCGCGACGTGCGTCGTGCCAGAACAACCTCAAACAGTGGGGCATCATCATGAAGATGTTCGCGGGGGAGAACAACGGCTTCTACCCGCCCCGGAGCAGGATCACCTCGTATGATCAGGCTCAGGTGATGTCGATCGACGCAGAGTCCATCTACCCGGACTACTGGAACGACGTGAACATCAAGTTCTGTCCGTCGGATTCGAGGGCGCTGGGCGGAACGCGCGCCGAGATCATGACGCCGAACGGGCAGTTGGAGGACTTCATCCAGACCGCCATCGACGCCGGGCCCAACGGAAAGCCCTGCTTGATGGTGTTGCTGGGCATTCCCAACTCGTACGCGTATGCCGGCTACGTGATGACCTCGGCCGCCCACATCGCGTTCTCCTTCAACTGCATCGTCCAGCAATGGGCCTACTACCCGTGGGAGGCGTACTGGTTCACGACCACCGACACGCCCATGCCCGGCCTCGAGCCGCTCAACGGCGCGTGCATGGGCTGGGTGTCGGCGAACAACCCGTGGGCCAATCACTATATCAGCATCAAAGCGGGCGAGCCCTGGGAGAAGCCGGTGATGAGTCTCGACACGATGGCGGCGGTGAATCCCGGAGGCGCTGACTACTGGCGCGCGTTCAACACGACGGGCGCGGGTCGCTACGACGATGACGGCGTGTCGCCCATGCCCACGGAGTACCGGCGGATCAAAGAGGGCATCGAGCGGTTCTACATCACCGACATCAACAATCCGGCAGCCGGCGCGACATCCGAAAGCAGCATCTGGGTCATGATGGACGCCTGGGCTGAATACCGGGCCGTTTATGACGTAGACTTCGGGGGCGGCAACTCGGTCGTCAACTTCAACCACGTTCCCGGCGGCTCCAACGTGCTTTACATGGACGGACACGCGGAATTCATCCGGTATGGCCAGAAAGTGCCGGTGATGGCGTCGTCCTCAGCCTCGTACTGGGGGTCCACACTGCCTCGCTGGATGGCTGAGATGGCTGGCGCGGGCTGAGTGTACAGGTCAAGACCGATGCGGCGGGGCGCTGGGCGAATGGGGCCCCGCCGCATCGCCGACGGCTGCGCGTGCATGAGCAAAGAGGCGCGCAAGCGGGCGGAGAACACACGATAGCAGGACGCGGGGCCGCGCCAGGCGCTGCTCAGCGGGTTACAGAAGGAGCGTAGTCGAGTTGTCACCGTCGCCCACCAAGAGAAACGTCACGATGCGCGACATCGCCGAGACCCTCGGCATATCCGTATCCGCCGTCTCTCTCAGTCTCAACAACAAGCCCGGAGTGACGGATGAGCTGCGCCGCCGCGTCGTGGACGAAGCCCGTCGCAAGGGCTACCCCATGAACAAGCTGCAGGAGCGCAGGTCGAACGGGTCTGATCTCGGCTTCCTGATCAACCGTGAGTATTTGCGCGGGGGCGATCCGGTGTACGCCCGGATCCTGAGCGAGGCGCAGGCCGAAGCCGAGCGCCGCGGCTACCACCTGCTCATTGGCGCTTTGTCTCCTGCCGAAGCCCGCGCCGGGAAGCTGCCGCAGTTCTTCAACAACGGCGTGTCCGGAGTCATCGTGGACGATGGGTTCGACGAGGCCTATGTACTCCGGACGCTGCACGAGCGGGCGCCTGTGGTGCTGTTCGGGTACGACTTCATCGACGCATCGCTCGACAGCGTGCGCTCGGACGATCTGTCCGGGGCCGCCACGGCCGTGCGCTACCTGATCGAGCATGGGCGTCGGCGGATAGGTCTCGTATGGGCGCTTCCGAACCACTTCAATATCATCCGTCGCCGTCACGGCTACCTGATCGCGCTTGAGCAGGCCGGCATCCGGTTGGACCCGCGTCTGGAGTCCGCCCCTGCGGCCATCAGCGATGCGGACAGCGGCTTCCGGGCCACGCAGGAGCTGCTGGAGCGTACAGGGGGGCGGCTGGACGCAGTGTTCTGCGTGACCGACCCGCTGGCCACTGGGTGTCTGCGGGCCATACACGAGTCAGGGCTGACCGTTCCGGAGGACATCAGCGTGATCGGGTACGACGACATGTCGTGGGTGTGTCACCTGACGCCGCCGCTAACCACTATGCATGTTCCGAGCGTGGAGATGGGACAGCGCGCGGTGCAGCGCTTGATCTCGCTGGCCGAGTCGCGGCGGCGAGGCGAGACCGAGGACCCTGTAGCGATCCAGATGCCGGTGCATCTGGTAGTGCGGGGATCCGTCTCCCGGAAGCGGAGAGGCGCCGGCGCCGTCTTATCAGCGCATCCGGGAACAGGAAAAGAAGTCTGAGAGTCCAGTTCGCGGAACGGGGCGGACCACGCGACCCACCGCCCTGACTTCGCGGCGATTCACGCTGAGGGGATCCATGAAAGCGCTTAGGGCGACCAAGATCTACCAATATCTCATCGAGCCGCAGACCAACGGGCACTCCCGATCGTGGGAGGGACACCACGCCACCAACCCGACCTCGATTCGGCTGCGCGACGATCCTCGCGTTTTTCTCGGGTATCGCGCGGGCGGGGACGACGACTACTACCGGCATGGGCCCCACGACGTCTGGATGAGTTCGCTGGGCATGGCGATACTGGACGAGCGGGGAGAGCGGGTCATCCACCGCTTCGCGCTGCCTATCATGCGGTTGCTGCATGACGTTGAGCCGCCGAAGACGCAGGAAGCCTTCGACCGTCTGCTACGTCTCCATCCGGACCGCTTCTTCTCCCTGCATGATTTCCGTTTCGTGGAGTACGGCGAGAACCTGTATGTGCTCCATCATCGTGGAAGCGCTTCTACGTCCATCGACTGTGTGGTTCGGATGCCGACGGCTGACTTCCTGAGCAGGATCGGGGAGTCGATCAAGCTGCAGGGCCGGCCCGTTGAGGAGATCCTCTCGAACTGGCACGCAACTTGGTGGCAGGATGGCGTCTGGGAGCCGTGCGGCGTGAACGGCGGACTTGAGGTGTGGCCGTCGCGCGTGAACAAGGGCGATATCGTGTTCTTCGAGAGGCCGGATGGATCCCTGCAGCTCTGTCACCGTCCCTTCCCGGACATTGCGGTGCTGGATTCGGGGCGCGCGCTCCACGCCCCGGCCACGCCGGATGGCATCGCCGTTTGGGGCGTGCTCGAGCAATGCGTCCGCCCCGGCTGCACCGACAACTCGCATATCGGATCCAACGGCAGCCCGACCCGAGCCAGGATCGGCGATGTGGACGTCTACATTGACGTCACCCATGGCTGCCATAACGAGGCGATCTCGAACCCTGAGCACGACGCCATGTGGGTGTCCTACTACCCCTATCTTCGGATCAAAGATTACGAGACCGCCGAACAGCTCTACTACTCGGAGGAGCCCATTCTGGACTACGATGAGGTCTGGCGGGACTATGCCGAGGAAGGGGCTTGGGTGAGTAGGAACCCGGTGCTGCGCGGTGTGATGTTCGCGGGCGGACAGGTCGAGGCGGTCCGCGGCCGGAATGGTCTCGACGACGCGTTCAGCGCCTATATCGGTCTGGGCGACACAGCCGTAGGTCGCGCCGTTTTCCGCCTGCGCGATCTCATTCCGGATGCCGTCATCGCGGACATCCTGGTGCGCAAGCGGCACCAGAGCATCCGCGTCGGCAGCGCATCGTATCCCGAGTACGCGTTTCCAGAAGAGATCAGCGGCTGGCATTGGATGCTTCGCAACGATCCGGACAGGCGCGTCGTTCTCATCACCCGCGTCCTCGCGAAGAACGGGTATCGCGAATCGGCCGTCGCCCCCATCAACACGCGTCCGGGTTACTTCGACGCGGACGGCGTGTGGTTCGACGGGGAGAGCATTCGTTTTGACCCGGATCTGGGCTGGATTGCGTTGTATCGAGGATTTCGATGGGATGAAACAAACGGTCGCAAGGCGACTCGCGTCGGCTATGGCGTGGTCGTGCTCGACGCGGACAACCCCCAGCGCGTGCTGTATCGCTCCAGGGAGTCCATTGCGCCTGTTGTGGAGGAGTCCGGCTGGACCGCCGGGGACGGCGTGGACGCGGGGGCGGCGGCGTATGACCCGCGGGCGCACGTACCTGAGAGAACGGCGTTCGAGATCGCGCGAACCCGCGCACTGTACGACAGTTGCCTTACGTGGCGTCCCCACATGCAAGCCTGGCTCGTTGAGAAGTCTGCGTTCTGGGACCGACACACGTACGAGGACGGCCAAGTCAGTCGGCTCGAGGGAGAGGTGGTCGATGCTCCGGTCAGTTGAGTATCCGCGACTGCGCCGGGAAGTGGACACCGGCGAGTTTCTGAAAGTGCTCCGAAGGAAAGGGCGTCCGGCGTATCTTCCGTTCTACGAGCACGGCTATTCGCATGGCTTTCTCGCCAAGCGCATGGGCATGGCAGTCGAAGACCTTCCCCCGTGGGGGAGCGCGGAGTACCACCGGTTATACGTAGATTTCTGGCTTGGGATGGGCTGGGACCACATCCCGCTTGAGATCGGGTTGAACTGCCCGCTTCCGGAAGCCGCCCGGGCCAGCTCCGTCGGCAGCGAGTCCCACGTGGTGATTCGGTCGTGGGAGGACTTCGAACGCTATCCCTGGCCCGACGTCTCCGCGCCGATCAACTTCGAGCACTATGAGGTCGTCGCAGGGATGCTTCCCCCGGGCATCAAGATCGTCGGCGGGGTCGGGGCCGGTCCGTACGAGTGGGCGTCGCTGATGATGGGCGTGCAAGGCCTTTCCGTGGCGCTGGCGATGGAGCCCGACCTCGTGCGCGCGGTATTCAGCAAGCTCGGCGAGCTGCATGTCAGCGCGGACAGGCAGATCGCTTCGATGGACTTCGTGGCGGCGCTTCGTCAAGGCGATGATCTCGGTTTCAAGACGTCCACGTTCCTGAGTCCCGCGCATCTCCGCGAGTTCGTGTTTCCCATCTACAAGCGGATGGTGGCCGAAGCGCACAGTCAGGGAAAGCCCTTCATCCTTCACTCGTGCGGCAACCTCGCGGCGGTGTATGACGACCTGATCGATGGGTGCGGGTTCGACGCCAAACACTCCTTCGAGGACGCGATCCTGCCGGTGAACGAGTTCAAGCGTCGCTACGGCCATCGCATCACGCCGCTCAGCGGTCTCGACGTGGACCGGATCTGTCGCGACACGCCGGACGAGATCCGGGCGTATGCGCGGCGCATGATCGAGGAATGCTTCGCGGACGGATACTGGGCCCTCGGGACCGGCAACTCGCTCACGGACTACATGCCGGTTGAGAACTACCTCGCCGTTCTGGAAGTCGGGATGGAGATGAGCTGAGCGATGACGAGCCGCGAACGCGTCATGCGGGCCCTCAACTTCGAGGATACGGACCGCGTGCCGAAGGATCTGGGCGGCATGCTCAGTACGGGCATCAGTTGCTTCGCCTACCCGGGCCTCGTGCGCGCGCTGGGGCTTCCGCCGCGTCGCCCTCGCGTTCACGATACTTCGCAGATGCTCGCGCTGCCGGAGATGGATGTGCTGGACGCGCTCGGCTGCGATGTCGTCCCGGTCTTCCAGTACTGGAACGTGACCGCCGCGTTCGAGCAGGCGGAGCGCTGGTTCCCGTATGACTTCAACGGGCGTCTCGACGCGCGGGTGCTCGATCCCGGGGCCTTCAAGACGCAGGCCGACGGCAGCATCGTGCAACCCGCCTGGAACATCCGCATGCCCGTCGACGCCTACGTGTTCGACGCCGAACATGGCGGCCAACCGCTCGATCTCTCGACCGATCCTCCTGAGCCGAACCTCGATGCGCTCGCGGCGACGCTCGAGGCGGGTCTGCTCACCCGGGAACAGGTCCACGAGACCGCGGAGCTCTGCCGGCGCGTGCGCAACGCGACAGACAAGGCCGTGTTCTTCAACGGGCCCACCGCCGGGATCGCTATCTCGGCGTACGGCGGCCTCGGTGTGTTTCCGCTGCTGTGCCTGATCAAGCCCGAGTTCGTGAAGGAGCTGCACGAACTGGTCACCGACTACGTCGTGCGCCAGCTTGAGCGCCTGCTCCCCGCGGTCGCCCCGTACATCGATATCTACATCTCCGGCTGCGACGACTGGGGGTCGCAGCAGCAGACGTTCGCCCCGCCGGCCGTGTTTCGCGAACTTTTTCAGCCGTACTACCGGAAGGTCAACGACGCCGTGCATGCATTCGCGCCGGAAGCCAAGCGCTTCATCCACACCTGCGGCGCGGTCTACGACGTCATTGACGACATCATCGACAGCGGTTTCGACATCCTCAACCCCGTGCAATGGACCGCCGGAGGTCGCTCCTATCGCGCGTGGAAGGACAAGTGCCGCGGACGGATCGCGTTGTGGGGCGGCGGCGTCAATACGCAGGGTACGCTTGCGTATGGCTCGGTCGAGGACGTCGAACGAGAGGTGCGGGAGATCGTCGCCTGCTTGCGTGAGGATGGGGGCTTTGTGTTCAACGCCATCCACAACATCCTTGCGGAGGTTGCGCCGGAGAAGGTTGTCGCCATGTACAGGACGGCCGAGCGCGCCGGTGCGGCGAGAGCGGCGACGTGAACGCCAGAGAGAACCGGATCCGGGCCTACCGCTTCCAGTGCCCTGACTGGATCCCCGTGACGGCGGGTATTGCCCCCCTGGCGTGGGACTACTACGCGCCGGATGCGCTCGAAGACCTCATGCTTGATCACCCGCTGCTTTTCCCAGCGATCGAGCACGGGAGCGCGCGTCCAGACAAGGCGCGCATCCCGCCGGACATGATCGCCGGAGCCCCCTATACCGATGGCTGGGGCTGCGTCTGGGAGACGCTCCACACCGGGATGGTCGGTTGCGTCAGGAAGCGCCCGCTGGCATCGTGGGGCGGTCTCGACGCGCTCAGTACTCCCGACCCGGATCGGCACGACGGCATGTACGCGCTTGACTGGGCAGGGATTCGGGACGGCGTGCGGCGGGCGCATGCACGGGATGAATTCGTCGCCCTTGGCCTGCCCCACGGGCACACGTTCCTCCGCCTGCAGGACCTTCGCGGCTATCAGAACCTCATCTGCGACATGGCGGAGGAGCGTCCGGAGCTCAAGGAGCTGATCGCCCGCGTCGAGCGGTTCAATGTCGCCCTGATCGAGCGGCGTCTCGCGCTTGAGCCCGACATGATCAGCCTGCCGGAAGATCTTGGCATGCAGCAGTCGCCCATGCTCTCCCCCGAAATGTTCCGCACGTACATCCAGCCATCGTACGCGCGGCTTATGGGCATGGTCCGCGCCCAAGGCGTACTGGTGCACCAGCACTCGGACGGCTATATCCTTGACCTGCTTGATGGGATCCTCGAATGCGGATGTGACGTCGTGAACCTCCAGGACCTGGTGAACGGCATCGACAACATCCGAGACGCCTTGAAAGGTCGGGCCGCGATAGACTTGGATGTGGATCGCCAGAGCGTCACCGTGTTCGGGAGTCCGGATGACATCGATGACCTGATCGATGAAGCCGTTGAGAAGTTGGGAAGCGAATCGGGCGGGCTGTCGCTGTGTTATCAACCATGGCCGCCCACGCCGCTCGAGAACATCCGCGCCGTGTGCGACGCCATGGAACGCTGCTCCGGGGCCTATGCGTGATCCGTGCGTTCAGACGACGAACACCGACCCGGCGGGGACGATCGTCGTTGCGGGGGGTAAGCCGCTGCTGACGGTCCGCGGGCTCCGTACGAGTTTTCCCCTCGACCGGGGCGTGCTCAAGGCCGTTGACGGGGTGGACTTCGACATTGCTTGCGGCGAGACGGCGGCGCTCATCGGCGAGAGCGGGTCGGGCAAGAGCATGTTCGCCCACAGCCTGCTGCAGGTTCTCCCGAAACCCGGCCGGATCGACGGGGGCGCGATCATCCTCCACCGACCGGGCGCCCCGCCGACCGACATCGCGGCTCTGCCCAGGAACAGCCGCGAGATGCGCGCAATCCGCGGGAAGTCCATCGCGATGGTGTTCCAGGAGCCCATGACGAGCCTTTCGCCGGTTCACACCATCGGAAACCAGATCGTCGAAGCGGTCCTTCTCCACGATACGAGCGATCGTCGGCGTGCGCGCGCCATCGCGATCGCCATGCTCGAGAAGGTCGGCATCTCGAACGCGCCGCTCCGATTTCGCGCCTATCCGCACCAGTTGTCCGGGGGCATGCGACAACGCGCGATGATCGCGATGGCGCTCGTCTGTCGCCCGGCGTTGCTCATCGCGGACGAGCCCACCACGGCGCTGGACGTGACGGTGCAGGCGCAGATCACCGAACTCATCCGTGAGTTGCAGGCCGAAATCGGCATGTCCGTCCTCTACATCACCCACGACTTGGGCGTCGTCGCGGGCATCGCCGACCGCGTGAGCGTCATGTACCTCGGACGCATCGTGGAGTCGGCGCCGACACGGGAGCTGCTGGAGAACCCGCTCCATCCGTACACCGTCGGTCTGTTGAAGGCCGTGCCGCGTCTGGGCAAGGCGTCGGGCGTGCGTCTGGAGGCGATTCCCGGCGTCGTTCCCCAGCCGATAGACCTTCCTTGCCAGTGTTCGTTCCGCCCGAGATGCCCGGCGGCCAGATCTGGCGTCTGCGATCGGGCGGTCCCTGCGATGCACGAAGCGTCGCCTGGTCACCGCGTGCGCTGCTTCCTGTGGAGCGACGACGCGGAGGGCGCGCCCCATGGATGATTTGTCAGCCATCGAGGCGACCCATTCCGACCCGGAGGAGGGCCGTTGGCGCCTGCTCGAAGTTCGGCGGCTTCGGAGGCACTACACGGTGCGCCGGCGCCCGTTCGGCGGCCCCGCCGACACGGTGCGGGCAGTGGACGGCGTTGACTTGCACCTGGACAAGGGCGAGACCCTCGGGCTGGTGGGCGAGTCGGGCTGCGGCAAGACCACCCTCGGCCGGTGCATCATCCGCGCCGACCGTCCGACCTCGGGCGAAGTGCTGTTTCGCCTGCCCGACGGTCACACCGTCGACTTGGCGCGGTTGCACGGCCGCGAGCTCCGCGCGATCCGCCCGCACATGCATATGGTGTTCCAGGATCCGCATGCGTCGTTGAACCCGCGCATGACGGTGCTCGACATCGTGGCCGAGCCGCTGGTGTGCAACCGACTTGCCAAGGGCCGCGAACTGGTCGATCGGGTCGCCCGCCTGCTGGACACGGTGGGCCTGGATCCCGTCCACATGGAGAGGTACCCCCACGCATTCTCCGGAGGCCAGCGCCAACGGATAGGCATCGCGCGCAGTCTCGCGGCGGACCCCGACCTGATCGTGTGCGACGAGCCCGTCTCCGCCCTCGACGTCTCCGTGCAAGCGCAGGTGCTGAACCTCCTACAGGACATCCAGCGCAGGCTCGGCGTAACCTACCTGTTCGTGGCCCACGACCTGGCCGTGGTCGAGCACATGGCCGACCGGGTCGCCGTCATGTATGCGGGTCGCATCGTGGAGACCGGACCAACGGCGGAAGTCTACGCTCGTCCGCGGCATCCCTACACGGAGACTCTGCTGGCAGCCGTACCGAGGCTCGAGGACGTCGAGCGCGGGCCCAAGTTCGTGCCCGCCGGCGAGCCGGCGAACGCCGCCGACCTGCCGCCCGGTTGCGCGTTTCATCCCCGTTGCCACTACGCAACGCCGAATTGCAGCCAGGAGATCCCTGCCTTGGGCGAGGTGACGCGCGTCCACTCCGCCGCGTGCCACTACGCGCACACCTGGACCTTGCGAGGTGTGACATGACGGCGCGGCGATTCGTCGGGGCCGCGCTGTTGGGGGCGGTTGCGCTGGGCATCCTCTGCAGGAACGCCGCGCCCCCTGTCCCGCCGTCGCTCGCCGTCTCGACCGGCAAGCCTGACATCTACGGTTCCGCCCCCGCCGCGGATGTCCAGGTCTACACAACTCCCGCGGCCTTCACGCACGCGTCGGGCGCGCCGCTTCCCCCGTACGGCGAAGCCCCTGAACTCGCGGACCGCGTGGCGCGAGGCGAGTTGCCGCCGGTCGCCGCGCGTCTGCCCGAGGCCCCGCTGGTCGTGAGGCCTTACGAAAGCGTGGGGCGGTACGGGGGCACGCTGCGCGTCGACGCGTACCAGTGGCGCGGGTACCTGCACCACGGGTTGTTCCGGCGCAACAGCGAAGGCGACGAGATCATCCCGGATCTTTCCGAGGGCTACGCCTACTCCGCCGACTACCGATCGCTGACGATCCATCTGCGCCGCGGCATGCGGTGGTCCGACGGGGCGCCGTTCACGGTGGAGGACATCCTGTTCGTATGGGAGGACGAGATCTGGAACCCCGCGTTGACTCCCGTGCCGCCGTACTCCGACAAGGACAGGCCGCAGTACGTCGCGGTCGACGACTACACGCTTCGCATCGATTTCAGCAGGCCGCGGCCCGACTGGATGGCCGCCATGAGCCATCCGTTCTCGCTGAGCCAGGGAGTGTTCTTCAACCCGAAGCATCACCTGAAGCGGTGGCACGCCGCGTACAACCCGGATGCGGATGAATTGGCTCGGAGCGAAGGCTTCGGCGACTGGACGCAGGCGTACACCTTCCATGCGGCGAAACTGAAGCTCGAGGAGCGGCCCGGGTTGCCGACTCTGAACCCATGGGTGGTGACGGCGTTCAACTCGAGCTACGGCATGGCCGAACGCAACCCGTACTTCTCGCAGGTGGACACGCACGGGAACCAGCTTCCCTACATCGACCGGATCCTCGCATTGCGGACGAAAGCCGACCAGACCCAGGCCAAGATCATGCAGATGCTGGGCGGCGAACTCGACCATCTCCCGGGGTTCAGCGAGCTCTCCGTTGACGAGTATCCGTTCCTGAAGGAGAGCGAAGCGATCGGCGGCTATCGCATCGTCGCGTTCCCTTCGAGCATGATGTCCGCGATGACCTTGTCGCTGAACCCCCTCGTGCCCGATCCTGTGCTGCGACCCATCTTCAACGACATCCGGTTCCGACAGGCCCTGTCGCTTGCGATCGACCGCGACGCGATCAATGAGATGGTCTACCTTGGCTTGGGAGAACCGCGCCAGGAGACGCCGCTGCCGTTGGTCAGTTTCTCCCGACCCGAATGGGGGAGCTACCTCACCGAGTACGACCCGGACCGCGCCAACGCGCTCTTGGACGATGCGGGACTTGCGTGGGATCGAAGGCGTCGCGTTCGATTGCGTCCCGACGGCCGACCCCTGGATCTGCTCATCGAGTCGGGACACGGAAGCCAGATCGAGGCCTACGTGCAGGAGCTGCTGGCGGGGCAGTTCTCCCGTGTCGGCGTCAAACTCACGATGGAATCGGAGAAGATGTCGCACCATCGTCTGCAGGAAGACCTCTTCGAGCTCTTGGTCTGTGACAACGGCGGGCCCGCGATGGAGTTGTGTTTCGCGGGCGGCGAACCGTATTTCCTGAACCAAGGCTATGGGTGGAACCGCTGGCTCACGCAGTGGATCGAGGCGGGCGAGCCGCCTGAGCGCATCCAGGTCGGCGTGGAACCGCCGGAGGAGTGGAAACGACTTGCGCTGTGGATCGACGAAGCCCGAACGCTGCCTGCGGGGAGCCCGGAGTGGGTCGACCTCAAGCAACGCATCTGGGATTTCCGGTCGCAGTCCCTGTGGCATATCGGCACGGTCTATAGGGTCCCGATCTTCGACCTCGTCGGCGCCCGAGTGCGCAACTTCCCCAAACTGCCCTGGTACGGCTGGTCGACCGGCGCCCACGTCATGACGCATCCGGAGCAGTGGTATCTGGAGACGCCAAGACCGTGATGGGAGGCGCAGCATGCTGATGTACGTCGTGAGGCGCTTCGCCTACATGCTCCTCCTTCTGTGGCTGGTGTCCGTCGGTTCGTTCGTCCTCATACAGCTCCCCCCGGGCGACTACGTCACCGTCCTGGTCGCTGACATGGAGATGTTTCAGAATATCGTCCTCAAGCCGGAGGACGTCGAGCAACTCCGTCGCGCCTACGGACTTGACCGGCCGCTGTACGTGCAGTACTTCGCGTGGATGGGCCGACTCGTGCGCGGCGACCTCGGCAACTCCATCGCGTATCAGCGGCCCGTGCTCGAACTCCTCAAGGAGCGCGTGCCGATGACCGTCGTGATCTCGGTCGCGGCGATGGCGTTCGTATGGGCCATGGCCATTCCGATCGGCATCTACTCCGCCACGCACCAGTACTCCCTCGGCGACTACGTCGTAACCGTGATCGGCTTCGTGGGCATGGCCGTGCCGCCTTTTCTCCTGGCCCTCGTCGTGATGTACTTCGGGTTCCGTTGGTTCGGTTTCGCGCCCGCGGGACTACTTTCCGCGGAGTACATCGCCGAGCCGTGGTCGGTCGGCAAGCTCGTCGACCTGCTCAAGCACCTCCCGCTCCCGGTGATCGTCACGGGCATCGCGGGGACGGCCGGTCTCATACGGGTTCTGCGGGCGTGTCTGCTGGATGAACTGGAGCAGCAGTACGTGGTGACCGCGCGCGCCAAGGGCCTGTCTGAAGGCCGCCTGCTCATGAAGTACCCGGTGCGCGTCGCGGTGAACCCGCTCGTCAGCACCATCGGCTGGAGCCTGGCAGGCATCGTATCCGGGTCCACCATCATCTCCATCGTGCTCAATCTGCCGACGACGGGTCCGCTCTTGCTGGACGCCGTACTCAAACAAGACATGGAACTGGCAGGCAGCATCATCATGGTGCTCTCAGGCTTGACCGTATTGGGAACCTACCTCTCGGACATCCTTTTGGTACTTGTCGATCCGCGGATACGCTATGAGTCTCAGACGTAGCATATGGCGTCGACGGCGCTCCGTCGCGTCGTGTGATGAGGACCGGCTCGCAATCGCGACGCACTGGCAGCTCATGGGCCGCAAGCTCCGGAAGCACCGGCTCGCGATGGCCGGCGGCTACACGTTGTTGGCGTTCTATGCGATCGCGCTGGCGGCCGACTTTCTCGCTCCTTACGATCCCCACGACACGCACAGAGACTTCCCCTACGCGCCGCCCCAGGCTGTTCGGTTCGTGGCCGACGACGGCTTCCATCTGCGTCCCTTCGTGTACGGCCTGACCGCGTATCGTCACCCGGAAACGCTGCGCCGCATTTACACGCCCGACACGCGGGTGCGGCGTCCGGTGCGCTTCTTCGTCCGCGGCCATGAGTACCGAGTGCTTGGGCTCGCGCCCTGCAACGTGCATCTGTTCGGGGTGGACGACGGGGCGCCGATCTTCCTGCTCGGCACGGACAAGCTCGGTCGCGATCTGTTCTCCCGCAACCTGTACGCGGCGCGGGTGTCGCTGACAATCGGGCTGGTCGGCGTTGCGATCAGCTTTGTCCTCGGGTGCGTTCTCGGGGGCGTATCGGGTTATTTCGGGGGGGTGGCCGACACCTTGATTCAGCGGCTCATCGAATTCCTGATGTGCATCCCCACGCTGCCTCTGTGGATGGGCCTTTCGGCGGCGCTGCCCAAGAAGTGGTCGCCGCTCGGCGTCTACTTCGGCCTGACCGTCATCCTCTCAGTGGTCGGTTGGTGCAGCCTCGCGCGTGTGGTTCGAGGAAAGCTCCTGTCCCTGAGGGAGGAGGATTTCGTTATCGCCGCCCGCATATCCGGCGCGTCCAGCGCCCGCATCATCGGCCGTCATCTGATCCCGTCTTTCCTGAGCTACCTCATCGTGTCGGTGACGCTTGCCATCCCCGGCATGATCCTCGGTGAGACGGCGCTGAGCTTTCTGGGCCTGGGGATCCGCCCGCCTGCCATCAGTTGGGGCGTGCTGCTGAACGATTCCCAGAGTCTTCGAGCGATCGCTCAGTGTCCTTGGCTGCTCTTGCCCGGCGCGTTCGTTGTCATCGTCGTGCTCGCGTTCAGTTTTCTCGGGGACGGCCTGCGCGACGCTGCCGACTCGCAGAGCGTTGTGTAACAGGAGCAATGGGTGCAGCGCTGGCAAGCGCCTTGACAGCGGCCGCGCCCCAACAGGAGGAGGGAGACCACCATGGACCGTCGTGATTTCCTCCGCAGCGCCGGGGTCGGCTTGGCGGCCGCGAGCATGGGAGTGCATACGAACCGGGCCGCGGCCGCGCCGGCGCCGTCGGCCGGGAGACCGACTCGGCCCAACATCCTCTTCATCACCGCAGACGACATGGGCTACGATTCGCTGGGGTGCACGGGGTGTCCGTTGCCGGACATCTCTCCGAACCTGGACCGACTTGCCGCACAGGGGGCGCTGTTCGACCACTGCTACGTCCCCACGCCGATCTGCGGTCCCACGCGCGCGGCGTGGATCACCGGGACCTGGCCCCAGCACAGCGGCCACATGGGCCACTACAACCAGCCGCCCGCGTGGTTCGGTCCGTCGCCGATCCAGACTACGCTCCCGGAGCTTCTGCGCGACCACGCGGGTTATTACACCGGCGTCATCTGCAAAGGCCCCGATCTCGGCGGCTGGGACTGCGTCATCGACCATACGGACGCCGGCCTCGGCCGCGACCCGCTGAAGTTCCATGACCTGACCGCAGCGTTCATTGGGACCGCGGTGGAGCAGGGAAAACCGTTCTTCCTGCACGCCAACAGCATGGATCCCCACGAGTACTGGGCCGGGCAGCAGTATGAGACCAAAGCGTGGATCGACGCGATGATGGGGGGCGAGGAGTACGAGACGTATCCGAACGGCAAACCCTATCCCGATCCGCAGCTCACCTATGCCGCGGACGATATCCCGGTTCCCCCATGTTGGCCGGACAACGCGGCCATGCGTGAGGATCTGCGCACGTACTACAACTCCGTCCGGCGGCTGGATGAAACGGTCGGCGAGATTCTCCGCGCGCTGACGGAGTCCGCTCGCGCGGAGAACACGCTCGTCGTGTTCGTCTCCGACAACGGCATCGGCAGGGCGTTTGCCAAGTGGTCGCTGTATCCTGCGGGCGTCCGCACGCCGATGATCGTGCGGTGGCCGGGCGTGACGCAACCGGGCAGGCATGACCGGGACAGCGTCTTCTCCGCGATAGACGTCGCGCCCACGTTCCTTCAGGCGGCGGGACTGGAGCCTCCAGAGCATATGGATGCCGTGTCCATCCTCGATCTCTTCCGCGGCGACGCGCCGGAGGGTGAGCGGAAACTCACGTTCACGTGCTTCAACTACATGAACAACTACCCCGAAAAAGACGCGCAGTTCCCTGCCTACACGCGCGACATGGCTGACAAACACGACAACTATCGTCCGATGCGCGCCATCCACAGCAAGCGGTATACCTACGTCTGGAACGGCTGGGCCAACGGAACGAACGAGATCCCGGAGGAGATGTCCAGCAGCCAGACGACCCGCCGGATCCTCAAGGAGACCGGTCACGAGGCGCGGGTCCAATTCGAGACCTTCCGAGCGCGCGAGGAGTTCTACGACACAGTCCATGATCCCGGCTGTCTGCACAACCGGGTTGACGATCCGGCGCTGCAGTCGATCGTGTCCGAGTTCCGCCGCGAACTGCTCGACGTGCTGGACAGAACGCATGACCAGGAACGCGACAACTACCGCGCGGATCTTCTCGTAAGAGAAGCCGGTGCGAAGTGAGCCGGACGTCTGCGGGCGTCCATTCGCGGTTCCGCATCCGCGAATGAACGGGAACCTCGGGCGATTCGTGAATTTGGGGCGATTCGTGAATCGCCCCTCTGGGGTCGCGGTGACGGGGGCGTTGGGGGGCGGTTCGTGGATTGCCCGCGTGGCTGAGCACGCGCGACGGTCTCGCGAGGAATGAAGGCAGGCTGCCAGCCTTGCCAGCTGACAGCCTGCCGATTCTCGACGGTGAGGTCTGATCTCGGTTGGTTAGCTGCGCTTGCTTCTCCGCGCCACAAGGCCCGCGGCAAGGGCGCAGAGCGAGACGGCGAGCGTTCCCAGCCCAGCGGTCGTCGCGACCGGCAGCAGGGAAGCGTCGATGACGTTCAGCGTGTAGGGCGTGGTCGTGCGCGCCTACCCCCAATCTTCGACCACGGATCGGCGATTCTAAGGTGGAACCTGCCGCCCTGTGCGCCGTGTCATCGAGGTCCGCGAGCCGCGTGTCGATGATGCCGTCGCGTAGTGGAGCCCGTCCCCGAAGGGGCGGCCCGCAAGGCCGAGGGCGGAGCGCGGCGGTGCGGATGTCATCGCCGTGTCCGCGGAGGAAGCGGCAAGCGACCATCGGGCCGCCCCATCCCCCGAGCTGATCATCCTCGCGGGCGTGCTTGGGGGAGACAGCGGGGTCCTTCGGGGATACGCGGCGGATCCGCAACCAGGCGAAGAAGGATTCCACATCGACGTGGGAGACAACCATGGGTGGACGGCGGATGTCTTCCCTGACACGAAGCGCCTGGCGGTCGTGAGCGGCCGCGACAGCCGCGGTCTGCTTTTCGGGTTGGGCAAGCTGCTGCGGCTCGGCGATTTCCGGGATGGAAACTTCGCCATCGCTCCGCGGACCTGCGTGGAGACGCCCGCGGCCTCGCAACGGGGCGTCTACTTCGCTACGCATTTCAACAACTACTACGAGCGCGCGCCCATGGAGGAACTGGAGGCCTACGTCGAGGACATGGCGTTGTGGGGATTCAACGCCATCTGGACCTGGTTTGACATGAACTGGTATCCGGAAGGCTTCTGGAATGACCCGAAGGATCCGGGGACGCGGATGCTGAAGCGTATCCGCATGGTCAACGCCAAAGCGCGAAGCCTTGGCCTGACGGCAGGGCTGACGGCGATTGCGAACGAGGGTTTTAGAGAGCAGCCGCCGGAGGAGCTCCGCGCCGACATGTCGGTTCGGAGGGGCGGGTACTATCCGGATTCTACGATATGTCCAAGCGCCCCCGGCGGCATGGAGATGATCCTCAGGAACCGACGCAAGGTCCTTGAGCTCATCGGCCCCATCGACGCCTATGTAACCTGGCCCTTTGACCAGGGAAGCTGCGGGTGCGCCAAGTGCAGTCCATGGGCCGAGACGTTCATGAAGATCAATCCGGCCATCGCCGAAGAAGTGAGGCGACTGAACCCGGACGTCGCGTTCTACGTGTCGACATGGTACTTCACCGACGACGAGATGGCGATGGTGCGCTCGGTGATGGACGGCGGCGCCGCGTGGTTCGACGGTGTCGTGACTGAGACGAAATGGGCGGGGGAGTATGACCCGCCGGTTTCGTATGACCGCATCGTGTTTCCTGAGATCAGCATGGAAGGCAGCCTGTTCTGCGGTTACGGCGCAAGCGGCGCGAACCCCATGCCCACGAAGCACGTCGAGCAGGCCCGGGAAGCGGCTGCGCACGGCTATGGCGCCATGTTGTACTCCGAGGGCGTCTATGAAGACCTGAACAAAGTCGTCTGGGGCAGTACGCTCTGGGATCCCGAGCGGGACGTCGAGGATGTCGTGGGCGCGTACGCGCGGTTCTACTTTGGACCGGACCGCGTAGCCGAGTGGACGGACCTCATCCTTGGCCTTGAACAGACATGGCCGCCCGAGGCGCTGAACGCGAAGGATCCCGCGCTCGTGGAGAGGCTGTGCGGTCTGGCGAAGGAGCTTGGCGCAACGATCCCGCCGACCCGGACAAGCCGCGTGCGATGGCAGTACCTCATGGACCGCGCCGAGATGGACCTGCGCATGGTCCAGGTCGGCTCAGATGACGAGCTGCTCCGCGAGGCGAGACGCGTCCTCACCGACGCGGGTTACGTTCGCGACATGCAGACGTTTCGGCGGAACGTCGAGAACCTGCGCGACAGGGCCGCGGCGCGCGCGGAAGCGGTGGAGGCGCTGTTCGAGTTCCACTGGGAGTACCTGGGCCGCGCGCACCTGGATCGCACGACTTCCCTGGTGACCACTCCGCCCGGGTTCATCGGGCAGCGCGACTGGGACCGCCTGGCGACCGCACTGGATGAAGCGCTGGCCATCGCGGATGATGAAGGCATGCGCATGGCGGTTCTCAGGGGGTTCAAGGAGTGGTTCTGGCACAACAACATCACCCTCGACTTCCTGTTCCTGTAAAGAGAGGGGCGGGGGCTCCAGCCGGAAAAGCGGTCTGCGTCGCGCCTGTCGTTGACGGGGCGCCGCGCGGAGCTCGTAATAGGACAGCAAAACGGTGCAGCACCGACAAGGAGAGACGCAGGAAATGGCAGCATCAGAGTTCTCGACGTTGAAGTGGGGTCAGGTTGATCTTGACCGGTATCCGAACGTGGTCGTTCCGCCGCCCGGACCCAAGTCCAAGCAGTACCACGACCGGTGCACGAAGTACTTCAAAGGGCTGAGCGGCCAGGTCAAGCAGTTCCCTGTCGCGTTCGAGTCCGGCGAGGGATGCGTTCTGCGTGACGTAGACGGGAACGAGTACATCGATTTCTCCTCGGGCATCTACGTCGCCACACTGGGCCATTGCCACCCCAAGGTGAGTGAAGCCATCGCGAAATACGCCGGGCAGTTGATGAACGCTCACGATTTCACCACGCCCATCAAGACCTTGCTCTGCGAGAAACTCGCTGAGGTGCTTCCGGGCGACCTGTCGGGACTCCAGTTCTATGATGCGGGAACGGCCGCGGTGGAGGCGGGGCTCCGCGTGCTCCGGGCGGCGAGCGGCAAGAACGAGATTGTGAGTTGCTTCTATGATTTCCACGGGAAGACCCAAGGGGCCGTGTCGCTGGCGCATATCCGCCATCGCTGCTACGGCGCCACCCGCGTCCCGGGTATGCACATGGTTCCACGCCCCAATACCTATCGGCCGATGTGGACGAAGCCCGACGGCGCCATCGACACGGACAAGTACATCGCGTTCTACGATGAGTACATCGACAAGGGGTCGGTGCATGATGTGGCCGGCTTCTGTCTCGAACCCATTCAGGGATGGGGCGGGTCGGTGATGCCGCCGGAGGACTTCTTCCCGAAGCTCCGCAAGTACTGCGATGACAACGGACTGCTTCTGATGGCGGACGAAGTCCTGACCGGTTGGGGCCGGACCGGGAAGTGGCTGTGCATGGAGCACTGGGGGGTTGTCCCGGACATCGTGACGATCGGCAAGGGCTTCGGCAACGGTTTCCCCGTCACGTGTGTGGCGGTGCGGGAACCCTACAAGAAGAGCTTCGAAGCCATCTCGGCGTCCAGCAGCTATGGGGGCAATCCCATGGCGTGCGCCGCCGCGCTTGCGTCAACGGAAGTGATCCAGGAGGAAAACCTGCTGGAACACGCGCAGCGCCTGGGCGAACTCGCTCTGCAGCGCATGGCGCGCATGAAGGACGAGCACCGGATTGTCGGCGACGTTCGTGCGCGCGGCTGTCTGATGGGCATCGAACTCGTGAAGGACAAAGCCACGAAGGAGCCTTTCGACGAGGCCGGCAAGCTGGTGTATCAGAACGCGTTCCGTAAGGGGCTGGCGTGGATCCCCGCGGGCCATATCCTGCGCATGAGTCCGCCGATCGTGATGGATGAGGCCACGCTGCTGAAGGGCTTGGACATGATCGACGAGGCCATCGGCGAGACCGAGAAGGAACTGCTGTCGTGAGTGTGCCCGAGTACGGCGTTGGAATCCTCGGGTTCGGCTTCATGGGCAGGACGCATACCTACGGGCTCGTGAACCTTCCGCTGTTCTACGCGCCGTTGCCCTTCCGGGTAAAGCACATATCCGTATGCACGCCCGTCCCCGCCGAACAGGCGGTTGCGTCGAGCATGGGCTACTACCGCAAGATCGTGGATGACTACCGCGAGCTCATCGATGACCCGGAGATCGATGTCATCGCGGTAAGTTCACCCAATCGTTTCCACAAGGAGCAGTTGCTCAGGGCGATCGACGCCGGAAAACACATCTACTGCGACAAGCCCGTGGCGGCGTCGCTCGACGACGCGCGGGAAGTCATGGACGCCATGGGGCGGACGAACTACAAGGGCAAGAGCCAGGTAGTCCTTCAGTACCGCTGTTTCCCGGCCACGCTCAGGGCGAAGCAACTCGTGGACGAGGGCTTCCTCGGGCGGGTGTTCCACTATCGCGGCGGCTACATCCACTCAAGCAACATCAACCCGGAGAAGCCGCTCAACTGGAAGTCCGACAAGACGCAGGGCGGGGGCGGCTCGCTCTTCGATATGGGCGCGCACACGCTGGATATGATGACCCATCTACTGGGGGACATCGTCGAGATCAACGTCTTGTGCGAGACGTTCATCAAGGAACGACCGCATAAGGAGACGGGCGAGCGGGTCCCCGTTGACACCGACGACGTGGCCCTGATGATGGTGCGCCACGCGTCCGGGGCGATCGGCTTGCTCGATGCGACCAAACTCGCAACGGGCATCTGCGATGAGCTGCGGTTCGAGATCCACGGTGAACAGGGCGCGATCCGCTTCAACCTGATGGACCCCAACTGGCTCGACGTCTACGATGTGCGGGATCCCGCGGCGCCGATGGGCGGCATGCGCGGGTTCAAGCGTATCGAGTGCGTCCAGAAGTACCCCAAACCCGGCGGCGGGTTTCCAAACCCAAAGTTCAGTGTGGGATGGATACGGTCGCACATGCACTGCATGTACAGCTTTCTTGAATGCATCGCGCTCGACAAAGACCCGGCCCCCACGCTCGAGGAAGGGATCCAGCTCCAACGTGTCATGGCGGCGGGTTATCGGTCGGCGGAGACCGGGCGATGGGTCCGGCCCTGACACGCGGCATCGACACTGTGTGTCGGGCAAAGCGATCGAACGCCCGGTCCGCTGCGGACGAGGCGCGCGAATCTCAACGAGCCTGACTGAATAAGGACGCTGCAGCATGGACGATGACGGTATTGTGATGGCAGGCCCGGTCGGTGTCAGGGGAGGAGTCGGAGGACGGACCCGTCTGCCGCCGCTCCGGGCCGGCAACGCGGTACGAGCCGGTTCGTCGTGCGTTTTCGTGCTGGCGCTTGTCTCTGGCCTCCATCTGGCGGCGAGCGCCGAAGCGGGCGCCCTCGCTTCGCCGGCGGCTGAGGTCGACATGCCGTTGGGGGTGGATGACGCAGGCAGCGGCCAACCTATCTTCGATAGCCCAAGAGAGCAGCAGGTATTCGACGCGATCGGCTTCGATTTCCTGAGCTACCACCTGGGCCGCGCGGCGGCTTCGGACGACGGCGCCCCGCGCGACCCGCGCCACGGCCGCGGGTTCGTGAGCCGTCGCGAGCTGGAACGGCTCGATGCGTGGGCCCGGCAGATGGGCAAAGGCTACCTGATCAACAATGAAGGCGGCCTCCGGGAGCGGGGTGATGGGAACCTGTACACGAAGCCGGGGCTCTTCTTCCAGATGCCTGCCGAACACGTGGAGTTCTGCCGTTCCTCTCCGCACTTCATGGGCATCGTCTATGATGAAGTCGGACACGCGATCTAAAACGGCGCATGGATGACCATTCTTGAGGGCGAGTACGCTCCATATTTCTATGATGCCGCGGGGGACACGCTGGAACAGGCGTATGCAGGGAACGTCCATAACCTGTCGGTTCTCATGGACGCGCGGTACGCCGGGTTCGCCGAGAACGCCCGGCGCGGCGGCGGTCCGGTCATCGCGGGCGAATACCAGTTCCCGGTTCTGAACCACCCGCTTGCGCGAGGGGGCGTGGCGCCCGCCCCGAAATACCTGAAGGAGTCCATCACGCCCGTGACGGCGGCGGTAGCTTTGGGCGCGGCCAAGCAGTACGGCCTGCCGTACTGGGCCTGTCTTGACCTCCACTGCGGCGGCGAATATCCCGGACACACCCCGCGGGATCTGTGGTCGGCCTTGCTGTTCGCCTACTGGACCGGCGCGGAACGCACGTACATTGAGAATCTAGGTTTCGACGGTACAAACCCCCTGTACCAGGGGAGTCTCTATGTCAAGGGGGCGCAAGACCTCGAGTTGTCGCCTTGGGGCGAAGTGGCGAAGGAGTTCCGGCGCAGCTATCTCCCCGCGCACAGGCGCGGCTTCTCGTCGCGCGACTTCAACCCGGAAATCGCCATCGTCCGGTTCCCGGATTCCGACTGGGGGCAGGAGAAGACAGGCACGTGGATCACTGGGCGCCTGTACGGCGCGCCCAACCTTCTGCCGGACGCCCAGACCCGCTACTGGATCCGGATATGGCACGTCTTGACGCATGGCCGAACTTCCCTGAACGCGGTCAACTACAGCAATCTCAGCATAGGCGAACCGTTCCGGTTTTTCTTTCCCGCCAACAATGTGGCCGTGTACGACCACCTGGCCTCCGACCCTGGTCTGTACCAGAGCGTCCGCCTGGTGTTTCTGACGGGCAAGCTGATCAGTCCCGAATGCATGGACACGCTCAGAGCGCTCGTGCGGGAGAAGGGTCTGGTGGTCGTCACCCCGAGGCGCCTGGCGCCGGAGGGGATGGGCCATGATGGCGCAACGTCCCACACTGTCTTTCCGGAGGGGGATGGACAGTGGATCGTGACCGACGACGTGATGCACGAGGATGTGGTCGCCCTTGTCGCTCCGTACCTCGGTCAGCCCGATGAACTCCGCTACGTGTTCGGCGACACGGAGGTCGTCTTCACTGCGCCGCATCCCGCCGAGCCGATCCAGGCGGCGGTACGGACCCAGGTGGATGAAAGGGAGGAAAGCCCCATGAAGGACGCGACCGTGCACATCGACGCAGGCGAAGTGACGGGACGCATCAAGCCGCTGCATGGCATGGGCAACGGGCCTGTATGCTTGCGCGGGTTCCACGATTTCACGTCGTACTACGAGGAACTGGACGTTCCCTATGTGCGTCTCCACGACGTCCCCTTCACATGGGACAACGCCCAGGACATTCACTACGTTTTCCCTGATATGGGTGCCGACCCCGAACGTCCCGAGAACTACGACTTCGGCCAGACGGATTTCTACCTGCAATCGATGGCCTCGCTGGACGTGGGCCTGATCTACCGGCTTGGCTACAGCATCGAGTTTGAGAAGTCGCCGCGCGTGCACGATGCGCCGCCCGCCTCGTTCTCGAAGTGGGCCGCCATCTGTGCGCACATCGTGCGCCACTACAACCAGGGATGGGGCGGAGGCGAACCGACAGGCATCAGGTATTGGGAGGTCTGGAACGAGCCGGACCAGAAGGGGTTCTGGCGAGGCGCGCCCGAGGAGTTCTACGAGCTGTACGACACGACGGCGAGAGCGGTGAAGGACGCCGACCCGTCCGTCAAGGTCGGCGGCCCCGCGCTGGCTCAGCATATGGACTTCCTTGAGGGCTTCCTGGAGTACTGCGAGAAGCGCGCGACGCCGCTCGACTTCGTAAGCTGGCACATCTATGCGACGCAAGCCCAGGAGGTCGTCGCGCGTGCGGAGCAGGTCCGTTCACTGATGGAGAGGCACGGGTTCGCCGACGCCGAGAGCATTCTGGACGAATGGAACTACGCGCGCGTAGGCGTGGGCCGAGAGGTCATGTTCACCGAACAGGCGGGCATGCCCGGAGCGACGTTTGACGCCGCGACGCTGATCCGGCTTCAGGATGCCGCGGTGGATCTCGCCACGTTCTACACGGGCACGAACCTCGTGTACGGTCTGTTCAACGCCTACGGGACGCCCCACAAGGCGTACTACGCGTTCCTGGCCTTCCGACGGCTCCTGGACACGCCCCAGCGGCTGTGGCAGGAGGAAACGAACTGCGATGGGATGGCTGTGCTGGCCGGAATCTCGCCTGATCGCAAGATGGTCCGCGTACTGATCAGTAACCCCGAGACGACTTCGCGCGGGGTTCATTTCACGGTGAGCAACCTGCCGTGGCCCGGCGCGACGCTGTGTGAGAAGCAGGTCTTGACGGCCGAACGCGACCTTGAACCCGCAGGCGAGGATGTCGTCGAGCGGACGGACCGAACGCCCTGCGCGTTCACGGAGGAGATCGATGCGCAGTCGGTGTATCTTCTGACGTTACGGAGCGGCGAGCTGGAGGGCGGTGTGTGAGGGCGTCGTGTTCCGTCGGCGCCGGCCGCGCGACCAGAAAGGGAGTCCTGATGCTGTACGGAAAGGCCATTGCCGCCTTGGCGCTCTCCGCGTGGTGTCTCAAGGCAGGTGGGGCGAATCCGCCGGCCGATGTCGCCGAGGATCTGGAAAGTAGGGGGAGCGCACACATGCATTCATTTCCGTTGATTTCCAACACGGCGCGTACCAGCGTCGGGTGTTGGTTCTGGTCAGACCCGGAATTCACCGGCGACGGGATCGAGGCGTTCCTCGATGCCTGCGAGAAGCACACGCCCTTTGGACTGATCACGCAGAGCATTCGCTACCCCGTCGAGATCACCGACCCGGCGGTCAAGGAGCGCCTGTCCGGCGCGGTCCGGGATGCCGCTGGTCGCGGGATAGGCGTCGCGCTCGACTTGGACATCCGTCTTGCCCGGGCCGCGTTCTTCTCTGAGTACCCCGACGACATGCAGGAGATCGTCCTGGTCCGCACGGCCGCGGTGACCGAGGCGGGCGCTACGGAGCTGCGGATCACGTGCCAGGATTTCGGCGACCACTACACCTACCGGGCGCGCCCGTATGGGAGTCTGGGCGGCCGTTTGCTCAGAGCATACGCGTATGAACTTAGTCCGGACGGTGTTGAGCCGGAGACGCTTCAGGACGTAACCGCGCACTGCCAGTTCCGTGAGCTGGAGCGGAATGAGTGCGTCGTGGCGCTCCCGGAAGGCGTGGTGCACGAGTTCCAGACATTCTGCGCGCTCGTTGCGTTCCGGCTGTTCGCGCCCGACGTGTTCTCCCCATATCTGTGTCATTTCGAACGGCGACTCATCATGTCGTATGCGGATACGCCGTTGGCTGGCGTGTCCAAAGATGAATGGGGGTTTCCTGGACGGGCCGAGCCTTCGCCGCTGGATCTGTGGTACTCGTCGCATATGGCCAGGGCATACGGTTCCAAGTCCGGCGGCCGCGACCTGGCTGACGACCTGCTGCTGATGGCTGTGGGCGTCCGAGGGGCGGAATCCGGCCGCGCGGCGGCCATCAACAGCTACATGGAGATGAACCGGGAACGGAACAGTGAGATCGAGCAACGCTTCTACGAGAGCGTCAAAGATGTCCTCGGAGAAGATGCGTTTGTGGGGAACCACCCGACTTGGTTCCCGTATCCCGGCAAGCAGGAGGCGTTCAAGAATGGGCTCGACTGGTGGAGCGTTCGGCGCGACATAGCCCAGACGGATGAGGTCACGCCTTACGCAGCGCGCACGGCGCTCGCCAAGAAGTGGGGCAGTCCGTTCTGGCTGAACATGTACTACGCGCCGACGCTCGAGGACTATGGGAGCGACATCTGGCGGCACCTTCTCGGCGGGGGCCGGATGAACTTCCACCCCGTCTGGCCGGCGCCATGGCGGAGCCTCGGCACGTCGCTGCTCGAAGGTCCGTTGCTGCAGGCGGAACAGCGCATTCGGCTGCTTGACCTGATCACAGACGCGCCGGTCGACTGCCCCGTGGCAGTGGTGTTCGGTCATCCGTCCTTCCTGAACTGGGCCGGAGAAGGCTTCGGCGATGCGGGCATGGCCCTTGTCGACGCCCTTTGGGAACGGGGGATATACGCCGACCTGATCCCGACGAGCGAGGTCCACAGCGGTGCGCTCCGGATTGCCGACGACGGCCGCCTCTGCTACGGTCGGCAGCGCTATGAAGCGGCCGTCCTCTACCACCCGGAGTACGAGCGGGCCGGTCTGGCGAAGCTCTGGGGCGATGTCGCCGAAGCGAAAGCCACGGCGCTCTACCGTGTGGGGGACTGGACGCGCACCTTCGACGGGGCGCCGTTTGACGGGGGCGGAGCGCTTCCCGAGGCCATGCAACCTCTCGATATGGACGGTTGTGTCCGTCGTATCGAGGAGCTGTTGGCCGCGCGCGGCATCGAACGCCAGACCCCCGGCAGTCCGCGGACGACCGCCGGTTTCCCCGCCTCCGTGGCGCCTGAACCCCGGGGGCAGTGCCGTCTGCTCGACGGGACCCTCGTCATCGCGTCCGGGGCGGAGGATGTGCGAGGCGACCGGATCACCAAGACGTTGGAGGCGGGCGGCTGCGTCATCGATGTCGACGCGATCGGGATGGCGGCGGTGCGCGTTGATCCGGGGGGCAGGGTGGAGGCGCTGGCGTGCGGCGGCCTGAGACGCTTCAAGGCGGGAGAGCTGGCGATCGAACTTGACGAGCCATTGGACCTTGCCCTCTGGCGTGGTCCCGGCGGCGCATGGAAGGGGGCTGTGCTGGCGCTTGGCGGGGCGCTCCCCGCCGCGTTGACCGACCTGACCGACGACTGGCAGCGGATCCAGCGGATCGCCCCGCGCCAATAGCGCGCGGATGCGTGGATGCTGGCAGGCCGCGGCATGGACCCGAAAGCGCGGCGATTCGGGGCGAGGGCGGNNAATCGCCCCTACGGGGTGCGGGGTCCATGGAGCCGCATGGCGGGGTAGGGGAATGGCGCGCCCGGTGCGATTCGAACGCACGACCGTCGGCTTGGAAGACGGACGATCGGTAGCTGTAAGTGATTGTGCTGCAATGGGTAACGTGTTCTCCAGCGCGTTCGTTTCCCCGAGCGTTGCCGTCGATTCCGCGGATCACGGCGGCCGGCGTGCCGCTCGCTCCTCCGAAGCAGCTCCGCCTGGACGTCTGAGGGCGGGTACGCGAGGTGAGTCGACGGGCGAGCGCGGCCGGGATCTTCTCCAATGACGTCTCTTGCGATCGGACGAGGGACGCGGCTCCGAGGAGTGGCGGCAAGCGTGGCGATGCGAATCAGCCCGTTGCCGGAGCACGCAGCGTATCGAGTTGCGCGAAGAGCTGATCGGGACGCGGTCCGCCCGTGGGCGCGAAAGCACGCGAACGTCGGGCGGTTCGTGAATCGCCCCTACCGCATCTCCTGGGTCCCGACGACGCGGATCGTAGGGCGGCAGGTTCCGCCTCAGTATCGCCGATCCGTGGTCGAAGATCGGGGCTGGGCGCAATAGGGACCGCTGCCCACTGATTCCCCCCCCAAGCGCTCGTACCATGTCCCGAGACGATATGGACACTGTCAAATTCTGATGATATGCTCCAGTCATGGACACGAACAGGGAACTGAAACTCGCGGAACTGGCGGCGTCCTCGGGCGTGCCCGCCCGGACCATTCGGCTCTATATCGCGAAGAGGCTCGTGCCGCCCCCGAGGCGGGCGGGCCGCGACGCGGCCTATGGTCCGGAGCACCTCGACGCGCTGCGGCGGATTCGGGAAGGCCAGCGCCAGGGTCTGACGCTCGAACAGATCCGACACCAGACCTCCGGCGCCCTGCCTGCGGCTCCGCTGCCGCCTGCCGAGGCGTGGTGGACTTACGAGGTGGCGTCGGATGTGCGGGTTCAGGTCCGGGGCGAGACGAGCGGTAGGCGGCTCAGGCAGATAGTCGACGCCATCTCGACGCTCCATGCGCTTGTGCGCAGGGAAGAGGACGGGACAGAGGAGGATAGGCCATGTCGGTAGCGATGGAACCGGAGACTGGATTTGGACCGCGGGCATCCGCCGATGGCAGGCCGGTGAAGCTTGCCATGCAGGAGCTCAGACTGAGCGGCGTCGTGACGCCCGTCGGCGCGCGTCTCCAGGTGCGCCACGTATTCGTCTCCGGCGAGCGCGGGCCGCTGGAGGCGGTGTACGCGTTCGCCCTTCCCCGGGACGCGGCGCTGCGCCGCTTTCACATCACGGCGGAGGGCTTCAGCGTGCACTCCGACCTGAAGCCCGCGGCGGAGGCGGAGGAGACCTACGAGGCCGCCATCCAGGAGGGCCGGCTCACCGCGCTCTCGCGCGTCTATGGCGACGGGATGGTGAACCTGACGGTGGGCAACATCCGTCCGGGCGAGAGCGTGGCGGTGCAGTTGGAACTGGCCGCGGGCGTGGAGTCCCGGGACGACGGGTTCCGGTTCCGTTTCCCCTTCGCCGCGGCGCCGGGCTACGACATGAAGGCGCACTGCACCGAGGACGGGGAAAATCGAGCTGTTGGACGAGAAGTTCGGCGACGTGATTTTGCCCGTGTGGTCCAGAAATGCGGAGGAACTGCACCGGGTCTCGTTCGATCTTGAGGTGCAGATGCCCGACGCGCTGAAGGAGGTCTCGTCGCCGTCGCATCGGATTCGCGTGTTTCCTGGCGACGGCGGTTCGGCGCGTGTTGCGCTCGCTACGGATGCCGACGCGCCCAACCGGGACCTCGTCCTCGACGCACGCACGCGCGAGGGACGCTGCGCGGTGTTCGCGGGGACGGACGCGGCGGGAAAGGGACGCTTTGCGGCCATCATCCCTTCGTGGTCCTTCGGCGACGCGACCGCGGCCCCGCGCCGCGTTGTCTTCCTGATCGACCGCTCCGGTTCGATGGGCGGCGAACCCATGCGGCAGGCGAAGGCGGCCGTTGAGGCCTGCCTGGGCGGGCTGTCGCCGGGGGACAGGTTCGGCGTACCGGCGTTCGACAGCTACGCGGAATCGGCCTCGGACTCGCTTCTCGCGGTGGACGAGACGGGACGCCAGACCGCCCGGGGCTTTCTGCGCGGTGTGGACGCCCACGGAGGCACGGAGCTGTTCGCCGGCATCGAGGCTGCCGCGGCCATGCTGCAACCGGACGGAGGCGACGTCCTGCTCGTGACGGACGGGCAGGTCTATGCGACCGAGGACATCATCGCCGGTGCACGGGGGAAGGGCGTGCGGATCCACTGCCTGGGCATCGGCAGCGCCAGCCACGATCGTTTCCTCTCACTGCTGGCGCGGGAAACGGGGGGCGTCAGCCGCTCCATGACGGCGCGGGAACGCGTGGACTTGGCGGCGATGGAGCTCTTCGCGGCCATCGGCCGGCCCGCGGCGGCGGATGTGCGGTACGAGGTCGAGGGGATCAAGGGGGCGATGCTCGCGCCGCAGCCGACGGGCACAGTCTTCGCCGGCGCTCCGGCAGTCGTCATGGGCTCCTGCGCGGGACCGGGATCCTGCGGGCGCGATGGACGGAACTCGGCCAACCGCGGGCGCTTGAGGCGCCCATCGTTGTCTGCGAAGGCGGCATGGGCGAGACTCTGAGACTGCTCCAGGGCGCGAGGCTCCTGACGGACGCTGACGTGCAGGCGACGCCCCAGGCGGGCTCGCGCGCGCTGGGCAAACGCGCCAAGGAGCGCCAGGAGAAGCGCCTGGAAGCGCTTAGCCGGGAGTACGGACTGGCCAGCCGCGCCATGGCGCTGGTTGCCGTAGTCGAACGCGCGGACGATGCGGCCGGCGACCTGCCGGAGACCTGCCGGAGACCCACGTTGTGCGCGTGGGCATGCCCGAAGACACGGATTTCGGCGCTTACTTCGGGCCGGCGATGCGCGCTGCCAGACCCGCGCCGGTGTTCTCCGAAGGCCCGCCCTGTTACGCCGCCCCCGAGCCAACGGAGTTCGCCCAGAGTTACAGCGAACCGTTGGAATCTCAGTCGGCGCCGATGCCGGAGGACGTTGCATACGCTTCGATGGACGATGACCGCATAGGGCCAACCCTTAGGATCGACGAAGTGTCAGTCGACCTCCTGGTGGCCCTGGCGGGGGCGATCGAGCCCGATGGCGGCATGCCCGGCGACGATGACGAGGAACGCCTCTTTGCGACGGCCTTCGCCATGGCGGTCTTCATGAGCGAGGGGAACACGTTCACGCACGGCGTCTTCGCGGCGCACGTGAGACGCCTGGCCGAATACCTCCGCGGGCGGGACCTCGCCGCATGCGGACCGGTTCCCGAGTCGATTGTGAAGCTGCTGCTCAACTGGGCGGAGCAGCGCGTGCAGGTCGAGGCGTCGTTTGACGAACTCGCTTCCGTGTGGAGGCTCGGCGAACCCACGACGTCCGGTCATTGGGAGAAGCTGCTGAAGAGTCTGAAACGGCGGGATGCCCAAACAGCCTGCGCGCGTCAGGAGCAGAGGCTGTTCAAACGGTCAGGGCCGTCCCCCCGGACCCGGACGATGCGGAAGGCAACGAGGAGAGGCCCCATGGAGAGCGGGGGTGACGCGCTTGCCTGTGTCAAGAGGTTTCTGTAAGTCGGGTGTTCGGCAGTCTTGCTTGTGCTTCCTCGCAATTTAGCTGCGCCTACCCCCCATCTCCGATCCGTGGTCGAAGATTGGGGGTAGGCGCAGTCTCATGGCATTCATCCTCCTCTAAGGAATGAATACCAATCAAGCGAAACAAGCTGCGTTGATTATCAGACACCACTCTAGCCCTTCATCCTCAAGGCTGACGGACACGTTGCCGGCGCGCTCGACTATTGCTCAACGAAGACGGAGACGCCGTAGCCGGCAAGGCGGCTTTCCTCCGCGCAGGTGATGCCCAGCACCTCTGAGAAGCCCGTGGGCACGGCAATGGTCTTTTCCTCGCCGGTGAGGTTCACCGCGAGCAGAATCCGCTTACCGTCTTTCACGCGCGTCCGCAATTCCACGCCGTCCGGTATGTCCTCGTGGAAAGGCGTTCCCGTTTCACGCAGGATGCGGGGCAGCAGGTTCTTGTAAAGGGCGGGTTCCCCGAAGGCGCCGAAATACCAGGCCTTGCCCTGGCCGAACTCGTTCACGGTGACCGCCGGTTCGCCGGCATAGATAGAGTCCTGGTACCGCAGGCAGGTCTCGGCCGTTTCCGGCGCCAGGGCGTCGGCCCACGTCGTGACACGGAAGACCGCGCCATCCTCGGACACGACCGTCTCCTCATTGGCTCCCAGCGGGTTGTAGTCATCCACGGTGACGCCCGCCACGTCGCGGAGCAGTCCCGGCAGCGGCTCCTCCACGCACACGTTGTTGGCATCCTTCACGCCGGTACGCGGGTTGAGAATGAGGGCGCCGCCGCCCCGTACGTACCGGCGCAGGCGTTCGGCCACCTCGGGCGTCAACACGTACCAGCCGGGGGCTATCACGAGTTTGTAGCGGGAAAGGTCACGCGAAGGGCAGACAATGTCGATATTGACGCCCCGTTCCCACAAGGGCGTGTAGAACCGCAGGGCTTGCTCCCAGAACTCAAGGCCCTGTGCCTGCGGCTGAATCTGGTACGCGTAGTGCTGGTCGTAGCCGTTGAGTATCGCCACATCGGCTAGGACTTCGGACCCTGACAAGTGGCCCGACACCCTGGCGAAATCCGCGGCGACGTCCGCCACCTCGCGGTACCGGCGCCGGGGAACCCCGTCGTGGCCGAGCACACCGTGCCAGTATTGCTCGGCGCCGTGACGGCAGGAGCGCCACCGGAAGTAGACAACCGTGTCGGCGCCATGGGCTACGGCCTGCCACGACCACGCCCGCACCTGGCCCGGCGCGGGCCGCGTGCTCATGTTCTCCCAACCCGTAATGCCCGACTGCTCCTCCATGACCCAGAAGTTGCGCTGCTTCAGGCCCCGCATCACGTCGTGTCCCAGGGGTACGCGCATTCCGCCATTGCCCCAGGGCGTGACGGGGTAGTTGTCCCAAGTCACGACGTCCAGCGGCTCCGTCAGGTCGAAACAGTTCAGGCCATCATAGAGGCCCATCATGTTGTGTGTGATCAACTGCCCCGGGCACAGGCCGCGCAGGATTTCCACCTGTTCCTGCTGGAAGGACACGGTCGAGTCCGACTGGAACCTCCGGAAGTCGAGCTTCAGCGACGGGTTGTGCGCGAGGCCGCACTTCACGAACCACGGCAGGGGAATCTGCTCCCACGCGGTATACTCCTGGCTCCAGAACACCGTGCCCCAGGTGCTGTTCAGCGTTTCGAGGTCGCCGTACTTGTGACGCAGCCATTCACGGAACCCCGCGGCGCAGTGGTCGCAGAAGCAGTGGTTCTGGGTGAACTCGTTGTCCGTCTGCCATCCCTCCACGGCGGAGTGGGCGCCGAACCGGCGCGCCATGGCTGTCGTGATGCGTCGGCTGTAGTCGCGCATGACAGGGTTGTTGAGACACCGCTGCAGCCGCGTGCCGAACCCCAGGGGCCGGCGCCATTCATCGAGGGGATAGAGGTCGGGGTACTTCTGGTGCAGCCAGGCGGGCGGCGCCGCCGTCGGTGTTCCGAGGATCGCCCGTATGCCGGCTTCATGCAACGCGTCGAGGACACGCTCGAGCCATTCGAACCGGTAATCGCCCTCAGAGGGTTCCATCCTCGACCAGGCGAACTCCGCCATGCGGACCAGCGCGATTCCGGCCTCTCTCATCAGGCGGATGTCCTCGAACACGCGCTCTTCGGGCCAGTGCTCGGGGTAGTAGTCCACGCCCACGCGCAGATCCGCCGGAACCCGTGCGGTCACGTCTTGCTGCTTGTCGCTCATGATTCCTCTCTTACGTGGTTACGGGCCGGGAAGGCGCGTCAGAGGCTCTCCAGCAGTGTTCGCAACGCCTGCCGCATGCCCTCGACGTAAGCTTTCGGGTCGCTGATTTGGATGACGTACCGTTTCGCGCCCGGGGGCGACCTGTCCCAGCGTTCGGCCCCGCTCGCGTTGAGGTCCACCGATGATATGGGTCTCAGTGCGAACAGCGCATCCTCCGGGGGCACGTCATCCATGTCCATCAGTTGGCCCTCGCGTGAGACAGAGAGGCCCCCGAGGTGAAAGAGCCCCGCGGTACACCACATGCTGCGGTAGAAATTGCCTTGCCTTTCCAGCGCCGACTTGTCGACCGTCCCGCGCAACTGGCTGAGCCAGTTCAGGTTCGTGTCGCGCGTTAGCCCGTAGAGGAGACAGTTCTGCACCTGGGGCGCGAGGTGGGCGAGGATATCGCCCTGCCTGAAATACCAGAAAGTCCCGAATTGACAGACTTCGAAGCGGGAGGGGTCTTCGAAACAGGGCAGCCAGTAGATGGGACATGGCAACGTCCACAGGGAAAGGTACGCTTCAGGGTCGAGGGCCTTGTTCCATCCCTCGTACCCTGGTTTGCCGGGGTGGCGTCGCACGGTGTCCACATTGAGGTGAATCCCGCGGCACTTCTCGGCGAAGAGTTCGCGGTCTTCGCACGCCGCCAACGCCACGTTCCTGCAGGAACCGACCACGGTTATGGCGACCGGTTCCGGCGAATCGCGAAGGGTGCGCAGCACGAAGTCCACGGACGCGCGGTCCGGGCCCGCAAGCGGTACACCGCCGTGTACTACGTCCCCGAACGATACAGACGATCCCACGACGGCAGGCACAGGAAGGTCTGTGACGGTGTTCATCTGGGCGATGGTAACGATGGCCGGGTCACCGGCGCCCCACAGCACCCAGCCGTTCCTGTCGGGCGGCAGGGGGGAGTCCAGCACGATACCGAGAAGACGGACCCGTTTCTGCTTCGCCAGGGCGTACACGGTGGCGAGGTCCCACAAGTCATCGGGGTCGCAGTAGGGCTGGTAGAGGTCCGTCATGTACACGAGAGGCACGGGTCGAGCCTCTGCCCTGGCGGCCCTTTCCTGTTCCGCGGCTCCTGCGGACACCATGAAGAGCGAGATTGCTGAAAGGGCAAACGCAAGGGTGCGGCGCGGTAACATCGAGGCTCCTTTATTCCGATTTATTCCGAACACGGCGGCGTTCCTGTGGAACGTGCCTACAGTGTCGTCAACAAACTGCGCAGCGAATTGCGCATATGCTTGACATACTCATCCGTGTCTTCCACTTCGATGATGTAGCGAGCGTCGGGCGCAGTGGCCTTCTCCCACTTGCTGACGCCACTTCCGTTGAGTTCGACGGTTACGGGTTCGAAGTTGTAAAGCGCATTCTCAGGCGCAAGACTGCCCAAGTCCACGAGCTTTCCTTCGCGCGACACGCCCAGGCCCGCCATGTGGAGGAAACCGACCGTGCACCACATGTTGCGCATGTAACTTCCCTGAGTTGCGAGGGCCTCCTTCTGGATGCCGTTTCGGAGGGCGCTCAGCCAACGCTGTTCGGTGCTCCTGGTCAGGGCGTACATAAGATAGCTCTGCACCGGTTGGGACAGTTCCGGCAGGATATCGCCCTGGCGGAAATTCCAGTAGCTTCCATGTTGTGAGGGCACAAACTGGCCGGGTGACTCGAAGCAGGGCAACCAGTACACCGGACAGGGTATGTCGAACACGAACCGGTATGCGCCGGGGTCGAGCGCCACGTTCCATTCGCGCTCATCGGGGTTCTGTTCGTTGATACGCGCCGTACCCGCGTTGAGGTAGATGCCGCGGCACTTCTCCTTGAAGACCTCCGGGGCTATCCGCGCCGCCAGGGCGACGTTTCGGCAGGAGCCGGCCACGGCGATGGCCACCGGGTCCGGCGACTGGCGGAGCTGGTCTATGACGAAGTCCACGCACGCCGCGTCGGACCCGCTCAGTTCCGCCTTGCCGCTTTCGACCTGGTCGAATGGCACCGACACTCCCAACACCGCCGGCACCGCAAGCCCCGTGATGTAGTTCATCTGAGCGACGGCCTGCACGGCGGGTTCCCCGGCGCCCAGGGGAACAAACCCGAAAGGGTCTGGCTGAAGAGGGTAGTCAAGCACGACTCCGAGCAGCCGGACCCTTCCTTGCTTCGCCAAGGCATACACCGTTGCGAGGTCCCAGTGGTCGTCGGGGTCGCAGGGCGGCTGGTAGAGGTCGGTCATATGGATCAAGGGCGTCGGCATGTTACTCGTCTTCTCGGTCATCACGCCCGGCTCGGCAGAGGCGAGCGGGGCTGTCAACCACGCCGCCATCAGACCGGCCAGAAAAACACTCAACAATCTCATTCGAGCTTCCTCCGCGGTGCTTCCCCAGTATACAAGGGGCCCTCGCGCCGACATGTGCCCTCTCAGTCAACATCATCGCGCGCCTCGCCTAACTCAGCGGCCACACGTGCCAGGAGCATGCATGCCCGTTGCCAGTGTTCGGTGGGGATGTCCTCGCTAATTTGGACCATCAAGGCTCGCCCGGGATTCCGTTCGGAGAGCATACCCTTCAGGCGCTCTGTGATCCATGTGTTACCCCGTTCGCACCAGGCAGACGGAAGATTGGGCAGGACGGCCTGCCCCGGCCAGGTTTTCTGGGCCTCGTGGAGAGACATGTCCCCCCCCATGTCAGGTAGCGAGAAGGATTCCACAGCGTCAATGCCGCTCTCCGCGATCATTTCCTTGAGAGGCGCCAGGCGGCCATCCATGTGTACGACATAAGCTTTGCCCCGCTCGTGGAACCTTGTGGCATTCTCTTGGTAGAAAGGGAGACAGTATGTCTTGAAGAACTGCGGGCTGGTCATGTCAGCGGTTACATTGTCGGGTTGCCACACCAGCTGGGCCGGCGTATCGACCGCTAGGCCCGCCTGCTCCGTGAGGCGTTCCCGTATGGCTTCCAGCAACGACAGTGCTGCGGACTCGCCCGTGGTGACGTCCATAAGGAACCGTTGCGGGTCGGCAAGCTCCACCAGCAGTTTCTGGAATGGGCTTCGGTCCAGTCGCGCGAGCACCACGCCATCGTTGCCGATATCGCTCAGCCGCTGCCGAACAGTCTCATGATGGGGCACAAAGACCGTGTTCTCCACGATATAGCGAAGCGCCTTGTAGTCATCAGGACCATTGACATAGTGCCTGCCGACCCAGTCGCTGCCGTAGGACGGGTCGCGCTGAATGCGTTGGGAGACCTTACCCGCGGGCGTTTCGTACGTCCGCACTTCTACGGGGCCATCGGTCTCCCAGAGGTGCTCGATCCTGAGAGAGGCGCCCCGCACTTCCGACAGGTACCCCGCGTGGGTGTGCCACGGAGGGGCGAGCAGGGATACGGCCGGGTAGAAATCGATCACGCCCATGCCGTTGTTTCGCGCTTCTCGTTCGGCCTCGGACCGGGGCAGGTAGCGGGTATAGATGCCGGTGCAGACGTCCGCCGAAGGGGCGTTCCGGTAGGCCGCCAGCATGCGTTGCCTGTGTGTAACTCGCGCCATGCCTTAGACCTCCGCCCCGCAACGCGTCATGAACTCATGAACCTCTTCCAGAGTCGGGATCGATTCGATGACGCCCAGTTTCGTCCCCGACAACGCGGCCGCGTGGTTCGCGAACCGCACTGCGTCCTCGACGGGCTTGTCGCCGGCGAGGGCCGCCATGAGCGCCCCGCTGAAGACGTCGCCGGCCCCCGTCGTGTCCACCGCATCGATACGGGGCGCCGGGTAATGGCACGACCCCTCGGCCGTCGTCACGACCGCACCTGCTTCGCCCAGGGTGACAATCGCCGTGCCGACGCCGCGTTCCACGAACCACCGCCCGGCGGTCTCAGCGGATGCGACGTCCGTCACCGAGATGCCTGTCACGATGGAGGCTTCCGTCTCGTTGGGCTTGATGTAATCGAGCTGGGCGAGCACCTCGGTCGGGAGCGGAACCGCCGGGGCTGGGTCGAGAAGGACCCGCGCGCCAAGCGCCCGCGCTTTGCCGATTGCATACGTCACGGTCTCCAAGCGGTTCTCGAGCTGGAACCCAACAAGCGCCGATTCGCGCATGGCCTTCTCTGCGCAGTCGATGTCGGTGGGGCTGAGGCGGAAGTTCGCGCCGGGCACGACCGATATCAGGTTGGCGCCCGTCCGGTCAATGATGATCACGCTGATCCCGGAGTGAATGGACTGGTCAATGGAGATGAACTCTGTCGATATGCCGAGGCGCTGGTACATGGCCAAGGCGTCTTCGCCGTACTTATCGGACCCGATACGGCCGACGAAGATGGTGTTCGCGCCGAACATCGACGCCGCCACCGCCTGGTTCGAACCCTTGCCGCCGCCTCCCTCGTGGAACGCATCGCCGATGACCGTCTCGCCTTTGACCGGGAGCCGGTCGCCTTTCAGAAAGAGTCCCACATTGTAACTGCCCACTACGGTTACCTTGTTACCCATGTTGACGCGTCCTGTCCATGTTGTCGTTGGGGCCGGAGCCTGTCCGGTGTGCGGCAGAACCCGGCCCCATACACGTGCACCTCACCTCACGACACGGGCCCCGTGCGTGCGCAGGAAACCGGGTGCGGGAAACAGTGCCGCCGTCCGGCCTATTCGTATCCGCCGTACAGCGGCATGAGCTGCGGGGCATAGCCGAGCATATTGTGGCTCCATTCATCGGCGGCAGCGTACTCCAGCGGGCACTTCGCCCCGTAGCGCACGTATTCGACGTGGCCGTCCATATACAGCACGTTAGAGCCGCCGGGAATGTGGTTGAACGTCATTGTCAGGTTCGCGCCCGCGTTGCGGAAGTAGTTGCTGCCGAACGCGTCGTACATCACCACCAGTTCGCTCTGCGCCTTCGCGCCACCGGCCGGATTGTTGATGTCGGTGATGAAGAAGCGCTCGATACCTTCGCGCAGGCGGTGGATCGAGTTCGGAAGCGGGATGCCGTCCGGCGAACTGACCGCCGAGCCCTCATTCGCATAGAACCAACCACCCGACAGAATTGCGCCTGACAGGTCGATGTTGTTCCACTCGGGCACGTAGAAGCCACGGTAATCGATGCAGCCGAACTGCGACTGGTCCGCCGGCGGACTGACATCGACGCCATTGCGGTTCACGCAATCCCAGAAGCTCGTCCACGAGACCACGTCTTCCCAAGCCACGATCTCCACGGTCCGCGACAGCGCATACGGGAGATAGATGTAGGAGATCGGGTGCGAGAGCTTGAGGTTGAGGCAGGCCTTGCCGCCGGTCGGGGAACCCGCCGCCGCCACCGCCTCGCTCGTGTTCTGGACTTCCTTGACGTAGTCCTCGTCATTGATGAATCGCGGCATCGTGTAGGACCACCACACGGTCTGGCCCTCGAGCGAACCGCGCGAGTCCGACGGACAAATGGCGATATTCGGATCAGTCCAGTATTCCGGATACACCGATTCGCCGTTCACGCCCCGCAGGTGGGTCCAGTAGCTCTCCCACCCCGTTCCGCCGCCATTGACGGAATCCCAGACCGCCGTGCTCGGGCCGGGCGGGAAGAGACCGTTGCGGTCTTCGCCGGAATACATCTTGAAGATGAGCCCCCACTGCTTGAGGTTGTTGGCGCAACTGGCCCGGCGCGCGGCCTCACGGGCCCTGGCCAGGGCCGGCAGCAGCATGGCCGCCAGTATGCCTATGATTGCGATAACAACCAGCAGTTCGATCAGGGTGAACCCCTTCTTCAGGTTTGTCATAATCGTCCTCCCTTTCCTCCGGGGCAGAGACCCCTCATACTACGGAATGACACCTTCTCAGTTTCCAGAATGCGCCCGGCATCCGCGCGACGGCGGCGCTACCTGGTGCGGCTGCCTGGCAACCATCTTAGGGAAGGCGTTCACGGGAGCGAATACACGAAACGGCTCAGCCTTTGTCCGAATCGGCAATATGGTCGCGAATCTGGGAGGGAGGGGCGCCCATTTCCTTCTTGAAAAAGCGGCTGAAGTAGAACGGGCTTGAAAACCCGCACGCGTAGGCGACTTCCTGGATGCTCACCCGCGGGTTGGCAAGGAGGGTCATTGCGTGCTCGAGCCGCACGCGGGAGATGAGCTCGCGTGGTGAACGGTCGCTGTATTGCAGGAAGAGGTGCCGCAGGTGGCTCGGACTGACGCACAGGGCGGACGCCAGTTCCGCCACGGACAGGCACCCCGCCTTCTGGCGTACGACCGCTTCCGCCTGCGCGACAAGGTGCTCCTGCCGGTTCAGGGGGTGCGTCTCACGCACCTGGCGTTCCGCCAACGCTGCGATCTGGAGCAGAAGCCCTGCGCACACGCGGTTGTGGGCGATGCCGTAGCGGTTCGCTTCCTCCAGCAGTTTTCTGCAGGCAGGACCGATATCGCCCGAGAGGTCCGGCCATGCCCCGGTATACGCATCCAACTCGCTTCTGTTCAGGCCAAGGCATATGGAAACGACCCTGGTCTGGTTGCGCTGGTCGTGTGACAGGCCGGGAGGGGTTATCGTGAACACGCCCGGACCTACGTCGTGCACCGCACCGTCAATTCGGGAAGTCCCGTGCCCGTGGATATAGTAGACAAACTCCAACACCTCGTGATGGTGCTCGGCGACATTCATGCCGAGAGGCGTGCCGCTCTCAAACACGAAAGCCAGCCTCAACTCTGGCGCCTCCTTTCTGGCCGGGACCCCTATTCGTGCCCGCGGGAACGCAGGCCCGGGCTGCGCATCCCAACGAGCGACAGGTTGATTCTACACACAGCCGCGGCAATGGGCCAAGCAACCCCGGGCGGGGCCGGCCGGCCGCGACGCCGAAGGTGGAAAGGCCCGAGGCTGGCCGTCCCGCGTGGCGCCTGCTGCCATCGCCGGTCCGGACAAGGAAAAGGCCGTTTCGTGCATTTACTCAGACCGCCTCCAAGCTCACTCTAGAAAAGCAACGTGGCGGCCTCCCTCAGGCGGGGAGGCTTGCCACGTGTTTGCGGCGGCCGTCCGCCCTCAGTCTGAGGCGGGTCACGGCGAAATCATGCCCCCGCGGGGTCTGTTTTTCGCGGGCTCTTGAGATGACTTCAGAACGTGGCAAAAGGAAAGGGAGAAGGAGGCAAGGCAATGCGAAAGTGGCTCATTACGACCTTGGCGATGTGTGTCCTGGCAGGGCCCGCGGTGGCCGGCGCCATCACTGTGGATCTGAGCACACCGGATAGCGGCGATTTCGCCGGAACGGGAACGGCTCACTTCGGCGGCGACAACGGCGCGCTCGTACGGGCCGTGACAGCCGTGAACGACGACCCGACAAACGGACCCAACACGACAATCACCATCGAGGAGTCCGGCACGTATTTGGGCGATATCGGCGTTACGCAGACCGGCCTCGTCATCGAGGCCGCGCCCGGGGTTGCGCCTGTCATTG
Source organism: Candidatus Hydrogenedentes bacterium UBA6118 (assembly GCA_002422525.1). GTDB lineage: Bacteria > Hydrogenedentota > Hydrogenedentia > Hydrogenedentales > SLHB01 > UBA6118. Next base: position 53,345 of record DIWA01000047.1, read on the forward strand.
AGAGCAACTCCACTTGGGGCGCCGTCTCGGCATATGCCGAAGTGGACGACCCTCTCATTATCCGCGGTGACAGTCCCGCCAACCGACTTCAGATTGTCGGGTCCACCGAGGCGCAAGGCAGTCACGCCCTCGTGGACTGGGGCGGAACCATGGGGACGATCGAGAACTGCTATATCCAGGCGACCGGCACGAAGAGCGGCACCTACGCCAGCAATGGCGAGACCTTCATCGGCTGTTACTTCAACTGCACCAGCGGCTGGGGCATCAACGGCGGAAACCTCACGCTCACCAATTGCGTGTTTGAAGGCACGGACCTGCCCATGTGGATCGTGGCCGACTCGTCTTTCGTCGGCTGCACCGTCATCGGCGGCCTGCCCTTCCAGGTGGATGACGGCGTCGCCGCGACATTCACGGACTGTACATTCCAGGACATGTCGGGCGGCGTTGTGAACCCCTGGTGGGGCTGGCCCGGAACCTACACCTTCGACAACTGCACGATGTCGGGCGGCGACCGGTGCTTTGGGATGTCGAAGGGTGAGGTGATCACCGTCTGCAACTGCTCCGTCGATGAGACCTGGGCGCTGTCGGATTTCGCGCATATCACCGACGGCACGCTCAACCTCGAGAACGTGACGTGGACCGGGTGCCGCATCGGTTTCGGCGGGTGGATGGGACCCATCACGGGCGCCGGGGCCAATGTCAACCTGGACCAGTGCGTCGTGGTTCGCGACAATGCGGCGACCGGCGATCTCGGCGACGTGGCCACCGACCTCCTCAACTGGGACGCCAACAACCCTGACAGCGACGCGCCCATCTCCATCAGCGCCACGAACACCATCTTCAAGAACGGCGGCGGGGCGATCATCGTTCTCACTGGCGTGGGCTCGCAGCCCATCCCATCGGAACTGGTGCTTGAGCACTGCACGCTCTTCGGGGCGACTACCCACCAGCTTGTCGCGGCCTATGACGGGTCTTCCGTGACCGCCAACTACTGCATCTTTGATGCGTCCCAGACAGGCGGCGATGACGCCGATCCCGGCACGGCCCCCGGCGTGACGGTTGTGGCGGACGTCTTCAGCGGAGTGAACAACGTCTACTGGGACGCCCGGAGCGGCGGCTCCGGCAGCTACTACATCGGCGGAGAGACGCTGGTTGCCGCGCAGAACGTTTTCGCGGACCCGGTGCTTGACGCCGGCGGACGCATCTCCCCGGCATCGTCCAACGCGGCGGGCCGGGCCTATGGTTCTACACTTACCGTCGACTTCGAAGGCGACAACCGGCCCTTGGCGGGCGCGTTCCCCGATATCGGCGCCGACGAGGTGGCTGAAGATAACCCGGTTTCCGATACGGACCAGGACGGGGACGGCATCCTGGACAGCATTGAGGGTTCTGACACGGCTGTCGATACCGATGGTGACGGCGCCCCGGACTACCAGGACACCGACTCCGACAACGACGGCGTCCCTGACGCGGCCGAAGGAATCGGCGACGCCGATGGCGATGGCGTACCCAACTTCCGCGATACCGACAGCGACAACGACGGCATTGCCGACGGCGTCGAGCAGGCCCTGGGCCTCAACCCGTACCTGGACGAAGGCGTAAGGCTGCCCGTAGCGACAACCGCGGGGCTGGTGGTGACCGCGCTGCTTCTCGGTGCGGCAGGAATCCGGAGGAGAAGCATTCGCTGATCCATTACCGCGGACACCGGTCCGGACAGACACTTCTGACAGGGCGGGACCCGTACTGGGAGGACGGGTCCCGCCCTGTAATGCCGGTTACTCGCGATGGCTTTGGGCGCCCCCGTGTCAAGCCATTTGCCGATCGTACCGGAGGGGGTATCGTCGCGCCATTTGCGATCTTACCAGGCATAGGGGGTCGGCGGGTTGGTTTGGGGCCCATCGCCCCCTCCCCGAGGGGAGGGGCGCTCTACTAGTTGTGATATTTGATGCGCGGTGCATCCGCGTTGCCCGATCAGCTCCCGCAGCGTTTGAGGCAGCGCGTGCGGTCCGTAGTACGCCGCCAGGCCCGCGTGCGAAGACGGGCGTCTTCCAGGTTGGCGAAGAGCTCCCGGTTGAGGCGTGCTCGGCGCGGCGTGCCGTTGAAGCTCTCCCAGAACGGGTTCTGCCATGGGCTGCCGGGATCGACGTAGCTGGCCTGCACGTTCATCGTCCCCAGCCGGTTCTTGACGGCATGGGCGATGAACTCCGAGCCATTGTCCGATCGCGGGTAGGCGCGCATGCCGCACCGGGCGAAGGCGCGCTCCAGCACGGCGAGCACGTCAGCGCATTTGAAGCTGCGCCGCATCTCGGCCGCCAGTGCGCGGCGCGTGTGCTCATCGCGCAACGTGAGAATGCGCGGCTTGCGCCCGTCCTGCGTGGCATCCTCGACGAAATCGTAGGTCCACACATGATTGGCATGCACGGCCCGCAGCGGCGCCTGGCCCTTGTGACCTCGTCGCCGGCGCCGCTTTGGCCGCGTATGCTGCAGGGCGTTCCGCCGCCATACCCGATGCACCCGCTTGCGGTTCAACACGCCCTTGGCTCCATTGGTCAGCTCCCTGTGCGTACGCCGGTAGCCGTAGCACGGATGCTTCTTGCGCACCTGGTTCTCCAGAGGCGCCTGCAACATCCTGCGCGCTCCTTCACGGCAAAGCGCCTCCAGCGCAAACCGCGAATCCTCCTCAACTCGATCTTCCCGACGAACTGCGCTATCCTGATCCACGAGCGTATCCTGCTGGCTCCCCTATGGAGCCGTTTGGTTTGGTCACCAACAGGATACGCTCTTCTTCTCCATACACAACTTCCGGTTATATCTCGGGGCTGGATTAGTCGGCGGACTGGGGGAAGGGAGGCATCCGCGAATGGACGCGAATGCGCGCGAATGCGCGGCGATTCGGGGCGAGGGCGG
>DIWA01000047.1:56286-56422 GCA_002422525.1 Candidatus Hydrogenedentes bacterium UBA6118
AATCGCCCCTACGGGGTGCGGGGTCGATGGAGCCGGGTGGCGGGGTAGGGAGCCGCATGGCGGGGTAGGGAGCCGCATGGCGGGGTAGGGCGCCGCATGGCGGGGTAGGGCGCCGCATGGCGGGGAAGGGGAATGG
>DIWA01000015.1 GCA_002422525.1 Candidatus Hydrogenedentes bacterium UBA6118
GGGCCCGCGGGCCGAACTCCATGCGTCCCTGGAACCACGCGACGACCTTGCCCGCCGCGAGCAGCTCCGCCGTGCGCTCGACGAGCGCGTCCATGGGCAGTCGCTCGTGGGTGATGCGCTCCTCGTCGAGGAAGTTGCCGATGACCTCGTCGGTGAACGACGGCCCGAGATAGGAGCCCTGTTGCCTGCGCGCGTCGGGCGTGCGCGGCTTGCCGAGGATTTGGTGCCAGGCGAAGAGGGCGCAGCCGAGCGCATTGCCGGCGTCGCCCGCCGCGGGCTGGATCCAAAGGTCGTCGAAGGGTCCTTCGCGGAGGAGGCGGCCGTTCGCGACGCAGTTGAGCGCGACGCCGCCGGCCATGGCGAGGTTGCGGCGGCCGGTCTCGCGATGGATGGCGCGGGCCATGCGCAGAACAATCTCCTCGGTCACGACTTGCACGGATCGCGCGAGATCCATCTCGCGCCGGGTGATCTTGCTCTCCGGCTCGCGGGGCGGTCCGCCGAACAGCGCGTCGAACCGGCGGTTCGTCATCCGCGGGCCCACGCAGTAGTCGAAGTAGTCCATGTTCAGGCGGAAGGAGCCGTCGTCCTTGAGGTCGACCAGCTCGGTCAGGATCATGTCCACGTATTTCGGGTCGCCGTAGGGCGCGAGGCCCATCAGCTTGTACTCGCCGCTGTTGACCTTGAACCCCGTGTAGTAGGTGAATGCGGAGTAGAGCAGGCCCACGGAGTGGGGGAACCGGATCTCCTTGCGGATGGTTACGCGGTCGCCGACGCCCTCGCCCCAAGTCGCCGTGGCCCATTCGCCGACGCCGTCGAGGGTGAGGACCGCGGCCTCGTCGAAGGGGCTGGGGAAGAACGCGGCCGCGGCGTGCGACTGGTGGTGCGCGCAGAACAGCACCTCGCCCTTGTAGGCGAGCTTGCGCCGGATGGTCTCGCGCATGAAGATCTTGTCTTTGAGCCAGAAGGGCATCTGCTGGACGAAGCTGCGGAACCCCTTGGGCGCCAGGGCGAGATGCGTCAGCAACAGGCGCTCGAACTTAAGGAAGGGCTTGTCGTAGAACACGACGTAGTCGACGTCGTCGATGCCGATCCCGCCAGCGTACAGGCAGTACTGCGTCGCTTCCAGGGGAAACCCCGGGTCGTGCTTCTTCCGCGTGAACCGCTCCTCCTGCGCGGCGGCGACGATCTCCCCGTCGCGGATCAGGCAGGCGGCGCTGTCGTGGTAGAACGCGGATATCCCCAGCAGATGCATGGCCATGGGCTTACGGGCGCGCCGCCGCGGTCGGGGCCGCTCCCGCGATTACTCCTTTGTACTCGTCTATCTACTCGACGGTGACGCTCTTGGCCAGGTTGCGCGGTTGGTCCACGTCGCACCCGCGGTTCACGGCGATGTGGTAGGCCAGCAGTTGCAGCGGCACGGCCGCGAGGATCGGGCTGAACGGCTCCGGGCAGTCCGGCACGTAGACGGCGTCGTTGCAGTGCGTCAGGATGGCGTCGTCTCCGTCGGTCGCCACGGCGAGCACGATGGCTGACCGCGCCTTGATCTCCTGAATGTTGCTCACCATCTTGTCATAGGTGGAGCCCCTCACGGCGATGCAGATGACCGGGAGTTGGTCCGAGGCCAGCGCGATCGGGCCGTGCTTCATCTCGCCGGACGCATAGCCTTCCGCGTGGATGTAGCTGATCTCCTTCAGCTTCAGGGCGCCTTCCAGCGCGCTGGGGAAGTTGTAGCTGCGTCCGAGGAAGAGGGCGTTGGTCGCGTTCATGTAGCGCGGATCCCTGGCGCACTTGAGCACCGTCTCGTGGTGGTCGAGGATCCACTGCACCTTGTCCGGCAGGGCCTGGAGCTCGCGCAAGAGCTCGGCCGCCTTCTCGGCGGACAGCGTTCCGCGGGCCCGACCGAGCCAGATGGCGAAGAGCGCGAGGGCGGCGCATTGGGACGTATAGGCCTTGGTCGACGCGACGCCGATCTCCGGTCCCGCGTTCAGATATACCACGCCGTGGGACTCCCTGGCCACGCTCGAGCCCGGGGCGTTCACGATGGCCGCGACCTTGGCCCCGAGGCTCTTGGCCAGGCGCACGGCTTCGAGCGTGTCGGCGGTCTCGCCCGACTGGGACACGGGGATCATGATCGTTCCCGGCGGCATCAACGGGTCGCGGTAGCGATACTCGGAGGCGACGTCCAGCTCGACGGGGACCTTTGCGTACTGCTCGATCAGGTACTTGCCCACCATGCCTGCGTGCCAGGCCGTGCCGCAGGCGACGATAGCGACCTTCGGGCAGGTTCGCAGCTCGTCTTCCGAGATGCCCATGCCGTCCAGCCGAACGTCGTCGCCCTCGGCGTTGATCCGGCCGGCCATCGTGCGCCGCAGCACTTCCGGCTGTTGGTAGATCTCCTTGAGCATGAAATGCGGGAAGCCTTCCTTCTCCGCGGCGTCCGCGTCCCAATCGACGCGTTTGACCTCGACGGTCACGGGCGCGTCGCGCAGGTGCTCGACGGTGCACCCGTGGGCCGTGACGCGGCAGAGCTGGCCGTTGTCGAGGTAGAGGATGTTGCGCGTATGCTTCATGATGGCGGGGACATCGGAGGCGATGAACGCCTCGCCGTCGCCCAGTCCCGCGACCAGGGGACTGCCTTGCCGCGCGGCGACCAGCTCGTCCGGGTGGTCTTTGGCGATGACCGCGATCGCGAACGCGCCCTCCGCCTCGCGCAGCGCGCGCCGCACGGCTTCCGCAAGGTCGCCGTCGTAGTACGAGCGCACGAGGTGCGCGAGCACCTCCGTGTCCGTCTCGCTGCGGAACGCCGCTCCTTCGGCGATCAACCGTTCCCGAAGGCTCTGGTAGTTTTCGATGATGCCGTTGTGGACGACCGCGATCTCGCAGGGGCCGTCCAGATGGGGGTGCGAGTTGGCTTCGCTGGGAACCCCGTGCGTGGCCCAGCGCGTGTGGCCGATGCCGAGGCGCCCGTGCAACGCCTGGCGCGCGAGCTTCCGGTCCAGCGAGGCGAGCTTTCCCACGCTGCGCACGCACTCGAGACCGCGCTTGTTGACTACGGCGATGCCCGCGCTGTCGTAGCCGCGGTACTCGAGGCGATGCAGGCCCTCGAGCACGATCGCCACGGCGTCTTTCTCACCCACGTAACCGACGATTCCGCACATGCGGCTTCTCCTTGGGTCGCGGCCGGGGCGGCCCGGCCAGATCCTTCCGCTCTCCTGAGCGCAGGGCGAACGCTCCTGCGTGTCGCGATGCGCTCGGGAACTGCGTCGGCATTGGACGTGATACTACCCCGACCTGTGCCAGTCCGGCAAAGGGGCGCGTTGGGCGTTCTTTGAGGGATGCAGCGCGCAGCGGTTGCTGTAGCGTTACGTAACGTTGCGCGTAACGGTCGTACGTAACGGTCTTGCGCAACCATCGGCGGCGGGATCGCTGTTTTGCGGGCGATTGATGCCTGGCACGGGGCTTGCTCCATTGGGGCGGTATGCGCAGGGAGCGACACGATTCGTCCGACGCCGCGGCGCTCGGCGCTGTGTCCGAGTGGGACCGGGAGGCGTTCGAGGCCGGCACGCAGATGGGCGTGGCGCTTGTCGAGTTCCACGTATGGTGGGCGGTGCAGTCGGCGGCTCAGCTCGCGGAATACGCTCCGCTGGCGGCGCGGATGTGCGACCGGGTGGGGTTCGGCCGGGTTGACGTGCAGCGGCACGCGGATCTGGCGGCCGGAAACCGGATCTTGAGCGTGCCTACCTTTATACTGTTTAAGAACGGCGAGGAATTCGGCAGATTGGTAGGGCTGCAGCCGGCGGACGTGCTGGAGCGATGGATCACGGCGCTGCTGTAGGGTCGGCAGGATTGCGGGCCCGCGCGCAGACCGCCGCGACGGCAGGAAGGAGTAGAACTGGATGCATCCCGGAAAATGGCTGATTGACTTCGCGTTGGACCATCCGCGTCTGGTGACCGCGGTGATGGTGGGCATCGCGGCGGTGCTGATCGCCCTGGTGGCGGCGCCGTCGCTCGCGCCGGATACGTTCCCGATGCTGTCGGGCGTGAAGGTGGACACCGATCCGGAGAACATGCTGGACCGCGATGAGCCGGTGCGCATCTTCCACAACGACATGCGCGAGGTGCTCAGTCTGTACGACATGGTTGTGGTCGGGGTCGTGAACGACGCGCACCCGAACGGCGTGTTCAACGTGCAGTCGCTGCGGAATATCTACGATCTGACCGAGTTCGCGCGGAGCCTGCGCGGCGAGGCGTTGGGCGTGTCCGACCCGCGGGCGGGCGTGATCGAGGTGGATCTCATTGCGCCGTCCATGGTCGACAGTATCGAGCAGGGCGAGCCGGGGACGGTGACGTTCGAGTGGCTGATGCCGCGTCCGCCGGAGACGGATGAGGAGGCGCTGGCGGTTCGCGAGAAGGCGATGCGGATTCCGTTCCTGAACGGCACGCTGGTGTCGGAGGACGGCAAGGCGATCAGCCTGTATCTGCCGCTCACGTCGAAGGACATGAGCAGCCGGGTGTATTCGAAGCTGCAGCCGATGATCGCGGAGCTGGAGCAGCGCGGCGGCGACGATGCGTACTACGTCACCGGGCAGCCTGTGGCCGAGGACGTGTTCGGCGTCGAGATGTTCAAGCAGATGGCGATCTCCGCGCCGCTGGCGATGCTGGTGATCTTTCTGCTCATGCTGTTCTTCTTCCGGAAGCTCATCCTGATCATCTCGCCGATGATCATCGCGATGCTGGCGGTGATCTACACGATGGGGCTGCTCATCGCGACGGGCAACACGATCCATATCATGAGCAGCATGATCCCGATCTTCATCATGCCGATCGCTGTGCTGGACTCGATCCATATCCTGTCTGAGTTCTTCGACCGGTATCAGGAGACGCGCGACCGACGCAAGACCATCAGCGCCGTGATGGCGAGCCTGTTCATGCCGATGCTGTATACGTCGCTGACGTCCGCGGCGGGGTTCGGTTCGCTGGCGCTGGCGCCTATTCCGCCCGTCCAGGTCTTCGGGATCTTCGTCGCGCTCGGCGTGCTGCTGGCCTGGCTGTTCACCGTGATGTTCATCCCCGCGTTTGTGATGATGTTGCCGGAGCGGAGTCTTGAGAACTTCGGCGCGCCCGCGGGTCATGCGGAAGAGGCGGGCGCGCACACGGCATCTGGACGGCTGCTCCGCTGGATGGGCCGGTTCGCGTATCGCAACGCCAAGGCGGTGATCGCGGCAAGCGTCGTGCTGGCCGTCGTGGCCGCCTATGGCATCAGCCTGATTGAGGTGAACGACAACCCGACGAAGTGGTTCCGCAAGAGCCACCCGATCCGCGTCGCCGACCGCGTGTTGAACGAGCATTTCGGCGGCACGTATATGGCGTATCTGGCCCTGAGTCCGGAAGGCGAGCAGGCGAAGCCGATGGAACAGGCGGAAGAGGCGGAAGAGGAGCCGACGGATGCGCCCGATCTGCCGTCGGGACTGGGCGGCGAGGAACCCGGCTTGCCGGCCGGACTGGGCGGCGAGGAACCGGGACTGCCGGCCGGGTTGGGCGGAACGCCGTCGGCGGCCCCGACGGCGGCGCCGACATCGAGCGAGCCCGAGGCGCTTGAGATCTTCAAGGACCCGGGCGTGCTGGCGTACATCAACCGGATGCAGGCCGCGCTCGTGGAGACGGAGGCGGTGGGCAAGTCGAACTCGCTTGCGGACATTGTGCGCACGGTGCACCGGGATCTGATCGACGGTACGGAGGCGTCATACCGGATACCGGACAGCGCCAGCGCGGTGGCGCAGTGCCTGATGCAGTACCAGAGCAGCCATCGCCCGGGCGACTTGTGGCATTTCGTGACGCCCGATTACCGGCACACGAGCGTGTGGGTGCAGTTGCGCAGCGGCGACAACGTGGACATGCAGCGCGTGGTCGAGGCGATGGAGGCCTTCTTCGCGGAGAACCCGCCGGTGTTCGAGATCGCGGGGGAGACGGTGCGGCTTGAGCCGCAGTGGTTCGGCAAGACCTACATCAACGTGGTGTGGCAGGAGAAGATGGTCACGGGGATGCTCATGTCGTTCCTGGGCAGCTTCTTCGTGGTGCTGCTCATGATGACGGTGCTGTTCCGGTCGGGGCTGTGGGGCCTGTTGTCGATGATTCCGCTGACGCTGACGATCGCGCTGATCTACGGCGTGCTGGGGTTGATCGGCAAGGACTACGACATGCCGGTGGCGGTGCTGTCGTCGCTGACGCTCGGGCTGGCGGTGGACTTCGCGATCCACTTCATGGCGCGGTCGCGGGAGCTGCAACGCGAGAACGGCTCCTGGAAGGACACGTACGCGCTTGCGTTCGGCGAGCCCGCGCGGGCCATCCTGCGCAACGTGATCGTGATCGCGGTCGGGTTCACGCCGCTGCTGTTCGCGCCGCTCGTGCCCTACAACACGGTGGGCGTATTCCTGGCGTCGATTCTGCTTATCTCCGGCGTAGCGACGTTGCTGTTGCTGTCGTCGCTCATCCGGTTGCTTGAGCCGTTGCTGTTCCCGAAGACGCGCGTGTGCTCGATCACCTGCCGTTGCGGCACCTGCATCCTGACGGCGGTGACGGCCGTGCTGGTGGTCTGGGTGAACGTGGTGCAGTTCATCTCGAAGGGCGTGACGCAGTTCACGATCGTGTCGATCATTGCATTGCCTATCTTGATGCTCGGGTGCTTCCTCGCGTCGCGTCGCGCGGCGTGCCGCACCCGGGAAGCGTTGTGCGAGACGGAGGATTAGGTCGAACGAGCGCCGCGAGGCGCCTGGAAACACAGGAGGCATTTCCGATGAAGTTTAGTTGGTTGATGTTGAGCGGCATACTGGCGGGGTTGGCGTGTGCGGGGTTGGCGGTGCCCGCCGTCGCCCAGGACGCGGCCCCGAGCGTGGACGAGATCGTGGCGAAGACGAACCACATGGCGTATTACCAGGGGGCAAGCGGCCGGGCGCGCGTGAAGATGACGATCACGGACAGCCAGGGTCGGGCGCGCTCGAAGGAGTTCACGATGCTGCGCAAGAACATGGACGACCAGGACAAGACGCAGCGGTTCTACGTGTACTTCCACGCGCCGGCGGACGAGCGGGGCACGGTGTTCATGGTGCACAAGTTCGTCGACAAGGACGACGACCGCTGGCTCTACATGCCGGCGCTGGACGTGGTGAAGCGGATCGCGGCGTCGGATGAGCGGACCAGCTTCGTCGGGTCGCACTTCTTCTATGAGGACGTGTCCGGGCGCGGGCTGGACGAGGATCACCATGAGCTTGTCGAGACCACGGATACGTACTATGTGCTGAAGAACACGCCGAAGGACCCGGGCAGCGTCGAGTTCGACTCGTACACAATGTACATCCACAAGGACACCTTCATCCCGGTCCTGACTCAGTATGAGAAGGGCGGGGAGGTGTACCGCGAATCGAAGGCGCTGGCCGTCGAGGAGATCCAGGGATACAAGACGGTGACCCGGAGCATGATCAGCGACATGAACCAGGGGGGCCAGACGACGTTGGAGTACACCAGCGTGACCTACGACACGGACTTGCCGGATGACCTGTTCACGGAGCGTCGGCTGCGCAACGCGCCGATGGAGCACTTGCAGGATTGACGGGCGGCCGAACGGGGAGACCGAAGACCGCTTGAGAGAACGGAGGGGCGCGGCGAGGGACAGGGCCGCGCCGCCTCCGCGGCTCAGCGGCGGCAGTCATGAAAGGGGGCGGCAGTGGCCGGAAATGGCATGCGTCCGGGATGGAGACGGATAGGGAACGTTGCGGCGACGGCGGTCGTCTGCGCTATCGCGTGCCTGGCGTCGGCGGGGGCGGCGGAGCCGGAACTGCCGCCCGGGCTGGATGCGTCGCCGGAACCGGAATCTTCGCAGACCGAACCGGCGCTCCCGCCCGGCTTGGGCGGAGAGGCCACGGCCTCGGACGGTCCGGCATTGCCGCCGGGCCTGGGCGGGGATGACTCGCCTTCGGAGGGTCCGGCATTGCCGCCGGGCTTGGGCGGGGATGACTCGCCTTCGGAGGGTCCCGCGTTGCCGCCGGGGTTGGGCGATGCGAGCGCGGGGGAGGCCGAGGCGCCTTCAGATGACGCGGATTCGCGTCGGTTTCGGCTCAACCTCCACGGGTTCTGGGAGACGCGCGCCGGCGTGCGGACGCAGTCCGACCGGGCGCAGTCGAAGGACCTGATCCTGGGCGACACGCGTTTGCAGCTCAAGACGCAGCAGTTCTGGGATCCGGTGCGGTTCGAGGCGACGGGCGATGTGTATCTTGACGCGGTGCTCGAGGAGGCCATGTTCGACCTGCGCACGTTCCGGTTCTCGTGGAGTCCGCTGCCGTCGCTCGACATCCGCGTCGGGCGGCAGGTGCTGACGTGGGGAACGGGCGACATGCTGTTCATCAACGACATGTTCCCCAAGGACTGGGAGTCGTACTTCTCGGGCCGGGAGCAGGAGTATCTCAAGGCGCCGTCGGATGCGCTGCGCGTGGGGTGGTACACGGAGGCGGCGAACGTGGAGGTGGTCTACACGCCCCAGTTCGACCATGACCGGTTCATTCGCGGACGGCGGATCAGCTACTGGAACCCGCTGGCGGGCGGCCATGCGGGGTCGGAAGACCAGGTCGACTACAACGCGCCGAACGACTGGTTCGAGGATGACGAGATCGCCGTGCGCGTCTATCGCACGTTCGGCGCGTTCGAGGCCGCGACCTACGGGTATTGGGGGTACTGGAAGAGCCCCGGGGGGCAGCGGTTGCTGCCGCTGGGACAGGCGCGGTTCCCGAGGCTGGCGGTGTACGGGGCGAGTCTGCGCGGACCCGTCGGCCGGGGCATCGCGAACATCGAGTTCGGCTACTACGACTCCCGGCAGGACCGGAGCGGCGCGGATCCGTTCGTGAACAACAGCGAGTTCCGGCTGCTTGTGGGGTATGAGCAGGAGCTGGCGCGGAACTTCACGGGGGCGATCCAGTATTATATGGAGTACATGACGGACTACGGCGCGTATGAGCGTGCGCGGTTCTTCTTCGAGCCGAAGCGCGACAAGAACCGGCACGTGGTGACGCTGCGCCTGACGAAGCTGCTTATGAACCAGAACCTGACATTGTCGATGTTCGCCTACATGAGCCCGAGCGATCGCGACGCCTACCTGCGCCCGAAGGCGACGTACAAAGTGAACGATCACTGGACGGTGGAAGCGGGCGCGAACGTGTTCCTGGGCGAGTCGGACACGTCGTTCTTCGGCCAGTTCGAAGATAACAGCAACGTGTACGCGGGGGCGCGTTACTCGTTCTGAGTCGTCTCCGCACAACCGAGTGCGGCATGGGGCCGCGAAGGAGGGTTACGTCATGAGTGTCGAGCGGGCATTGAGACTGACGGCTGGAATCGTCGTGCTGGTCAGCGTGGGGTTGGCGTATCTGCACAGTCCCTACTGGCTGTGGCTGACGGCTCTTGTGGGGCTGAGCCTGTTCCAATCCGGGTTCACGAACTGGTGTCCGGCGATGTGGTTCTACAAGAAGATGGGGCTTCCGTGCTCCGACGCGACGCCGAAGAAGGAGCCCGAGACGGCTGGACAGGCCTAGCGCGAGGCGTGTTCGGCGCGCTGTTCGTCGTCGTCCCCGTCGCGCCGCTTTCGCCCGAGGCGGTCTTCCGTGCCGTTCATGATGCGGATGATGTTGCCGCGGTGGCGGTAGATCACGAGGAGGGCGATGAGGACGCCGATGGCGCGCAGGAGCGTGTCGTCCGGCGCGAGGTCGAGGGGCGCGGTCGGCCGGCCGACGGGCAGCGCGACCATGAGGATCGCGAGGGAGGCGGCCGCGAGGCAGGATGCGGCGCTGACCATGCGGGTCGTCGCGAGGACGGCCGCGAAGACGATCGCGACGAGCCCGGTGGCGAAGGGGCAGAGGGCCATGAACACGCCGGCGCTGGTGGCGACGCCCTTGCCGCCGCGGAATCGGCAGAACACCGAGAAGGTGTGGCCGAGGATCGCGGCGAGTCCGCAGACGAGCGCCGCATGCGACCACGGGCTGATGCGGGAGACGACGAGCGCCGCGAGGATGCCCTTGGAGATGTCGCCGATCAGCGCGGCCGCCCCGAGTCGCGGACCGAGCACGCGGAGGGTGTTGGTCGCGCCGATGTTGCAGCTTCCGTGCTGTCGGATGTCCACGCCCCGGATCCGGAGCCCCAGCCACAGGCCGGTCGGTACGGATCCGAGCAGGTAGGACAGAAGGGCGGCGACGGCGAGGGGGAGATCCATCTGGTTCTAGCCCTCTTCGCGATGCTTTCCCGCGCGGAGCTCGATCTTGATGGGGACGCCTTCGAACCCGAACCGCGCGCGGAGCTGGTTTTCGATGAAGCGCAGGAAGCTGAAGTGGAACAGGCGCTTCTGGTTGACGAACAGGACGAAGGTGGTCGGGCGTACGCCCGCCTGGGTGATGTAGAGAACCTTGGCGCGCTGTCCTTTGTGGACCGCGGCCGGCTCGTTGGCGCGGATGACCTCCATGAACCGGTTCAGCTCGCCCGTGCCGATGCGCAACGCTCCGGCCTCCGCGACGCGATCGATCACCTCGAACACGCCGAACAACCGCTGTCGGGTCACGTTGGAGATCGTGATGTGCGGCACGTACTTCAGGAAGGGCGTCTTGAACGAGAGCTCTTCCGTGAGGGCCTTGAAGCGGGCATCCTTGTCTTCGATCAGGTCCCACTTGGTGTAGACGAGGACCATGGGCCGGCCCTGCTGCACGATGTAGTCGGCGATGCGCTTGTCCTGTTCGCTGATGCCTTCGACGGCGTCGATGAGCAGGAGGCACACCTCCGCCCGGCGCACGGTGCGCAGCGATCGGCTGACGCTGAAGCGCTCGACGTCCTCGCGAATGCCTGCCTTGCGCCGCAGCCCCGCCGTGTCGATGAGGAGGTAGTCGCGGTCGTTCCAGCGGAACTCGATGTCGATGGCGTCGCGCGTGGTGCCGGGGATGTCGGTGACGATGGTGCGTTCTTCGTTGATCAGCGCGTTGACGAAGGATGATTTGCCCACGTTCGGCTTGCCGACGATGGCGACGCGCGTGACCCCGGGGAGGGGCTCCTCCGTGTCGATGTCGAGGCAGGCCGGATCAACGTCGTCGTCCGTGTCGTCCGTTTCCGCGTCCGCATCCGCGGGATCGCGTTCAGGCGGGGGGGGCAGCAGCTCGAGCAGGGCGTCCAGCAACTCGTCGATGCCAAGTCCGTGGCCGGATGAGATGGCGAACGGGTCGCCCATGCCGAGCTCGTAGTAGTCGGTGACGTGTTGCTGGAGGGCGGCGTTGTCGACCTTGTTGACCACAAGCAGCACGGGCTTGCCGTAGCGGAACAGCTCGTCGCGCAGTTCGATGTCGACCCGCGTCAGGGGTTGTTGGCCGTCGACGACAAAGAGGATGGCGCGGGCCTCGTTGAGGGCGGCGCGCACGTGCTCCTGCATCTTGTGGGTGATGGGGTCGGTCGGGTTCTCGACGATCCCGCCGGTGTCGACGAGCCGGAACCGGCGGTCGCCATGCGCGACCTGTCCGTAGGCGCGGTCGCGGGTGATGCCTTCCTGCTTGTGCACGATCGCCGTCTGTCGCCCGACGAGTCGGTTGAACAGGGTCGATTTGCCGANNGATCAGGGTGAATGGGCGGTCGTTCCAGGCGCTCTCTGCATAGTTTCGATCCCGCGTTGCACCCGGTTCATCGATGACAATAGCCTTACTCCGGCCAGCGAGGCGGTTGAAGAGGGTCGATTTGCCGACGTTCGGCCGGCCGCATATGGCGACGACGGGGAGTTTGCGCGATTTCCTAGGCATTGCCGGCGCTCCATTGGCGTGCTTGGCGCAGGCCGTCGCGCACGTAGTCGCGCAGGGACAACACCGTCGACACGAGGGTGAGATACAGAAACACGTATGAGAATGCGAATTCCATCAGCACCGCCAAGACCAGTGCGGCCTGGAAGACCGTGTTCAGCTTGCCCCACAGGCTGGGCTTGATCTGCACGGAACCAAACCGTTCGCGGATCAGATGGGATCCGTAGACGATGACGATGTCGCGCGCCAACACGACCACGGGAAACCATTTCGGGATCGGATACCGGAGCTCGGGCGTGGCGGCGAGGAAGATCAACGTGAGGTTGATCAGCAGCTTGTCGGCAAGGGGATCCAGCACGGCGCCCAGTTGGGTCCGCTGGTTGAACTTGCGCGCGACGAAGCCGTCGATGCCGTCGGAGAGCGCCGCGATCAGGAACACAACCAGCGCGGCGTACCGCAGTTCCTGCTGGTCGCGCGAGTAGAGCGCGATCAGCGCGGCCACAACCGGCACGAGCAACAGCCGGGCCATGGTGATACGATTTGCGAGGGTCACGAATGTGTCGCGCCGGCCTGTCAGCCGGACCGCGCTTCTCCCCTTGGCGGCGCGGCGCCTGTTCGGAGGGCCCCGGAAGCCGCCGGACGCACCTACGCCCGTGCGCCGGCGCACAGCGACCCCGCCGCACTTCTACGCGTACGATACCTGAACGGGGGCGGTTGAATCCAGCGGCAGGAGCAGGGAGAGCAGGGAGTAGGACCCGCCTTGGCTCGCTTGCGGCGAGCCAAGGCGGACTGGGCCATGCCACGGGGGTGATCGCGACCCGCGCTACGCGGCGGGGAGGACGGTGTCGGGCGGCGTGGTGGAGGTAGAGTCGGGGCTTTCGGTGGGCGATTCCCAGTCGGACGGGGTGAGAGGCGGCAGTCCGTGGGCGGCGCGGGCGCGATCGCAATCGGGGTTGGGTTCGCCCTTCTCCCAGGAGGGGATGAAGACGCGGCAGGTGGTGGAGCGGCGGTCGTAGATGGCGCAGTAGACGCGGTCGCCGATGTCGCCGATGAGCGCGATGCAGCGCGGATTGCGGGCGTCGGTGCCGCGCATGACCTTGCGGTGCTCCGTCAGGTTTTCCGTGAGCTGATCGGGGACGGTTCCGCCGCCTTCCTCGGTCTCCCGCCAGTAGAACGAGCAACGGAAGAAGGCGCAGCAGGCCCCGCAGGTGAGGCAGGGGTTGGGCGTCTCGGCGATCGGCGGCTGTTCCATCCACGGCCCTCTGAGCGGTTGCGATACGGCGTCGGCGCGGGCGCTTCGGCGGAGAGATCCAGTCGATGTTCGCAAACCGCGGCGCGAGAGTATACACCAACGAGGCGGCCCGACGTAGACGCCGAACCGCCTCGATTCGTGGAGGGGGCGGGATGCGGGGCTACGGCCGCTGGAACACGTAGAACACGCCTTCAAGCGGCGCGAGCTGCACCTGCACCGTGGTGTATTCGCCCTGGGTCGTTCCGGATTCGGGCCGGATCTCGCCGGTGGTCGGGTGCATGCGTTGGATCTCGCCGGTCGCCTGGAAGGTGACGGCGCGATCGAACGGCCCCTCGAGGAGGTTGGCGAGGAAGTAGATGTCGGCGTTCTCGGTGTGCCGATGGCAGTAGAACGTCTCGCGCGCGGGCGCGTCGAAGGCGACGTCCGGCGGGAGGAAGGCCCCGACGGATCCGGGCACGGCCTCGACGGTCGGCGCGACGGCGACGCGTTCCGAGCCGCGCAGGCGTTCGCTGATCGCCGCGACCGCGGTCGTCTCCTCGGGCGACATGCCTTTCCCGGGCAGGGCGCCGACGATGACAAGGGCGCCGCCCTGCGCGACGAACCGCTCGATGCGCTCGTACGTCGCGGCGGGAATCACCCAGGTCTCCGGGAGCACGAGGCAGCGGAACGTCTCGCCGTGGATGTGCAGGCCGGCGGCGTCGATCGTCGCCTCTCTGATGGCCTGGTCGTCCAGGTAGTCGAAGTCGCGCTGGTTCGCCAGCAGCTCGATAGATGCCGCGCCGAATGTGTCGGAGACGCGCTGCATGCGCGGGGTCTCGTCGGGGGGCTCGGTGCGCGCGGGCTCGATCGGCGCGTAGGCGGTGCGGCGGGTCGGGGCGGACAGCGCCCAGGCGGTCTGGATCGGGTAGTAGACGCCGACGTCCGCGATGTGGGTTCCGCGCGTCAGCATGTAGCCGAGCCGGCCGATGTGGTCGTTGAATACGGGGCGTTCGGCGTCGCTGAATTCGTCGTAGCCGTAGTACGACGTGATGCGGGTGAGCCCGAGCACGTACTGGTAGTTGATCGTGCCGAGGCGCTGCTCGAACGAGCAGGGCAGGTTGCGCATGCGTTGCACGTGGCTCGATGTCTCGCTCATGCATTCCCAGCCGCCGATCATGTGCGTGACGGAGCTGACGAATTTCGGGATGGGGATCTGGCGCGACTGCGCGAGGGCCGTCGGGTTCGAGTTGAGCATGTCGATCCCGGGAATGTCCATGCGCCGCAGGTCGCGGTAGAGGTCGCCCTCGAAGGGCCCATGCCAGTAGAGCTGCTCCTCGACCAATGCGTGTCCGGTGGCGCCCATGCCGTGCGCGCGGCACCAGTCCTGGATCTGCCCATAGTAGTTCTCTTCGACGAGCTTCGATACGAAGGCCCAGTAGTCGAGCCGACGGTACGGGGTTGCGTCGCCGCAGTCCTCGAACAGATGGGGCAGCGCGTCGACGACGTCGTAGCCGCAGGCGGTCTGGAACGTCTCGCGGAAGTCGCGGCTCCACGGCAAGGCCGGGAGCAGCCCTTCGTCGTCCTGCAGGTACGCCGTCATCAGCGACGGCTCGTCCGTGAAGACGGCGCGGATGTCGTCGCCGATGGACTCGCCACACTCGCGGAGGTAGGCTTCGTGGGTCACTTCGATGAAGCGGGCCACGGCCTCGCGGTCGATGATGTTGATGTAGGGCAGGGCGTCCGAGTAGTTGCAGACGATATGGGTGCCCTCGAACATGCGCCGCACGTGGAACGAGAGGACGCCCCAGACCTCGCCGTCGGGCGGGGTCCAGGCGAAGGGCTCGGGGTAGCTGGACGTCGCTTCGGCGGTGAGGTCGACGGCGCGGTCGAGGTCGTAGCGGCCGCCGTTGACGGGCGCGGCGCACACGCGCAGGGGACCGCCGATGACGCGCTCATCCGCGGGCATGGCGTGGCGGATGGGGCCGGAGCCCTCGGTGCGGGCGCAGAGCACGCCGATCGTCTCGAATTCGGGATGGTCGCGCAGGGTCAGGCCGCCGGCCTTGCCGCTGGGATAGCCCTTTTCGTCGTAGAGCCACAGTTCCATGCCGCGCTCGCGGAAGGCGGCGATGCGCTCGCGCAGCGCCTGCCACTGGGCGTCGTCCTCGAGGTAGTTGTCAAAGCCGACGTTCGTGACGATCCCCGCGTACCCGTTGCGCTGCAGGCCATCGGCCAAGTCCGGATTGCCCGGATGGTGCACGATCTGCAGCATGCGGTACTTCCGCGGCGGGTTTGCGAACTGCTTCTTCATCTCTTGCATCTCCTCACCGCGCGGGACGTCGGGGGCGGGTGACTGCGCCGCCGCGCCCAGCGTGTTCAGGCCTATCGCCGACGCCGCGACGGCCGCGGCGCACAGCATGCGTTGCATCGGGTGCATCATCTTCTCCTCCGGGATCGCTTCGTCACGGCGGCCGTGACCGGCCGTTGGCCGCTACTATAGCCTTTTCGGACCGGCGGGGCGCAGCGCGGTGCGCCCGCCCTGGTTGGGCGGCGCGTCACGTTCCGCTCTCGAGCAGGATGCGGAGTCCGATGATGATAAGGAGCACGCCGCCGGCGACCTCGACGCGCGTTCCCACTTGCGCTCCCATCCGGGCGCCGAGGCGCCCGCCGAACAGCATGCCCACGACGGAGAGGCCGGCGGTGACCAGGCCGATGACCAGGGCGGGGTAGAGTATGGCGACGTCGAGCGCGGCGAGGCTGAACCCGACCGCCATCGCGTCGATGCTGGTGGCGAGGGAGAGCGCGACGAGCCGCATCCCGCGGGTGGGATCGGCCATCTTGGTTTCTGGGTCGCGGGTGAGGGCTTCGTAGATGGCTTTGAGGCCGATTGCGGCGAGGAGACCGAACGCGGCCCAGTGGTCCCAGGCGGCGATCCAGGTTCGGACGGTCGAGCCCAGGAACCAGCCGATGGCGGGCATCAGCGCCTGGAACAGGCCGAAATGGAAGGCCATGCGGAAGACCTGACGGCGGGAGACCGCGCCCAGCGCGATGCTGGAGGCGATGGACACGGCGAAGGCGTCCATCGCGAGCCCGAGAGCGATTCCGATGACAGTGAACGGCGCCATTATGGGGCGATTCCCCACCCTGCTATGCAGGGTCTCGGCCCCTGCTGCAACCAGATAGAGACACAGGATACGTGGCCGAACGCCGGTTCGGCAAACGTTCGGCGGGTTCGGGAGGTTTGACGGCCCTGTCGCAGTGTGCTACACCTTGAGTCACGGACCATCCATAGGGAGTGCGAATGATGCAGTTTGTGATGCACAGTTACACCTTCCGCAATTATTCGCTCGAGGAAGCGTTTCGCAGCGCGCGCCGTTTCGGGTGGGAGGGCATCGAGCTTCAGCCGTGCCACTTCAACCGAGACCGGATCGAGGAGGAGCTGCCGGCGGCGATCGCGATGGGGGAGCGCTACAACGTACCGGTGGTGTGCGTGGACTTCGGGGGCGACTTCATCAGCGACGACGCGACGGTCCGCGCCCGGGCGATCGCGGACATGGAACGCGACATCGAGGTGTGCTCGAAGAACGGGGTTCGGTTGATGAACGGGTGCGCGGGCATGCTGACGTGCGGGTCCGAGGACTGGGGCGAGAACGGGTCGGCCCTGGCGACGGATGAGCATTATGCGCGGGCCGCGGAGGCGTTTCGGCATTTGGGGATCCTGGCCGCCGAGCACTGCATGCGGATCGTTTTCGAGATCCACATGAACACGATCCATGACACGATCGCATCGACGGCGCGACTGCTGGACGCGATCGCGCTTGAGAACGTGATGGCGAACCCGGACCCGGGTAACATGTTCGCGACCTCGACGGCGGAGCGGGACCCGGCCGAATTGGATCTGTTGGCGGGGCGCATCGGCTACTTCCATCTGAAGAACTGTACGAAGTGCTGCCAGGGCTACGATTACAGCGTGAAGCTCACGGAAGGCCAGATCGACCTGTACGCCTGGGTGGCGAAGCTGGCGGACCAGGGCTACAACGGGAGGATCTGCGTGGAGTACTGCGGACAGGGCGATCCGCATGCGGCGGCGCAGATCGATGCGGCCTATGTGCAGGGGATGCGGACGTGGATTGCGGAGGCGCGCGGGTAGATCGCGGCGGCCGCGGTGACCGCCTGAGGCGGAGCGGGAGAAGGACTGCATGACAAATCGGCGGGTGTGGTTGGCGGCGCTGCTTATCGCGGCGGGGCTGGCGGCGGGGNNCGGCGGCGACCCCGAAGGGGCGACGACGGACGCGGCCGCGGCGACGACGGAGGCGGAGGCGGTCGAGGTCGCGGAGGAGGCGTCCGTTGCCGAGGCGGAAGCGACGCCGGCGGCGTCGGCGTCGGCGGGCTCGGTCACCGTGTATCGCGACACGTGGGGCGTGCCGCATATCGTGGCGGATTCGCTTGAGCTTGCGGCGTACGGCATAGGCTATGCCCAGGCCGAAGACCGGCTGGCCGATCTGTACACCAACGTGCGGATTGCGGTGGGGTCGCTGGCGGAGGTCGCCGGTCCCGAGCATGTGCAGCAGGACTACCTCATGCGGCTGGCGCGCAACGCCGAGCGCGCGAAGGCCGACTATGAACAGGACGCGCCGCCGCATCTGCGGGCGATCGCGGAGCGGTTCGTTCAAGGCGTGGCGGCGTATGAGCGGGATCACCCCGAGGCGCGACCGCCGCATGCGCTGGCGCTGGAGCCGTGGCACGTGCTGGCGGTGGGCAACGCGATGATCCTGCGTTGGCCGATCGGCACGATCCTCGGCGACCTGGAGCGCGGGGGCGGGAAGGCGCCCGCCATGGGGTCGAACGGATGGTGCGTCGCGCCGGAGCGGACGGAGGAAGGCTGCGCGGTGCTGCTGGCCGACCCGCACCTGACGTGGGAAGGCCTGGCGTTGTTCCACGAGGCGCGGATCCATACGCCGGAGGCGAACCTGAGCGGGTTCAGTCTCGTGGGCGCGCCGCTGATCGTGCTGGGGCACAACGACCACGTGGCGTGGGCCTGCACCACCGGGGGGCCGGACACGTCCGACGTGTACGAGATCACGCTGAACCCGGACAACCCGATGCAGTACCGCTACGACGGCGAGTGGCGCACCGCGGAGGTCCGCGCGATCACCGTGCCGGTCGCCGGCGGCGAGCCCGTCACGCGGATGTGCGCGTACACGCACTTGGGACCGGTGATCTCGGATCCGGATCTCGAGCGCGGCACGGCCTACGTGGGGGCGTCGCCGTATCTGGAGCACACGGGCCTGTTCGCGCAGGTGTATGCGATGAATACGGCGCGGGACGCCGGTGAGTTCCATGAAGCGCTGGCGATGAACCGGTTCATGGAGCAGAACATCCTCTTCGCCGATACGCAGGGGACGATCGGCTACGTGCGCACGGGGGCGACGCCGATCCGGCCCGAGGGCTACGACTGGCGGGCGCCCGTGCCGGGCGACACGTCGGCCACGGCCTGGCTCGGCGTGCATGACATCGCCGATCTTGTGCAGTGCATCGACCCGCCGCAGGGGTTCCTGCAGAACTGCAACGTCTCCCCGGCCGTCATGACGGTCGATTCGCCCATGACGCCGGAGAAGTATCCCGACTACATCTATAACGTGTCCTGGGACCAGCAGAACCTGCGCGGCGAACGGGCATTCGCCGTGCTTTCGCAAGAAGCGCCGCTGACGAAGCAAGACCTGCTGGACCTGACGTTGGACGTGACGGACATCCGCGCGGCGGCCTGGCAGGAGGCGCTGCGGAAGGCGGCGGCGCTGGATGGGTCGGGCGCGATCGATGACCCGGACGTGGCGGCGGCGCTCGACGCGACGCTGGCGTGGGACGGACGCTACACGGCGGACAGCCGCGGCAGCGTGGCGATGCGGTTCTGGCGCGAGGCGTGCCAGCGCGCCGACGTGGACGGCGACGCGGTGCTCGCCGGCGATGGGCTGTCCGAGGAAGCGTTGACGGAGCTGTTCGCGATTTTCGCGTCGGTCGTACGGGAGATGAAGGCCGCGTACGGGACGGTCGACCTGACGTGGGGCGAGGTGCATCAAGTGGGTCGCTCCGGCATGTTGTACCCCGCTCCCGGCGCGGAGTACGGCGGCGGAGCGTTCGAGGCCGAGACGCTGTTCGACGTGCGCGGTCGGCGCCAGGAGGACGGGACCTACCTGGCGGACAACGGCAGCTTCGCGACGCAGTTGATCTTCCTCCGTCCGGAGGGGGTGGAGTCGTACACGGTCGTGCCGTGGGGACAGAACGCCGACCCGGACTCGCCGCATCACATGGACCAGGGGGAACGGCTGTACTCGCGGCTGCGGATGAAGCCGACGTGGTTCGACCTCGAGGAGCTGCGCGCGCACGTGGCGTCGGAGTTGTCGCTCGACGTGCCATGACGGGATCGACGCCGGGTTCCGAGATCATCGCGGAGGCCGTCCGCACACACTACGACGTCGGTCAGGTCGAGACGCCGACCCCGCTGCCGCACGCGCATCAGCGCCGCCATCGCAAGCTCGTGACGCATACGGACGCGGGGCCGTTCCTTGTGAAGACCTATCCGGCCGACCCGGTCGTGCTGGACGCGCTGCGTTTCCAGCACCGGCTGTCGCGGCATCTGGCGGCCCACGATCTGCCGGTGGCGCGGATCCAACCGGCGCGGAACGGCAAGCTCATCGTTGAGATCGGGAACTGGGCGATGGAGCTGCAGGAGTTCGTCGAAGGCGATCCGCTGCCGATCACGTGGGAGACGCTCGGCGTGGCGGGCGACGCGCTGGGCCGGTTTCACGAGGTCTGTCGCGATCTGCCGCGGCCGGATCGCGATGCCCGGCGTTGGCGGTTCAGCGACGCGCCGCGGCGCCTGTTCGCGGGGCTGTTCAAGCGGGCGCAGGAAGAGGGCGACGCGGCGGCGGCCATCGACGCGTGCAACCGCATCGCGCTGTTTCTGCACGACGCCGCGAAGGAGCTTGGGTTGGAGCAGCGGAGCCAGTTCGAGACGGGGGTGATCCACGGCGACTGGCATGTGGGCAATCTGCTGTGGGCGGACGGGCGACTGCGGGCGATCGTGGATCTCGAGTTCGCGGGCGACGGCTGCTTTCTGGAGGATCTGGCGTACGGGCTGTCGAACCTGTGCGTGCGGACCACGACGGACCCCGAGCGGCTCGCTCTACGGCTGGGCACATTGCTGAAGCACTATCAGGCGCATCGCCGCATCTCGTACTACGAGGAGCGGGCGATGTACTACGCGGTCGGGATCAAGCACGTGGCCACCGTGTCGTACCAGTTGCCGCAGCTCGGGGGCAAGGTGGCGGGCATGACGGCCTCGGAGTGGATGGCGACGTTGGCGGCGCAGTGCGCGTGGCTGGAGGAACAGGCCCACGGCGTGCGGCAGGGGATGCGCTGAGGCGCGGCGTCAGCCGGGGGCGTGGACGGCCAGCGCCTCGAGGATCTCGCGAACCGCCTGTTCGAGCCCGATGAACAAGGCGCGGGCGATGATCGAATGGCCGATATTCACCTCGTTCAGGCCGGGAATCGCCGCGATCGGGCCGAGATTGCGAATGGTCAGCCCGTGGCCGGCGTTGAAGACGATGCCGCGGTCGGCGGTGCGCGCCGCGGCGGCCTCGATGCGCGCGATCTCGTGGGCGCGCTCCTGTTCGCCGGCGTTGGCATAGGCGCCGGTGTGCAGCTCGACGAAATCGGCGCCGGTCTCGGCGCTGGCCTCGACCTGATGCAGGTCGGGGTCGATGAACATGCTGACCTTGATGCCGCGCTCGTGGAAGCCGGCGACGACGTCGGTGAGTCGGCTCTGCTGCGATGCAACGTCGAGTCCGCCTTCCGTGGTGACCTCCTGGCGGTTTTCCGGCACGAGGCAGACGGTGTGGGGCTTGAGGGCATGGGCGATGCCGATGATCTCGTCGACCGCGGCCATTTCGAGGTTGAGCCGAACCAGCAGGACCTGCGCGAGCAGCTCGACGTCGCGGTCTTGCATGTGGCGGCGGTCCTGCCGCAGATGAACAGTGATCTGATGCGCGCCGGCGAGCTCGCAGACCTTGGCGGCGGCGATCAGGTCGGGTTCGACGCCGCGACGGGCCTGGCGCAGCGTGGCGACGTGGTCGATATTGACTCCCAGCTCAACCATGGATGCTCTCCCCGGTCGACGCGGCTACAACTGCGCGACGCGTTCGACCAGCTCGCGGACCAACGCTTCGGCCGTGCGCAGCGACTCGTGCTGCACCATGACCCGGACGATCGGCTCCGTGCCGGACGGGCGGATGACCACGCGTCCGGCGGACTGGATGTGGTCCTCGGCTTCGCGGCAGATGGCGGCGATGGCCTCCGGGTCGGGCCGGGACTTGCCGTTGAGCGGCACGGAAGCGTGGGACTCGGGCATGGCGTGGTAGACGCTTGCCAAGCCGGACAAGGGCTGTTGGCGGCGGACCATGGTGGCCAGCACCTGCAAGGCCGCGATGAGGGCGTCGCCGGTGGTGTTGTGCTCGAGGAGGATCAGATGGCCCGAGGACTCGCCGCCGACGATGAGTTCCTGCTCCCGCATCGCTTCGACGACGTAGCGGTCGCCCACCTGGGTCCACTGGACCTCGCCGCCGAAGGGTTCGAGCGCCCGGCGCAGGCCGCCGTTGGCCATGATGGTCGTCACGATGGTCTTCCGCGGCAGCTCGTCGCGTTCGAGCATGTCGACCGCGAGGACGGCCAGGAGCGCGTTTCCGTCTAGAAGCCGGCCTTCTTCGTCGGCCATGAGGACACGGTCGGCGTCGCCGTCGAAGGCGATGCCGACGTCGGCCCGCTCGCGGATGACGGCGGCGCGCATCTCTTCGGGATGCATCGAGCCGCAGTGCTCGTTGATGTTGCGTCCGTTGGGCTGGTTCCCCATGGTGATGAGCTCGGCGCCGAGCTCCGAAAGGGCGTTCGGGGCCGCCTTGTAGGAAGCGCCGTTGGCGCAGTCGCACACGATGCGGAGGCCGTCCAGGCGCATGCCTTTCGGGAAGGTGGCCTTAGCGAACTCGATGTAGCGGCCGCAGGCGTCGTCGATGCGACGGGCGGTGCCGATGCGGTCCGTCTTGGGGCGCACCTGGTCGATGGATCCGCTGGAGACCAGCTTGGCGATCTCGTCCTCGAGTTCGTCGGCGATCTTGAAGCCGTCGCGGCCGAAGAACTTGATGCCGTTGTAGTGATACGGGTTGTGGGAGGCGGAAATCATGATGCCGGCGTCGCAGCGCAGGCTTCGCATGATGTAGGAGACGCCCGGCGTGGGCAGGGGACCCACGAGGAGTACGTTGACGCCCATCGAGCACAGCCCCGCGGTGAGGGCGTTCTCGAACATGTATCCGGACAGGCGGGTGTCCTTGCCGATGAGGATGGTGTGGGGGCGGTCCTCTTGCTGGAAGAGGTAGCCGGCTGCGCGGCCGACGCGCAGGGCGATGTCGACCGTCATGGGATGGGTGTTGGCCACCCCGCGTATGCCGTCGGTTCCAAAGAGTCGGTCACTCATGGGCGTCCTCGTCTGATGATGGCGTCGCTCATCCGGGCGACGCGGGCCATCGTCTTCACGTCGTGCACGCGCACCGCGTCGGCCCCGTGGGCGATGGCGATGGCGACCGTGGCCGCGGTGCCCTCCATGCGGTCGTCGACCGGCGCATCCAGAACGGCTCCGATCGTAGACTTGTTGGACGTACCTATCAAGATCGGCAGGCCGAGGGAGCGGAAAGCGCCCAGCCTGCGGAGGATGTCCAGATTGTGGGCGACCGTCTTGCCGAAGCCGAAGCCGGGGTCGATCCAGAGGCGGTCCTCGCGGATCGCGCGCGACACGGCGTAGCTGATACGCTCGTCGAAGAAGGCGAGCAGGTCGTCGACCACATCGGCGTAGCGGGGGGCGTCCTGCATCGTCTTGGGGCTGCCGAGCATGTGCATGAGCACGCACATGCATCCGGATGACGCGATGACGTCGGCCATGGCGGGGTCGCCGCGCAGCGCGGTGATGTCGTTGACCATGTGGGCGCCCGCGTCGGTTGCCGCGCGCGCGGTTTCGGCGTGGTAGGTGTCCACGGAGAGCAGAGCGGCATCGGGGAGGGCGGCCGACAGCGCTTCGAACACGGGGAGGACCCGGGCCGTCTCTTCTTCCGGCGTCACGGGGTCGGAACCGGGACGCGACGACTCGCCGCCGATATCGAGGATATCGGCGCCGTCGGAGAGCAGGGTGCGGCCATGGGCGACGGCGGCCCCATGCGTGCCATGCTGTCCGCCGTCGTAGAATGAGTCGGGCGTAACGTTCACGACCCCCATGATGAGGGTCTTCCGGCCCAGGACTTGTCGCAGGGTTGTTGCACCCATCGCGGGTCAAGCGGTTCCCGGCACAGGATTGGCCGGTGCGCTTGGCTCCATGCCGTCCGAGCCCGGTTCACGATCGTGCTGCGGTTTGGCGGCTGCGGCCGCCTCTTCGTCCGAAGGCGTCTCGCGATGTCGCCGGGGCGGCAAGAGATGGGCGCCGCCCTTGTCGCGAATGATGGCGTCCAGCTCGGCGGCCTCGAGCGTCTCACGCTCGGTCAGGGCGTCGGCGATGGCGACGAGGACCTCGCGTTGTTTCGTGACGAGCTGTTTGGCGTCGGCGTAGGCCTTATCGAGGATTTCGTGGATCGCGTGGTCCACCGCCGATGCGGTCTCCTCGCTGAAGTCGCGTTCTCGTGCGAAGTCACGGCCGAGGAAGACCTCACGGTCGCTGCCGAAGGAGATCGGGCCGAGGTCGCTCATGCCCCATTGGCACACCATGGCGTGGGCGAGCTCGGTGGCGCGTTTGAGGTCGTTGGCGGCGCCGCTGCTGAACTCGTTGAACACGACATCCTCGGCGGCGCGTCCGCCCATGAGCACGCGAATGGCGGCGAGGCAGTAGGACTTCGAGTACGAATGCCGGTCTTCCTCGGGCAACACGCTGGTCAGCCCCATGGCCGGGCCGCGGGGGATGATGGTGACCTTGTGGACGGGATCCGCATTGGGCAGCAGGCGGCCGACGAGCGCGTGGCCCGCCTCATGCACGGCCGTGCTGCGTTTCTCCTCCGTGCTGATCACCATGCTCCGGCGTTCGGGACCCATCAACACGCGGTCCTTCGCGTCCTCGAAGTCCTGGTGGGTCACTTCGTCGCGGCCGCGGCGCGCCGCGAGCAGGGCGGCCTCGTTCACCATGTTGGCGAGATCGGCGCCGGAGAAGCCCGGCGTGCCGCGTGCGAGCAGGCGGATATCGACGTCGTTAGCCATGGGCACTTTGTTGTTGCGCAGGTGGATGCGGAGGATCTCCTCGCGACCGCGGATGTCGGGGTTGGCGACGACGATCTGTCGGTCGAAGCGGCCGGGCCGGAGCAGGGCGCGGTCGAGCACGTCGGGACGGTTCGTGGCGGCCATGAGGATGACGCCGTCGCTGGTGTTGAACCCGTCCATCTCGACGAGCAACTGGTTCAGGGTCTGTTCGCGCTCATCGTGGCCGCCGCCGAGTCCGGCGCCCCGCTGCCGGCCCACGGCATCGATCTCGTCGATGAAGATAATGCACGGGGCGTGTTTCTGGCCCTGCTGGAAGAGGTCGCGCACGCGGCTTGCGCCGACGCCGACGAACATCTCGACGAAGTCGGAGCCGCTGATGCTGAAGAAGGGCACGTGCGCTTCGCCCGCCACGGCGCGCGCGAGGAGCGTCTTGCCGGATCCGGGGGGACCCACGAGCAGAACGCCCTTCGGGATCTTGCCGCCCAGGCGGGAGAACTTCTTGGGGTCCTTGAGGAACTCGATAATCTCCTGGAGCTCTTCCTTGGCTTCGTCGACGCCCGCGACATCGGAGAACGTAACGACCTTGTCGCTGTGGTTCACGAGGCGCGCGCGGCTTTTGCCGAAGGACATGGCTTTGTTGCTGCCCCCCTGCATCTGCCGGAACATGAAGAACCAGAAGATCGCGACGATGAGAATGAAGGGGACGATGTTCAGGAGCAGTCCGGGCCAGATGGTCTCATACGTCTCCTCTTTCCAGTCGACGTTGTTGGCATCGAGCGCGGCGCGCCATTCGTCAGGCAGCTCGCCTGACTCGAACTTCATCCCGGTCTGGCCCTTGACGGGCTCGCGAAACTTGGCTTCGTAGAGGCGCAGCCGGTCTTGTCCGCGGAACTTGATGCGGAGCCAGCTCACGTTGTTGTGTTCGATGAGCTGCTCCTCGAAATCGCGGGGGAGCAGCTCGACCTGGTTGTCCCGTTGCGAGGTGAAGTGCGTGAGTCCCAGCACCAGGATGATGAGGAGCAGCACCCACAGGGACACCTGCTTGAGAAATCCATTCATCAGTCTATACCAGCCCTTCCGATGGTTCACCGCGCATCAACGGCGCCCTCAGAGGCGAGCGCCGGCAGGGGGCGAAACGGCGTTAGGCTCATCCTAACACGGCGGCGGGTCCGGTACAATCCCGCGCGGGCCGGATCGTCTGCACAAACCCTTGTCATATGGCGAGTTTTGGCGTTTCCGGATCGTCCGAACCCGCTCTGCGCAGGCGGGCGTCGGAACCGCGCGTCGGTTGCGCCGTATGCACCGCCCCGGTATCCTAACACATTATAGAAGACTGATGAATGGCGATCAGGAGAGACTCTATGGCGTCTGACAGTTCTGCTGTGCATGTAGGCGTTGTGATGGCCGGAGGGTCCGGCGAGCGATTCTGGCCGTTGTCGCGGGGACTGCGGCCGAAGCAATTGCTGCCGCTGGGCCGTTCGGGAGAGACCATGCTTGCGGAGGCGGTGTCGCGGTTGGCGCCGCTGGTTCCGCGGGAGCGCGTTTTTGTGATCACCAACCGCATGCTGGTGGACGCTGTGCGCGCCAGTGATGCGGCCATTCCCGAGGCGAATGTGATCGGCGAGCCGTGTCGTCGGAACACGGCGGGGGCGCTGATCTACATGGCCGCGCAGATTCTGGCGCGCCATGGGGGCGACGGGTCGGATCTGGTGATGACGGCGATCTCGGCCGATCATCTGATTCCGGATCGGGAAGCCTTCACCGCGGCGCTGTCGATGGCGCAGCGGGCGGCCGAGCGGCATGATGGGCTCGTGACGATCGGGCTGGTTCCGACGCGGCCCGAGACGGGCTATGGCTACATCCGCACCGGCGGGGCGGCGGTGGAGCGCGGCGCGGGCGACGTGGATCTGTTCCGCGTGGACGCCTTCCACGAGAAGCCGAGCCGCGAGCGGGCCGAGGAGTTCGTTCGTTCCGGGGCGTACTACTGGAACACGGGGATGTTCGTGTGGCGGGTGTCGCGGTTCGTGAGCGAATTGCACCGGGTTCGGCCCGACCTGGCGGAGGCGCTGCGGGCCTTGCGCGGGGCGATCGAGGCGGACGACGAGGCCGAGGCGACGCGGATCTTCGAGGGGCTCGAGAACGTCTCGATTGACTTCGCGCTCATGGAGCATGCGCAGGACGTGTATATGGTGCGGGCGGCCTTCGCGTGGGAGGATGTGGGGTCGTGGCCGGCGCTGGAGCGTACGCGCGGAGCCGACGCGGCGGGCAACGTGCTGGAGGGCGACCCCGTGGCGATCGACTGCAAAGACTGCATCGTGTACAACGCCGTCGGCGAACGCGTTGCCGTGGGCGTGATCGGCCTGGAGGGCGTGGTGGTGGTTGTGACGGACGACGCCGTGCTGGCGGTTCCCAAGGACCGCGCGCAGGACGTACGCCGTGTGGTTGAGGAGCTTCGCGAGCGCGGGGCCCATCAGATATAGGATCGACAAGGCGACGTTCGCTCGCGTGCGGACGGGCGGAGAGGAAGGGGAGACCCGTGGCAAAGAAGCCCAACGTACTTTTCGTTATGACGGACCAGCAGCGGTTCGACACGATTGCGGCGCTCGGAAACAGCGAGATCTACACGCCCAATCTTGATCGGCTGGCGCGACGCGGCGCGGCGTTCACGAACTGCTACTCGACGTGCCCGGTGTGCGTGCCGGCGCGGTACACGATCCGGACGGGGCGGGAGCCGTTCAACACGGCGATCTATCAGAACGGGCCGGATGACCCGGTGGACGGCCAGCCCTTGCACATGGAGGATCGGTGCGGGGCGTATCTCGCGCGGACGATGGGGCGGCTGGGCTATCGCACGTTCGGCGTGGGCAAGTTCCACACCGTTCCGTGGGACGAGGAGCTGGGGTATGAGGTGCATCTGCACAGCGAGGAGCTGTACGGTACGCCCGACCAGCGCACGCGCGACGCGTTCGCTTCGTTCATCAAACGGGAGCGCCCGGAGTACGACTTCATCGAAGGGCTGATGGGCGAGCGCACGGAGATGTACTACATGCCGCAGATGAGCCCGATGCCCGCCGAGGTGACCGTGGAGGCGTGGGCGGCGGCGCGGGCGGTCGAGCTGATCGAGGCGGAGGACGACCGGCCGTACTTCGGCTTCGTGTCGTTCATCGGGCCGCATCCGCCGTTCGCCCCGCCGATTCCGTTCAACCGGATGTACGACCCGGACCGCATGCCGAACCCGGTGCGGGGGCGGATCGAAGACGACCACATGGACGAGCAGATCCCGTGGATGAACTACGCGATCTGGGCGGAAGACATCAACGACGCGCACGCCCGCGTACTGCGCGCACGGTACTACGGCGAGATCAGCTACATCGACGACTGTCTCGGGCGGATCCTGGATGCGGTGGAGGCGCGGGACGACGCCGACGACACGGTGATCTGCTTCTATTCCGACCATGGCGATCACTTGGGCGATCACAATGCGTGGCAGAAGGAGAGCTTCTTCGAGGCGGCGTGCCATGTACCGATGCTGGTGAGCTGGCCCAAGCGACTGCCGGCCGACGTGCGGCGGGAAGAGCTGGTGTGTCTGACGGACCTGTTCGGCATCGCGACGGGGGCCGCCGGCGCCCTGGACGTGCGCGACGGGATCAACGTGCTCGGCCTGCTCGACGGGGCCACGACGGGACGGACGCACCTCGTAGGCTATTACGGAACGCCCGGCACGCGGCTGTTCAAGGTGATGGTGCGCAGCGCGGACCGCAAGTACATCTACATGGCGAACGGCGCACGGGAGCAGTTGTTCGACACGCCCAACGATCCCCATGAGTTGAGCAATCTCGTCGCGTCGGAGCCGGAGACGGCGGCCGAGCTGCGTCGGGTGGCTATCGCGGCGTTGAGCCGACCCAACGCCGATCGCGCGCTGGACGGCGGCGATCTGCGGGGGTTCTCGTTCGAGGCGCGCCCGTTCACGCGGATCTACCAGTTCGACCGGTCGCGCGGCGTGCTTGGGTTTCCCGAGCACCCGGCGGACGTGCTGAAGCACTGAGGCGGAAGCAAGGCAACCCCCGGGGATCCTATCTATGATGAATTTCGACGTGGAACGGACGATTGTCGCGCAGCAGATACGCGTCCGCTTGCAGGAGCTGCAGCAGCACATTCTGACGGGACGGCATCCGATCGAGCACATCGAGGCGTGCGTGACGGGCCGTGATCGCGGAGTGGAACCGCCGCCCGAGGACGGCTACGAGCCGTTCAAGCTGCCGCGGCACTGGGGCGGGTTCGACCAGACGACGTGGTTCCGGTTCCAGGCGGCGGTTCCGCCGGAGATGAAAGGCGCGTGCGTCGTGGCGCGCATCCGGCCGCATGGCGAGTCGCTGGCGTTCGTCGACGGGAGACGCACGCAGGGGCTGGATGAGAATCGCGACATTCTGTTCCTGACGGAGAAGGCCGAGGGGAACGAGGTGTTCGAGATCCATCTCGAGTCCGTGCCGAGCGTGCGGTTCGACCTGATCCACCCGTTCGGGTACGCGGAGGTGGCCGCGTTCCATCAGGACCGCTGGGACTACTACTGGGATATCCAGACGCTGCTTGAAGTGCTGGAGGTGCTCCCGGAGGACTACGCGCCGCGGTGGCGGTTGCTGCGCCTGCTCGACCGGAGCATCAAGACGCTCGATCTCAATGCCGTGGGCGGGAAGGGCTTCGAGGCGAGCCTCGAGAAGGCGAGGAAGACGCTGCAGGCGGGTCTGCCGGAGTTTCAGCACAGCTACGGCATGGGCAAGCTGGTTCTGTCGGGGCATTCGCATATCGACACGGCGTGGCTGTGGCCGATCCGCGAGACGCAACGCAAGTGCGGGCGCACGTTCTCGACGGTGCTGCGCATGATGGAGCGGTACCCGGAGTATCACTTCTCGTGTCCGCAACCGGCGCAGTACGAATGGGTGAAGACCTACTATCCGGAGATCTACAAGGAGATCAAGAAGCGGGTGAAGGAGGGGCGATGGGAGCCCCTGGGGTGCTTCTGGGTCGAGCCGGATCTCAACATCCCCTCCGGGGAGTCGCTCGTGCGCCAGGCGGTGTACGGCAATCGCTTCTTCCGGGAGGAGTTCGGCGTGCACTCGAACGTCGCATGGACGCCCGACACGTTCGGCTACTGTTATGCGCTGCCGCAGATTCTGCGCCGGGCGCAGGTGGAGTTCTTCGTGACCACGAAGATCCACTGGAACTCCTTCACGAAGTTCCCGTACAGCTTTTTCCACTGGGAGGGGACCGACGGGTCGCGGGTGCTCGCCGTGCGCCCGTGGGACTACAACGGCAACGTCCGTCCCGGGAACCTTGTGAAGCAGTGGAACCAGTACACGCAGAAGGATCGGACCGAGACGTTTCTGTTCCCGTTCGGGTTCGGCGACGGCGGCGGCGGTCCGACGCCTGAGATGATCGAGATGGGCAAGCGGCTGGAGAACGTGATCGGCGTGCCCAAGTGCGCGTTCGGAAACGTGATGCCCGCGCTCGAGGCGATGCGGGATGAGGCCGACCTTGACGAGCTTCCGGTGTGGAACGGCGAGTTGTATTTCGAGCTGCACCGGGGCTGCCAGACGACGCAGGCGCGCACGAAACGGAACAACCGCAAGTGCGAGACGCTGTTGCGGGACACGGAGATCCTGAGCAGTCTCGCGTACGTCGCCGCGGGGCATCCCTATGATGCGACGACGATCTACGACTGCTGGAAGCAGGTGTTGACGAACCAGTTCCACGACATCTTGCCGGGCTCGTCGATCAACGAGGTCTACCGGCGAACGGACGCTGAGTACGCCGAGGTGATGCGCAAGCTCGAGGCCGTGCGCGACGCCGCGTGCGATGCGCTGCTCACGAAGTGCCATACGGACGGCGAGGGGACGCCCGTCGCGGTGTTCAACACGCTGTTCACGGCACGCAGCGACGCCGTGGAGGTCGAGATCGATCTGCCGGACGGCCCCGTAGCCGTGGTCGACAGCGAGGGCGAAAGGCTGCCTGCCCAGAAGCTGGGGCCGAACCGGCTGTTGTTCTGCGCCGGGTCGGCGCCGAGCATGGGGGTTGATGTGTACTGGGTGGAGTCCGGTCAGGGGTGCACGTTTGACGCCCCGCCCATCAAGGTCACCACGCGCACGATGGAAAATGCGTGCATCCGGGTGAAGTTCGACCGGAACGGGCAGATCACGAGCTTCTACTCGCACGATCTGGATCGCGAGTTCATCCCGGAAGGCGCGCGGGCGAACGTGTTCCAGTTCTCTGAGGATCGGCCGCGCGAATGGGACGCCTGGGAGGTCGACTTCAACTTCGAGGAGAACATGCGCACGACGGGTCCGCCGGAGTCGATCGAGGTGATCGAGAGCGGTCCGGTGCGGGGCGTGCTTCGGATGGTCTACCGCTTCGGCGAGAGCACCATCACGCAGGACGTTGTCATGCACATCGACTGGCCGCGTCTCGATTTCGTGACGCACGTGGATTGGCGTGAGCGCCGGACGATGTGGAAGGCGGCGTTCCCGATGGATCTACGGGCCTTGCAGGCGACGTACGAGGTGCAGTTCGGCGCGGTGGAGCGGCCGACGCACCGGAACCGGGATGCGGATGAGGCGCAGTTCGAAGTGCCGGCGCAGCGTTGGGCCGATCTGAGCGAGGGCGGCGCGATTGGCATGAGCCTCCTGAACGACTGCAAGTACGGCTACGACATTCGGGGGAATGTCATGCGGATCACGTTGCTGCGGTCGCCGATCGACCCGGACCCGGAGGCGGACCAGGGCGAACACCGGTTCACGTACGCGCTCTACCCGCATGAGGGCGACTGGCGGATGGAGACGGTGACGGAGGCGTTCGCGCTGAACACGCCCATGGTCACGAGGCTGCCGGAGAAGCGCGAGGCGCCTTACGGATCCCAAGGATCGTACATCGAGGTTGAGGGCCGGCTTGTGATCGACACGATCAAGAAGGCCGAGGACTCCGACGACATGATCGTTCGCGTCTACGAGCCTCACGGTCAGCGAGTCGATGCCGTGGTGTACCCCTGGGGATCCGCGAACAAGGCGTGGGAGTGCGACCTGATGGAGGAGAATGACAAGCCGATTCCCATCGTGGAAGGGGAGGTGCACCTGGATGTGCGGCCGTTCGAGATTCGAACGCTGAAGATCAGAGCGCCGAAAGGGGTGCCGAGGACGGAGTAGCGCTGCTCGCGGCGCGTGATGATATCGGACGCAGTAGGACGGCCCGCCGATGCGCTCGGCGGGCCGTTTCGATCGGTCAGAACGTGAACGCTTCCGCGAGCGGTCGGAGACGGGCGGGCGGTTCGTCGGCGCAGGTCGTGTCGGCGTAGTGCGCGAGGAAGGCGCATCGGTCGGCGTCGATCAGGTGGTCGTCACCCTTGCCGTAGACGATGCGGCCGTGCGCGCCGACGTGATAGGTGTGGCCGGCGTACTGCGACTCGCGGTCGGCCAGCGGCGGGAAGGCCACGGTGCGCTCGGCCATGCGGCGCTCGATGAGGCGCGTCATGAACTCCTTGAGGGGCTGACGCGCGGGAGAGCCATCGGGCAGCGGCGGCAGGTCGATCATCGCGCCGAACTCGACCGAGAGGACGCGATCGCACCAGGCGGCGTCGCGTGACATCAGC
This sequence comes from Candidatus Hydrogenedentes bacterium UBA6118, assembly GCA_002422525.1. Lineage (GTDB taxonomy): Bacteria > Hydrogenedentota > Hydrogenedentia > Hydrogenedentales > SLHB01 > UBA6118. Next base: position 31,949 of record DIWA01000015.1, read on the forward strand.
GCGTGCGCGACGGCGCGGCCGTTGTTGCCGCTGTCGATGGCGATCTTGCGGAACCCGTAGGCGGCGTCGAGCGCGACGATGATCGCCTCCTGTCGCGCGTAGTGTACGCCCCGGAGATGGACGCGGCAGACGTGGACCAGCCGCGGACCGTCTGCGCGGTAGATGACGAACTCCGAGGGGTCCCGCGCGTAGCCGAGGTCGCAGCCGAGGTAGTAGGCGCCGGCGGGGATGCCGGTCGGCGGCTCGAACGGCGTGTCGGCGTCGAGGGCGATATCCGCGCAGTCGAGCCCGCTATCCACGCAGGCCAGGTAGTCGTCCAGCCGGAACGCGGCCGTGGCGGGTGCGCCGTGGACTCCGAGCACGCGGTGGAGATAGCCTGGCGCGTCGCGTCCGCCGTAGAGCCGGGCGAGTTCGGCGTCCTTCTCGGGGGTGAACTCCGGATTCAGCGACGACGGCCAGTTGTACTGTTCGGCGTTCGGCAGGGTCGTCATGCGGTAGAACGTGTTGCGCAGTCCGTTCGGCACGCCGTAGACCCACCGGCGACCGCCGCCGTTCAGCGCCTGGTACAGCTCGCCCCAGGCGGTCTCGGTCATCTCCTGGGCCTCGTCGACGATCTGCCAGTCTACGTGCAGCCCCTGGAAGTTCATGCCGCGCGGTCCGGCGATACGTCCCCAGAGGACGAACCCGTTGGAGAAGCGGAGCATCCATGAGGGGGACCGGCGCGATTCGGCGAGCGAGGGCGCGAGCGCGGGGGTGGATTCCATGCGCCGCACGATGCGGTCCATCAGCGGGAACAGGTGGTTCTCGCACTGGGTGGCGATGAGCATCTCGGAGTCGGGGCAGGCCGCGGCGGCCCACGCCGCGAGGATCTCGATCTCCGTGGTCTTGCCGACGTCGCGTCCGTCGCAGTGGACCTTGCGCGTCGCGTAGGACGCGAGCGAGGCGCGTTGGTAGTCTCGCGGGCGCCAGGGACGGCCCGCGCGATCGGAGAGGTAGCGTTCGGCGAATGCCGCGCGGTCGTGGAGCAGGAGCCAGCGGGCGGCCTCGTCGGCGGTGAGTCCGCGGCGTTTGAGCAGAGCGCGCGCGCAAAGCGTATCGAGCCGGGTCACTCGGCGGCGTCCTCCGCGGGGTTGTCCGGGACGGCGTCCTCAGGCGAGCGGGTCGCGGTCAGCGCCGCCTCGAGCACGCCCTCAGCCTTGCGCAGCAGCGGGCGCACCTCGTCGGGCAGTCCCTGGTCGATGGGCGATCCCGCCCGGGCGCAACTGTCTTCGAGCTCTTTCATGGCTTTCCTCCAGCGTTCGCGGGCCTTGGCCGCGCTCTCGACCGCGGCGGACGGCATCTCTTCGCCGGCGGCCAAGCCTTCGAGCAGCGGGTCCTCGAGCGCGAGCGCGATGGTGAGCGTCGTGGCGACGTCGTGTACGCGCAGGACGATTGTGGGCGTCGGCGCCACGCCGCATGTCGCCAGGAGTTGCGACATCTCCGCGACGAACACGCCGATAGGCGATTGCGCTTGCGATGGCTCGGTTGTCGCGGGATCGCTCATGCCGAGCAGCGCCTGCCAGAGCGGGGTCGGCTGCAGCGCGGGCTTCTTCGCCTTGCGTCGGCCCGATCCGGAGCGGCGGGTCGCGCGTGCGGCGGGCTTGGCGCGTGCGGCGGGCTTGGCGTTGGCAGCGGGCTTGCGCGGCGCCATGGAGGGTCCCCCGTGTGTCGGTTCAATGCGTGGAGCGCTCGCAGCGCGCCCCTGCACTGATCACGGTCGCGCGTTGCCCTCAGACGCTGTCAGTCGCGGCTTGGTCCAGGAGGCGGAGCACGGCTTGGGCGGCGTCACGCGCCGCATCGGAGCGTGCGATCGCGTCAGCGAACCACGTGAGCGCCGCGGCGTGGTCTCCCGACATCATCGCCCGACGCCCGGCGGCCGTGGCGGCGGCGACGGAATGGGGGTCTACGGAGGCGGAGTCGGCGAGCGCGCGCGCGGTCTCGGCCGATTCCCGTGCGAGTTCCGGGGGACCGTCCGTGACCGGAGCGACCGCGGCGCGGGGATCGTCCCACCAGTTCAGGCGCCGAACGGCCAGTGCGTGGAACGCGGCCAGGGCCGGCGGCGCCTCGGCGGGGAGCGGCGCGCGGGCGATGCCTGTGAAGTCGGCCATGGCGTAGCGGATGCGGGCCTGGACGAGGAGGGCGTCGACCTTGTCCGTCTGCATCGCCCTGTCGGCGAGGCGTGCGGCGAGTTCCGGCAGCACGCAGAGCGTGTCCGCGGTGAAGTCCAGCATCCATGCGGCATACTGCGGGGACGCGTCCAGGGCGGTGAGCAATGCGCGTTCGGCTTCGTAGTACCGCCCGGCTTGCAGGTGAGCGGCGACCTGGTCGCGCAGTACGGGGCGGTAGGCCGCGCGGGCCCAAGACTGGCCCCAGAGGCGGAGGGCGCCGGTGGAGAGCGCGAACGCGAGCAGGAGCGCGATGAACGCGAGGCGCGTCCGGCGTTGGATCAAGGGATCGCGCGTCGTCATTCCGGGGCGTCCTCGTGTAGCAGTTCCGGGAAGCGTTCGGCCATGGCGCGGGCCTCGCGGCGCAGGTCGTCCTGGTCGGCATGCTCGAGGAAGTAGCGGACGAGGTCGCGGCCCTTGTCGAGTTGTCGCGTGTCGCGCAGCAGGCGCGATCCGACGGAGGCCGTCTCGAGGGATGGGGAGAGCGCGAATGCGCGGAGGGCGCGTTCGGCGACTTCGTCGGGGCGGTCAAGCTCGCGCAGCGAGATGCCGGCGTAGAGCATGCCCAGGGCTTCGGCGCGAGGGGCGTCGCGGTCGTGAGCGGCTTGTGCGAAGCGTTCGCTGAGCGTCAGCCCCGTGTCATGAAGCTGCGCTTGCTGCACGGCGCGGTGCAAATCGCGGAAGGCCGCCATGGCGGTCGAGATGTCATGGTCGAGCAGGTCGACGGCCGTGTCGAGGGCTTCGTCGAAACGTCCCTGTTCGGTGAGCAGCGCGGCAAGCTCGGCGGCGCGCCACTTGTAGAGCTCGGGGTTGTCGAAGCGGGCGGCCAAGGCTTGACGATAGGCGTCGATGGCCTCCTCAGTGCGCCCGGCGCGGGCGAGTCCGACGGCGCGCGCGCTCACGACTTCGCCCACGGCCGCATCGAGGCGCTCGACCCAGGGGCCGCCATACCGCGCGTAGGCGATGGTCGCCGCGATGAAGGCCGATCCGGTCAGCGCGAACGCGACGAGGACGGACCGGCGGAGCAACGCGACGGCGGTCTGCGGGTCGGCTGTGTCCTGGTTGTGCATGGGCGCATCATAGCACGCGGTCGGCGACGGACCGAGGCGTGTTCTTGCACTGGCGGGTGCGCACGGCCGAGACGGCTAGGCTACCTCGCGTGATCGCCGGGGTGAGGCTGGGCCACGGGGCAGCCGAGGACTTCGCGGATCTCTTGCTCGATGTGGCGCAGGCTGATTGGCTTGAGCAAGACGCGGGAAACAGACTGCAGCAGCGTGTCGTCGACCCGATCCAGGTACCCTGTGATCATGATGATCGGCAGTCCGGGAGCGACCGACCGCAGTTCGCGGATGGTCTCGCGACCGTCCATGCGCGGCATGTCGAGGTCCATGGTCACGATGTCGTAGGTGTTCTTGTTGAACAGATCGAGGGCCTCGACGCCGTTCGATGCGGTGTCGGCGTCGAAGCCGTGCGACGTGAGCCAGCGCCGGATAGCGTTGCGGATGCTCGGTTCATCGTCGACGATAAGTGCGCGTGGCGTGTCTGTGGGCGTTTCGTTCATGCGCTCCGTTGATTCTCCGGATCGCGGTCACGGCAGCCCCCTGTCGTTGTGCGGTCCGAGCGATTGTAGGGCGATCCGGGGTATGCGGATCAACTCCTCGGTCCAAAGGCTCGGGGATGTCGGAGTATTTCGTATACACGCAACGGTCCTGTGTGTATTCCCGGTTTGCGCATTATTCCGTGTCTTCGCATGCGCCACGCCCCCCATGAGCGATGTGATCGGGACGCAGGTATGGGGAGAGGCTGACGATGCCGGAGGGGCTGGACGGCGAGACGTCAGCCTTGTACGGCGCGTTCGCAGTATTCGCGGAACAGGCGGATGTAGATGCGGTAGTTCTCGAGGGAGACGCCGGGCGGCGTCTGATGGTCGACGGAGGGGATGTAGCCGCCGGATCGCATGGCGGGCAAGATGCGCTCGAACTCGGCGCGCATGGCGGGCTCGCCTTGGGGCATGACCATCTTGTCGTAGCCGCCCATCATGAGCAGCTCGGGGTAGTCGCGGCGGAGGGCGTTGACGTCGACGTGGGCCTGGCGTTCGAGGGGGTAGACGCCTTCGATGCCGGCGTCCTGCATCCAGGGGACCATCGTGGTGATGTCGCCGTCGCTGTCGATCAGCACCTTGACGTCATACGCTCGGATATGGGGGATGACCTGGCGGTAGTAGGGTTGAAGGTACTCGCGGAACAGGTCGTGCGAGAGCATGGGCCCGAGGTTGTAGGACATGTCCTCGGCGAACCCGACCATGTCCGGGCGCAGCTCGGGGAAGAGGGCCTCGACGGCGCGGATGTTGTAGGCGGCAAGGTCGGCGTTGATGCGGTGCATGAGTTCGGGCTGCTCGTAGAAGGCGTACAGATGGCGTTCGATGCCCAGCAGGATGCGCGGGAACCAGAAGAAACCGTCGAGCCAGAGGCGGATGATGACGTCGCCTGCGTCGTGGCGCGTGCGGAGCTCGCGGGCCGCGCCGATGGCCGACTCGATCGCCTCATCTGTGTAAAGCGCGGGGAGCAGGGTCTCGTAGTCGGCTTCGTTCGCGATGATGCCGGCGCCGTGATGCGCGGGGTGCGGGCAGCGGGCGGACGTGCCGACGATGGGGATGCAGATGAGGGTGTCGAGGCCGAAGTGATCGAGGGAGCCTTGCCAGTCCAGGTCCGCGGAGAGGCCTTCCGTGCGCCAGCGAGCGATGGTCTGGTCCCACCACGCGGCCCATTCGACCATGGGGATGCGGTCGTCCGGGCGCTGAAAGCGCAGTACGCTCAGGAATCGTTCGCGGGGGGTCATGGAAGGCTCCTTGTCAGGTAAGGGCTGAAAGCGTCGGGAGGATAGCAGCCTTGCGGACGGGCGTCAAACGGGGACCGGGACGGACGGCGGCGCAGCGCGGAAGGGATGGGTTCCGAGGCGAGGTGCGCGGGGCGGCGGGGGGCTGGTACACTGTGTGCGGCGCGACGCGGCGCGGCGTTGCGCCAACGGTTCGGCATGCCTGACGGACCGCCCCGGCGTTGGATGCGGGCATTCGCCCGCGGTCTCTGAGTGGATCCCGGTTCGTGTGCGCACCCTTCAGGAGAGTATTGCATGGTATGGGCCGTCTGTTTCGATTTGGACGGGACGTTGATCGACAGCACGGACGCGATCGTGGCGTCTTTCTTCCACACGTTCGACGTTTTCGGGTTGCCGCATCCGCCGCGGGACCGGATCGTGGACACGATCGGGCATGTGCTCGAGGACCAGTTCCAGTTGTTCACGGACCGCGACCCGCACGAGTGCACGGAAGTGTACCGCGCGCATTATGGAGAGACGTGTTGCGAGCGGACGACGCTGTTGCCGGGGGCGCGGGAGCTGCTGGAGCGGTTGCAGGAGGCGGGGCTTCGGCTGGGGTTCGCGACGTCGAAACGGCGGTGCTATGCGGAGCAGGTGCTGGCGCATCTGGAGGTGCTGGATCACTTCAGTTCGCGGCTCGGGCCGGACGATGTGAAACAGCCGAAGCCGCATCCCGAGGCGCTGTTGGTCGCCGCGGAGCAGCTCGGCGTGCGACCTGCCGAGATGGTGTTCGTGGGGGACACGCATTTCGATGTGCTGGCGTCGCGCGCGGCGGGGGTGCGGTGCGTGTGCGTGACGACGGGCTACGCGACGCGGGAGGCGCTGGAGGCGCTGGAACCCGAGGCCGTGTACGACACGTTGGCCGAGGTGGGGGATCACATCCTGGGGGATCGCGTGGGCTGCGTGTGAACTAAGCGGGGTCGAAGCGGAGCGCGGTCTCGATGTGGGGCGTGTCGGGGAAGAGGTCGATGACGGTGCATGCGGCAGGCCGCCATCCCTCCGCGATGAGCGCGCGGGCGTCGCGGGCGAGCGTGGCGGGGTCGCAAGACACGTAGATGATGCGGTCGGCGGGGGCGGCGGCCAGGGCCGGGGCGATCGCCTTGGCGCCCTGGCGCGGGGGATCGAGGATCACGGCGTCCCGCGTCTCGTCGGCGAGCGCTTCCGCGAAGTCCGACTCGCGTCCGGCTTCGTACGTTCCCCTGCCTGTCGCCGCGGCCGCGGCGACCGCGGCGCCGTTGTGGTCCATGCCGAGCACGCGCCGCCCTTCTTCGGCCAGACGAAGCGACAGATTCCCGGATCCGCAATACAGGTCGAGGACGTTGCGGGCGTCTCCGACCATCGCGCCCACGACGTCCAGCAGCAGGCGGTTGAGCAGCAGACTGCCTTGGGAGAACGCGCCGTTGACAACGGGGATCCCGTCGAACGAGAAGGCGGCGCGGGGGGCATCGTCGCCGAGCTCCTGGGCCTGGGGGAACGCGTCGCGTATGAGACGACGCGCCGCGTTGTGCGGGGCGCGACGGGGACGGCGGCCGGCGTGCGTTCTTCGCCCCGGGCGGGATGCTTCCCGCACCCACACCAGCACGTCGTCGCCCTCCGGATTGACGGTGATCTCGACGCCTGCCTGTGCGCGGACGGCGCGCAGTTGCGCCAGCGCGGCGTTGAGCCGCGGATGACACAGCGGGCAGGCGCAGATGTCGACGATGTCGCGGCTGCCGCGTGCGTAGAACCCCCAGGCCTCGCCGTCGCCGTGGAACTCGGCCCGGGTTCGATAGCCCCGGCGGAGGGCGGGATCGGCGGCGATGTCGGGCGCGATGTCGATGCGGGCGATGCGTTGGAGGCAGTCCTGTACGATGCGGCGCTTCCAGGCGAGCTGGGCGTCGTAGGCGAAGTGGAGCCAGGAGCAGCCGCCGCAGGCGCCGAAGACCCGGCAAGGGGGCGTCTCGCGGTGGGGCGAGGGCTCGATCAGCTCGACGATCCGGGCCCACAGGACGCCTTTGGCGGCGCGTTCGACGGCGATGCGGACGGTGTCTCCGGGGAGCGCGAGGGCGACGAAGCAGACCTGTCCGTCGATGCGGGCGACGCCGTGACCGCCATGGGCCGCGGCGTCGATCGAAACGATGTGTTCAGCGTTTGATGCGGGCATGGATCCGCTTCCTCCGAAGGGGTCGCATACGGCCGTCCTTCGGACGGAATGGTCCGGCGTATGGCGTTGTGCGTACGGTCAGGGCGCCTCGGCGGGCCGCGCCTCGCTCAGTCCCGTGAACGGCAGCGAAGCGACGATGAAGGCCGTGCGCGCCGCGGGCTGTTCCTCGACCCAGCGGGCCAGCGTGGGGGCCGCCTCGTAGTACTTGGCGACCAGCATCCGGCCGATGTCGGTGGCCATGAGCACCTGATCGCGGAAGGCGCGAAGGCGCGCCAGGGCTTGCGATCCGTCGCCGTAGGCGGCCTTGAGGGGGCACGTGATGGGCGTGACGGGACCGCTCGGGCCGTCGGGGGGGTCCGTACCCGCGAGCCACCCGCCTGCTTGGGAGTAGAACAGGCGGAAGGTGGCGAAGTTGTCGTAGTTTCGGGTCGTATCCGTGCAGGAGTGCATGGGGCCGTTGCTGAGGCAGCCGACGTAGTAGTGCGCGCCGCCCTCGGTGATGAACAGGCCGCAGCCGGAGCTGCCGCCCTCGGTGACGCCCTCGGTCCACATCACGTCGATCTGCCGTTCCCACGGGGCGGAGGACACATCGACGGTGCGAACGGCGCCGTAGGTGATGCGCATGTGGGAGCCCTGGGGGTGGTGCATGGCGAAGGCCTGCTCGCCCACGGCGACGGGACGGGTGGTGTAGCCGGCGTAGGCGCGGCCGAGTTCGCCCGGCGGTACGTCGCTGAGAAGGAGCAGGGTCATGTCGAGGATGGGGTTGGTGGTAAGCAGGGTCGTGCCGTCGGTGCGGGGCAGGCTCGCGAGGGCGGGCGTCTCATTCGAGTCGCACGCGGCGGCGCGGTAGTCCCAGATGACCTCGGCGACGCTCGCCTCGTCCTGGTCGGCGATGCAATGGTTGGCGGTCATGAAATAGGGCTCATGCTCAGGGGTGTCGGGGTTGTTGATCAGGATGCCGCTGCAGAGGGCCTGGTCGTAGCCGCCGTTGGTCCAGACCATGAAGCCGACCCCGGTGGAGAGGTTCTGGATGGTCGGCGAGGTCTCGCAGGCGATGTTGACGTTGCAGGGCAGGGCGATGTCGAATTGCTTGAAGAAATGCGATAAGCCGCGCACGACGAGCCGCGGGGGATCGGCGGCAGCGGATTTCGCGATGAACACGATGGCGTCGCCCTCGACCGTGGGGGTCCAGCGGCCGTCGGGGAGCGCATCCGATGCACGGTAAGGGCCGAAGGCGCGGGGGCCCGTGGGGTCGACGACCCAAATCTCGTCGCCGGGCGCGAGGGCGGAGAGATCCAGCACGGCGCGCAGGGCGAAGGCGTCGACCGATACGAGTTCGCCGACGAAGACGTTGCGGTCGTCCTCGGCGAAGACGGCGGTGAAGAGGTCGGACTCGGCGAGATCGAGCTCCATGCCGACGGCCACGGTGTGAGATTTGCCCGCGGCCTGGAAAGAGGCGGCGAATGCGTCGTTCATGCCCGCGTAGGCATCGTAGACGACGGGTTCGGCGCGTCGGTCGAGGTATTCGGCGACGCGCGCCTGGGGCAGCGGGTGGAGCAGCGCGTCGAGGGCGCTCTTGCTGGACACCGGCGGGTCGAAGGCCGTCGGAGCGGTGATGATGGGTTGTGCGAATGCCGTGCAGGCAAGGCACAGGGTCAAGGCCAGGACGGTAGCCGGAACCGATCGCCGTATGGACGTCGCCATGGTTCTGAATCTCCCTTGGATGCTCACGTGATTTCACCCCCGGCAAGGAGCGGGACGCGGAGCATAACGCTCATTGGCGGCGCACTGCGCGCGCCGTCGCCCACTATACACCTTGTATCCCGATCCCGCACAACGGGTTGCATCGGTCGCTTCCGTTGCGCCGGAAGGCATGGTAGCATCGAGGGGACGCACGAGCGTCGGGCGATTGCCCGTTGAAGGGCGGACAGGTTGCGCATCGGCGCGAGGGGAGTGCAATGACGAGCGGTTTGGGGATGATCATCGTGATGGCGACGGCGGCGACAGGGGCGGGCGAGGGGCTTGCGGCGGATGTCGGCGCCGGTCCGGCGTGGGGCTTCGGCGATCGGCCGCCCGTGTCGATGCCGATCGGGGCGGACGATGCGGGGAGCAAGCTGCCGGTGTATGCGGATGAGGCCGCGCAGGAGGCGTTCCGGCGGATGGGGCTGGACTTCTACAGCCACCACATCGGCTACCCCGGGCATCCGCTGCCGTTGGAGGAGGACGTCGAGGCGCTGGACGCGTGGGCGCGGAAGGGCGGCTACGGGTATATCCTGAACAGTGAAGGGGCCTTCGTGACGGAGGGCGACCCGGAGATCCATACCAAGCCGGGGGCGTTCTTCCAGCCGGATCCGGCGCTGGTGCGGAAATGGAGCGAATCGCCGCATTTCATGGGGATCTGTTACGACGAGGTGTCGCATTGGGTATTGGACGGGGGCTGGCCGACGATCTACGAATGGCGGTATGCGCCGTACTTCCACGACGCGCGCGGCGAGTCGTTGGCGGAGGCGTACGCGGCGAATCTGGCCAACCTGCGGACGCTGATGGCGCGCAGCTACGCGGGGATGGCGGGGAATGCGCGGATCCCGCATGGCACGCCCACAGTGAGCGGCGAGTACGCGATGCCGGTGTTGCAGCATCTGTTCGCGCGCGCGGGCTGGGTGCAGACGCCGAAGTACCTCAAGGAGTCGATCACGCCGGTGCATGCGGGCATGGTCTTGGGCGCTTGCCGGCAGTACGGGGTTCGTTACTGGACGTGTCTGGACCTGTGGTTCGTGACGGGGTATCCGGGCCACACGCCCGCGGATCTCGAGTCCGCCCTGCTGTTCTCCTACTGGACGGGCGCCGACTACGCGTACGTGGAGAACCTGAATTGGGAGGGGAGTCTGTACACCGAGTCGGAGGAAGGGGTGACGCTGAACGCCTACGGCGAGGCGGTGCGGGAGTTTCGCCTGGACTACCTGCCGAGGCATCCGCGGAGCATTCGACTCGAGGAGTTCGCGCCGGAGATCGTGATCGTGCGGTTCGACGACAGCGACTGGGGTCAGGTGAAGACGGGGACGTGGATCACGGGGGATTTGTACGGCGCGGAGGATCTGCAGCCGGACGCCGACACGCGCTACTGGATCCGGATCTGGCACGTGCTCACGCATGGCGCCATGAAGCCGATCGCGGTGAACTACAACAACCCGGAGATGGGCGACGAGTTTGCGTTCTGGATGCCGGCGAACAATGTCGCGGTGTACGACCACCTTGCGGCGGATCCGATGCTGTACGACGGGGTGAAGCTGGCGTTCCTCACAGGGAAGGAGATTGACGCGAGGAGCATGGCGACGATCGAGGCGCGGGTTCGGGATCACGGGATGACCGTCGTGTCGACGACTCGACTTGCGCCCGCGCGGTTGGCGCGGCCCGACGGGGCGCCGATGGCGATCACCGAGGACGGCCGGGGGCGGTGGATCGTGACGGACAGCGTGGACGATCCGGCGGTTCGCGAACTGCTTCGGCCCTATCTGGGCGACCCCGAACAGCTTCGGTACGTGTTCGGGGAGCATGAGGTCGTCTTCACGAAGCCGTCGACCGACGACGAGGCGATAGGCGTTCGCGTGGGGCGGTTGGCGCGGTGAGGCGCGTGCGTCTCCCGACCGCGGGGCTCCGGAGCAAATCGGATGTTTTCACTTGACGTTTGGCACGCGAGTCGGTAACCTAGATGAAACGCGTTGAACGCAGTACAGGAGGAGCACCGATGAAACGCATACTGACTATGGCATTCGCGCTGTTGATGGTCGTTGGGCTGGCCGTGGGCTGCACCCCGAAAGAGGCGGCCACGGACGACGAGGCCACGACCGAGGGCATCTCGGACGAGGCGACCGAAGAGGACGCTGAGGCCGGCATGGGAAGCTTCGCGCCTGACGCTGCCGAGGAGGCTGCTGAGGCCCCGGCCGACGTGGAAGCGGTCGCCCCGGTAGAGGCGGCTCCGGCGGATCCGGCTCCGATGGCTCCGGCGGCTCCGGTTGAGGAAGCCCCGGCCGAGGAAGCGCCCACGATGTAGGGTGCAGGCAGGGTGTTCTGTACGGACCCCTCCTTCGATCCCGATCCAAGTCAGTGAAGCCCGAACGCCCCCGGTGTGCGCGTTCGGGCTTTCTCGTTGCGTGTCAGGCGTCGGCCGCGCGGGGTGCGGAACGGTCGATCAGGTGAAGATGGCCTCGACGTAGTCGACGGCGGAGAAGGGCTGGAGATCCTCGACGCCTTCGCCGACGCCGATGTACTTGATGGGGATGCCGAGCTGCCGCTGGATGGCGACGGCGACGCCGCCTTTGGCGGTGCCGTCGAGCTTGGTGACGATGAGGCCGGTGACGTTGAGGGCCTCCGTGAAGACCTTGGCCTGCTGCAGGCCGTTCTGGCCCGTGGTGGCGTCGAGCACGAGCAGCACGTCATGGGGCGCCTCAGGATAGCGCTTGCCGATGACGCGCTGGATCTTGCGCAGCTCCTCCATGAGATTGACCTTGGTGTGCAGGCGGCCGGCCGTGTCGATGAGGAGGCAGTCGATGCCGCGCGCGATTGCCGCGTCCGTTGCGTCGAATGCGACCGCGGCGGGGTCCGCGCCGTCTTGATGCCTGATGATGGGGATGTCGACGCGCTCGCTCCAGATGGTGAGCTGCTCAACGGCGGCGGCGCGGAAGGTGTCCGCCGCGGCGAGCATGACGGTCTTGCCCTGTTGTTTGAGATGGGAGGCGAGCTTGCCGATCGTGGTGGTCTTGCCGGATCCGTTGACGCCGACGACGAGGGTGACATGGGGGCCGCCGTCGGCGGCGAACCGCAGGGTATGGTCGCCGGGTTCGAGGGCGGCGACCAGCTCCTCCTTGAGAACGGCGTAGAGTTCGTCCGGATTCTGGAGGCGGCGTTGGCGCACGGCGGTGCGCATCTCGTCGACGAGGGCGAGGCTGAGCTCGACGCCGAAATCGGCCTCGACGAGGATCTCCTCGAGTTCGTCGTAGACATCGTCGTTGATCTGCGTGTGGCCTGAGAAGACCCGCTTGACGTTGTCGACGAGGTTGCTGCGCGTCTTGCCGAGCTGTTCGCGAAGCCGGCCGAGGAATCCCTTATTGGCTTGTGTCATGTTGATGGGTCCTGTTGGGGGTTGGGTACGGGAGGAAGCTACCACGGCGCCGCGATGCAACACAAACCGCGGGCGCGGCGGCAGGGAGGGCGTTCGGCGCGGGGGTCAGCCTTCGGCGGCGGTGTCCTGCGTCGCGGGCGCCGGCTGCTGCGCGGGCGCGGGGTTGGGGTTGAAGCGGCCGGCGTACTCGAGCTCGCAGCAGCCGCGGCAGAGGGCGAAGCCGGATTCGCGGCGGCGTTGACGGAAGCGGCGCAGCTCGGGGCCGTTCCAGATCTCTTTGAGCGGTTTTTCGCGCACGTTGCCGACCTTCTGGATGAAGCAGGGGTAGACGCCGCCCTTGGCGCCGATGTAGAGGTTCATCCAGACGGCGCGGCACTCGAACTGCGCGAGGTCGTAGCCCTGGTCGTAGTGGTTGAGGACTTCTTCGTAGGGCATGCGGGGGAGGCGGACTTCGATGCCGAGGCGCCTGGCCTCGGCGAGGGCGCCGCGCAGGGCCTTGTCGAGGCGGGCGCGATTGATGGTGGGCATGGCGATGTCCTCGCGGGAGAACTCGCCGGGATCGACGAGGCCGACGCGTTCGTAGTCGTCGAGGGATCGCATCTCGGTGAGGAGGTTGAGGACGTCGGCGCCGGCGTCGGCGGCGATGCGCGGCATCTCCGGCAGGCAATCGAGGTTCTCGTCCTGGACCACGGTGTTCATGTGGATGAGGGGGGCGTGTTTGCCCAGGCGGTCGCGGTGTTCGCGAAGCGTCGTGACGCCGGCGATGCTGCGGTCGAAGGCGCCCGTCTGGGCGCGGATCACGTCGTGGACGTCGCGCGTGCCGTCGATCGAGACGCCGAGGAAGTTGAAGCCGCGCATGCCGAACCATTTTGGGGCGAGTTCGGCGCAGCGGCGGGCGCGCTCTTCGGTGAGCATGGTGGCGTTCGAGATGAAGTGGACGCGACGCCGGGCGCAGGCGTACTCGAGGATCTCCATGAAGTCCTTGCGGACGAAGACCTCGCCGCCGGTGAAGGTGAGGAGGCTGAAGCGGGCGGTCTGGTCGATGACGTTGCGCCACTCGTCCGTGGTCAGTTCGCCTTCGGCTTGCACGCGCCCGGGGGTGGTCTTGTACCACTCGATGTACTGGCACATTTTGCAGCGCAGGTTGCATCGGCGGGTGACTTCGAGGAAGTAGTGCTGGGCGGGGAAGCTGGCGCCGCTTCTGGAGAGGCGGTAGGGGGCGGCGGTGTAGAGTCGCGTGAGGCCGCGATAGAGTCGCGTGATCAGGCCCATGGGGCTGTATGCGGTGGCATCCATGACTATCCTCGGGGTTCGGCGCAACGGGGCGGGTCGGCATACGCTCCCGCGTGTCCCTCCGTTGGTAAGAGCAACAGGCGCCTGGTCGACCGTATTTCGCGCGGGCGCGGATGATGGATGATCGCGTCGCGCGGCGTCGCGTCTAGCTTAGCACGGGTTGACCCGGATCCAGGAGCGGGCCGAGCGGGCAGGCGTCGCATTTGGGGGAGCGGCGACAGAAGTCCTTGCCGACGAACACGATAAGCCCGTGGTACTCGCCGTAGACGTGGATGTCTCGGGGGAGATGCGCTTCGAACAGGGCTTGCAGGGCGTGGTAGTCGATGTCCGGGGGACAGAGGCCGTGGCGACTGAAGATGCGGCGGGTGTAGGCGTCGATGACGAACACGGGCTTGTCGCAGGCGTAGAGCAGAATATCGTCGGCGGTCTCGGGGCCGATGCCGTGGAGGGCGAGGAGCTCGCGGCGCAGGGCGGGCATGGGGCGTGCGGCCAGCCGGGCCATGTCGCCGTCGTAGTGGTCGACGAGATGGCGGCAGAAGTGGAGCAGGCGCTTGGTCTTCACGCGGAAGAAGCCCGCGGGACGGAGCAGTTCGTGCAGTTCCTCGTCGCCGCGGGCGAGGAGGGCGCGGGGGTCGAGGGCGTCGGCGGCCTTGAGGTTGTCGATGGCGCGCTCGACGTTGGTCCATGCGGTGTTCTGTGTGAGGATGGCCCCGACGGCGATCTCGAACGGGGTCTCGCCGGGCCACCAGTGCGTGGGGCCGTAGTGGGCGTGCAGGGCGTCGTGGAAGCGCAGTATTGCGTCGTATTGCGGCCGGGCGTCGGTCATGGGCGGATCAGACTCAGGGCGACGGGGGTCTTGGCGTCGGCGCGGGTCTCGGCGGCGAGACTGCCGAGGTTGACGGCGAGTTCGAGGAAGCCGGCGCTCTGGACCAGGGCGAGGCGTTCGCCGGCGGGGACGTCGCTGTAGGTGGTCTTGAACGGGGCCTCGAACGTCTCCTCGCCCAGGGTGATGCGCAGGCGGGCGTCCGGCCGGATGTCGGCGTCCGCGAGCAGCGTCGCCGGGATGTTGGTGACCAGATTGCCGTAGGGATCGGAGCGGAGGACGACGCCTTCGATCGCGTCGTCGCGGATCCGGGCCTGGGGGATCTCGAAGCGGATGAAGTCGGGCAGATCCGGTCCGACGGAGGCGATTGGCGCGCCCGCGGCCAGGGCGGCGGCCAGCGGGCCGAAGATGTCGCGGCCGTGGAAGGTGTGGGACTCGGCATCGGCCCAGAGGTCGCGGTTCACGCCCTCGCGCGCGTCGGCGACGCCGTCGCGCTGGGCGACGACGGTGAGCAGGCCGTTGTCGGGCGCGACGAAGAGCTGGTTCTTGCGGGTGCGCAGGACGAGGACGCGACGGTCCGTGCCGACGCCGGGGTCAACGACGACGCAGAATACGGTCCCCTCGGGGAAGGCGGAGCAGCCCTCGGCCAGCATGAAGGCCCCGGTGAGGATGTCGTACGCGGGCACGCTGTGGGTCAGGTCGACGGCGCGGACGTCGGTCTGTTTGGTCGCGATTGCGCCCCGGAGCATCCCGACGTAGAGCGAGTCCGCGCCGTAGTCGGTGAGCAGGGCGACGATGCCGTTGGGTTGGAAGGCTGAGGAATCGGGCGGCGCGTCTTGGGCGGCGGCGGGGGCGACGGCGGCGAGTAAGGCGAGACAGCACAGCGCGCTGATGACGTATCGGGTTCGGATGGACACCATGGGTTCCTCCAGCGGATGGGTTGTCTGGGGCGCCCGGCTCCGCGAGGCCGGGGCGCGAGGCGCGTATTGTACCGATCGCGTATGGCCCCTGCACGGTTTTCGAGGTTGTGGCGGGGGGCGGGGTGTGAAATACTGACGGCGCCGTGATCCGGGCGGAACGGCAGGCGTTGGGCCGACGAAGAGGAGGCATGGCCGTGTATCTTGCGTTGTTGCCGTTGGGAATCTTGTGTGCATCGATGGGGGCGCCGGCGCCGCCGCCCGCGGACCTGCTCGAGGACGTGCCGGAGCATTTCCCGCGGTTCTATGTGGAAGGGGCTGAGGAGGACGCGCAATGGCTGGGGCGGTACCTATGGTATCACTACAAGAACCGGTTGGGAGCGGGGCCGACGCTGTTCAACAAGGAGTACATCGCGACGTCCGACCTGTGGATGGGCGGCTCGATGCACCCGCACCGGAACAAGACGGCGCAGGAGCAGTTTCGCGCGGACCTGTTGGCGATCCGGATGCAAGACGACGGGTATGTCGAGACGCATCAGCACTTCTCGCACGCGCATGAGCAGGGCTGGCCGTTCCCGATGTGGGTGCAGGGGGATCCCGGTCGGCTGACGGCGGGGTGGCATTTCCAGGAGCAGGGGTTCGGGTGGGCCTGGGAACACTATCTGAACCACCAGCCCGATTCGCCGTTCGGGCGGGCGCGGGCGATCGAAGGATGGACGCTGGAGAACGTCGCGTCGGAGGGGATCGTGGACGGGAGGTGGCGCTTGACGGCCACAGGCCCGTCGCCGGCGATCACCACGCCCGCGGGGCCGACGATCGACGCGTTCAACGCGCCGTATCTGCAACTGCGGTGGAAGCGGAGCGGGGAAGCGCCGGACGGCGTGCTGCCGTATCTGGAGTGGAAGCGCGAAGGCGACGCCGCGTTCAGCGAAGAGCGGCGCGTGTCGATCCTTCCGGGGACGGGGAACCCGGACTACGAGAAGCAGACGGGCGTGAATCACGCGATGATCGCGATGCACGGCCATCCGCAGTGGGAGGGGACGATCACGGCGATCCGGCTGTCGCTGGCGCCGGGCGAGTCGGACGTGACCTTCGACGTGGATTCGTTCTTCACGGTGTACGACACGCGGCACAGCATCAACAACCCGATCTACATCCTGGCGTGCTGGGACTACTACCGGTGGACGGGCGACGCAGGGTTCCTGCAGGAGGTGATCGGCCGGATGCGCACGGCGCTGCGGTACCAGCAGACGGTGATGGGCGGGCAGGAGCTGAACCATATTCGCAATCCGTGGCCGGGCCATGACGGATTGCCCGGGTTCACGGTGCATCCGGACGGATCGAAGGAGGTCCGCCACGGCCACGGGATCGGCAATAACTATTGGGACCTGCTGCCGTTCGGCTGGGACGACATGTACGCGACGTCGCAGTACTACGCGTCGCTGTTGGCGATGGCGGAGGTTGAGGACGCGGTGCGGCGGCATCCGGAGTGGGGGATCGCGCAGGGCGCCGATGCGTTCGAGCCGGAGGCGCTGCGGGAGCATGCGGCGCAGGTGAAGCAGACGGCGAACCGGAAGTTCTGGAACGCTGAAACGGGGCGGTTCTTTGCGTGCATCGACAGGGATGGGAACGCGCATGACTTCGGCTTTACCTTCCTGAACCTCGACGCGATCTGGTACGGGATTGCGTCGGACGAGCGCGCGGCGTCGATCATGAGCTGGATCAACGGCGATCGGATTGTGGAGGGCGACACGTCGCAGGGCGCGGACATCTACCATTGGCGGTTCGGTCCGCGGGCGACGACGCTGCGTAACGAGACGTGGTACGTGTGGGTGTGGCATGCGCCGGAGTCGATCCCGTGGGGCGGCCAGGTGCAGGACGGCGGCGCGGTGCTGGGGTTCAGCTTCTACGACCTCTGGGCGCGCTTGCAGACGTTCGGTCCGGACGATGCGTGGACGCGGCTGCAGGCCCTGCTGGCATGGGAGCGGGACGTGTGGGCCGAGGGCGGCTACCGGCCGTACTACGCGGACGGCAGCAAGGGCACGACGCTGCAGGGCGGCGGCACGGCCGGCGGGCTGGGGATTGACCAGGAGTTCTACGAGAGCAGCCTCGTGCCGACGGTCTTCGTGCGGGGGTTCCTCGGGATCGAGCCGCTGGCGGACGGGCTGCTGATCGCGCCGAAGCTGCCCGAGGCGCATCCGCGCATGGGGATGACGAACCTGTTCTACCGCGGGGCGCGGCTGGACATCCTGGCGGATGCGGCGGGCGTGTCGATCCAGGCGCACGACGTGCCGCCGGAAGGCGTGGTGATCGTGTTCCTCGCGCCGCACGCCGACGCGGAGGAGCAGACCGGGACCGTGTTCCGGCTGGCGCAGTCGGGCGAGTACCGGTTCACGAAGCAGTAGGCGCAGGCGACGCGAAAGCGCCCGCCGCGGGGACGGATTCCTGTCCAGCGGCGGGCGCGCTGGAGAACGGCGTGAAGGGGTGTGGGACGAGCCTCGATCGCGTGGGCCAGCATGTGCTGGAGATAGATCTCGTCGCTATGCTGCGTCATATACTGGCTCTGCTTCCCCAAGCACCTTGTCGCGAAAGCCAGCGCTCAGCGAACTGGCGAGGTTGAGATCCACTTGCCGGTCGAGCAGTTCGGATAGCTCCGCTTCGATCGTCCCCAGTCGGATGAACCCGACTCGCTCGCCTGGTGCGAACTCGGCGAGGAGGTCGATGTCGCTCTCGGGGGAGAAGTCTCGTCGGAGCACGGAGCCGAATGCGGCCAGCCTGCGGATCCGGTGTTTCTGGCAGAAGGCGCTGAGAGCCTCGTCAGAGATACCCAATCGGCTGCGGTCCATGTGGCGCCTCCGTGTCAACCTGCTCGATCTTTGCACGAGACCCGAGTCTTACTCAACCCGGATTCGACGACCAAGTGCACGGCAGGTCGCCGAGTTCATACAGGAGGTGCAACGCGGGGAGAGAGGCCCTTTCCCGTCGGAGGCGTCCGTCGCTGATTGAGCGCGGCGGCGCAAGTAGTCTGTCCCTGTCCCATACGCCGAGTGAGGGTAGGCGCCCGCGCGTTGGTCGGCGCATAGGATCGGGGCAGGTCAACGTCGTGACGCTACGCCTCCACGCGGACGATGCCCTCGGGGAGGTCGATCTCGGATGCGACGGCGCCGTCGGCCTTGCGTTCGTGGCGCACGCGGATGTCGCCCTTCGGCGTCGGGTAGGTTCCTTCGGCGAAGGCGAGGTCGCCGAGGTGCGGCTCGATGGCGACCTTGGCGAAGCCGGGCGCGACGGGACGGATGCCGAGCACATGCCGGCTCATCCAGGCGGTCGGGCCGGCGGCCCAGCCGTGACAGAGGCTGTGGCGAAGGCCCTTGTAGCAGTAGTCGCCGAAGTCGCCGTGGATGTCTTTCATGCCTTCCGGCACGGGTTCGTCGATGCCGGCGGCGTTGTCGGTCCAGTCGAGGTTGAAATCCTCCCAGAAGGTGGTCGCGCCGAGGTCGAGCATGGCGCCCCAGAATTTGCGGATGACGTCCAGGCAGCCCTGGTGGTCGCCGGCCATGGCGCGGGCTTCGAGGACGTAGTAGCCGTAGAAGGTGGACAGGTTGCGTGCGGGGTCGGCGCCGAGCACCTTCGCGTTCGTCTCGGCGGCGTCGGCGTGGCCGGACAGCACGAGCAGGGCGTTGGCCTGTTTGCTCGAGGTGGGCGGGGGCAGATACCGGCTCAGGCGCTGGGCGGCGACGAGGCATTCCTCCTGGTGGGAGCGTTCGCCGAGGATGCCGCAGAGCTCCGCGCCGGCGCGCAGGCTCATTGTGAGCAGGGCCTGGAGGCCGGCATGGACGGCGCTGTGGTCGGGGCTGGAGGGCCAGTCGAGGAAGCGGGCGCCGTCGAGGGTCTCCTTGCCGTCGGCGTCGACCTTCGAACGGAGCATGGTCAGCAGATCCAGCAGGTAGGGGCGCTGCTGGGCGAGGTAGTCGGCGTTTCCGTGGAAATGGTGCCAGCAGTGGTGGATGAGGACCCACCACAGCGAGTAGGAGCTGATGCCGTTCATCCAGCGGGGCAGGGGCGTCTCATCGCGGACCTTGTCGAGACTCTCGGGCACGATGTCGGTCTCGCCGAAGACGGTGTTGATCACCATGGTCTCGGGGTGCATGTCGCCGATCCAGACGAGGCGGTCGCGTTTGATGCCGTCCCAGAGGTGGTCCTGCATGCAGAGGTGAACGGTGTACGCGCCGGTCTGCCAGATCGTGTTGAGGCGTTCGTCGTTGCAGCGGAACGATCCGCGGTAGGGGAGGTCGCGGAAGACGAAGATGCCGCGGACCCGCTCGATCTCCCATTCGGTTCCCTTGTCGAGCAGATCGATGCGGACGAAGCGGAACCCGGTGTTGCCGATCTCGGCCGCGCCGCACCAGGGGATGCGGCACTCGAGGTCGTGGATGCTGTGGTCTTGGTTCGGGGCGCCCATGACCTCGCTGACCGATTCGCCGAACCGCAGGCGGATGCGCACGGGGGACTGGTTGTTGGTCCAGCCGTGGCGGAGGTGGACGCCGCCGTGGATCTCGCGACCGAAGTCGAGCACGATGGAGGCGGGGGCGTCGGTGTAGCGCATCATGGCCGATCCCGCGCCGTCCTGGCAGACGCGCTCGAGGTTCTCGAACGCCTTGTCGCCGCCGGATTTCCAGACGATGCGCGTCGGCAGTACGTAGTGGCGCACTCTCGGGTCCAGCGTTGCATGGTCCAGCCGCAGATGCATGGTTGCTCTCCTTGTAACTTCGGCAGCGGAATATGGGGGTCCTGACGTGCGGGCGGCGGGTAGTCTAGAGGCAATGCCGCAATGACCGCAAGATAGTCGCGGGGGCTAGGGAGATTCGGGAGCGGCGTCGCGCAGGTCGGCGTCGACTTCCTGAATCCACGCGAGGGCTTCGTCGAGCACGGCGCGGACGGTGTCCGGGTCGAGGCCGATGTGGTCGCCTTCGTACCATGTGATCGATTTGGGTTCGCCCGCGGCGTCGTAGAGGGCCTGCGCGGCGGCTGTGGGGATGAGCTGGTCGTCGGTCCCGTTCTGGAAGAGGATGGGGCGGGGGCTGATGCGGCCGACGTAGTGGATCGGGTCGGCGGTCTGGAGCAGCCAGGAGACGAGGCCGGCGGCCTCGTCGTGCCAGGGGCCGAGCTCTTCGGCCGCGGCGCGGTTGCCAAGGAGCACGGGCAGGTTGCCGCCGCCGTACACGAGGGCGACCGCGCGGAAGCGTTCGTCGAAGGCGGCGGCGGTCGCGCCGGTGATGGCGCCGTAGCTGGCGCCCATGAGGTAGATGCGGTCGGAGGCGATTTCGGGGCGCGTCTGCAGGTAGTCGATGAGGCGGCGGGCCTCGATCACGGTGAGCGCGCCGCGCCTATAGAAGGCGGATGCCACGCGCAAGGGGCTTTCGTCGTCGTCGAGTTTGCGCTCGCCGCGCATGAGCTGGTCGAACGTGGCCATGGCGAAGCCGGCTTGGGTGAAAGGCCCGGCGATGCGGTCGAGGAACTTGCGGTCCTGGCCGATGCCGTGGAGGAACACGATGCAGGGAACGGGTCCGTCGGCGTCGAGGGGGAGCGCGAGGCGCGCGGGGACGGTAACGCCGGGAGCGCCCTGGAAGGCGACCTCGATGCGGCGGAACGGGGCTTCCGCCTCTTCGGGATGGACCGTCTCGTCGGCGCGGATTTCGGCATTCAGCGCAAGGTCGGGGTCGTAGCCGTCGTAGTACCGGGCGTCGAAGTAGGCTTTGGCCGCGACCGCGCCGGCTCCGGCGAGGGCGACGACGGCGACGAGGATCAGCAAGCTGCGCATGAGGCGGGCTCCAAGGCGGCGGGCGGGTTTCGCGTTTGTTTCCGGCGCATCCGGCGGATTGGGTTGGGAAGGCGTTGCGGTCACGTCAGACTCCGTATGAGTTGCATGCCGTGGGCGCTCGAGGACGGCGAGCGCATGGAGATAACGATACTCCGGGGCGCCCATGCACGGCAACCGCGACGCGCTGCATCGCCGGATGCCGTGTTGCGCAGCAAGGCGTCGGGAGGACCGGCTCGCGAAGCCGATACGCAAATTGATACGCGCAAGGGGGTTGTGGCAGTATTCATTATTCCAGGAAGAGAGTGCGCGACGGCATGGATACGCATGTCGGCGTGTGTGCAGTAGGCGGGAGCCGCCGCGCGGCGGGGTTGCAGTGCGGCGCGTCCGGAGGGCGGAGCGTAGCGCGTCCCGGCCACGTGCAGCGAGGAGAAAGACGGAAAATGGCGAACATTGATTTCGGCGGCGTCACGGAAGAAGTGATCATGCGCAAAGAGTTCACGCTCGCGAAGGCGAAGCGTGTGCTGAAAGACGAGACGATCGCGGTGATCGGGTACGGCGTGCAGGGGCCGGCGCAGTCGTTGAACATGCGCGACAACGGCTTCAACGTGATCGTCGGCCAGGCGAAGTCGTTCAAGAACGACTGGGACCGCGCGGTGGAGGACGGGTGGAAGCCCGGAGAGACGTTGTTCGACATTGAAGAGGCGGTCGAGCGCGGCACGGTGGTCCAGTACTTGGTGTCGGACGCGGCGCAGAAGGCGCTGTGGCCGGTGGTGAAGAAGGGCCTGAAGGCGGGCGACGCGCTGTACTTCTCGCACGGGTTCTCGATCGTCTACGGCGACCAGACCAAGGTGATTCCGCCGGAAGACGTGGACGTGATCATGGTGGCGCCGAAGGGCTCGGGCACGTCGGTGCGTCGGAACTTCCTGTCGGGCGCGGGGATCAACTCGAGCTTCGCGGTGCACCAGGATGCGACGGGCCGCGCGCGGGATCGGGCGATCGCGCTCGGCATCGCGATCGGCTCGGGGTATCTGTTCCCGACGACGTTCGAGCACGAGGTGTACAGCGACCTGACGGGCGAGCGCGGCGTGTTGATGGGCGCGCTGGCGGGGATCATGGAAGCGCAGTACGATGTGCTGCGTAAGAACGGTCACTCGCCGAGCGAGGCGTTCAACGAGACGGTCGAGGAGCTGACGCAGAGCCTGATCCGGCTGGTCGATGAGAACGGCATGGACTGGATGTATTCGAACTGCTCGGCGACGGCGCAGCGGGGCGCGCTGGACTGGAAGCCGAAGTTCCGCAAGGCCGTGGAGCCGGTGTTCAAGGAGCTGTACGAGCGGGTGAAGAGCGGCGCGGAGACGCGGCGCGTGCTGCGCGAGTGCGGACGCGAGGACTATCGCGAGCGGCTGGCGAAAGAGCTTGCGGAGATCCACGACAGCGAGATGTGGCGCGCCGGGGCGGCGAGCCGCGCGCTGCGTCCGAAAGAGAAGGCCAAGACCATCACGCGGGCGACGAAGGGCGTGTCGGGTCGCGGGGCCAACTGATCGGTTGATCGGCGTCGACGACTGTAATCGCGAATCCCCGAGGGCGCGCCGATCGGTGCGTTCTCGGGGATTGCTGCGTCTACGGAGGGCGCGACCGGCGCCTCACTCTGCTGGTACGCGGAAGCGAGCGCTTGATCGGATTGCAGCGGCCTTGATAGGGTGCGCGCTGATTGACGGGGTTTGCAGACCGACCGGCGCGGGCCCGTGCGCGCGGCGTGTCGGAGGGAGTTTCCAAGGGTGAGCGGTGAGAAGAGTCAGTTCACGCGCCTCGTAGAGCTGGGGTTCCGCGTTGCGGCGCACTGGAAGCCCATGACGCTGTTCGCCCTGATCGGGGGCGTGGTCCTTGGTCTCGCGGCGTACTACGTGCCGCCGCCCTCCTACACGTGCGAGGTGCTGGTGTATCTGCAGCCGCAGCCGTGGACCGGCGAGACGGCGGGGCGGATCGACCTGGAACAGGAGATTGTGTTCACGCCGAAGCCGTTCTCGGCGTACCTGTCGCGCCCGCCGGAGGCGAAGGACTACGTACAGATCATGACATCCGACGGGGTGTTGGGGGACGTGCTGGACCGGTTCGTGGAGCGTCACGGCAGCGAGTACCGCGAGAAGGAGATTCCCACGCGCCAACGGCTGCGACGGACGATCTCGGCATATGCGCCGACGGTGCTCAGGACGCCGTATGAAGTGGAACACACGCCTACGATCTACCTGTCGACCAAGGCGCCGAAACCCGAGATGGCGTATCAGCTCATGGTGATCTACCTCGAGGTGATCCAGGAGTGGACGCGAGACCTGACGTACGCGGAGCGGGCGAAGAAGGCCTTCGCGTCGGTGGAGGCGGAGTACAACCGCCTGCTGGGCGAGCTCGATGCGTTGGACGCGGAGCGGATTGCGCTGGCGCGGGAGAACGCGGAGAAGCTGGAGGCCGTGCAGCACGAGTGGTCTCGCAAAGCCGCGGAGTACGAGGCGGAGACCGAGCGGCTGGTGCTGGAGCTGATGGGCGAGTGGACCGAGCGGATCGCGGAGGCCCCGGACGGCGTTGCGCGGGAAGTTGCGAAGGAGGAGCGGGACCAGGCGATCGAGGCGCTGCGCGCGGAGCGGCGCTACGGGCTGGAGGATATCCTGCGGGCGGGCGAGGGGGCCTACAGCGCCCTGCGGCGGGAGTGCGAAATCGCCGAGCAGAAGCTCGAGCGACGGTACCGGATGGAGCTCGAGATCACGCAGAACGTGGCCGCGGCGTTGACGCGGGCCGCGCCGGTGATCGCGGAGGAGTTCGAGGAGATCGTCGTGATGAACGAGCCGCGGATGCCGGAGGAGCCGGAGAAGGCGTCGGTGGTGCTGTTCGTGGCGGGCGGCGTCGTGTTGTGCGGTCTGGCGGCGCTGGCCTACGTGATTGGCAAAGTGCTGGTGGGAGACGTGCGGTCGGCGGTGCAGCAGGGATAGGACGTTGGGGGGAGAGTGCGCCAGGAGATGGGAAATGGCGTACCCGGAGGGACTCGAACCCCCAACCTTCTGGTCCGTAGCCAGACACTCTATCCAATTGAGCTACGGGTACGCACTGTTCTGAGCAGAACGAACGGAATGATAGCAGAGGATCGGGGCCGAATGCAAATCAGGTCCGGCGTCGGGCCGGCGTCGGCATCGGTTCGAGGCGGTCGGCGGGCGCTGTTAATAGCCTTGCTATGCCCTGATCGCATGGGCTATGATACGAAGAGCATGAGGGGCTTCTCGTTCCTGCGGGGATTGTCGGGGCGAGGGGCGCGATCGAGCAGGGTGAGAGAGTGACTCCACGAGACGAGCCGGGAGGAGTCTCCCGCGAGTGGGGGAGACTATTGACGCGATTGCCGAATAGTCGAGTCCGTCGAAACCGGCGAGGGATGCTTAACTATTTGCCAGCAAGGGGATTGCGTGGGATTCATTTGTTGACAGCCCCGGTGCCGTGTGATATAAGGCCCTATGCCATTGTATGTTGGTTGGGCCGTCAAAGTCAGCCCGCCGGCGGTCATGGGTCGCAGGCCGGGGCGGCTTGCGGGCTGTGGGATATCCGTGTGGGGAGTCTGCAAGAGGGCGCGTGTGGCGCCTCCTGGACGACGTCGGGGTGTGCGGGCTCACACGGCAAGAAGGTAGCCATGCACGCAGAGAAACGGGAAACAACGCTCCTCGGGCATTCACGCCCGGGAGCGTTTTTTGTTCCTGCTGGAGGTACCGAACCGTGAAGACCAAACTCGGCGCTCGAACCTGGTTCATCGGCGCAGCCTTGCTTGCGGGAGCGGCGCTGCTGGTTGCGCCCGCGGCGCGCGCGCAGGACGACGTCCCGACGGCGAGCTTCAACATCGAGGACGCCGTCCAGGACGGTCACTCGCTGTTGCCCACGCAGAACTGGACGCCGCTGGTCCGGCTCGAGTTGGCGTGGGACAGCCAGGACGCGCCCGCGCCGCGGGATCTGACGGGGATGGTGTATTACATCACCGGGGATCCCGTGGATGAGCGGTCGTGGAGTCGGTACGCCAGTCCGGAGACGAAGCACCTCTATGAGTTCGCGATCATCCGGGAGGGGCAAGGCCCGGACGACGACGGCTATGGGGTGTTGGGCGACAACGACAGCGTCTGGTATGTCTGGGACGGCGAAGGCGACCCGGTCGGCGAAGTGACCGACCTGGGCGGGGCCCTGCGGTACGAGATGGACTTCGTGGGGGATGGCACGGAGGACAATCCCGAGTTCCCGATCCCGAACGGTTCCGCGGACTTTCCCGCGAGCTATTTCCTCGCGGTGCGCACGTCGGCGCTGTGGCACAACGGCATGCACATGAGCGTGCGCATTCCGGTGGGCGGGCTCGACTGGAACCCCCGTTTCCCCGACGACTCGGCGACGGTGGACGAGGATCCGTTCGAGCCGGAGACGGCCTACTCGGCCAGTTTCGGCGCGTACGACGTGACGGGTTCGCTCACCTCCGACCAGAGTTACGTGTACACGAATACGTGGAACTACCCGAACTTCGTGTACACGCCGCAGCCGGAGTATTCGCGTCCGCGTTGGGACAGCTCGGCGACGGCGCTGCAGATCCTGAACGGCGAGTGGATTCAGCTTCGGCGGCTGTTTGCGATCGAGACGTGGTATGCGGTGATCGGGCTGAACATGCATTCAAGTTCAGCGTCCGTCATGGAGACGGCGACGCGGAGCGGGTTCGATCCGCTGCTGAATCCCGAGCCGCGCGGCGACGTGGGCCGCGTGCGGACGGTCGCGGTGGACGGGGCCTACCCGATCGAGATGAACGTCGTCATGACGGACGTGGGCGGGGATCCGCTCGGGCCTCCGGGAAACGGCGGGTTCAATCCGCAGACTGGTCTTGAGACCATGACCTACGATGTGCTGTCCGCCGGCGGCGACATCATCGTCGACCGCGCGTACGAGGAGGACCACGCGTTCAACGGCGTCTGGCTGTGGCGCGACGGCGGCAACAACGATTTCGACCGGCCAACGCCCGGCGCGAACGGCGCGACGTTCGGCGAGGACACGCCCGCGTTGCCGATGGGCTGGGCGATCGACGACGACCAGAACATCTTCATGCTGCCGGACGCCGGGCTCGGCGCGTACTGGGAGCATGTGGCGAACCCGCCCGGCGGCGGGGATCCCTGGTGGCGAATCACGCTGCAGTTCGGCAACAACCGCGGCGGCGCGGGGCGCATGGAGCCGACGCCGAACGGCGATGTGAACGCGCGGCCAAGCATCCAGTTCCACGATTACTTCATCACGGTGCGCGCGGACAGCGGCTACGCGGATGCGAGCGGCCGGTCGGGCGACGGCACGGGGATCACGTACGGCGCCGAGACTCGGATGTACATCGAGCCGCGGTATACGACGCCGAGCAACGACGTGTTCGACGGTTCGATGGACATGGGCGGGCTGCTCGTGACGTCGCAGTTCCCGCTGGAGTGGTCGGGCGGCTGGCGCGAGCACCCGGCGTTGAGCCCGGTGAACGAGGACACGGGGCTGCGGCAGCAGGAGCCGTGGTGGCACCAACGCACAATGGATCGCAACAACGCGAAACTGGTGCGCTTCGGCGCCGAGATCCACGACCTCGTGATGACCTACGAGTCGAACAACGCGTTCTCGATGGCGCAGGGCGTGGACATCGATATCGCGGGCGGCGACAACTTCGGCAACCCGGCGTTCAGCGATCTGCTCGACGACCTCGGCTTTGACTTCTTCTCGATCGCCAGCTTCGCGCGGTGGATGGATCCGTTCGGGATCCGGTCGGGCGAGTTCATCGACGGCTACCGTACGGGCGTGGTGAACTGGCGGTTCGTGGACTTGGGGATCGACGACAGCCAGAACGGCCCGATGCAGAAGCCGTATGAGACGGCGCCGTTCTTCAATCCGCTCGATCTGGCGCCGGCGGGTCCGCGTTCGTTCTTCTATCCGAACCCGCCGCAGCAGCCGTCGCTTCCGTCGTATGCGACGTGGCCGCTTGGCGCGGGCGAATTCGCGAACAATCCGGGTATGCAGACGCTGCCTCCGGGCGAGTTCCCGCGGGAGATCAACTGGCGGCCGGCGGATCTGGGCACGCGGAAGCTGAAACAGCATATCGACGCGGACAGTCGCGCGACGGCGTTGCTGGGGTTCAACATGGCCGGCGCGAACGACCCGGTGACGAACGAGTTCGCGGCGATCTCGCTCGAGCAGATCACGGTGGCCCTGTGGGGTCCGGACACCAACAACGACGGCGTGATGGACTTCTCGCCGGCGGACTTGAAGGCGCTGGACCCGGAGGGTCTGTCCGGCACATCCGGCGTGGCGATCTATGTCGACACGGGGAGCGGCACGTTCTCGGATCTTGCCGGGGGCGACCAGCCGCTTCCGCTGCGAAGCCTGAAGTGGGGCAGCGCGCCGGAATTCCTCGATGTGACGGGCGACGGCGAGCCGGATGACCTGAACGGCGACGGCCTGATCACCGGGCTGGACAAGGCGTGGGTGCTGCGGCTGCGTCCGCAGACAGCCTTCCGCGTGCCGGTCGAGGACGCGAACATCGCGCCATTTGCGCGTTCGCTGCCGTCGGGCGCGGGCTCGGGCGGCGGCAAGACCGTGCTGGATCTGGGCGAAGAGATCGAGGGCGCGCCGTACTGGACGCAGAAGCCGCGCCTGGTGGACCTGGAGACGTATAACGAGGACGCGATCGCGCAGGCTGGACAGGGCATGGGCGACGGGTCGATTCCGGTGACTCAGATCCCCGGCGACCCGGACGGCGGCGGCAACGCGGGTGACGACCTGTTCTTCGTAGTTCGGACGTCGGATGCAATCGGGCAGTTCCGGAAGTTCACGGCGCTTGTGCCGGCGACGTTGCCGGAGCGGCCTGTACAGGACCGGACGGCGGGGATGCAGTTTGCGCCGTCGAACATCCCGGCCGCGGCCTATGGCAAGAACCACCCGGAGGAGTCGGGCGGTCCGTCGTTCTTCGAGCACGAGCTGATCGAAGCGAATGTGGCGGTGAAGCTGACGGATTTGACCGGGCAGGGGCAGATGCTGTACGCGAACGGCCAGCCGACGGCGGTAATGGGTATTGACGCATCGACGAACCGCGGCGGGGGCGCGATTGTGGCGTCCGGCGAAGCGGGCGTTGGGGGTCCGGGCCAGTTCACCGCGGCGGGCGCGGGCTTCCCGCCCGGCGGGTTCGTGGGCTACCACCTGATCGATTCGGCGTATGAGTCGTACCTGATCACGGGGAACACGAACACGCAGTTGACGGTGCTGAGCGGCACGCCGCTTTCGGGGGCGTGGCGGATCGTACGTGATCCGACGTATCTGGAACAGGTTATCGTGGAGCTGTATCCGGAGGTGGAGGACGTCCAGAACTTCAACCTGCTGGAGCATCTGCTTCCGCTGAATATCAACCAGGATGTCAGCGGTGTGGCGCTGTACCGCGATAATGACATGCATCCCGACAATCAGAACGGGATCTTTGATCCGGGCGTCGACATCCCGCTGCAACTGGACTACGCGCCGTATATGATCGGCATGCAGGGCGAACCGCGGCATCAGGTGTTGTTCGTGTTCAGTTCGCCGGGAACGGATGACGTGCCTCTGCAAGGGTTCCCGGCCGGCCTGGCCAACCAGCCGCGGCGGCGCCAGGTGATCCCGGAGACGTTCGGCGCGACGCTGAGCGACCCGGACCGCGGACCGGACTTCTTCGTGGTGATGCGGGCGGCCTCGAAGGTAGAGGAGCCGGTGGCGTTCCGGGTCGGCATCGTGTCGTGGGGTCCGAACACGCCGACGGCGCCGGATCCGGACACGTTCCCGCCGCCGCCGGTGGCGACAGTGGGCGAGTTCGACATCTTCTCGGAGTTCCCGTGGGGCGGGCGCGGCCTCGGCTTCGTCAGCTTCTTTGCGGATATCCGAGACTATGACGCGCGTGACTTCAGCGGATACAACTGGGTCCGTACGCATCCGAACAAGAACGTGCGGACAAACGTCCTGACCATTGACGAACAGACGGCGCAACCGGGCGACGTTGTGATCACCTCGGTGTCCCACGACAAGTTGCCGCAGGTGACGCCGGACGGCGGGATCGTGCTGGTGATTCGCGGCAGCGGGTTCGGCACGACGCCGCGGGTGACGCTGAACAACACGTTGCTCGAGGTGCAGTCGGCGACGGATACGTCGATCAGCGCGCAGATTCCGGGCGGGTCGACCTTCACGGACATGCTGGTGTTGACGGTTACCAACCCGAAGACCGAGAAGACGGGTACGTGGACGGCGATTACCCTTGTTCCGGACGACGGGGGCTTCGGCGACGCGCCGTCGATCGCGTCGGTGTCGCCGAGCAGCGGCAGCGCGGCCGCGTTCCCCGTGACGATCGTCGGCGCCCGGTTCAGTGATCCGATCGTGCGGTTTGACCAGGCGGAGATGCCGATCGTTGAATGGACGCCGACGCGCGTGGTGGTGGCGTTCCCCTCATCGGGTCTGCCCAAGACGGGCCCGTTGGACGTCACCGTGGAGAATGGCGGCTCGGGTCTGTTCGCGACGGCGGTGGACGCGTTCACGTATCTGAATATGCCGGGGACCGGGGTGCGGCCGTGCTTCATCGCGACGGCGGCGTACGGTTCGCCGTTGTCCGGGCAGTTGGACGTGTTCCGCGCATTCCGTGACGATGTGCTGCTGAAGAGCGCGGCGGGCGCGGCGGCGGTCGACCTGTATTACACGGTGAGCCCGGGGTTCGCGGACGCGGTTGCGGCGCACCCGGCGCTGGCGATGGCGGTGCGGGCGGCGCTGACGCCGATCGCGTGGGCGCTGAAGTGGCCTGCGTGGGCCGCCGCCGTTGCGGTCGGTCTGACGTTGTGTGCGGCGGCGGCGTGTTTGCGGCGTCGCCGGGCGCGCGCGGCCGTGTGAAGGGGTCCGACGGGAGTCGGGGAAGCCCACGGTACATATGCTAGGACCCCTCGGGGGGTCTGGAACCGGCCTTTCCGCAGGATGCGATCTCGATCGGGGATCGCTTTGGGAAGGCCCTGAGGAGCCAACAGGTGAGAACGAGAATCTGGCACGTGATGCTGGTGGGCCTGTGTGGGATCGCCCTGCTGTTCGCAGCGCCCGGGGCCGAGGCGTTCTTCCCCCTGGGCGTGTTCCTGACGGATCTGGAATACGGGGATCCGTTGCGCATCCCGCTGTGGACGCTGAACTACATGGACACGAACGGGGACCGGGACGTGTCCGGAGCGAACGAGGGCATCCCGATCACGTTCCAGGGCGGCGATGACGGATGGACCGTGCAGGAGATGCAGGCCCTGCAGGATGGGTTCGAGGTATGGGAGCGCGTGCCGTCTTCGTTCCTCGCCTTCCAGTACACCCAGCCGGTGGAGCAGGCGCTCGAGACGTCGGATGACTTGGGGTCGATCGACTTCTTCAACTACGTGGCGAATGACGCGGGCGGCGCGCTGGTTCCGGCGGGGTTCGCCGGGATCACGTTCATCTCGTATGTGGCCGAGAGCGGTTTCTTCACATACAACGGCCAGGCGATCGAGGTGACGGGGCCGCAGATCCTGGATGCGGATATCGCGATCTACGGGGATGTGATTCAGACCAGCCGCGACATTGATTTCTCGAATGCCACGGACCAGTTCGATGCGGGGGTGCCGCTGTCGGGTCTGGTGGTTCAGTTGGCGGGGATGATGGCGGGGCTTGGCCAGAGTCCGATGACCAATACCGATGAAGTGCAGGTGCAGACGGCGGGCGGCGAGCTGACGCTGCTCGTGGATCCGCTGGTGTACGCGGACCGGGTGTTCTCGGGGAACCTGCAGATGGTGGGCGTGACGCCGAGCATGTACCCGAATCTGGTGTACACGGACCTCGGGAATGACATCTACCGGCTGGCGTGGGAGGACCTCGCGCCGGACGACATCGCGGGGATCACGTTCCTGTATCCGCGGGGCGACTTGTCGAACTTCTTCACGGTGCAGCAGGAAGCGCGGTACGCGTCGCGGGCCGGGTTCCCGACGGCGCCGATCGCGGGCGGGTTCATCGAGGCCTGGTGTGACGTGGACGACAACGCGAACACGCCGCGCGTACCGATGTTCAGCACGCTGACGGGGATGTATGAGAACCAGGCGCAGTTCTCCGGGTTCTTCCGACTGTACAACCTGTTCCGGCAGATCGAGTCGCCGACGGCCGTGCCGTTCACCGCGTCGTATACGCTTACGCTGAGCGAGCTGGAGCCGCCGGAGGGGTTCACGGCGGACTTCTTCGACTCGCTGCACAACGGGCTGTACGCGGGCGGCGGCGGGTTTGCGTTCTCGACGAACTACCCGCATCAGACGTTCCTGGAAGGCGGCGAGAATATCATGAGCCGGGACCGGCATGATGAGGGCACGCCGCTGATGTACGATCCGGTGCGCGCGGAAGTGGTGAGCGCGGTGTCGGGGCGCACGCTCGATCAGATGCTGCCGGGAACGCGGCCGATGTTCGGCGAGTCGGATGCGCAGAACGTGTGTCCGTTGACGCTCGCGGCGCGGCTGGCGAAGACGCAGAACGGTCCGCGGCTGTTGCGGCAGTTCCGCGACGACGTGTTGCTGACGAATGCGCTGGGCGCGGCCGCGGCGGACGCCTACTACCGGATGGCGCCGACGATGAGCGCGTTCCTGATGGAGTACCCGATTGCGATGAGGACGGCGCAGGCGATGGCGGAGCTGACGGAATGGGGCATCGCGCATGCGCGGATGCTCGCGGCGCTGTTGTTGGCGGCGATCGGCGCGGCCTTCGCGATGCGGCGGCGGGTCGTACGCGCGGGCGTCGCGGCGGGATTGATCCTTGCTGCCGCGATCGTGTTCGCGGGCGGCACGGCGGACGCGCAGGCGATCGACTATTCGATCGAGAAGGCGGTCTCGCTGAGCGATGACATTCTGACCGGTGAAGTGACGTCGCTGCAGTGCCGGATGAACGACAACGGGCAGATCATCACGGACGTCTCGATCGAGATCGAGGACACGATGAAGGGCGCGTTGAATCGTACGGGGACGCTGCATTTCAGCCAGATTGGCGGCGAAGTGAACGGCGTCACGACGTATGTACCGCAGTATCCGCGCTGGCGGCAGGGCGAGGAGGTCGTCGTGCTGATGAAGCGGAACGCGGTGTTCGGCCACATGGCGGTGTACGGCGTCGGCGGGAAGTTCGAGGTGAAGACGGACGAGGAGACGGGCAAGAAGTACGTCGTGGGTTCGACGGCGCTGGCGAAGCTGGGCCTGGATAGAGCGCGGCCGACGATAGAGAAGCGTGACGGAGCCGAGGCGTCGGAAGACGGCCCGGCGCAGGGCGTGGACCTGGACGCGTTCAAGGCGTATCTGGAGTCCGTGGCGGCGGAGCAGGCCGCGAACGAGGAGGCGGCGCGGACGGTGTCCGACGAGTAGGGCGGACGTCGGTGCGGCGGCCGAGTCGAACGAGCTGGTAAGTAGTTGATCGCGGCGGTCTCAGGGGTTCTGGGGCCGCCGCGTTGTGTGTGTGCGGGGGCGGGGGGAGCGCGGGGTTTTGTAGCGCGTCGCGGCGAAGGGATACACTGGCAACCGCGCCCGTAACCCGAACGGCGTCAACCGCGTGCGGGCAGGGCGCGTTCCCGAAGCGGGTGATCATCCCGGGGGCGATTCGGCGCATGCGTGGGTCTGCCGCCGAGCGCGTAGCGCGCGGCCGGGATGGAGTGCGCCGACGCAGGCGACGGGGTGTCGTTTGCGGCGTACCTTGGCTGGAGTTATCGACGAAATCATGTTGCGCGGTCTGCTTATCCGACAGGCGTTGATCGCGACGGACTTGGTCTTGGCGGGACTGGTCGTCGTGATGGCGTACTTTGTGATGGCGCGGATCCTTGGGGATGACGCGGTGACGGCGGCGCCTGTGGAGCGGGTTGAGACCTCGACGGATGTGGGCGTGTTGCGCAAGCCGGCGGAACGCGGGGACTACGACGGGATCATCGCAGGCAATCTCTACGGTCCGGCGGCGGACGTGACGCGCGAAGATCCGGTGGAGGAGGCGGTGGTCGAGGAGCAGCCGTTGCGCCCGACGACGCTGCCGCTGAAGCTGTACGGGACGCTCGCGCTGGATCCCGAGGATCCGCTGGCGACGGCGGTGATCGAGGATGTGACGACGCGCGTGAAGCAGACGTACTATCTGAACCAGCCGGTGAAGGATGGGTACGTGCTGCGCGAGGTGCACAAGCGCCGGGTCGTGTTGTACAACGAGTCGACCGGGGCTCTGGAGGAGCTGGCGCAGGAGGACTTGCAGGTGGCGGCGTCCGAGACGCGGAGCGCGGCGAGTGCGCGGCCCGCGGGACGGAGTCCGGCCGGGGCGAACCAGGTGGTGGTGAACCGGCTCGACACGCAGCGCGAGCTGGAGTCAATGAACTTCGCGGAGTTCTACGCGCAGGTGAGTCCGCAGCTTGTGCGGGACGAGGCGGGGAACGTGAAGGGCATCACGTCGCCGAATATCGACAAGGTGCCGCTGGCGCAGCGGTTCGGGTTCCAGAGCGGGGACGTCGTCAAGAAGATCAACGGGGTGCAGATCGACAGCGAACAACGTGCGCTGGAAGTGATCAACCGTTTTCAGAATTCGAGCAGCCACTGGCTGACGATAGAGCGGAATGGCCGAGAACAGACACTCGTCGTGCGGGTGGAGTGACTGGGGACGTGGAATGCTGAACTATCGAGATCCGTATGCGTGGGCGCGACGCGCGAGGAGGATCGGGCGGCGGACCGGCGTCGGGCTTGTCGCGGTCGCGACCGCGTTGGCGTTGACGGCGGGATGGGTTGCGTGGGTTCCGGCGGAGCGCGCCTGGGCGCAGGACGACGAACCGTACTACGAGGAGGAGTACATCGAGCCGGATCCGCAGGCGGAGGTGGACGAGGGGGCGGAGTACGAGGAGTACGTCGAGGAGGAGGAGCCTGTGTTGCGGCCTGTGGCGCCGCAACGGCCGGCGCCGCCGGCGCGCCCGCAGCCGATCCGGCCTTCGCGCGTACAACCGACCCAGGTGCGGCCTGGGACGACCCCGGCGGCCCCGGGGGCCGCGGCGGAGCCGAACCCGTACCGACCGAAAGAAGGGGCGGCGGCGACGGAGCCGGTGAGCATCGACTATGAGGGGGTGGAGCTGCAGGAGATCGTGAAGGCGATCGGCGCGGCGACCGGACGGAACTTTCTGCTCGACCCGCAGATCGGCGCGATCCCCGTGACGTTGATCTCGCACGCTCCGGTTCCCGCGAACATGCTGCTGGACGTGCTGCAGGCGGTGCTCGTCACGCACGGCTTCACGATGCGCGACACGCTGGACGGGAAGCTGATCAAGATTCGACCGATTGACGAGGAGGGCGAGAATGCGCCGCTGGTGGTCGGGTCGACGGAGTCGACGGCGCGGTATGACGATTTCGTGACGCACATCGTGCCGGTGCGGTATGCGTCGGCCGAGGAGCTTGCGCGCCTGCTGCCGCGGCTCGGATCGCGGACGGCGACGGTGGACGCCTACGGGCCGACGAACACGCTGATCCTGTCGGACAATGCGCGGGGCATTGAGAACATGC
Source organism: Candidatus Hydrogenedentes bacterium UBA6118 (assembly GCA_002422525.1). Lineage (GTDB taxonomy): Bacteria > Hydrogenedentota > Hydrogenedentia > Hydrogenedentales > SLHB01 > UBA6118. Next base: position 66,720 of record DIWA01000015.1, read on the forward strand.
TGACGTTCCTCGCCGAGATTGACGTGCCCGGGTCGGAAGTGGTCATGGAGACGTTCACGCTGGATTACGCGCGGGCGGAAGTGGTGGCGGAGCAGATCCGGGAAGTGTTGATGGGCGACGAGGGCGTCGCAGGGGATCGGGCGGCAGCGGTGGCTCGGGCGCGGGCCCCGCAACCGGTGCGGCCGACGGTGCGGACGCCGGTGAGCGCGCAGGCGCAGCAGACGATCATCGGATCCGAGGAGCCGGTGTTGCAGATCGTGGCGGTGGATCGGCTGAACATGCTGATCGTGCGGGCGAACGAGTCGCTGATGCAGCAGGTGCGATCGCTGGTGGATCGGCTGGACGTGCAGACGCCGATCGAGGCGAACAACCTGCACGTGTATCCGTTGCTGAACGCGGACGCGGAGTCGGTGGCGGAGAAGCTGAACGCGGTGATCGGGCTGACGCCGCGGGCGGCGTCGGACCAGGGAGGGGGCGACGCGCAGGCGGCGATCACCGAGGTGCAGCCGTTCGAGAAGAAGGTGCTGGTCGAGGCGTATCCGGAGACGAAGTCGCTGTTGGTCGTTGCGGCGCCGCAGGACTACGAGGTGATCAAGGAGCTGATCGCGCAGTTGGATGTGGCGCGACGTCAGGTGCACATCGAAGCGTTGATCATGGAGGTCAACATCCAGGATCGCTACCAGCTCGGGGTTGAGCTGAGCTCGTTGAGCGCGGAAGACGGATTCGCGCTGAATAACGTGATCTCGTTGGCGAACATCATGGCGAACGGGCCGCTGGCGGGCGTGGGCGGATCGGACAGTCCGGTGTTGACGACCGGCGTGCTGGACGGCGTGGTGTATCTGCCGGTGGCGGGCGAGGACGGCGCATTGACGCTGCAGGCGTTCCCAAAGATCCCGCTGTTGCTGACGGCGCTGGACTCAATCACGGACCTGGACGTGTTGTCGCAGCCGTTGCTGACGACGGTGGACAACGAGGAAGGGAAGGTGACGATCGGTCAGGAGGTGCCGGTGACAACGGGGACGCAGTCCTCGCTGAACCAGAGCGCGTCGAACAGCAGCGTTTACAGCCGGATCGAGCGCAAGGACGTCGGCATCAAGATGACGGTGCAGCCGCAGATCAGCGAGGGCGACAACATCTTCCTGGAGCTGGAGGTGGAAGTGTCGCAGCCGATCCAGAGCTCGGTGGGGGCGGATCCGAACATTGTGGGCCCGACGTTCTCGAAGTCGAACATCCAGACGCCGCTGATCGTGCGCGATGGATCGACGGCGGTTGTGGGCGGTCTGATCAGCGAGAGCATCGATCGGTCGACGCGACAGACGCCGTATTTCGGCGATGTGCCGGTGGTCGGGTGGCTGTTTCGGCGGAAGAACGACCAACGGAGCAAGCGCAACCTCGTGGTGTTGGTGACCCCGCACGTGATCAAGGAGGGGGTCGACACGGACCGGATCACGGACTACCGACTGGACGAGTTCGGAGAGGCGAATGCGGATGTCGTGTTTGAGCAAGGGTTTGTGGAACGGATCCGGCGACGTCACGAGACGCGCACGCAGCACCATCCGAGCGGGTCGCGCGTGGAGCGTCTGCGCACAAACGAGTTTGATCGAGGGGAACTGCGGTAGCCGCCATGGTTGAGATGGCCGAGAGCCGGATCTGCGAGATTCTCGTGCGTAACGGCCGCCTGCATCCGGAGCAGGTGGACGAGGCGCTTGAGCTGCAGAAGATCCGCCCGAAGCGGATCGGCGAGCTGCTGTTGGATCTCGGGTATATCGAAGAGGATGAGCTGTTGGAAGCGCTGAGCGAGCAGTTCGGGATCCCGTTCGAGACGGGGATTCGCGAGCAGCTCGACTCGTCGCTGACGACGCGGGCGCCGATCGGGTTCATCCGCGAGTACCACATGGTGCCGCTGCGCAAGAACGGCTCGGCGTACTACGTGGCGCTGAACGATCCGGCGAACCTGCCGTTGCTGGACGATCTGCGGCTGCTGTTGGGCGGGCCGGTGACGCCGGTGCTGTGTCGTCGGGAAGATATCCAGGCGGTGATCGACGGGTACTTTGACCAGCAGGGCGAGAACGCGGCGGACATGCTGGACAGCATCGTGCTGGACGAGCATGACGACGATGAGCCGGGGTCGATCGACCTGATGGACGGCGATCGCGACCTGCTGGACCTGGCGAACGAAGCGCCGATCATCAAGCTGATCAACCTGCTGATCTCGGGGGCGGTGCGCGAGCGCGCGTCGGACATTCACATCGAGCCGTTCGAGCGCGAGGTGAAGGTGCGGTATCGCATCGACGGCGTGCTCTACGACAAGTTCAACGTGCCGAAGTCGCAACAGGCGGCGGTGGTGTCGCGCATCAAGATCATGGCGCGGCTGAACATCGCGGAGCATCGGCTTCCGCAGGACGGGCGCATCAAGATCCGGCTGAGCGGGAAGGAGATCGACATTCGCGTGTCGGTGATCCCGATTCAGCACGGCGAGCGCGTGGTGATGCGTATCCTGGAGAAGGGCAGCTTCCTTTTCGGGCTCGAAGAGCTGGGGATGGCGCGACAGGACTACGAGCTGGTCGACAAGCTGTTGCGGAGCCCGCACGGGATCATGCTGGTGACGGGCCCGACGGGCTCGGGAAAATCGACGACGCTATACGCCTGTCTGCAGCGGGTGCTGTCGCCGGATATCAATGTGATCACGGTCGAGGACCCGGTCGAGTATCAGATGTCGGGGGTGGGCCAGATTGAGGTGAAGCCGAAGATCGGGCTGACCTTCGCGCACGCGCTGCGGAGCATTCTGCGGCAGGACCCCGATGTGATTCTGGTGGGCGAGATTCGCGATCTCGAGACGGCCGACATGGCGGTGCACGCATCGCTGACGGGGCACCTGGTGTTCTCGACGCTCCACACGAACGACAGCGCGGGGGCGATCACGCGGCTGGTGAACATGGGGATCGAGCCGTTCCTGGTGACGTCGTCGACGATTGCGATCATGGCGCAACGGCTTGTGCGGAACATCTGCCCGGACTGCAGGGAAGCGTACGAGCCGGATCTCGAGAGTCTGCTTGAGCTCGGGCTGACCGAGGAGCAGGCGCGGGGCAAGTCGGCGTATCGGGGGCGGGGCTGCGCGAAGTGCCAGAACCGGGGCTATTACGGCCGGACGGGGATCTTCGAGCTGCTGGTGATGACGCCGCGCGTACAGAATCTGGCGTTGCGGGGGGCGGACTCGAACCAGATCAAGCGCGAGGCGAAGAAGTATGGCATGCGCACGCTGCGCGAGGACGGGGCGGCCAAGGTGATGCGCGGCGTTTCGACCATCGAGGAGGTGTTGCGGGTGACGCGCGACGATATCCTCGAGGAGCTTCCGGAGCCGGGCGATGGCGGTCTATGAATACCAGGCCATAGCGCGGAGCTCGGGCAAGCGGGTGAAGGGCGTGATCGACGCCGACTCGCCTGCGGCGGCGCGACGCAAACTGCGCGAACAGGACATGATGCCGACGGCGGTATCGGAGTCGTTCGGCGGCGGCGGGGCGAAGCCGGCGGGGCGTGCGAGGTCGGCGAACGGGTCGGGCAAGGCGCCGGCGGGGGGATTCGGGCGCGTTCCGCAGCACGAAGTGTCTGTGATGACGCGGCAGATGGCGGTGTTGTTGCAGGCGGGGATGCCGTTGGTCGAGGCGCTGTCGGCGCTGATCGAGCAGACGGCGAACGTGCGGCTGAAGAAGATCATTTACGACATTCGCGACCGGGTGAACACGGGCGCGCGGATGGCGGATGCGCTGGGCGCGCACCGGCGGGTGTTCTCCGAGTTGTACATCAACATGGTCGGCGCGGGCGAGGCCAGCGGGGCGTTGGAGCAGGTGCTGTTCCGGCTGGCGGACATGCAGGAGCGACAGGTGCGGCTGTCGCGGCGGCTCCGCAGCACGATGATGTATCCGGCGTTCATGGCGGTCGTGGGCGTGAGCGTGGTCTCGTTCATGATGGTGGTGATCGTGCCGAAGATCACGGCGCTCTTCGACAAGCAAGGGCGGGAACTGCCGGCGATCACCGATTTCCTGATCGGCGTGTCTCGGTTTGTCGGGAACTACTGGCCGGCGTTGGTCCTGGCGGTGGTCGGGTCGTTTGCGTTGTGGCGGATGTGGGTGCGACGTCCGGCGGGGCGCCTGCAGTGGGACCGGCTGAAACTGCGCGCGCCGCTGTATGGGCCGTTGTACGTGAAGATCATCAGCGGCCGCATCGCGCGGACGCTGGGCACGATGCTGAGCAGCGGGCTGACGATGATGACGGCGCTCGAAGTGGTGAAGTCCGTCGTAGGCAACGCAGTGATTGAGTCCTCGATGGAGGACGTGAAGGCGAACGTACGGCGCGGCAAGGACCTCGCGGTGCCGCTGCGGGAGATGGGGGTGTTCCCGTCGATGATGCTGAGCATGATCGAGCTGGGACAACGCAGCGGCGAACTCGAAGGGATGCTGCTCAAGGTGGCGGACACCTACGACGACGAAGTGGAGATGAGCGTAGACGGTCTGGTGAGTCTGCTCGAACCGGCGATGATCGTGGTGATGGCGCTGATCGTCGGGTTCCTGGTAATCGCGATCCTGCTGCCGATCATGGACATGAGCAGCGGATTCTGACGGCTTGGCCGCGACGCGCGGGCCAAGGGAAAAAGAGAGGTAACGCATGGAGAACCGAAAACGGCGAAGCGGATCGGGGATCTCGGGTTTCACCCTGGTCGAGCTGATGGTGGTGATCGTGATCATCGGGCTGCTGGCGGCGTTGGTGGTGCCGAAGTTCGTGGCCCGCACCGACGATGCCAAGGTGGCCGCGGCGAAGGCGCAGATCCACTCGCTGAAGCAGGCGCTCGAGATGTTCAAGCTGAAGACGGGGAGCTATCCGTCGACCAGCGAGGGGCTCGAAGCGTTGGTCAATAACGAGTATGAGAACTTCCTCGAGCAGGACGTGATCCCGCTCGACCCCTGGAACAACCCCTATGTGTATGCGTCGCCGGGCAGCGAGGGGCACGACTTCGAGATCATCTCCTATGGCGAGGACGGGGCGCCGGGCGGTACGGACTTCGCGGCGGACATCGTGAGCTACAACCTGCAGGGCACTCGGAACTGACGACCGCGCGAGGCGGGCCATGGACGATGCAGTGACAGACAGACGCGGGCGGGCCGGCGGCTTCACGCTGATTGAGCTGGGGCTCGTCATGTTCATCATCACGATCGTGCTGGCGCTGGCGCTGCCTCGTTTCGTGCCGATGATCGCGTTCAGCGAGCTGGAAGGGTCCGCGCGACGGATCGCGGGGTACGGGCGGTCGCTGGTGGCGCACTGCGCGATGGTGCGCGAGCCGGTGACGTTCCGGATCGACATGGACGCCGGCGAGTACTGGTCGCTCCGGTGGCTGCCCGACGAAGACGAGGGTCTGTTCGAGGACGGCGACCTGTTCGACGAGGGCGCGTTCGCGACGCGGTCGGGATCGGAGCGCGACGCCTACAACCCGAACCAGTATATGGACGCGGCCCAGGAGGACGCGTTGCGTGGGGAAGAGCTGGCGGTGCAGTTCGAGCGGTTCGTGCGGATGGCGACGACGGCGAAGGCGCGGAACGTGCCGGGCGACGGGCTGTTCGACGACCTGGATCCGCTGTTCGAGAAGGAATTCAGCCTGGACACCGATGAGGACGAGTCGCTTGAGGAGCTGAAGACGGCCCTGCTTGAGCGGGGCACGCTGCCGGAGGGGGTGCGGTTCGCGGCGATCGAGGTCGGGCCGCGGGTGTACGCGAGCGGTCTGGTGGAGATCGACGTGACGCCGCTGGGGCTGACGGAGGCGATCGAGTTCACGCTGGAGAACGAGCGGGGCGATCGGTACGTCGTAGCGTGGGACGCGATTACGGGCGGGGCCCGAATCGCGGAGGCGCCTCGGGCGGAGACGGGGTCATGATGCGGCGGGGTCGGGAACGGCGAGGCGCAGCGGCCGAAGGGTTCACGCTGGTCGAGATCATGGCGGCGCTGGCGATACTGGGCACGGCGCTGTTCGTGCTCTTGGAGGCGCACTACGGCACGTTGCGGCTGTTCGATGCGGCGCGCGAGGAAGTGCAGTTCACGGAGATGCTGGAACGGGCGACCGGTATTGCGAAACTCGAGACGGCGGCGGGCAATCTGTCCGGATCGGACACGATGGGGAAGCGGTATCCGGGCTATGCATACCGGTTTGAGGCCGCGGCCATGGATGACACGCGGCCGGAGCTGCTCGAGTTGCTGGTCGAGGTCGAAGGGCCGACCGAAACGCGGCAGGTTCGTCTTCTGCTGTTCCTGCCGAGCCCGGGATGATAGCGATGACGACGCGTGCGGGCTCGTGTGCGCCCGCGAAGGGTTTCACGCTGCTGGAGTTGCTGATCTCCCTGTCGATCCTCGTGGTGATCACGGCGATCGTGTATGCGTCGTTCTCGGGCGTGACGCGGACGATCGACGCGACGCGCACGGTGACGGAGGAGGTGCGGCTGCGGCAGTTCCTCGGGCAGAGTCTGCGGACGAACATCGCGACGGCGTACGTGGATCTGAGCTACACGGCGGAGGCGTTCCAGTTTCTCGGGGTGAACGAGGACGGCATCGACGGGGCGAAGGATTCGTTGCGGTTCATCTCGACGGCTTCATTGATCGGCGGGCTGACGTTGCCCGGCGATCTCAAGGAAGTGCGCTATGAGGTGCTGGAGCCGCGGGATTCTGAGATGGAGCTGTCGTGGGATGATGATGATGAGAATGACGAAGCGGCGGACGCGTTGACGGGGCTGGCGGCGGAACTGCGGGGCCGGCACGCTCGACTGCGGGTGACGGAGACGCCGCTGCTCGCCGGGAATGTCCAGTCGCTCGATGAGGAGACGGGGTATTTCACGCCGGCCGAAGGGTACGAGTCGCCTCACTGGGACGTGCCGATCCGTTCGTTCGATGTGCGGTACTTCGACGGCGAGCAGTGGGTGGATGAGTGGGACAGCCTGGCGGTCGGGCGGTTGCCGTGGGCGCTGCGGGTTCGGGTGAATTTCGCACGGACGGAGGCGTATCTGGAGCGGGAGCGGGACAAGAACTACGACGAGCTCGAGGATCCGGAGTTCGAGATGATCGTTACGTTGCCGGCGGGCGTGGGCGTGTTCGAGGACCAGCGCCAGCTTCCGATGGCGCAGGGCGGCGGCGCGGGCGGCATAGGCGCGGATGGCGCGTATGGAGGCGACGGAGCCGAAGGGGACGCCGAGGGGGTGCAGGGCCGTCCGAGCGGCCAGACTGGCGCGCCGTTCCAGACGTTTACGTTCGACATTCCGATGGGAGGCGGCGAGCAGTGAGGAAGGCAGCCGCGCGACACGGTCGACGGGATGAAGGCATGGCGTTGCTGATGGCGTTGCTGGTGGTGGCGCTGCTCTCGGCGATCATCGTCGACTACGCCTATGAGGTGCGGGTGGAGGCGTCGTTGATCGGGAACCGCAGCGCGCAGTTTCGGGCCCAGCTTGCGGCGGAGTCCGCGGCGGCGCTGGGCATGTCGCTGTTGCTGGATGATATGGACAACCTGGACGGCGTGAGCGGGCCGGAGTTCGACGCGCTGACGGATGTATGGGCGGGGGGCGTTCCCTATGAGGACTATGAGGACGGGGTGCTGCGGTGCTCCGTGACGGACGAGTTCGGCAAGCTGAACGTGAACGCGCTGCTGCGTGCGGACGGCGAGACGCGCCCGGTGGTGGAGGATGCGTTGCGGGCGTTGTTCATTGCAAGGGGCGCGGAGGAGGATCCGGTGGACGCGATCCTCGATTGGATCGATCCGGATGACGAACAGCGGACGACGGGGGCGGAGGCCGACTACTACATGGGCATGGAGGTCTCAGTAGGGTGCAAGAACGCGCCGCTGGACTCGATCGAGGAGCTGCTGATGGTGCGGGGGGTGACGCCGGACCTGTTCTTCGGAGACCCGGCGCAGGACCAGACGCCGTTGACGGAGCTGCTGACGGTGCATGGGGACCCGAGCGGCAAGGTGAACGTGAACACGGCGCGCCGGGAGCTGCTGGACGCGTTCGGCGAGGCGTTGGGCCGCCCGGGCTTGGGAGAGATTGTGATTCAAGCGCGTGAAGAGGCCCCGTTTGAATCCGTGCAGGATCTTCAGGCGCGGGGCATCTTGCCGACCCAGACGGCGAACCCCTCGGGGGAGAGCGGGATTCCAATGGAGCTTGAGCAGCCGGCGACGGTGGCGGGGTACTGCTACCGGGTTCATGGCGACGGCATGGTGAATGACTGCAAGGTCCGGGTGACTGCGTACGTGTGGCGCGATCCCGCGATCCCCGGCGGATTCCGCATTCTTGACTGGAGAACGGTGCAGTGAAAGTCAGCGCGAAGATAGGGGTGATCCAGATTCTGGAGGACCGGGTGCGTGCGTGCGTCGTGCAGACGGGCGGCGCGGCGCCGACGATGCTGGACCGCATCGAGACGCCGATCGGCGGTTCGACGGATGAGGAAGGCGCGGATCCCGCGGTCGATGCGGTGTGGAACGCAGTGCGCGGTCTGTCGTCCATGCCGAACTGCTATGTGCTGAGCGCAAGCAGCCTGGACAGCGTGGTGCGCGTGCTGCGGATCCCCGTGAAGGGTGCGCGGCGGGTGGCGGCGGCGGTGCAGTTCGAGCTGGAGCCGTACCTGGCGTTTCCGATCGAGGAGCTGGCGGTGGACCACTTGCCGATCCGCGAGGTCGAGGGTCAGACGGAAGTGCTCGCGGTGGGGATGCGTCGCGCCGTTCTGGACCGGGGGCTGGCGGCGTTGCGAGGCGCGGGCGTGGAGCCGGAGGGCATCGGCCTGGACGCGCTGGGACTGACGGCGCTGTGGCTGTGCGGCCGGAAACAGGTGAAGGGCCTGAACGCGCTGGTGCATTTCCAGGAGCGGGGCGCGACGCTGGTCGTGTTGGCGGATCGACACGTGGCGTTCATGCGGCCGATGGCGGATGTCACCGCGGCGTCCGTGCGGGAGGCGCCCCGGGTGGTCGCGCGCGAGATCACGAACCTGGTGCGGGCGTTTCTGACGCTGTCCCGCGCCAAGGAACCGCTCGCGGGCGTGCATGTGACGGGCCTGGCGCCGGACCCGGACCTGGAAGGCATGCTGGGCGAGTCGTTGAACGCGCCGGTGGCGTGGACGGACTTGAGCGAGGTCGTCCGGTATCAGGAGAAGAAGCCGAAAAGCGCGCGGAAGCGTTCGGCGGAGGGGGATGTCGAGGAGGCGGCGGAGGCCGGCCCGAACGTCTGGGAATCGCTGGCGGGAATGGCCTTCTCGGCGGCGGGCGGGGGTCCGGCGCTGAACTTCCGGCGCGGAGAGCTGGCGCCGCGCAATGTGCTGCAGGGCGTGGGGGGTCTGGCGGCGTTCACGCTGGCGATGGCGGCGATCCTGTGCCTGAGCTACGCAGGGTACTGCTACGTGGACTATACGAGCAACGTGCAGCGGATTGAGCGGGCAGGCGAGGAGATCTGGCGGCTGTACACGGAGGCGTTTCCGGATTCGCCCGATGCGCAGGCCGGACGGCCGCCGATGGACATCGGCGGCGTGCGGACGCTGGCGCTGATGCGGCGGGACTTCGATGAACACACGAAGCAGTCGAGCGAGCTGAACACGGCGATTCTGACGCGGCCGACGCTGTTGGATATTCTGAACGAGATCAGTACGCATCTGTCGGCGGACAAGATTCTGCTGACGGAGCTGCGGGTGCGTTCGAGCAGGGAACGGAGCCAGCAGGTGAGCATCGTGGGCGAGCTGACGGATCCGGGGGCCTTCGAGCAGGAGCTGGAGAAGCTGCGACAGTCGAAGGTGCTCAAGGTGACAGGGGAGCCGACGATCTCCCAACGGCAGGGAAAGACGACCTTCACGATCACGGCGTCGACGTGACGGGCGACAGAGACCGGAGTACGCAAGGGTGAAACTACCGCAACTGGAGAAGCGAGAGCGGATCGTCGTCGCGGGCGGGGCCGCGGCCGCCGTGCTGATCGTCGGGTACTACCTGATCAGCGGCCCGCTGGAGGCTTACCAGCAGTCGCGCACGCGGGTTATCGCCGCGCAACGGGCGTTGGCGCAGGCTCAGACGATGCATCGGCAAGTCATGGAATCGCGTTCCGACCGGGAAGCGGTGGAGCAGTTGCTCGCGGTGCGGGAAGGATCAAACCTGTTCTCGACCGTGACGCGGGCGATCCAGACGGCGAACCTGACGGACCGGGCGGAGTTGCAGAGTCAGCCGCGGCTCATGGCGAATGCGCAGGCGGTGCAGATCTCGCTGACGGGCGTGAGCATGAAGGAGCTGGTGGACTTGCTGTATGAGCTGTTCAGCGACAATCTGGTGGTGCTGCATCAGTTGACGCATCTGCGCCCGGCGCAGTCGGGGCAGGGGTTGGACTGCGCGTTCGTGCTTATCCAGCCGTCGACGGAGTAGGCGAGCGACTCGCAGCGCATGGAAACGGCCCGACACGGACGGCGTCCGGTCGGGCCGAGATCTGTTGAACGATAGGGCGCGGGCTACTTCTTCTCGCGGTGCAGCGTGTGCTTGCGCAGCTTCGGGTTGTACTTCCTCAACTCGAGGCGGCCCGTGCTGTTCTTGACGTTCTTCATGGTCGTGTAGCGCGAGGTGCCGGGGGCTTCCGTGCACTCGAGCGTGACCTGGACGCGGTTGCCTTTTGCTTTTGCCATGGTCGGTCTCCGTCACGCGCGGAACAGACGGGGTTCTCGCGCGGAAGTCCACGTTACAGGAGTTGGATTTATACCCGAACGGCGGCGGCGAAGTCAAACCGATGAATCAAGCCATCCATGATCGTACCGGGGATCGTATCGTCGTGCCATTTGCGATCGTACCGGGACCTTCCGTCAGTCTTGCGCCGAGACCGGGTCGGCGCCGCCGAACTGCACGAGACACGCGTGGGAGAAGTCCGGCAGGGCGATCCGGCCGTTCTCGACGGCGACCTCGCCGCGCTTGTCGAAATCGGCCCATGCGCGGCCGGCGGTCGGCATGTCGGGCAGGTCCAGGTCGACTGTCGCCTTGTGGGCCCGGCCGTCTTCGCGGTTCAGGGCGAACACGGTGTAACTTCCCGCGGCGGCGTCGTGGAACACGGACACGTGGACGTCGGCCCGGTCGGGATCGAGCCGCACCGGCAGGGTGACCCCGGCGTTCGTCAAGGCGTCCGCAAGGCGCCTGCGGACCTGCATGCGGGCGAAAGGCGTGCGGGCGGGGTCGTCGACCTCGACGTAGACGGGCGGCGTGTTGCCGTGAACGGCTTCGAGGCGAACCTTGCCCCAGTACGCGCGGCCGACGCTGTCGCCCAGGCGGATGACGCGGCGCGAGGCACGGTCGAGCGCGGGCAGCGGGGCGCCGGCGAGGTCTTGCTCCGGCAGCCGTCCTGACGCGACGAGCACGCCGCCGCGCGCGATGAACGCGGCCAGCGCGGCATGCACGGGCGCGGGCAGCACGGGGCAGTCCGAGAGGAAGACGACGTCGTAGCCGTCGAACGCCTCCGGGCCGCGGCGTTCCACCTCGTAGGGCGTGTAGACGTCCGGGGTGACGCCGCAATCCTGCAGCAGATGGTGCAGACCGGCGTTGTCGAGCGGATCGCCCTTGCGACCGCCGGGGTCGGCCAGCGAGTAGGTCATGACGGGCATGAGCTGCGCGGCGCGGGTGACCAGGCGCTGTTCCTGGATCGCCTCGGAGGCGGCGCGCACGTCGCGGAGGAGACGGGTGAGTTCGCCGGATGTGAGGTGCTCGAAGTAGGAGTAGTCGGGCACGCCGGTCCAGCAGTACCAGAAGAAGCCGGTCATGCCGTGCTGCACGCAGGCGAGGCTGCCGCGGTAGATGGCCTGGAAGCCGCTGTAGTGGCCGTAGGGGAAGTCGACGAGGTCGGTGCACCACATGGGCTTGCCGTACTTGCGGGCGAGGTCGATGTTCGCCGCGGCGTAGGTGAAGTCCTCATCGGCGATGCAGATCTGGAAGCCGTTCACGTCGATCCGCGGCGTGTTGGCCAGGCTGATGTCGAGGCGTTGCTCGATCGACGCGTACTCCCACAGGACCGGCTGGCCGAAGATGTAGCCGATGTAGCTGACGACGGGCCGCGTCGGGTCGAGGCGCTTGATGTACGCCGCGCTCTCGTCGAGCCAGGCGGCCATCGCCTCGAACGAGAAGGTGACGAAGTCCTCGAGCGCGACGCCCGTGGCTTCGTAAGGCATGGGCTGGGGGTCGACCTCGATCTGGACGACGACCACGTCGTCCACGATTTGGATCCTTCCGCGGCCTTCGCCGTGCCACTTGCCGAAATGCCAGCCGTCGACGCCGTCGGCTGTGCTGACGGGCGGGGGGAGCAGGTTCTTGTCCGTGCCGGCCAGGCGGAAGCCGGCGGATCTGTAACAGGCTGCGCCGGGGGCCATGGCCTTGAAGAGGAGGGCGGCATGGGCGGCGCGCTCCGGACACCGCACGCGGGCCTCGACGCGGCTGGTGTATGCGTCGGGGGCGTATGCGTCGGTTTGGAGCAAGCCGCCGTCGGCGTCGAACCATACGACTGCCATCACGCTGAGGCCTTCGGGGATGCCCTCGAGCGTGCCCAGGGCCGATGCGTCGTAGAACTCGCCGGGCGTGACGGGGACCCACGGCGAGAACCAGCCCATGTCGATGGCGCCGTTGATGCCGAAGGTGCGCATGCCGACCCGCGGGTCGCCGATCATCCAATGGCGGGGCGGGTCGGCGTCCGACCAGTCTGAGAAGTCGGCGCCCCATGCGGCGTTGAGGGCGTCGATGTCGCCGTACTTGGCTTCGAGCCACTGGGTGAACGCGCGGAGCGCGAGCGGGCTGTAGTCCAGCGAACCGGGGTAGAACCACTCCGCGCCGCCCAGGTAGCCGGCGATGCGGCGGTCTTCGTCGCGGGATGCGACCCAGTCGGTCACGGCCTGCGCATAGCGGCGGACGGATTCGCGGAAAAGCGGCGAGTGGAGGGAGGAGAAGTCCCAGACGCGGCTGTCGAACCCGACGAAGTTCTCGCCGACCTCGCGGGTCATCGCCTGACGCCAGGGGATGTTCGTGTGGTGGACGGAGGTGTCGATGATCGGATAGGCCACGCGGTCGGATGCGGCGACGTTGGCGTACCAGTCGTCGAACTTGGCGGGGTCCAGCGCGATGTCTTCGAGGCGCAGCACGTCCTTCGGATGCTCCCGCAGGTCCCAGTGGACGACGTCGCTGAGTTCGGCGGTCGCCGGGAAACGCGAGAGGGCCTCATGGTGCGGGGCCGTGCGATGCACGACGAAGCCGATGGGCGGCGGCGAGGCGTCGCCCTGGGACAGACCGAAGGAGAGAGCAACGGAGATCAGCAGGAAAGTCATGGGGCGTCGAGCTCCTCTCTTGGCTGCGCGATGGACACGCGGCGGAACGCGTCAGGGGCGCGAGACCCGTGACGCCGATCCGTGTCATCTCTTCGCGTTACGCGCTCAGCGATCGCGGATGCCGCGCAGGGCCTGGCGGATGTCGTCGATAGCGGCCTGGCCCATGCGGAACACCTCCGCGCGGTTGTCGACGATGACGAAGCGTTCGCGTGAGTTGTCGGGCGCGACGGCGCCGACGCGCAGGGTCGGGAGAGCGACCGGGGCGTCCGCGTCTTCCTCCTGCACCGTGACGGTCAAGATGACCGTCGGGTCGTCGAGGCCGTAGGGCGCGAGGTCGGCGGGTCGCTGTTCGGCCTCGACCTTGCCCGCCTCGATGGCGCTGATCGCGTCGATGAGGGCGCGCATGTCGCTCTGGCGGTCCCAGACCTTGTCCTCCGGCGTACGGATGCGCCAGCTCTGGGTCGGCTTTTCGAAGACGTACGCTACGTCGTCGATGGTCAGGTCGATGCGAACGGCGGCGTCGGGCAGGAACGCGACGAGTCGGCGCTGACGGAAGTCCGTCAGGCCCATGTTGAGGAGGATGTCGGCGTCGTCCTGGCCGACGACGATGATCTCGCCGGTGTCTTGCAGGCCGTAGCAGCCGTCGCCTTCGGGGGTGGGGGCGCCGAGGGCGAACACGGAGGGCTCCTGGTCGTCGCCGGTCTCGAGCGTGATGCGCACGCGCGGCGGGTTGAGTCCGTAGGAGCCGTTGTCGGGAGCGGCGGCGAACCGAATGGCCTCGCGCCGTGTGAAGCCGTTGAGGAACGTCGGCGTGGCGACGGGGTCGGCCTTCTCCTGGATGGGCTGGGTGATGTACCACATGTCGTCGTCGCGGCGCTCAAGGTGCACGGCGACGCCGTCGCGCTCGTAGATCAGCTCGCGGAGTCCGGCGACGGGCTGCGTGATGTATCGCCGGTCGCGGTAGGCGTCGGGCGTCTTGGGGAACAGGGTCTGGATACCGGCGTCCACGGTGAAGACGGCCGGGGCGTCGGCGCGTTTGGCGAAGAGGCGGGCCTGCTCGCCCTCACGATCGAGGGAACCGAAGTAGAGCGTCTGCGGGGGCGCGTCGGGGCCGGTCTTGACGGTGAGGCGCGCACTGGGCGGGTCGAGGCCGTAGTCGGAGAGGGCTTCGGGCTCATCGATGAAGCCCTGGCAGCGCTCGCTCTGGAGGAGGGTGATGAGCTGGGCGAGCGTGCGCATGTCGGCGGGGCCCTGCGCGGGCGAGGTCATGCGCCAGTTGCCGTCGCCCTGGTGTTCGACGGCGACGACAAGGGACTCCTCGCCGGGCTCGATTCCGGGATCCGGTTCATCCCCTTGGAGGCCCTGCCAGATCCACGCGAACTCGACGCCCTGGATGCCAGCGTCGCCGGGGTCGACCATGTAGTGGTAGCGCAGGAGCGAGAGGTCGCGGTTCAGCTCGAAGAACGCAGCTTCGTCGGCGAGAATCACCGGGCCGTCGTCGACGCGGGCGTAGCGGTTCGTCTGGGTCGGGCCGGCCTTTCCAAAGATGACGGTGTGCGTCTCGTTTTCGCGGGTCTCGCACTGCACGGTAAGCGTGGGCTCGTGCAGCCCGCGCTCCTCGAGGTCCTCGTCCGAGGGGTCTTCGAGCACGATGCGCTGGGCGAGGAGGCCGGCGAGATGCTCGCTGAGGCGGTTCCAGAGGGCGGTGTAGGCCCGGAGGGGGTACGGTTCGGTGATGGCCCATTCGCCGTCGTCGTCACGGACGCCGACCGTGGGCCGTTTGTCCTCTTGTTGCACGCTGACCTGACGCAGATCCTCGGGTTCGAAGGCGAACACGCGTTGCGAGGCGATGACCTGCTTCTTGGCCTCGTCGCGGTAGCGCACCATGCCGTAGTAGGCCAGGCACAGGAGCAGCAAGACCAGGAGGAGGGCGATGGTGGTCCGAGGCTTCATTGATACTTGCTCCGCAGGAAGTAGACGGCGATGCCGGCGAGCGCGACGACGTGCAGCAGCCCGAGGCTGGCGAGCCAGGCGACGATCTGCTCATCCAGGGGGGTCATCATGATCGGGGGGTTCTCTTCGCCGACGGCGCGCATGCCGATCAACTCCTCCGACTCGCTCAGCCAGGCGAAGGTGTTCATGATGAGGTTGCCCGTGCTGACGATGTGCTGGTTGTCGGCCATGTCGAGGTTGCCCATGACGACGATGCGCGCGTCGCGGGTGAGGCCGGTGTCGCCTATGGGGGTCTCGGTCGGGATGGTGACGGCGGCGGCGATCGGCACGGGACCGGCGCGTTCGTCGGGGTCCTGGTTCACGCGGGGATTATCGGGGTCGCGCAGCTCGTCGAGGTTGGTCTCGGCCCAGGTGTTGGGCGTGCTGAAGAGGAGCTCTTCGCCGACGATGCCATCCGGCAGGGGATCGGTGAGCGCGACGCTGCGCACGCCGCCCCGGAGTTGCAGGTTCTGGGCCATCGAGCGGGTGATCGGGTGGTCGTCGTTGTACGAGCCGCGTCGTTCGGCGCCGCCGGCGGCGCCGAAGTCGGGCACGAGCCAGACTTCGCTGAGGTGTTCGCGGGAGAAGATGACGTCGTCGCCGACGCGGACGCCGCAGCGGCGTTCGAGCCAGGGGCGGAACTGCTCATGGGCGGCGACGCCGTTGGGGCGGTCGACGATCCAGAAGTCGAAGAAGGTGAGGATGCGGCCGCCGCGTTGGACGTATTCCTGGAGCGCCTGGATCTCGGAGGGATGCAGGTCCTTGTTCTGGCCGAGCATGACGAGGATGGAGCAGTCGCTGGGGATAGCGGTCTCGGCGGGCGTCATGGTCAGGCGTTCGATCACGTACGACTCGGCCTGGAGCAGTTGCTGCAGGCCCGAGAAGCCGATCTTCGGATCGGGGTCGCCGATGTCCTGTTCGCCATGGCCCTGCAGGAAGTAGACCTTCGGTTCGGCGTCGCGGACGACGTTGATCAGGCTGTTGGTGAAGTCGCGCTCTTCGAGGCGGGGACTGACGCCCTGGAACGGGATCACGCGCGTGCGGGAGCCGCACCTTACCACGACGGTGCCTTGGGTCGAGACGCGACGGAGCCCGAGCTGCGCCAGGATCATCGGGTCGCGTTCGGGATCGACGAAGCGCACGTTGAGGAAGCCGGTGAGGGCTTGGCACCGCTCGAGGAAGCGGCGGGTCTTGTCGCGCGACACGGCGACCTCGCTGTCGGCGGCCGACACGAACAGGCCGTAGACCTCGACCTCCTTGTCGAGGCTCTCGAGGATCTGGACGGTCTGCGGGGCGAGCTCCTGGCGTCCCTCGCGCGTCAGGTCCCAGGAGGCCTGGGTGCTGCGGGCGAAGGCGAAGATCACGATGCAGATGAGGAAGACGACGACCGAGGCGAGCACGGCGTTGGCGCTTGCGCCGGCTCCGAAGCGGCCGGAGACGGGAGCGCCGAACAGCCTGGCCATGCTGAAGATCATCCAGACGAGACCGAGGAAGAGACCGAGAGCGCCCGGCACGACCACCCACGCCGTGAACAGGGTCTGCTTGAGCAGCAGGAAGTTGAGGGCGATGTCGAGCAGGATGATCGAGAGGATGCCGATGATCCAGGTGAATCGCGCTTCGCGTCTCACGATACCGCCCTCCATCTGCGCGCGTCGAGCACCCGGAACGTCAGGAACAGGAAGAATCCGGTGACCAGCAGGTAGTAAGCAATGTCTTGGGGTTCAACGATGCCTTGCGCCATGTTGCGCGCGTGGGCGTCGATCGGCAGCTCGAGCACGAGTTGTCGGAAGACGCGGTAGAAGAACCCAACGGCGAGGCGGGCTTGTTCGGGCCAGGCGTCGGGCGCGGGGTTCCCTTCGGCGAGGTCCTTGCCGAGGGACCCGAGCACGTAGGAGACGAAGAAGGCGCCGAAGGAGATGGTGGCGGCGCTGACGGGCGACCGCGTGAAGGAGGACACGAACAGGCCGATGCTGAGGAAGGCGGCGGACATCATGAACACGGCGAGGAGCCCGAAGATGAGCACGGCCGGCTCGACGGGGGCGTAGTATGCGACGATGCCGAGATGAACCGCCACGGAGCTCATCATGACCAGGGCGACGCCCAGCGAGGCGAGATACTTGCCAAGGATGATGTCGCGATCGCGGAGGGGATAGGTGAGCAACAGCTCCATCGTGCCGCGGTTGCGCTCTTCCGCGAGCAGCCACATGGTGATCAGCGGGGCGAGGAAGAGCATGACCTGGCCGGTGAAAACCAGATAGGGGCTGAGCATCACCTCTTCAAGATCCGGCACGGCGGGGTAGTTGAAGTCGGCGGGGGATCGGGTGATTCGCGAGAAATAGAGGAAACTCGCGACAAACCCGAGCCCGGTGATCAGCGTATAGGCGCCGACGACGATGTATCCCATCGGTGTGATGAAGTAGCTCGCGAACTCGCGTCGGCACACCGCCCACATCCCATGCATCAGGCAGACTCCCTTTCTGCGTCGGAGGCTCCGGCGGGCCTGGGTTCCTTCGTGATCGATTCCACGAACACATCCTCGAGCGTGCGCTGTCGCGTGGTCAGCGATCGCAGTCCGATGCCGCCGGAGACGAGGGCGCGGCCGATGGGGACGCGCGGGTCGGCGCCGGGCTTGGCGTGCACGACGTAGCGGTCGGCGCCCTCGCGCTTCGCGTCCTCGACCCCCGCAATGGCGCGCAGGGCTTCCAATATCGCCGCTTCGTCTCCCGTCGCCTCGATTTCGATGATCATCCCCGCGCCCGCGCCCGCGAGCGAGGCCATGGACTCCTCGGCGACGAGGCGGCCCTGATGGATGATGAGGACGCGGCCGCAGACCATGGCCACCTCGGGCAGGATGTGCGAACTGAGGAGGATGGTGTGCTGGGCGGCGAGCGACACGATCATGTTGCGGATCTCGATGATCTGGCGGGGGTCCAGGCCGACGGTCGGCTCGTCGAGGATGAGGACCGGGGGGCTGTTGACGAGGGCCTGCGCGAGGCCCACGCGCTGGCGGTAGCCCTTCGAAAGGTTGCGGATGGTGCGGCGGCCCATGTCGGCGAGGCCGCAGTGTTCGAGGACGCGGTCGATCTCGGCGCCGATGCGGTCGCGCGCGACGGCCTTGACGCTGGCGGCGTAGCGCAGGAACCCGCGGACGGTCATCTCCGGATAGAGGGGGACGTTCTCGGGCAGGTAGCCGACGCGGCGCTTGACCTCGAGGGGGTCGGTCGCGACGTCGAACCCGGCGATTCGGGCGGTTCCGGACGTGGCGGGCATGTAGCCGGCGAGCACGCGCATGGTGGTGGACTTGCCCGCGGCGTTGGGCCCGAGGAAGCCTACGATCTCGCCTTGCGCCACGTGGAACGAGACGTCCTGCACGGCGGCGATGGGGCCATAGGACTTGGTGAGGTTTTGGACTTCGATCATGTCTTTCCGTCCAGGTCGCGCACCCGGCGGGCGGCGCCGCGCGTTGGGCCCGGCTCCCGCGTCTTGAATGCGTACGGATGCACCGGGCCGGACGTTGACGGCAAGTGGGCCGGCGTGCGCTCGACGAGGCGTCTGCGTTCCCCCGGTTGGTTCGACCGGCTGTGTGCGCGGCAATGATAGCAGGGGGCGTCGGTCGGCCACAATCCGGCGTCGAGCTGGACGGAGACGGCGGCGCAAAACGAGGCCGGAACGCAAGGGGAAAACGGCGCCTTGCGTTCCGGCTGCAAGAGAGTGCGGCCGAGGCCGCGCTTACTGGGCGAGCTTGGCCTTGATCGTGGAAACAAGGGTCTTGGGATCGATGGGCTTCTGGAAGATGCCCGCCAGACCGAGGTCGCGCGCGTCGAGGTTGTAGCGGACGGTGTCGCCGGCGCTGCTGAGCAGGTAGATGGGTCCGGCGTACCCGGCATCCTTCATTTTCTGCGCGGCGACGGCGCCCGCGTCGACCGTCTCCATCATGAGGTCGACGATGACGGCGTCAGGATTGATGCGCTGGGCGATCTTAACGCCTTCTTCGCCGGAGGCGGCTTCGCCGACCATGAAGCCTTCGGCTTCGAGCACCATCCGCAGCGCGGCGCGGATATCCGGATCGTCGTCGATGGTGAGGACCGTTTTCTTCTGGCTACCGCTATCCATAGTTGGTCTCCTTCCACGTTCGCACCTTTTCGATGACGAACGCGACAGCTTCTTCGAGGTTGGCTTGGGCCCGCGGGGTGAGGCCTTCGACGAAGTCGAAGTCGTACCCGCGAATCCCCAGCGTCCACGCCTTGGGCGCGGCGCTGAAGTGGTCCTCGCAGATGGCGAGGATGGCCTCGGGGGACACCGCGTGGCTCGTGAACTCGATAGACGATGCGGGGCGCACGGGCTTGAGCTCGAGGGGCTCGGGCCCGCTCTCGGCGGCATCGACGAACAGGACGTGGTCGTGTCCGGCGATGGCCGCGCCGTCTTCGATGTTCAACTGGTAGTCGGAGTCGAGCACTACATCGGGGATGCGGAGGCTCTCGAGCCGGGCTACCAGGGCGGGCCCCAGGCCGTCGTCGCGACGGCCCGGGTTCCCGTATCCGAGGATGTACGCCGTGGCCACGGGGCTGGTCACCCGCGGAGTTTCTCGTCGACGACTTCGCCGTCGGGTCCGACGAGCTGGACCTGGAGCCGCATCTTGCCCAGGGCGTGGGTGGCGCAGCTCAGGCAGGGGTCGTAGGCGCGGATGCCGACCTCGACGTGGTTGAGGAGGCCTTCCGTGATCTCCTTGCCTTCGAGGTACTGCTTCGCGACGACGTTGACGGCGCGGTTCATCGCCTCGTTGTTGTTGGTGGTGGAGACGATGAGGTTGGCGCGCGTGATCTGGTCGGTCTGGTTGTTGACCTCGTAGTGGTGGAAGAGCGTGCCGCGCGGGGCCTCGATAATGGCGATGCCCTCGGGCCGCTTCTCGCCGGCGACCACCAGGTCTTCGCTCTGGAGATCGGGGTCGTTGAGCAGTTCGCGGATCTTCTCAGCCGAGTGCAGCGTTTCGATCATGCGCGCCCAGTGGTACGCCATGGTGGCGTTGATCGGCTTGCCGCCGCCGAGCGCCATGAACTCCTGGCGTTCCTGTTCGGCGAGGGGCGTGTCGATGAAGTCGCAGTTGTTGACGCGGGCGAGCGGCCCGACGCGGTACCAGCCGTTTTCCTTTCCGAGGGAGCGGATGAAGGGGAACTTCATGTAGCTCCAGGGGCGGACTTCCTCGCCGATGTACTTGAGGTAGTCGGCAGGAGCGACCTGGTCGAAGATGATGTTGCCATCGGCATCTTTCGCGCGGAGCTTGCCGTCGTAGAGGTCCATGCAGCCGTCTTCGCGGACGATGCTGAGATGGTTGGACGGGAAGGAGCCGAACTCGAGCAGCGTCTGGCCGCCGGCCTTGGTGATCTTCTTGCAGAGCGCCAGGCCTTCGACCGACCACTGGACCATGGTGTCGGCGTCCTTGAGCAGGAAGTCGCGCTCTTCGATGGAGAGCGGCTTGTTGACGCCGCCCGGGATGGCGCCGGTGCCGTGGATCTTTTTGCCCGCGGTCGCCTTGATGACTTCCTGGCCGTACTTGCGCATGAGCACGGCCTGTTTGGCGACATCGGGGTAGGCCTGGATGACGCCGATGACGTTGCGCTTCTCGACGGGCGCGTCGAACCCGAAGAGGAGGTCCGGCGACGCGAGGTGGAAGAAGTGCAGGGCATGCGACTGGAAGGTCTGGCCGTAGTGCATGAGCCTGCGGATCTTCTCGGCGGCGGGAGTGAGCTTATCGGCGCCGACGATGACGTCGGTGGCCTTCGCGGCGCAGAGGTGGTGGCTGACGGGGCAGATGCCGCACAGCCGTTGCACCATGACGGGGGCTTCCCAATAGAAGCGCCCCTGCACGAAGCGTTCGAATCCGCGGAACTCGATGATGTGGAACCGGGCTTGCTCCACGTTTCCGGCGGCGTCGATGTGAATGGTCACCTTGCCGTGGCCTTCAACGCGGGTCACGGGATTGATGACGATCTTTCTTTTGCCCGTATCAGCAGCAGTTGCCATGAGTTGTGGTCTCCGTGGAGCTTAGTCGTACTTGACCATTTCGTAGGGTAGGTCGAGCGGCTTGCCGGAAAGCAGCGCCGTCAATGCGGCCCAGATCACGTCCGCTGAGGGCGGGCAGCCGGGCAGGAAGTAGTCGATCTTGACCACCTCGTGGCAGGGGTAGACCTTGTCCAGGAGGATGGGGATGTCGGGATCGTCCGGGATTTTGCCGTCGACCACGGTCGGTCCGTCGATAAAGGCTTCCTGCAGGCACTCGCGCAGGGGCACGGTGTTGCGGATCGACGGGACGCCGCCGGTGACGGCGCAAGCGCCGAGGGCGATGAGGATCTTGCAGTTCTCGCGGAACATGCGCAGGAACTCGACGTTTTCGTCGTTGCTGACCCCGCCCTCGACGAGTCCGATGTCGACGGGGCGGGAGAAGCGTTTGATGTCATTGATGGGCGACTTGTCGAATTCGACGAGCTCGACGAGGTCGAGGATGCGTTCGTCGATGTCGAGGATCGACATGTGGCAGCCGAAGCAACCGGTGAAGTGGCCCGTCGCAACGAGTGGTTTGGCCATGAGTCTAGCCCCTTTCTTCGATTACTTGGCCGAGCGCGACCGTTCGATCTCGGAACCGATGGGTTCGTGGTCGTACTTGCGTTGGCCCACCGGGATGGCGAAGCCTTTGCGCTTGAGCATGATGCATCCCGTGGGGCAGACCTCGGCGGCCTTGTCGGCGGCGGCGAGGTTGGTCTCGCCGAGGTTGTGGGGGGCGTCGACGCTGATGCGCTTATGGACGCCGCGGCCTTCGAAGCCGAAGACGACCTTGTGGTCAACCTCTCGGGAGGCGCGGGCGCATCGGCCGCAGAGGATGCAGCGGTCGCGGTCGACGTAGACGTCCTTGTGGGAAGCGTCGAGTTCGCGTTCGCAGCGGAAGTAGGGAAGCGTGGGCGCCAGCAGGCCCAGGCGATAGGCCATGGCCTGCAGCTCGCAGTTGCCGCTGTGTTCGCAGGTGGGGCAGTAGTGGTTGCCCTCGACGAAGAGCATCTCGACGATGCGGCGGCGGTGGTCGTTGAGCTCCTCGGTGTCGTTCTCGACGACGAGGCCCTCATCGGCCGGGAAGGTGCACGAGCTGGCGGGGCGGCCGTTAATCTTGACCGTGCACAGGCGGCAGTGGCCGCCGGGCGGCAGCGAGGGGTGGTAGCAGAGCCGGGGGATGTAGATGCCGGCATCGTCCGCCGCCTGCAGGATGGTCTGCCCGGCCTTGGCCGTGATCTCCACGCCGTCGATGGTGAAGGTGACTGGTTTGTCGCTCATACGTGGTGTTCCTCCAAGGCAGGCGTGCGACCGGTGATCTCGCAGCCCTCTTTGATCGCTTTGTCCAGGTCGAACGACGGGATGAAGTCGTCCGACTGAAGCAGGGCATCGTAGAGCTCGGGGAAGTTCCGCATGGTCGTGAGGATGGGGTTCGCGGCGGTCTGCCCGAGGCCGCAGCGGCTCATCGTCTTGACGGTCATGCAGACCTGCTCAAGCTGCTGGTAGTCGGCGCGGGTCCCCTTGCCGTCGAGGATCTTGCGGAAGATGATGTCGAGGTGCTTGGCGCCGACGCGGCAGGGGACGCACCATCCGCAGGACTCCTCGACGAAGAACTCGATGAACTGGTGCATGGATTCGAGGATGTTGCGCTGGGGGCCGAAGACGATGAAGGATCCGCCGGTGGGGATGTCTTCGAACGAGATGCTTCGGCCGAAGTTGCGCGGCGCGAGGCACTGGCCGGAGGGCCCGCCGACCTGGACGGCCGCGGCGTCTTCCGCGCCGACCATGTTGAGCACGGTGGCGACGGTGGCGCCGTAGGGCACTTCATAGACGCCGGGGCGCTCGCAGTCGCCGGAGACGCTGAGGAGCTTGGCGCCGGTGCTGTCGCGCGTGCCGATGGAGGAGAACCACTCGGCGCCCTTTTCCATGATGCGGGCGGCGCAGCAGAGGGTCTCGACGTTGTTTACGGAGCTGGGCTGGTTGCGGTAGCCCTTCTGCACGGGGAACGGGGGCCGATCGCGGGGGGCGCCGCGCTTGCCTTCGAGCGACTCGATGAGCGCGGATTCCTCGCCGCAGATGTAGGCGCCGGCGCCGAGCTGGATGCGGATGTCGAAGTTGAAGCCTTCGCGGCCGCAGATGTTCTCGCCGAGGAGGCCGAGTCTGCGGCGTCGGGCGAGGACCTGCTCGAGATGCGGCAGGAGGTACTCATACTCGGCGCGGAGGTAAAGGAAGCCTTCGCGGGCGCCGATCACGAACGCGGCGACAGTCATGCCTTCGAAGACGAGGTCGGGCTGTTCGGTGAGGATGACGCGGTCCTTGAACGTGCCGGGTTCGCCTTCATCCGCATTGCAGATGATGTAGTGGGCGTCGCCCTCGGCCTTGCGGCAGAAGTCCCATTTCATCGCCAGGGGGAAGCCGGCGCCGCCGCGTCCGCGCAACCGGGCCGTATTCATCGTGGCGATGATCTCGTCGGGGGTCATGTCGACGGCGCGGCGGACGGCCGCTCCGCGATCCATGGGCGCGAAGATGACGGGCCCGCTCTGACGCAGGTTCAGTTCGATCTCGGCGACGGGGAGGGACTGAACGGCTCCGCCCTTCTTGATCGCGTCGATGATGGCGGGAACGTCGGCTTTGCGGATGCCGGTGATGGGGACGCCGTTGACGAGGGCGGAGGGGGGTTGGTCGCTCATGCCCATGCAGGGGGTGTATTCGAGGGAGATGGCGCCGTCGGGGGTGGTTTCCCCGAAACGGATGCCGAGGGCCTCCTCGAAGGCTTGGGCGATTTCATCGGCGCCGTTCATGCGCTCGACGACCGCGTTGCAGAGTCGGATGGTGGTCTTGCCTTTCGGGGAGCGGGAAAGGAAGGCGTAGAAGCTGACCATGTCGCGGACTTCCACGCGGTGGATGCCGAGCGCGTCGGCGATCTCCCCGATGATGTCCTCGGACAGGTGTCCGAGCTTTCCGTGGAGGGCGCGAGCGATGTCCATCAAGCGGGAGCGATCCGCGCCGAACTGCTCGACGACCTCCTTGACCAGTGTTGAATGCGCCTCAGCCATGCGTAGTGCCTCCACCGTTGCGAGCGGCCCGAAAAGGACACACCGGATCCCTTGGGGGACTCCATGCGCCACTCAAAGATACTGCATTTCGAGGGGGGAACCGTGGACCCGGCTCCCGGATTCGCGAAGCGTATCACAATAGGCGGGAGTACGCAAGGTTCTCTCCGCCGGGTCTCCCCCGTTATCTTGTGGGCGTTGCTCTAGGGTATCTGTTGACGCGATCCGTGCCTAAGCTGTTGCTATGTATAAACCCCCTCTTTCGGACCGGAGCGGCCGATCCGGGTCAAGCGCCGCACGAACCCGTGCGAGACGGGGATCGCAGTTGGGGCGCGAATCGTGAATATGTGCACGATTACGGGTTTTGGCGGGATGTGAGCGGCAGGGTGATCAGCACCTGACAGCCGGGGCCTTCGCCGCTGCTCAACTCGATCGTTCCCCCATGTTCTTCGACGATGCCCCGGGTGATGGACAACCCAAGCCCGGTTCCCGTCGGCTTCGTAGTGTAATACGGGTCGAAGGCGTGTTCCAATGTTTCGCGCGACATGCCCGGACCGTCATCGCGGATCTCGATCTGACAGTCTGCGTCGCGCAGTCGGGAGAAGACGCGGACGCGGCCGTCGGGGGGGCAGGCCTCCATGGCGTTGATGAGGACGTTGAGAATGGCGCGGGACCATCGTTTGGGGTCGAGGGTGAGCGAGGCGTCGCCCGCGCGGAGTTCGGCGATGAGTCGGATGCGGCGGTCTTCGGCGTCTTTCCGGACGAGGCGGATGCATTCCTCGATGAGTTGATCGATGCGCACTTCCTCGGGCTGAAGCTCGCTCTCGCGCGCGAGGGAGAGGAAGCCGGAGACGATCTCCTCGAGGCGATGCACCTCCGCGCGGATCGTGTTGAGCTGGCGGATGGCGCGCTGCTCGGCGTCCGCGCTCGACCCGGAAGCGGCGAGGGTGTCGAGGGCGTGACCGGCAAGCAGCTTGATGGCGTTGAGGGGGTTTCTGATGTCGTGGGCCACGCCCGCGGCGAGGTTGCCGATGGAGGAGAGGCGTTGGGCCTGCCGGAGCCGGCTCTCCATCTGTTCCTGATCCTTGAGGGAGGCGACCATGCGGTTGAACGCGCGCTCGAGGGCGAGGACCTCGCCGGTGCTGTTGCGCATCGCGACTTCTTTGAGGTTCCCGGCGCTGATCTGTGCGCAGGATTCGGAGAGCTCGCCAAGGGGGCGGAGCGTTTTGCGGATGAAGTAGATCATGAGGCCCAGGGCGATGAGGAAGAGGGCGGTGAGCGCGATGAGGTTGCGGTTCATGAAGGCGCGGACGATCTCGGTCTGGGGCGAGAGGGTGACGCTGGTCTGGACGAGGATGCGGCGGTCGGCCAGTTGGATCATCGTCTGGGCGGTCTTCGTGACGCGACCGTCGTCGCCCATGTGCACGGAGACGCGCGCGGGGACTTCGACTTCCTCTTCGGCGGCGGGGATCTCGCTCAACTCGACGTCGGTGTAATCGTCGTGGTACTGGCC
This sequence comes from Candidatus Hydrogenedentes bacterium UBA6118, assembly GCA_002422525.1. GTDB lineage: Bacteria > Hydrogenedentota > Hydrogenedentia > Hydrogenedentales > SLHB01 > UBA6118. The sequence goes on from DIWA01000015.1 coordinate 92,658, forward strand.
GGCGAGGGCGTCGAGGTCCTCATCGGGGTTGGCGTTGAGGTGGACGACGACGTCCTCGGCGATGGCTTCGGCTTGGCGGCGCATCTCGACGATGGTCTGGGTGTAGAAGTGGGATGTGAGGACGTAGACGAGCCCGAGCAGGCACAGCAGCAGAACGGTGCAGAGGGCGATGGTGCGGAAGATCAGCGATTGGCTCCAGCGGATGGGGAGGGGTTTCGAGGGGACTGGAGCCATGGGCGGGGTCTAGGCCTCGATGCTGCCGGGGCCGAAGCAGGGCGGCTCGTCGCGTTCGAGCAGCTCCAGGATCGCCTGGACGTCTTCCCAGACCTTGCGGCGGTTTTCCTTGAACTTCTCGGGCACGTCGCGCGACCGGATGACGTAGGAGGGATGGTAGGTGACGCGCAACGGGATCCCGTGATAGCTGTGCCATTTCCCGCGCAGTCGGGTGGTGGACTCGCTCGTGCGCAGCAGGGTCTTCGCCGCATGGCCGCCAAGGGCGCAGATCACGCTCGGCGCGATGAGCTCGATCTGGCGGACGAGATAGGGTTCGCATTCGGCGATTTCGTCGGCTCGGGGGTCGCGGTTGCCCGGGGGGCGGCACTTGAGGACGTTGCAGATGAACACGTCCTCGCGGCGCATCTTGAAGCCGCCCTCGATCACCCGGGTGAGGAACTGGCCCGCGGCTCCGACGAACGGTTCGCCGCGAAGATCTTCTTGTTGCCCGGGGGCCTCGCCGACGAAGACGAGCCGCGCGCGGGGACTGCCGGCGCCGAAGACGGTCTGGGTGCGGGTCTCGCTGAGGGGGCAGCGGGTGCATTGCGCGACTTGCCGTGCGAGCTCGGCCAGGGCGTCGGCTGTTCCGGAGGTCTCGGCGGTTTGAGGCGGCGCGGCGGAGGGAGCGCCGTCGATTTCGCGATCCGCCATCAGCCAGGCGGCGGCCTCCGGGGAGGTGCGCACGGTCCGTCGCGACCGATGCGCCGCGCGTTCGGCCAGGGCCCGCGTGTCTCTCAGGATCTCATCGATCAAGGCCATGCGTTGCTTGTTCTCCGGGGGCGTCAGATGCTTCCTTCGGATGATACTGAAGCGGGAGGCGCGATGCCACCGCGTGCGGCGACAAGGTCGCGACCGGCATCGTTGGCGATGAGGAGGACGTCGCGGCTGCCGACCCCTTGGGCCTGAAGGACGTGGAAGCGGCGAAGGGGGGGATGGAAGGCCATGGCCCAGCGCCAGTCTCCCTGCTTCACATAGAGGAAAGCGGGTTCGGTTCCGCCGAATTCGTCCGCGAATGCGGCGATGGCGCTGGTGAGTTCGTCTTGCATGAACGCGGCGGATTCCGGGTTGAGGCGCTCATCGTCGGCGACGGCGGCGCGAATGGCGTCGCGGAGGGCCTGGACCTCGTCTTCGGCGACGGAATCCATGGAGGCGATGGGGACGCTGTCCACGGCGCGGGCGATGTCTTTGCGGAGTTGTTTGACCTGGCGGACGAGTTCGAGGAGGGACGCGTCGTCGGGGAGGCTTTTGGGCTGGAAGTCGGTGAGTACGGGCGTGTGGGGGCGCTTGGAGTAGAAGATGTATTCCTCGCGGGAGAAAGCGAAGGAATACAAGCGGAAGGACGCGCCCGCCTCGCTGAGTTCGCGAACCGGTCGGCAGATGTCGCGGGCGGACTTGACCGTGTTGACGACGGGGAAGATCAGCAGCGCGGTGAGGAACAGGACGACGGCGGTGTGGCCGGCGATGAGGCCGAGCAGGGCGCGGCCGTCGCCGCGGACGGCGTGGAACAGGGCGTGGGCGGCGCAGGCGGCGCAGCAGAGGGAGAACACGAGCAGGCCGTTGTTCCAGAGGTGACGGTACTCCGAGAGCAGGAGCGCGGGGCCGGATGCGGCGAGGGCGAGGAGGAGAACGGCCCATGCGGCGGCGAACCCTTTGCGCCAGCGCGGTCGGTCGGCGTCGATCAGGTCGAGCGCGCTCCGGGCGACGAGGATCGCGAGGGCGGGGTAGAGCGGGAGCAGGTAGACCTGACGTTTGCCGATGATGATGGAGAAGAAGACGAATGCGGGGACGGTCCAGGCGAGGAGGAGACGCATGCCGTCGTCCGCGCGGCGGTTGCGCCAGACCCATGGGAGCGTCCAGGGCAGGAGCAGCGACCAGGGGAACCAGTCGACCGGGAGGTTGAGGAGGTAGTACCAGGGCCATTGGGCCTTGCTGAGCCCCAGGAACATGCGGCCGATGGTCTGGCGGAACAGGTTGGCGCCGATGACTTCCGTGGCGGCGGCGTCGGCGTGGGCGCCGGCCGCAATGCGCGCGGGGATCAGCCAGAGGGCGATGAGGACGGCGACGCACGCAAGGCCGAGCAAGGGCCGGGCCTGACGCCGGAGTTCGGGGGCGCGCCACGTGAGCGTGAGCAGGGCGAGCAGCGGAAAGACGACGCCGGGGGGACCCTTGGCGTAGACCGCGGCGGCCATGGCGGCGTAGAAGCCGATGAGCCATGCGGTCTTGCGGGTCTGGGTCCAGTGGAGCAGGCAGAGCAGGTTGACGGCGAGGCAGGCGACGAGGATGGTGTCGGTCTGGGCGGTGCGGGCCTGCCACCAGAATCGCGAACAGGTGAGGAGGACGATGCCGGCCCAGCAGGCGACGCGGGGGCCGTAGAGGCGGAGCGCGATCAGGTAGGTGCAGGCGAGGGCGATGAGCGCGGCGACGACGGAGGGGATGCGCGCGGTCATTTCGGTGACCTCGCCGGCGGGCAGCGACACGGCGGAGATCAGCCAGAACAGCAGGGGCGGCTTCTCGAGGTAGGGCTCGCCGTTGATGTGCAGCGTGACCCAGTCGCCGGTGTCGAGCATTTCCTGGGCGACTTGGGCGAATCGGGGTTCGTCCGGAGGCCAGACGTCGTAGCCGCCGATGTTGACTGAGAAGAGCACGGCGGCGAACGCGAGGAGCAGGACCAGGCATCGCATGGGCGCGTTCATGGGCATGCACTCCCTGCCGCGTGCAGCTTCGGAGCGCCGGCAGTGGCCGGACTCAAGAGGACGGCAGGCAATTGCCGCGCTTGACGCGGGAACGGAGATGGAACCATGTCGGGCTCCCGTGCGTGAAGGCTCCCCGGGTTCTCTGCGCGGAACGGAGGCCGGAGCGGGGAGTCGGGTTGCTGACTACAACGCGCCGCGGGGCGCGGTGGAAGTATAGCTGGTGGGGGGAAGGCGAATCACGCCGGACTTGGCGTTTGAATGTGGGGGCTTGCCGGGACGCTACGGCTCCGAGAGGGACGGGTAGGCGCTGAGGAGCACGGGAGCGGCGGCGGGGTTGTCGGGCTCGCCGGTCCACAGGCGCAGTTCGTCGCGGTCGACGTAGCGTTCGATGCGGCGGGGGTGGCCGAGGATGCGGGCCCAGCGGGCGTAGCGGGCGCGTTCGGGTTCGGGGGCGCCGAGGGCGGGGTCGGCGAGATCGCCGGCGGCCACCGAGAGCCACGCCATATCGGCGGAGAAGTCCGGGCAGGCGGCCATGTCGGGCCAGTAGATGTGTTCGACCCGGTCGAAGACGGCGAGGTCGATGTCCGGCGCGGCGTCGGCGAGGATCTGCTTGAGCAGGTCCGGGTCGCCGGGCTGATCCCATCCGATTTGGTCGCCGGGAGCGATGGCGGCGATGGTGCGGCGGAGGTTGTCGATCACGGTGTGCGCGCGGCGTCGGCGGAGGTCGGCGATGCGGTCGAGGCGGCCGCTGGCGCGGTAGAGCTGGACCTGCATCTGCTCGACCCGCAGAGAGGGCGTGTGGTCGGCGAGGAGGCGTTCCGCGCGGTCCCACTCGCGACGGGCGATGAGCCAGGCGACGTAGGGTTCCAGGATGAAGTCGACATCGTCGGGGCGCCGGGCGAGAAACTCGTCCATGAGGGCGCCGGCTTCGTCGAGCTCGCCGTCCTCGACGAGGCGGTCGGCGAGGCGGCGGACGACCTCATAGCCCCTCTCGCGGCCGCGTACGCGGGCGGCTTTGCGGAGTTGGCGCAGCTCCTCCTCGGGTTCGCCGTGCGTGCGGAAGTAGCTGGCGAGGGCGAGGTGGAATGCGTACGGGTTGCGGTTGCGGTGGGCGCGAAGATGACGCATGCCGACGGCGCGGTTGTAGCCGTCGAGCAGGGTGAGCGACCGCATCTGGTTGGCCACGTCGCGGGGCGCGGGCGGGGGCATGGACCGGGGAGTGTAGGCGATGCCGAATTCGTCCTTGAGGACCCGCTTGAGGCGTTCGCGGAGGTCGGCGAAATCGGCCCAGCGGTTTGCGGGGTCCTTCTCGAGGCAGGTCATGATGACTTCGTCCAGGCTGGCCGGGCAGTCGGGCCGGTGGGCCTCGAGGGGGACCGGCGCGTGGGTGCGGTGCATCTCGCGCGCGCGGGTGATGTGTTCCATGGGCGTGGACGAGCGGATAGTGAAGAGGCGGCGCCCGGCGATGGCTTCGTAGAAGCAGCAGCCGAAGGCGTAGATGTCGGCGAGGCGGGTGACGTTCTCCGCGTCGACGAACTGCTCGGGGGCCATGTAGGCGGGGGTGCCGATGGCGCTGCCGGACTGAGTGAGGCCCAGGCCGTCGGAGCCGGATCCGTCGCCGGTCGGCTGGGATGCGTCGTCGTCGGGCGGGCCGGAAGTGCGCTGATTCATGCGGCAGCGCACGAGACCGAAGTCGGTGATCTTGAGCGCGCCGTCGGGGGCGATGAGCAGGTTTTCGGGTTTGAGGTCGCGGTGTACAAGGTCTGGAACGGCGCTTTCGGCGTGGACCATGCCGTCGCAGCACTGGATGGCGAGGTCGAGGATCTCCGGGATGGCCAGCTTGCGCCGGGCGAGGCGGTCGGCGAGGGAGACCGCTCCGGATGGATCGCGCTCGACGTACTCCATGAAAAGGTAGGGGACGACCTCGATGATGTCGATTCCGTAGGCGCGCACGATGTTGGGATGGAAACCGATGAGCATCCAGGTGGCGGCTTCGCGCAGGAAGCGCTGGATGAGCTGGTGGTCCATCGCGAACTGCTGCTGGAAGGTCTTGGCGGCGACGCGTCCGTCGCGGCTGTTGAGGATGTAGACGATGCCCATGCCGCTGTGGCCGGGGCCGCCGAGGACCTCTTCGACGCGGTACCGGCCTTCGATGACGGCGCCGACGGGCCACACGAACTCGTCGGCAGGGGCTTCCGCGCCTTCCGCGACTGGGACGGTGGGCAGGTTGGAGAGGTTGTCGTACATCGCGCGCCGGATGGATGCGTCGGGGGTCTGCTCCGAGAGAGCCAGGGGTCAGGTCGCCGCTGCGGTCAGGGCCTCTTCTTGGTTCGGGTAGATGGGGATGCGACGAGAGAGGTGCGTGATCTCGAAGACCTCGGAGACGAAGGGGCTCGGATTGCAGATGACCAGTCGGCCGCGGGCCTTTTCGAGGGACTTCATGAGCATGATGATGACGCGAAGACCGCCGCTGCTGATGTACTCGACGCCGGACAGGTCGATCACGACGCGCGTGGCGCCGGCATCGATCACTTCGCGAAACGCGTCCTCCGCTTCGGGCGCCGCGGGGGCGTCCATGCGTCCCTCCACGCGTATGAGGGTGACGCCGTTCACTTCGGTGGAAGCTATCTGCATGTGCTCGGAGGTCCTCCCGGCGGAGCCGAATACGGGGAACGATCACACTGTACGGGAAGTGTATCGCATGGGTCGGCGGGAAGGCCAGTCAGGGATGGAAGAGGTAGTTCGGGAAGAGGTCGCGGATCTCGATGAGCTCTTCGAGGCGTTGGGGGATTTCCGCGACCTTCAGTCGGCGATCGAAACTGATGGACAGGCAGTTGCGCTCGATCTCGATCGAGAGATCGCGGTGGGCGAGGAGGTACGCCATCATGCGCGTGTGGCAGATGTCGTAGGCGAAGCGCTTGTCCTTGCACTGCACGACGAAAGCGCGGGAGAACTCGTTGGACTCGAAGGCGATGTCGGGGAGACCGAAGGCCTTGCCGATGCGAAGAGGACTGCGCTTCGAGAAGATCAGGAGTTCGGGGGCGGCGAGCTGATGTTCGAGGACGAAGCAACTGAAATGACGACGTTCCGTTGTCGGGCGTCCCTTGGAGCTCCGGCGGATCTCGTGGTGGAAGTCGAAAACGCGAACGGGATGCCCCTGGTAGTCGCCTTCGAGGACGTTGAACGCGTAGTGCACGCCATCGGCGCGGAGTCGGTTCAGGAACGCGTACCGTTGCGCCAGGCGCAGGTCCCTGCGTCGATAGCGAAGGCCGAGTCGGGCGGCCAGCGCTCTGAAGTCCCGGCGGCGCCTGTATTCGTACAGCCATGCGATGACGCCGCCCACGAGGGGGATGCCGACGCCGAGACCGAGCAGCAGGATCCAGAAGATGTCTATGGGGTTGCGTTCCATCAGCAGCACCTTCGTGGCGTGGGTCCGCCATAGAGTCTGAGATTAGCACAATGTGGGACCGGCGAGGGCGGCGGCCTCACACAGGGGCGGCGGTCTCACGCCGCCGAATGACCGGCGAGGGCGCCGGTCCCACACAAGGGCGGCGGTGTCACACCGGCAGGATGACCGGCGAGGGCGGCGGTCCCACACAGGGGCGGCGGCCTCACACAAGGGCGGCGGCCTCACACCGGCAAGATGACCGGCGAGGGCGCCGGTGTCACACAAGGGCGGCGGTCTCACACCGGCCAAATGACCGGCGAGGGCGCCGGTCCCACACAGGGGCGGCGGTTGGGGTGGACGGGAGAAGGAATGAGTAGACAGGGTTTACAGGATGGACAGGATGGGGCGCGGGCAGGTGTATCGGGAAAAGGGAAGGCGGCGGCAAGCCGCCGCAGTCCAAAGCCGCCGCAGTCCAAAGCCGCCGCCAAGCGGCGGCGAGGGCGGACGAGGGGGTCGGTTGTGGGAGTTGGGGGGCGTTGGGGAGCGAAATGACCGGCGAGGGCGCCGGTCCCACACAAGGGCGGCGGTTCCACACCGGCAAGATGACCGGCGAGGGCGCCGGTCCCACACAAGGGCGGCGGTCCCACACTGGGGCGGCGGCCTCACACCGGCAGGATGACCGGCGAGGGCGGCGGCCTCACACAGGGGCGGCGGCCTCACACAGGGGCGGCGGTCTCACACAGGGGCGGCGGTGTCACACAAGGGCGGCGGTGTCACACAAGGGCGGCGGCCTCACACAAGGGCGGCGGCCTCACACCGGCAAGATGACCGGCGAGGGCGCCGGTCCCACACAAGGGGGGGCGGTTCCACACCGGCAAGATGACCGGCGGGGGCGGGCGAGCGGGGCGGCGGATCGGCTTCAGGGGTGGAAGAGGTAGTTCGGGAAGAGGTCGCGGATCTCGAGGAGCTGTTCGAGGCGTTGGGGGATTTCCGCGACCTTCAGGCGACGATCGAAGCTGATGGACAGGCAGTTGCGCTCGATCTCGATCGAGAGATCGCGGTGGGCGAGGAGGTACGCCATCATGCGCGTGTGGCAGATGTCGTAGGCGAAGCGCTTGTCCTTGCACTGCACGACGAAAGCGCGGGAGAACTCGTTGGACTCGAAGTCGATGTCGGGGAGACCGAAGGCCTTTCTGATGCGGTGGAGGACGTTTTCGGGGAAGATCAGGAGTTCGGGGGCGGCGAGTTCGTGTTCGAGAACGAAGCAACTGAAGTAGTGGTGCTCGGTCTTGCGGCGTCCCTTCGAGTCGGTTGAGTGGGTGGCGTAGTGGAAGTCGAAGATGCACACGGGGCGTTCCTGGCGCTCGCCTTCGAGGATGTTGAGCGCGTAGCGATCGCTGCCGCGGCAGAGCCGGTCCAGAAACTGGAATCGTTGCGCGATGTAGGGGTCCTTGCGTCGGTAGCGGAGGCCAAGGCGGTCGGCCAGGGCCTGGAACTTCTGGCGGCGCCTGCGTTCGTACATCCAGCCGCCGACGATGAGCGCGATGAAGAGGACGAGGAAGAGGCCGAACACCAGGAAAAAGGTGTAGTTCTGGGGATTGGATCCCATTGTCGGCGCCTCCGGGGCGTTGGTGCGTCTCGGTTCCGCTTCGGGGCCCGGTCGGCCGGCGCCTCGCCCCATGGTAGCGCAATGGGCCGGGGCGTTTGTACTCGCCCGAAAGGGGCGTGATATACTCGGGTTTCTGGAGCTGCGACGGCTGAAGGACCCGAGGGAGTAGTGTGTCATATGTCGGTTGAGATGGTCTCGCTTGGGCTTGCGTGTGCGGATGTGATGGTTCGGCCGGTGGATGAGTGGCCGGAACGGGGCAAGCTGACGCTCGTGCCGGACATCGAGATGCACTTGGGCGGCCTGGCGAGCGTGACGGCGGCGGTGTACCGGCGTCTGGGCGGCGCGTCGGCGTTGATCACGAAGGTGGGGTCGGACGGATTCGGGCGGTTCATCACGCGCGAGCTGGATCGGCAAGGCGTGGACGTGTCGCAGGTGCGGGTCGCGGAAGGCGAGGGGTCGGCGTCGACGGCGGTGTTGATCGACAGCCAGGGGGAGCGGACGTTTCTGCATAACCCGGGCGCATCGGCGAGTTTGTGCGAGGACGACGTGGACGTGACGGCGTTCTCGTCTGCGCGGGCGCTGCACTGGGGCGGTCCGGCGGTGACGCCGGGGCTGGACGGCGAGCCGATCGGGCGGATCATGGAGAAGGCGCGCGGGATGGGCCTGATCACCTCCATGGATACGTGCTACGACGGTGCCGGGAAGTGGTATTCGCGCATTGAACATGCGCTGCCGCATCTGACGATCGCGATGTCGAGCTTCGAAGAGGCGCGGATGTATATGGGCAAGGACACGCCCGAGGCGATCGCGGATGCGCTGCTGGCCCACGGGCCGGAGGTGGCGGTGGTGAAGCTGGGTCCGGACGGCGTTCTGGTGAAGGCGGCGGGCGAATGCCACCGGATTCCGTCGCATCGGGTGGACGTGATGGACACGACCGGCGCGGGCGACGCATCATGCGCGGGTTTTCTGTACGCATTCCTGCACGGCTGGGGCCTGGAGCGGTGCGCGCGTATCGCCAATGCCGTCGGCGCGCTGACCGTGCAGGTGATGGGCGGTTCAGAGGGCGTGACGTCGTTCGAGCAAGTGGAGCGGTTGGCGGACGACACCGATTCGCTGCGTAACTGACGACGGCCTCGGCGCGCTCGGACGCGGCGTCCGGGGCGTCCGCGGCCCAACAGGTTGGTGCCATTGATGAGACGGAACACGTGCGGCGCGCTCGTCGCGCTTGTGATGGGCGTCGTGTGCGCGACGGCGTCTGCATTTGAGCCCGTCGAAGGCGGCGCGCAGCTCCGGGACGCGGTTGTGGACGGCGCGCGCGGGGCGGTGTGGATCGCCGCATACAGCCGCGGCGAGGTGCGACGCGTCGATGCGGCGACCGGCGAGACGCTCGCCGCGATCCCGGCGGGACGGGGTCCGGCGGCGCTGGCGTTGAGTCAGGACGGCGCGACGCTTGCGTGCGTGAACCGGCTCGACGGCACGCTGACGCTGATTGACGCCGCGACGGGGACGGTTCTGGGGACGGCGCCATGCGACGACGGGGCCTGCGACGTGGCGGGTCTGGCGGACGGACGGTTCGTGGTCGTCAACAGCTTCGCCGATTCGTTTTCCCTCGTGTCTCCTGCTTCTCCGAACGCCCCGACGACCGTTGAAGGAGCGGCAAGCGTGCCGTCGGCCGTGGCGGCGATTGGGGACGGATTCGCCGTCGCGGTGCGCGTGCCGTCGGCGGTGTTGTTGTATGCTGCGGGATCCGCGACGCCTCGGGCGCGGGCGGCGCTGCCCGCGCCGGCTACGCGGCTCGCGGCGGTCGGGCCTGACCGGATTGCGGCGGTGACGGATGCGGGGATCGTGCTGATTGACGCGACGGACGGAAGCGTGGTTCGAACGGCGTCCGTGGCCGCGCGGGATGTCGCCTTCGTCGAGGGACGGATCCACGCGCTGACGGCGGACGGGATACTGGAATACGATGCGGACCTGACCAACCCGCGTGCGGTGGCCGGTTCGCCTTCCGGCCATGTGCTGGCATCGGACGGGGTCACGACGGTCGTTCTCGACCCGACGCTGACGACCTATCACCTCGCCATGTCCGGAGCGGCGCCCGTTTCGGCCGCTGCGCCCGCGCCTGTCGCTACGCCTGTCGCTACGCCTGCCCCTGCGGCAGCACCTGCGGCGGAGGCGGAAGTCCTGCCTGTGATGGAGGCGCTGCCCGTGGAACCCGAGCCGGCGGAGTCCATGCCCCTGGATGCGCCGGAACCGGAAGCTGAGCCTGAGCCTGAGCCTGAACCTGAACCGCTGCCGACGCAGCCGTCCTCCCCGGAACCTGAACCGACGCCGGCGCAACCGGTTGTCCCTTCGCCGGAACCCGCGCCCGTTGGCGACGCGATGCCTGAGCCTGAACCGGCGCCGCTGTCGGCGGCCGAGCCCGACGCGGCGGGGACGGATAGGCCGGCGCGGAGGACGCAGGGGCTGCGCATCAGCGGACGGATGGATGCGCCGCTGCCGGGCGAGACGCCGACGGTGTTGGAGGCGGAGGGCGACGAAGCCGAGGCCGAGGCGGAGCGGCGCGCGGCATGGCGTCGGGTGCGGCCGTCGGCGCTGGAAGGTATCGAGACGCGGGCGCCGCGGTTCAGCCATACGGCGCCGGGGCCGCCGGGGGAGGACCTGGAACGGCGCAGCTTGAGCGATGTGCTTTCGAGCGGGATCAATGTGGCCTTGGAGGGGTCGGGGTTCGAGCGGCCGGATCCGCGTCAGCCGCTGGAGCACATCACCGCGGAGCGGCTTGAGAAGTCGATCGAGGGCAACGAGATTCGCGCGGAAGGCGACGTGCGGATGACAATGGGCGACCTGCAGTTCGCCGCGGACAGCTTCTACTACCGCGAGGAGACGCTGGAGGACCCGGGGGAGTTCGATGCGACGGGGAACGTGCTGCTGCTGCAGCCGAACGCGCGGGTGATGGCGCACCGTGTCGTGTACCGCGTGCCGCCGCGTAGTTCCGTCGTTGCGGACCCCGAAGCGTTGCCGCTTGAATCGCCGGACAGTATCGAGGCGGCGGGTCAGGAGGCCCTGATGAAGGGGAGCTTCCTGGCGGAGCGGCTGCAGCTCTCGGAACCGCTGCGCGGCGTGACCGCGGATGAGCTGTACTACGATTTCAGCACGCAGACGGGGTACGCGGAGAATGCGCGCGGGATCGTGGTGGTGGACATCAGCGGCCAGCCGACGGCGCTGCGGTTCGGCGCGGGACGGCTGGACATCATGGGTCCGGAGAGCGCATCGGCGGAGGACTTCTGGATCACGACCAGTGAGCAGGACCCGCCGTTGTACAGCCTGTTCCTGAAAAAGGCGTCGATCGAGAACGGCGAGCTGGTGACGGGGGAGCATGCGCGGCTGAAGCTGGGGAAGCTGAACACGCCGCTGTACTGGCCGAAGTGGTCGTATCGCATCCGCGGGCGGCGGGCGATGGCGTTTGATTTCGAGAGCGGACGCGGGGCGGAAACAGGCTACTATGTGAACTACGCGCACTACTTCTTCCCGACGCCGAACATCGACGTGGGGCTGCGCCTGCACCCGACGGAGAAGCTGGGCGTGGGCGTGGGCGTCGAGGGGCGGTATGACTTCATGGAGACGCCTGCGTCGCCGCTGTTCCGCGGACAGGGCGCCTTCCGCACGATGCTCACGACGAAGGGCGACAATGGGCGCGCGGAATTCTACCACCGGCACGAGCTGGACGAGGACACGATTCTGCGGCTGCAATGGGAGCAGTGGTTCGATCAGGACTTCGTGAAGGACTTCTACTACGACGAGTATCGTCACCGGACGGAGCCCCGGACGTTCGCGAACGTGACGCGGACGCGGCCGGACTACATCGCGACGGCGACGGTGCGGGCGACGACGAACGGCTTCGTGACGGAGACGGAGCGCCTGCCGGAGGTTACGTTCCATCTGCTCGAGCGGCCCGTGTTGGACCGGTTGTACTTCACGTACGACATGGTGACGGGCTACAACGAGCGCGAGCCGTCGGGAACGCATTCGGGGCGATCGGTGCATGTGGCGCGGGTGACGGCGGACCTCGACGTGCCGTCGGCGCTGAGCCTGACGCCGTTCGCGGAGGTCGAGGCGGCCTACTACACGAACACGCTGAACGATGAGGAGCAGGATCTGCGGCTGTCGGCGATGACGGGGATCACGGCGCAGACGCGGTTCCAGCGGGCCTATCCGGGGGCGCTCGGGTTCGACGGGTTCAAGCATGTGATCGTGCCGTCGATGACCTATTCGTATCGGCCGGAGCCGGCGATGGGGGTGGACGAGACGCCGCGATTCGACTATTACGACAACGTGTATGGGCGGAGTCGGCTCGAGACGAAGATCGACAACGTGGTGTTCGCGCGGGACGCGGAGTCGGGCGAGTCGTGGCAGGCGGCGCGGCTGTCGTTGTTCCACGGGACGGATTTCTGGAACGAGCTGCGTCGTACCGAAGACTACGAGATCGAGCTGGACATCCGGCCGCGGCCGTGGTGGGGCGTGCTGACCGCCGCGGAGCGGCACAACAGCCACAGGGACGAGAACCTGGACACGGACGCGCCGTACTACGTGGAACGGCGCGCGTTGGAGGTCATCGACCGGTTGGGGATGGAACCGATCAGCCCGGAGGTTCTGTTCCGCTACAATGCGATGTATGCGGACTATGACCGTATTCTGTCGTATGTGTACTATGATGACCGCGTATATGAGGGCCGGTTCAACGCCCGGTTGGGGTACGCGTACACGAAGACGCGGGACGAGGTGTTCAACCGCGAGGTGCTGTATGGCATGGGCTACCGGCTGAATGACAAATGGTCGGTGGCGTTCGAGCATCGCTACGACTTCGAGCGGGACGATCTGTACCGGCAGACCTACGAGATCCGGCGCAACATAGACGGGCTCGAGGCGACGTTCCAGTTCCGCGAGCGGCGGGACGGCTGGGACGTCGGATTCGAACTCGGCCTGGCGGCGTTCCCGCGGACGCGGCTGAAGTTCTGACGGCGGTCGGGTCGGTCCGACAAGCGGAATAGGTGCCGTCGACGGCGGGGTTCCCTGTACAGGCGGTTCGAGTCCAAGTCACCATACGAGGCGCGAGACCATGGTGTTGCAGACCACGCAAGGCGCTCGTCTGGGCGATGTGATAACGCGCATCCTGCCCGAGATCACCGCGTTGCGACACGAGTTGCACCAGCACCCCGAGATCCGGTTTCAAGAGGTCTGGACGTCGGACCGCGCGGCTCGGTTTCTCGATGAGATCGGCATCCCGTATCGCCGGGGCTATGCGAAGGGGACGGGCATCGTGGCGGAGATCGCCGGTGCGCGGGGCGGCGGGGGCCGGACCGTGGCGCTGCGGGCCGACATGGACGCGCTGGAGGTGGAGGAGGCGACGGGGCTCCCGTACGCGTCGCTGAATCCCGGGCGGATGCACGCCTGCGGACACGACGGCCATACGGCGACGTTGTGCGGCGCGGCGAAGGCCTTGTGGGCGTGTCGCGACCAGTTCGCGGGGACGGTGCGGCTGGTCTTCCAGCCTGGGGAAGAGGTGGCGGCCGGCGGCCGACTGATTGTCGAGGAGGGCGCGCTGGACGGCGTGTCGGCGGTGTTCGGCTTGCACGGATGGCCGACGTTGCCGCTGGGGAGCGTGGCGTCGCGGCCGGGCTGCATGATGGCGGGCGCGCGTGATTTCCGGATTCGGATCCACGGGGCGGGGGCGCATGGGGCGGACCCGGCGTCGGGCGTGGACCCGGTGGTGGCGGCGGCGCACACGATCCTGGCGTTGCAGACGATTGTGAGCCGGGAGACGGATCCGCAGGACAGCCGCGTGGTGACGACGACGATCCTGCGGGCCGGGCAGGCGACGAACATCATCCCGGACACGGCCGAGTTGAGCGGGACGATGCGGAGCCTGGAGCCGGAGGGCCTCGAGGCGCTGGTCGAGGCGGTGCGGCGGATCGCGGAGCACACGGCGCTGGCGTTTCGCGCGCGGGCTGAGACGGATTTCGGCGAGAGCGCGTACCCTCCGCTCTACAACGACCCGGAGATGACGGCGTTCATCGCGGAGACGGCGGACGACCTGCTTGGCCGGGGGACATACCGGGAGCTGGCCGCGCCGGTGATGGCGTCCGAGGACTTCGCGTACTACCTGCAACGGGCGCCGGGGGCGTTTTTCTATGTGGGGGTGAACCCGCATCCCGACCGACCGTATCCGAACCTGCACAGTGCGCGCTACAACTTCTCTGATGAGGCGTTGCCGATCTCGATTGGGATGATGGCGAACGCGGCGCTGCGCTATTTGGCGTCGGCCTGAGGCGACGCGTCGCGGATCGTTTCAACAAGGTGGCAGGCGGCTTCGCGTCCGTCGCCCACACCGCGGAGACGGGGCGTCTCGGTGCGGCATCGATCGACGGCGTATGGACAGCGCGGGTGGAACGCGCAGCCGGGGGGCGGTCGCATGGGAGACGGCGGATCGCCCTGCAGCACGATGCGTTCGCGACGGCGTTCGCGCAGGGGGTCGGGCGTGGGGATCGCGCTGATGAGGGCGCGGGTGTAGGGGTGCGCGGGGGCGTGGAACAGCGGATCGGCGGGGCCGAGCTCGACGATGCGGCCGAGGTACATCACGGCGATCCGGCGGCAGAGATGGCGGACGACGCCGAGGTCGTGCGAGATGAGGATGAGCGTGAGGCGCTCGTCCCGGCAGAGGCGCGCGAGCAGGTTGAGGATCTGCGCCTGTACGGAGACGTCGAGCGCGGAGACGGGTTCGTCGGCGACGATCAGGGCGGGGTTGAGCGCCAGGGCGCGGGCGATGGCGATGCGTTGGCGCTGGCCGCCTGAGAATTCGTGGGGGTACTTCCGGATCATGCGCGGGGCGAGGCCGACGCGGCTCATGAGTTCGGCGACGCGGCGGGGCGTCTCGGATCGGGGAACGATGCGGTGGACGCGCAGCGGCTCCGCGATGGCGTCGTAGACGGTCATGCGGGGGTTCAGCGACGAGTAGGGGTCCTGGAACACCATCTGCATCGCGGGGCGAAGGCGACGCAGTTCGCGGGGATTGCAGGCGATCAGCTCGTGTCCGCGGAACTGGACGGAACCGGAGGCCGCGGGGGTGATTTGCAGGATGGTGCGGGCGAGGGTGGACTTGCCGCAGCCGGATTCGCCGACCAGACCGAGCGCCTCGCCCTCGGGGATATCCAGATCGATGCCGTCCACCGCGCGCACCAGGCCCTTCAGTCTGCGCATCACCATGCCCTGGTAGACGGGGAAGTGCGTGTGCACGTCACGCAGGCGGAGCAAGGGGGCGTCGGACGTCGCGGTCGGTGCGGTCATGGTCTCGGCGCCCGCAGCCGCGTATCCGTCTCAGCGGACGTCGCGGATGCGTCCATAGACAAGGCGTCTGGGAGCGATCCGGCGATCGCGGACGGCGACGCCGCGCCGTCGGAAGGGGCGGGGCAGGACGGCCCGGCTGGCGTGCGGGGAAAAGGGGGCGCTGCGCCCGCCTCCCGGTCGGGCGAGCCGTGCTCGGTGCGGGGGGCGGATGCGTCATAGCGTGCCAGATCGGCGGCGAGTCGCGCGACGGAGGCGTCGGTCGTCTCGGCCCTCTCCGCGGAGGAGGCCAGGAGTCTGCCGAGCTCGGCGCGGAGTTCGCCGAAGGCGGCCGCGCTATCGGTCAGCGTGCGATGGCTCGCGCCTGCACAACGGCGCAGCGACGCGACCTGTCGCTCCATCGCGTGCGCGTCGCGGCGGGCGGCCTCGGCGGCGCTGCGCTGTCGGGAGGCGTGCCTGCGGGCGGCGGCGAGTTCCCTGGCCATCAGTGTGATCCGTTCCTCGGCGCGGGCCAGCGCGGCGGTCGCCTGTTCGAGGGCTTCCCGTCGTTCGTTGGCGGTCCGGCGGGCGTCGTCGCGCTCGGTCTGGATGCGGCCGTGCTCCGCGACGATGCAGTCGCGGTCGGCCTGGGTCTGTGCGAGTGCGCGTTGCGTTTCGGCGAGTCGGGCTTGGGCGGCGGCGCCCGCGCGGAGCCGCGCTTGGATCTCCGGCGAGAGCAGGTGTTCGGAAGCGACGGGCAGGGCGGCGAGGGCGTGGGTGAGTTCGGAGAGGCGCGCGACGCGCAGTTCGGCCGCGTTCGCCTGGTCCGACAGCTCCTTGCGCTCGGCCGTGAGCCGTTCGAGCAGGGCGTTGACGCGTTCCGTCGCCGCGGCGGCGTCTTCGCGCGGCGTATGCGCGCGCGCGTTCGCGTCGGAAGCGGCCTCGAGTTCGCGGACGCGCTGCTGAAGCCGACTGACGGTTTCCGCATCGGGCCGCGCGGCGAGGATCTCTTGCAGGCGGCCGGCCTCGCGCCGTGCGGCGGTCGCCTCGCCGCCGAGGCGGGCCGTCTCGTCGCGCAGACGCTGAAGCTCGGCGGCATCCGACGCGGCGCCGCGGTTCTTGGCGAGCTCCTGCTCGCGTTGCGCCCGCGTTTCCTCGATGCGAGCGCGTTCGGCCTGAACGCGCTGCAACTCCTCACGGAGGCTCTCGATCTCATCGGAGCGCCGGCGCGCGCCGGGCAGGGTCGCGCCGAGCAGCACGGCGTCTTCCGAGGCGGCGAGCTGTTGCGTGAGGCGATCGCGCTCGTCGCGAAGGGCGTCGTTCTCGGCCTGCAGCGCGTGGAGCTCGGCCGCGGCTCCGCTGGCATCGAGACCGCCGCTGCGCAACATGCGGCGAAGCTCCTCGTTTTCGCGCTTGACCCGGTCCAGCTCGGCGAGTCCGCCGGGATCGTCGCCGGGACCCAGTCGCCGGATCAGTGAGCGGAGTTCCATGATCTCGTCGCTCTGGCGTTCGGCGTCCGAGTCGGCGTCGAGAGGGAGGCGTGCGCGTCTGTCGGGCGCTTCGGCGCCGGTGGTCTGGCGCGGGCGCTCGGCGGGGGCGTCCACGTCGCGCGGCGCGATGGGGACGATGCGCCCGCTGACGCAGATGCGGCGGAGGTCCGGCGTGAGCCGCGGCAGCCGGTCGGGATGGACGTTGCTGGCGAGGACGACGCAACGCTTGTGGTCGAGAAACAGCCGGATGATCGCTTCGAGGTCGTCGATGCGTTCGGCGAACGACTCGAGTTGGTCTACAAGCAGGATGCCCTGTTCTTTCCGGAGAAGGGGCGCGGGGTCGCGCGTGAAGGAGAGGACGGCGTCCGGGATGTCGTTCTCGCGAATGTAGGCGAGGCCGACGTTGGCAGTGTCGGTGCGTACCGCGTCGAGGATGGCGCAGAGGAGGTGCGTCTTGCCGCTGTCCTTGTCGCCGAGCAGGAGCACGGGCATGGGGCTGACGGGACGGAGATCGGCGATGCCGCGGCAGATCCGCGCGGCTTCGCGATTGGCGTCGTCGACGATGAAAGAGTCGAAACTGAGGCGTTTCATGAGAACAGCCGGCCCACCCGTTTCTGCGTGTGTCGGTCCCGCAGTGCGATGCGAAGTCGATTCTAGTGTGGGGCGGGGCGGGTGTCAATCGGGACGGACGATCTGTTGTCTGGTTTGGATCGGGTTTGGTATTGTGCCGCCTGGATAGAACAACATGGGGCGGGCCATGCGCATCGACATCGCGGCACAGACGGACATCGGACGGCGCAAGAAGAACAACGAGGATCATCACGGTGTTTTCCGCGATGATAGTGAGGGGTTGCGTCTGTTCAACGAAGGGGCGATGCTGTGCGTCGCGGACGGTTTGGGGGGGCATGTCGGCGGGGAGATCGCGAGCAAGCTGGCCGTGTCGATGATGCGGGACATACTGAAGATGGAGCCGGTTCCCGATACGGAGGCGGATCCGGATGATCCCAAGGCGGATTCGACGGGGATCTTCGCGGCGTTGCGGGAAGGATTCCGGAAGGCGAACGAGGCGATTTTCCGCACCAATCAGGATCTGGTGAAAGAGGGCCGTCCGATGGGCACGACGCTGCTCGCGGCGGTCATCACGCCGCGCAAGGCGTATATCGGCAATGTGGGGGATTCGCGCTGCTACCACATCCGCGACGGCGAGATCATTGACCGGACCGAGGACCATAGTTGGGTGGACGAGCAGGTCAAGGCGGGGTTGATGTCGAAGTCGGAGGCGGAGAAGGACAACCGGAAGAACATCGTGACGCGGTGCATCGGCACGCAGGCCGAGGTGGAGATGGACGCCTACCTGTGGCGGATCGTGCCGGGGGATCGGCTGCTGCTGTGCACGGACGGGTTGGTGAACATGGCGACGGACTCGGAGATCGTGGCGGAGTTCCGGAAGAACCTGGCGCCGGCGGAGATAGCGCAGCGGCTGGTGGCGCTCGCGAATGAGAATGGGGGCAAAGACAACATCACGGTGCTGATTGCGGACATCAGCCCCAGTCCGTGGACGGTGCTGGCGCGGCGGATTCGGATGTTCTCGCGCAGGCGGGGGGCGCGGATCGTGTGGACGCTGCTAATCGTCCTGGGGATCCTGCTCGGATACGTCGCCGGTTTCCTCACCTGCTACTTCACGCTCGTCAATCGGGGCTGATCCGAACTGTTCGAGGCGGAACTCGGCGCCGTCCCACACGGCGTAGCTCCGGTGCGCCACCCAGTCGCCCGTGTTGAGGTAGAGGCGCGGGCCCCACATGGTCTCGATCCACTCATGCACGGGGTAGTGGCTGTGGCCGCACATGACGATGTCGGCCTGGCCGTCCTGCAGGCATTTGGCGGCGAACGCGCGTTGGGGGGCGATCTCGGGACCGTCGGCGGGGTTGTCGGGCGAGAAGGCGCGGCGGCTGCCGCGGGAGACGCCCTGGGCGATGCGCATGGCCCAGTCGGGGTGGATGGCGCGGAAGCAGCGGATGACCCAGCGCGAACGGGCGATGCGCTTGTAGAGGCGGTAGCTGACGTCACGAGGGTTCACGCCGTCGCCATGGACGAGGAGGGCGCGGCGCGCGCCGAACGCGAGGGTGACCGGATCGCGGTGGATCTCGAAGGCGAGGGCGTCTGAGAGGAAGCGCCCGGCCCAGAAGTCGTGGTTGCCGCAGACGAAATGGAGTGCGACGCCGAGGTCGCGGAGGTCGGCGAAGGCGCGGAGGACTTCGAAGTAGCCGGAGAAGACGACGTGCCGGTATTCGAACCAGAAGTCGAAGAGGTCGCCGAGGATGATGAGGCGTTCAGGCGGGGCGTCGGTCCAGCTTTGGAGGAAGCGGGTGAAAGCCTCCATGCGCTCGGCGCCGTCCCTGGCTACGTTGAGGTGGACGTCGGAGACGATGACGGTGTGCGCGGGGGGGGAGGGGGCGTCCGGGGCATCGGTCGCGTCCGGGAGGTTGGACGGGTCTGCGTTGGTCATTGCACCCGGCCGACCCTGTTGAGGGGCCAGAACCGCAGCACGGCTTTGCCGATCACGATATGGTCGTCGACCGGACCAAAACTGCGGCTGTCTCTGCTCACGGCGTGGTTGTCTCCGAGGACGTAGTACTGCTTGGGTCCGAGGAGCGTCTCGGCCGCGTGTTCGTGGGGATCGAAGGCGGTCTCGCGGACGAAGTCGTCGGTGAGGGCGCGGTTGTTGACGTAGACGCGGCCTTCGACGATACGGACGGATACGTGCGGTTCGGATCCGAGCTGCTCGGCGGCGACGGCGCCGCTGCTGCTCGGCGGACCCTCGGCGATGACGCGCTTGACGTAGCGCTTGTTCGTGTTGTCGGGGCTGTCGAAGACGATGACGTCGGCGGGGGCGATGGGGTCCCAGTTGCCGAACCACCCGGTCTGGCTGAGCACGTGGGGCAGCTTGAGCACCAGGATGCGGTCCTTGGACTCGAGGGTGGGCTGCATCGATTCGCCCTGGACCTCGTAGACCTCGATGACCCAGAGCTTGAGCACGAGGAAGAGCACGAGGAACCACGCGATGAGCTTGACGAATTCTTTGACCTCACGGCGCAGTTCCTGGGCGGCGTCGGGGGTGCGGGGATCGCTTTGCTCGGGGACGTGTTCAGTGTGTGCGTACATGCTGCCTGTCTTCTGCTGCGTCTTTCGGGATATGCATGTGTCGTGGAATCTACCACGTATCCCTGGTTGCCGCAACTGCGCGACGGGGGTTACGGGCTCGGCAGGAGGCCGAGACGTTCAGGGAGCGGGCCGTCGGAACGATAGCGGGGAACGATGATCTCGCGGGCGCCGATGGCCTGACGGGCCACGAAGAGCGCCGCCGGGGGGTGTGCGCTGGCCAGTTCCTTGAGGTATTGCCACCATTCGGCCTTGCCGAGTTCGCGACCAAGAAGCCGGGCGGGGAGCTGCTCCGGGTCGGCCCCGAGGGTGTCCTCGATTTCGTCTGCGAGGCCGCGCGACTGGCCGCGCTGGGCGATGGCGTGTTCGATGCGTTCCTGGTACGCGCGCATCAGGCCGCAGGTCTCGCGGTATCGCTCGGCGAAGGCGGGCCATTGCGGGTCGACGGCGTGGACGAGCTGGACGAGGAACTCGACGCGGACGGGCGCGTCGGCGGTCTGCTCGATCTGGGCCGCGGCCTCGGGGCTGAGCAGGAGGTACTCGAGGGCGGTGCGCAGGAGGGTCGTAGGCTCCTGCATGGGGATGCTGTCTTCCGGGCGTTCGGGGTAGTCGCCGTGCATCATGAGGGCGCGGCGCTGGTAGTCGGGCACGACGGGGAGCGGCTCGGGGAAGGCGGCGTAGTTGTACTCGAGGCCGGTGGCGATGCGATAGCCGGCGACCGCGCGGGGGATGTCGCCGGCGGCAAGGGCGTCGCGGGCCTCATCGAAGAAGAGCTGCTGCATGCGGGCGCGCAAGCGGAGTTGCTCGTAGGCTTGGGCGGCGGCGGTGTATTTGCCGCCGCGCACGGCCTGGTCGGCCAGACGCAGAAGCAGCGGCGCGGGGAGGCGTGCGGGACGTCTGGCATCCAGCTCGCCCAGTATGTGGCGCCACGTGTCGGGTTCTTTGACCATGGCCAGGACCTCGCGGAAGCCCGGGTCGGCCTCCATGTCGGCGTCGGGCTGGAGGTAGGCGTACTTCCGGTCCTCGAAGGCCTCGGGCGATTCCTGGCGCGCGGGGGAGAGAGGAGTGAAGATGAAGCGGAAGTTCACGATATCGCCGTCGATGACCGCGCGGGCGATGGCTTTCGCCAGCAGGTCCTGATCGATGGCTTTGTCTTCCGTGCTGTGGGCGTTCGTCGCCATCGGCTAGCTCCTTGCGTCGGCCGAGGACGACACGGCTTCGTCGAGCATGGCGCGAGCGACCCGGCGTCGTTCGTCCCACGATATCTTCGGCTCGGTCACGTCAACGTAAGGGAGCCGCTCGAGGATCTGCTGGTAGAGGGACTGCCGGTAGTGCCGGAGGATCCGGAAAGCGTGGCGCTCGTGGGCCATGTCCCAGTTGCTCTCCTCGATGACGTCCTTGTCGCGTCCGGCGGAGATCATGGCTTCCTCGATGAACTTGGTGAGGAAGTCGCGCAGGCGGCGCTCGAACTCGCGCCGCAGGGGCTCGGCCTCGGCGTCGCCGGCTTTCGCCGCGTCGCGCCAGCGTTCCTCGAGGGAGATCAGGGCCGAGCGCTCGGTCCAGTAGGCCTCGCGCCGCTCGCCGTTCCAGAGCACGTAGTAGGCGGCGTTGAGCTTGGCCATCTCGAGAAGGAAGTGCGAGCGCCGCTCCTCGGTGATCTCGGCGCGGCTGATCTCGACGATGAGCTCCTTCATCCGCCGCCGGTACTCCTTGCGGACTTCGCCGGGCTTCGCGTCGGGGTTGAGGCCGAGGATGGAGAAGTAGTTGATGTAGCCGGCATCCTGTTGCGCCATGGGGTGTTGACTCCGGTGTGGCCGCCGTAAGGGGACTATTGTAGCTGTTGCAGGGGGGCGGGACAAGCCGCGGGGGAACGCGAGACGGGGGCGGCAGGAGAATCTCTTGACTGTTTCGCGCAATATGTGGTATTGTAACCGCAAGGTTTGGTGGACAGTCGGCGGAGACCACTGCGGAATGGGGTCGACCGGAGGCGAGAGGGTTCTCGCATAGGGGTTGACATCGCCCGCAGGCTGGGCTATAATCCGCGACGTCATACAGGGGAAAGGCGCCTGAGAAGGCAGACCGGGCAAATGATTCGGCCTTCTTGACCGGGCAATGTGACATTCCCATCGACGATGGCCTCACTCCGAAGACGAAAGGAGGGATGCAAGGGTCGGAGCAGCAGCTTTCTTCGAGGTCGTCCGAATTGGTGTGAGCGATAGATCTCCTTTGAACCTCGCGCAAGGACGTGGAGCATCTTGCTTCGTGCGGCGCGAGCTAGCCCAAACATAGATGGAGACTACGCACAATGCGTAAAAGCTTCTTGGTAATACTCGCTGCGGTTCTTGTGGCAGGCGCGATGCCTGCTGTCGCAGAGATCCAGAACGTGACTCTGGGCGCAGAGATCCGCATCCGCGGAAATTACTATTCGAACACGTTCGCGAGCCCGACGGGTCGCGCGGTGCGCTGGCCGTCGCTTGCGGGCGCCGATTGGCTGATGGCTCGTCCGATCGGTACGGGCGCCGGCAACGGCGTCGGGATTCTGAGCCCGTTTTCGTGGGACGAGGGCGACAACTCCCTCAGCTTCGTCGAGCAGCGCACACGCTTGAGCATGAAGGCGGACTTCACGAACGAGGTGAGCGCGTTCATCGAGCTCGATTCGTACGACATCTGGGGCGAGGACTTCCGGTCCAACTACATCACGGGTCTTGACAATCGTGCAGTGAGTAACGACGATGTCGAGATTCACCAGGCGTACATCGAAGCCAACGAGATGTGGGGCCTTCCCCTGCGTGGCCGCGTCGGTCGCCAGGAGCTGAGCCTTGGCAGCGGGTGGCTCGTCGGTACGAACGAGACGTCCGCGTTCTTCACGGGCCTGTCGTTCGACGCGCTGCGTCTGACGTATGCGACGGACATGTTCAGCGTTGATGCGTTCGCGGCGATTCTTGCCGAGAACGGCATCGCTGAGGAAGACGGCGACGTCAACCTGTACGGCGTGTACGCGAGCTATCTGGGCCTCGAGGACATCACGATCGACGCGTACTACCTGCTCGTTCGTGACGCCCGCAGCCTGAATGACACCAACTTCACGTGGTTCGCGGAGTGGGTCGAGGACATGGTCGGCCTCGATGACTACGACGCGACGAACATCCACACCATCGGCCTCCGCGGAGCTGGCACGATTGGCGCCTTTGATTTCGAAGCTGAAGGAGCGTACCAGGTGGGCGACGCCGGGCAGGTTGGTTTCCTGTTCAAGCCGTTCCTGTATGGTGACGACGGCGCCGAGTACGACAGCTGGGCGGCGAACGTTGAAGTGGGTTACACGTTCGACATGGCGTGGCAGCCCCGCGTGTACTTGGGCTATGCCTACTTCGGCGGCGAAGACAACCGTGACATCTCCTGGCTCGAGTGGTGGTCGCCGTTTGACACGCCCGAGGCGAGCGTGAGCTTCAACCGCCTGTTCTCCGACTGGGAGTACAGCGAGTTCTTCGACAACACTGATCTGACGAACTCGCACATCTTCCGCGGCGGCGTGAGCGCGATGCCGACGGAGAGCCTCGAGCTCTTGCTGAGCGTCGCCTACTTCGAGGCGGACGAGACGTTCGAGAGCCCGGTGTACTGGGACTTCGGCGGCTTCCGCATCCCGATGTTCCCCTTCCGCAGCTACGCCACGCAGAGCACCGACTCCGACCTGGGTTGGGAAGCCGGTCTCTATGCGACGTACCATTACACGGAAGACCTGACGTTCGAGGCCGGTTGGGCGCACCTGTTCACGGGTGACGGTCTGACGGTCGGCAACTTCGTCACGAACAACGGCCTGGGCTTCACGGGCGGCAGCTCCGACGACGACGCCGATTACGTCTACGTCGAGACGAAGCTCTCCTTCTAAGGCGAGCTGAGTTCGTACCCCACGGTTTGACGTACGAGCCCCCGCAGGCGGTCCTGCGGGGGCTCGTTCTGTGCGAGCGGGCCCGACGACTGGATGAGGGGCGCCGCGCCCGCGTGCAGGGGGCTGGAGCGCGGCTTGAACGGGCGGGGCGCGCTTGCGAGGTTTGCTTGGTTCTGGCGTGAAATGGTATGCTGCCGCAGTTCGTCGCAATCCCCGTGGCCGTTGTTGATGCCCGCCCTTCCGCGCCGGCGTCGGTCGCCTCGATGCTGGATACCCGACTGTGTCGCAAGAGCGCACTGAAGCCATTGTGTTGCGCGGCGTGGACTTCAGCGAGACCAGCCGCATCGTCACCCTCCTCTGTCCTGACCGGGGGAAAGTGGCGTGTCTGGCGGCGGGAGCGCGGCGGCCCAACCACGCGCTGTCGGGCCTGTTGGACACGTTCAACCGCATCGAGATGGTGTATTACTGGAAGGATGGACGGTCAGTGCAGCGGTTGGGGGAGGCGACGCTGCTGGACGGGATGGCCGCCATCAAGCGCGACCTGGACAAGGCGCTCTACGCGGCGTTCCCTCTCGAGATGGCGTATAAGGCGGCGCAGGAGAATGAGCCGTCTCCGGAGCTGTACGGGATGCTTCGGCGGGGCCTCGAGGACATGGGACGGTGGAACGGCCCCGCGCGGACCCACGCGACGTGGTTTGCGCTGCAGTTGGCGGCCGCGATCGGGTACTCGCTGGGAGATGGCGAGGGCGACCGCGCGGTCGGGTTCTCTTTCAGCAACGGCTTGACGGGCCCGGGCGAGGAGCGGGATCACCGGCTGACCGCAGCGGAGGCGGAAGCGTTGGCGACGTTGGCGGCGGCCCGGGACGCATGCCCGGAGATCGCGTGTCCGGCGTCGGTGTTCGATCTATTGCGGCAGTTTGTCGTTCGGCAGCTCGAGTCGGAGTTTCGCAGTCTCCGCGTGCTTGACCAAATGTATACGTGAGACCCCAGATGCCCATTCCACAGGATCGGATTCGGAATTTCTGTATTATCGCCCACGTCGACCACGGCAAGTCGACATTGGCGGACCGCATTCTGCAGGTGACCGGCGCGGTGGACGAGCGGAACATGAAGGAACAGACGCTCGACACGATGGACATCGAGCGGGAACGCGGGATTACGATCAAATCGGTCGCGGTGCGACTGGAGTACACGGCGCGCGACGGCGAGACCTATGCGCTGAACTTGATCGACACGCCGGGTCATGTGGACTTCTCGTATGAGGTGTCGCGCAGCCTGGCGGCGTGCGAAGGCGCGCTGCTGCTGGTGGATGCGGCGCAGGGCGTGGAAGCGCAGACGCTGGCGAACGCGTATAAGGCGATCGAGCAGGACCTCGAGATCATCCCGGTGATCAACAAGATTGATTTGCCGGGGGCGGACGTTGACGCGGTACGGCGGCAGATCACGGAGGTGATCGGGCTGGACGGCGATGCGGCGATCCCGGCGAGCGCGAAGGAGGGCACGGGAACTCTTGACATCCTCGAGGCGATCGTGGCGCAGGTGCCCCCGCCCAAGGGGGATCGGGAGGCGCCGCTTCGCGCCCTGATCTTCGACGCGAAGTACGATTCCTACCGCGGCGTGATCGTGTACGTGCGCGTCATGGAAGGGCGCGCGGCGCGCGGACAACGCGTGCTGTTCATGTCGACGGACGACCGCTACGAGATCAGCGAGCTGGGGGTGTTCGTGCCGGAAGCGCGTCCGATGGAGACGTTGGAGGCGGGGGAAGCGGGCTATATCATCTGCAGCATCAAGACGCTGCGGAGCGTGAAGATCGGCGACACGGTGACGGACGCCCTGAAGCCCGCGCCGGGGCGGTTGCCGGGGTACAAGGAAGTGCAGCCGGTGGTGTTCTGCGGGCTGTACCCGGCGGTGGACACGGATTTCCAGGAACTGCGGGACGCGCTTGAGCGGCTGCAGTTGAACGACGCCTCCTTTGTGTTCCAGGCGGACAGCTCGGATGCGCTGGGGCTGGGGTTCCGGCTGGGGTTTCTGGGGCTGCTGCACATGGAGATCATCCAGGAGCGGCTCGAGCGGGAGTTCGACCTGACGCTGGTGACGACGGCGCCGAATGTGGCGTATGAAGTGCACCTGACCACGGGGGAGAAGCTGACGATCGAGAACGCCTCGAAGATGCCGCCCGCGGCGCACATCGAGCGGGTGGAGGAGCCGTACATCGAGGCGGAGATCATCTGCCCGACGGAGTACCTGAGCGGCGTGATCGAGCTGTGCAAGAAGAAGCGCGGCATTCACTCGCGGGTGGACTACATCGACGGGAAGCGGTGCATGGCGGTGTACGAGATGCCGCTGGCGGAGATGGTGCTGGACTTCTACGATCGACTCAAGACGTTGACCCGCGGGTACGGGTCGCTCGAGTACCGGCTGATCGGGTACCGGCCGGGGAACCTGGTGAAGCTGGACATTCTGCTGAACGGGGAGCCGGTCGATGCGTTGTCGTGCATCGTGCACCGGGACCGCGCGGAGTGGGTGGGGCGGACGCTGGCGAGTCGGCTGCGCAAGCTGATTCCGCGGCAGCAGTTCGAGATCGCCATCCAAGCGGCGATCGGGCAGCGGGTTCTGGTGCGCGAGACGGTGAAGGCTGTGCGGAAGAACGTGACGGCGAAGTGCTACGGGGGCGACATCACGCGCAAGCGGAAGCTGCTTGAGAAGCAGCGGGAAGGCAAGCGGCGGATGAAGCAGGTGGGGAACGTCGAGGTGCCGCAAGAGGCGTTCATGGCGCTGCTGAGCGTGCAGGACGAGCCGGAGCGCTGAGCGTGGAGGGGAGGACCCGCACAGGCAGGGAGCACGGGCCGGGCCGAGCCCTGCTGCGCGGCGTCCGTCGGTTCGCCGGTCCGCTGTCGTGGGGCAATCTGCGTTCGTGGGCGCTGGTCATCGGCGTGTTCATGGCGCTGCAGTGGGCGGTGATCGCGCCGTTCCGGGTGCCGACGCAGTCGATGCATCCCACGCTGAACGGCGACTACAACTTCCTCACGGACGACCGGGTGCTCGTCAACAAGTGGATCTATGGGCTTCGGTACCCTTTCAACCGGATCAAGCTGCCGTTCAGCGACGCGATCTTCGAGTATGCGGAGGGGCGTCTCACGCGCGGGCGGCCGCCTGAGCGGTGGGACATCGTCGTCTTCAAGAACCCCGAGGAGGAAGACCCGGCGCGGGTGCTGGTGAAGCGCGTGGCCGGGCTCCCGGGCGAGCGGGTGGAGTTGCGCGACGGCAAGCTGGCGGTCAACGGGGAGATCGTCCCATTTCCGCCGGACCTGCAGGGGGTGGTGCATTACACGACCAAGCCCACGGATGACGACGTGCGGCGGCACATCCTGGAGCTGGCGAAACGCATCGGCCCGACGGCGAACCTGAACCCGCGCCATGCGGGGGCGCGCCAACTCATCCTGTTCATGGCGGACCTGCATGAGAAGCTGCGGGACGTGGACGTGCACGCGCTGACGGATGCGGAGGCCGCGGGGTATTTCGAAGGCATCTCCGAGCCGGCGTTTCGGGTGGCCTGCGAGCAACTGGACTTCCTGCACGCGCAGGCCGGGAACTATCGCTACGGGATTCGGCCCGAGCCGGAGTATCGGGAGGTTCCTCCGGGCTGCTATTTCCTGCTCGGCGACAACAGCGCGGAAAGCCGCGACGGGCGGACGTTCGGGTGGACGCCGGAGGAGCTGATCATGGGGCGGGTGTTCGCGATTTGCTGGCCGCCGTGGCGGATGCGCGACTTCACTGGGTTTTCGTCCACATGGTGGGGCCGGGCGCTGCTGCTCGGCGTGCCGGCGCTGATGGTGTGCTACGAGTTGTGCGTGTCGCTGGCGGTGCAGTCGTGGCGCGTTCAGACGGCGCCGGACGGCAGCCGGATGCGGCGGGGCGACCGTATTCTTGTCAACCGGATCGCGCTCGGTCTGCGTCTGCCGTTCACGGACCGGCGGATCTCCGGCGGACGCGAACTGCGTCGCGGGGAGTGCGCAGTGTGTGCGGCGCCGGAGGGGTTTGCGGCGGACGAACCGATCGTGGGACAGGTGGCCGCCGTGCCGGGCGATACGGTGGCGTTCGAGGGCGGGCGACTCCGGGTGAACGGCCGGACGGTGCGGGCGCAGTGCGAGCCGACGGGCCTCCTCGCCGGATGTGTGCAGGACGGCGCGACAACGGTTCCCGACGGCAGCTACGTGCTGCTCACCGGGGCGAACGACGGTCTGGACAGCCTGGCCTTGGGATGGATCTCCCGCCGACAGGTGTACGGAACGGTTTGCGCGGTGTGGTGGCCGCTGCACCGGATGCGCCGGCTGACGCCCGGCGCCGCGCCGGACGGCGATCGGATGGCCGAGACGCGGCCGGAGTCGTAGCGCCGAGAGACCGGCCGAAGGCGCAGCATAGGCGCCAGTAGGAGTATGCAATGGCGAAGAAGAGCAAGGGTCGGGGAGGCCGTTCCGCGGGATCTGTTTCCGGGGACGGACGGCGGCGCCGGCCTGACCGGGCGCAGCAGGTCGCTCACGCGGGCGCGGCGGCGGCGTTGCTCGGCGCGCTGGCCTTCTTCGTCGGGCCGATGACCTGGCAGAACGCGTGGGACTGGGCGAAGACGATCCTGATCGCGGGCGGGCTGGCGTTGGCCTTCCGCTGGGGCATCGCGGAGCCGTACAAGATCCCGTCGGGCTCGATGGAGCCCACGCTGCACGGCGATCCGGGCTTCGGCCGGGGCGACCGGGTGTTCGTGAACAAGTGGAAGTACGGGCTGCGGTATCCGTTCATGAACAAGCGGATCTACTACGGGGCCAGTCCACAGCGGTTCGACATCGTGGTGTTCAAGTCCGTGGAGGAGGACCCGCTCCATTCGACGCTGGTGAAGCGGATCGTGGGGATGCCCGGCGAGCGGGTGCATATCGCGAACGGCAAGGTGCACGTCGATGGCGAACCGCTCGAGATGCCGCCGGAGCTGCAGGATGTCACATACACGAGCAACCAGGCCGGGATGCGGTACGGCGTGCTCGAATCCGACCGGTACGCCGTGGTTCCGGAGGGCTGTTATCTCCTACTCGGAGACAACAGCGCATCGAGTCGCGACGGACGGTTCTTCGGGTGGACGCCGAACGAACACCTGCTCGGGCCGGTGACGTGCATCTGGTGGCCGCCGGCGCGCTGGCGGGACTTCACCGGCTTCACGCAGACATGGTGGTGGCGCGGTCTGCTGACCGTGCTGGGGATCTACGCGATCTGGCGGCTGTTTGTCGGGCGATCGGTGCGCATCGTCGACGTGTCGCCCGACCCGGCCTTGCAGCCCGGGGACCACGTGTATGTGAACCGCCTCGCGTTTGGGTTGCCTGTCCCCTTCAGCCGGATGCGGCTGACGTCGGGACGTGCCCCGCGACGGGGCGAATTGGTCGTGTACCATCACCCCGATCCGAGCCCGGAGATGGACGGACGCCTGCTGCTGGGACGGGTGGTCGGATTGCCCGGCGAGACGATCTCGTTCGAGGACGATGTGCCGCACGTGAACGGGACGCCGGTGGACGCGCCGGGCGTGGCGGGACGACGGTATCCCGCGATCGAGGGCGCCCCGCCGTACGGCCGCTCGGTCAGCAAGGAGTACAGCACGACGCCCGAGGGCCAATACTTCGTGCTGTCGGACGAGGCCGGGGAAGAGCCGGACGGGCGGACCCTGGGCTGGACGCCGCGCGCGCTGCTGGTGGGGGTCGCGACGCATGTCTGGCGGCCGATCAAGCGCGCTGGGAAGATCCCGGGGTGAGTCGATCGAGGGCGGACGCGACATGAGCGCCGTCTACGTGCATATTCCCTTCTGCCGTACGATCTGTCCGTACTGCGACTTCGTTCGTGTGCGCGATCGCGGCGCGCCGGTGGACGCCTTCGTGGACGCATTGCGCCGGGAGATCGCGTGGGCGTCGCCCGAGGACGCGCCGTTGCGGTCGGTTTTCTTCGGCGGGGGCACGCCGTCGCTGCTCGACGAGGCGCAACTGGGGGAGATCCTCGACGCGCTGGACCGTCGGTTCGGTCTGTCTACGGCCGTCGAAGTCACGCTCGAAGCCAATCCGGACGACGTGACGGCGGAAAAGGCGTGGACGTGGCGGCGGCTCGGCGTCAACCGGGTGAGCCTCGGAGTACAGAGCTTCGACGACGCCGCGCTGCGATATCTGGGCCGACGGCACGGGGCGGACGGGGCCCGGCGCGCCTGCGAGGCGATCCGTGATGCGTTCGCGAACTGGAGCATGGACCTGATCTACGGCGCGCGGCCGGTCGGTGCGTGGACGGCGACGCTGGAGGAATGCGTCCGATTCGACCCGCCGCACGTGTCCGCCTACGGCCTGACGTATGAGGCGGGCACGTCGTTCGAGCGGCGTCGCGGCGAAGCGATCGAGGATGACGACTCGCTGGCGTTGTATCGGGAGCCGCGGGCGGCGCTGGGGGCGTGGAAGCACTACGAGATCTCGAACTTCGCACGGCCGGGACGGGAGTCCGTCCATAACCTGGTGTACTGGCGGAATGAAGCGTATCACGGGTTCGGGACCGGTGCGTATTCGTTCCTGCACGGGGTGCGCGCGCGGAACACGACCGATCTGCACGCATACCTGGCGCATCCCGGAGCGAAGTGCGAGTCGCTGGGGTTGACCTTGCGCGAAGTGCGGCTCGAGACCGTGATCCAACACATGCGGCTGGCGGACGGCCTGACGCACGCGGCGTACCGACGGCGGTTCGGCCGCGCGTTGCGGGACGATTTTGGGCCGGCGCTCGATGCGTTGGCCGCGCGGGGACTGCTGTCGGACGATGGGGTCTGTGTGCGGCCGACGGCGGCGGGGTTCGAGCTGAACAACGAGATCGGCCTGGCGTTGATCGGGTAGGGCGGCGGGCGATCGCGGCCAAGGGGCCGGGTCCTGCTACAATCGCCGCATGCGTTCCTTGCCCGCAGATCGCGCGCGCCGATGGGTCAGCGGCGCGATGTGGATGTTGCCTCTGCTGATCGCGGCGAGCTGTGCGCCGCAGCGGGTCGCGCCGGTCGAACGTCTGGTGCAGATCATGTCGCCGGACGTCGGCGTCGCGTTCAT
This sequence comes from Candidatus Hydrogenedentes bacterium UBA6118, assembly GCA_002422525.1. Lineage (GTDB taxonomy): Bacteria > Hydrogenedentota > Hydrogenedentia > Hydrogenedentales > SLHB01 > UBA6118. Next base: position 123,570 of record DIWA01000015.1, read on the forward strand.
CGCGCCCGAGGCCGCGCAGGTCCATGATGGGCTCGCGCTGCTATCGAGCTTGCAGGCTTGGGACGCGCGGTCGTCCGGCGAGGAGGCGGCCGGGTCCACCGTGTTCAGTGACGCCCTCGCGCTGGGCGAGGTCGCAGCGGAGGCCCTGACGCTCGCGGCGGCGGACCCGGCTCTGCCGGTCGCGATCTACCTCGACACGACGCCGCCGGGCCGGGCGGCGCTCGCCCTCGGCTACCGCGATGCGGCGCCGCTCGAACGCGCCCTGCGCGCGGGGCTGGTGAATCGGTGGGCGGAGGTTCACGTCCGCGACTTCCCCGCCGACCGGATCCTGTTGGTCGGGTCGTCGGAGGCGCTGGTGCGGCGGATGGCGATCCGGGCGGATGCTTGTCCGCGGCGGGCGAAGGTGCCGGGGGACGGCGCGGGTTCCGGGGAGTGGATCGTGATGGTGCGTCCAGCGCGCGCAGCCGATCTCTGGCGTTCGCGGCAGGCGCGGTGGCTTGCACTGCTCGATGGGCCGACGACGGCGCCGGAGCCGACCGCGGAGGACGACGGATTCTGGCTGGAGCTGGGGATCGACCAAGCCGATTTGCATGCGTGGGGCGTTCGGCTCAGCGAGGCGCTGGTCCACGCGCAGCCGATCTTCGGCGTGTTCCGGGTCAGCGATGGGACGTACGACTTGACGCTCCGGTGGGACGCCGCGTCACATCCGGGCCTGCGCGCGCTGCTGGGCCCGCCGCCGGATGCGCCGCTCCAACCGCTTCCGGCCGAGGGGGCGCGCTTCGCCGCCGCGCTGCCCCTCTATCCTGCGTTGCGGACGTTGCTGTTGCGCGGCGTTCACGACTGGGCTGTCGGGACCGGCGACCCGCTGACCGTCGAAGCCGTCGCCCCGTTGGAGGAAATCCTGGGTGATGCGATCGCCTTCGCCGTGGCGGGCGAGGCGAGCGGGGCAGTGTCCCTGGAGATCCGCGACGCGGCGCGTGCGTCGGCGCTGTTGCGCGAGGTGCTGCCTCCGCCGCAGTTCGTGGATGCGGGCATCGCCTGGACGACGGTGGGCGCGTATCCCGTGGGGTACGCCGTCGATGACGGGCGCATGCTGATCGCGTTCGGCCCGGAAAGCCGCGGCATCGCGGCGGCCGCGGCGAACCGCGCGGCGGAGGAGGGGCGGGGTCTCCGTTGGCGCGTCGAGGCGGGGCCGGACGCCGCGGCATGGCTTCGGGATCGGGTCGGGATCGCTTTGCCCGAAGCCGCGATCGATCGGATCGGGTCGGTCGCGGTATCATCAGCGATCGACGGTGCGGACGAAACGCTGCAGGTGCGGGTGCGGCTGCGCCCGATGCACGCGCAGGACGGCGCGCGCGAGGAGAGGCCCTCTGATGTACGATGAACCCGACGACTACGAAGGCGCGCCCGACGTCGAGATCGATGTCGTCACGTGCCCCCATTGCGGGCGCCCGAACCTCGAGATCCGGTCGCACTGCCGCCAGTGCGGCGCGCGGGTGCTCGGTTCGGCGAATCTTGTGCCCGGGGTTGAGCTGATCGAGTGGGCGGCGACGGACGGCGCGTCGCGTCGCCATACCCAAGGACTGCCGCCGCGCATGCTGCTTTTCGTCGCCGCGGCGGTCTTTGCGCCGCTGCTGGTCGCGCGGTTCCGGCTCGCCTTCCTGGCGCACCCTGTGCCGGCGGCGGCCGTAGCGGGGTTGGCGGCGGGTCTGGCGCTCATCTATGGGCGTTCGCGTCGCAAGCGCCTTGATGAGGCGGCCGCGTCCGCGTTGGACGCGCCTGAAGTGGAAGATGCCCGCGGCGCGGACGATGGGTTTCCGCCGGGACCGCCGTGTCCCGAGTGCGGCGCGCCGACGAGCGTCATCGACGACATCTGTATGGAATGCGGCGCAGTGGTCGCGTCGGACCTGCAGCCGTGAGGAGCCAACGGGCGCATCCGCGCCTTTTGCATAGTGGAACTGTTCTGGTACCATTCCTGGTTTGACGGGAAGCGATGAGGAGGGCGCCCGTATGTTTGGAACGATGGCGATGACGCTTGTCCTTGTGATGCAGGGGGCGTCAGAGGAGCAACCGATGCTGATGTTTGAGAAGGAGCGGATTGGTACGGTCACGTATGAGAGCGCGTCTGTCTGCGACGTGAACAACGACGGCGTGCTCGATATCGTATGCGGAGCCCACTGGTTCGAGGGTCCCGACTTCAAGAAGCAGCACAAGATGTGCGACGTGGAGGCCGTCGGGGACTACTTCGACGACTTCTCGAGCTATCCCATGGACGTGAACGGCGATGGGTACGTCGACATCATCACGGGCGGCTGGTTCGGAGAGAACCTGCGCTGGCGCGAGAACCCGAAGGGGCAGCCGGTCGAGTGGAAAGAGCACATCATCGCCAAGCCGGGCAACGTGGAGCGCGCGACGTTCTACGACATCGACGGCGACGGACAGGTCGAGGTTATCCCGAACTGCCCGGGCGTGCCGGTGAGCATCTTCAAGCTCGTGACGGATGAGAACGGCAAGGGGACGGGCCGGTTCGAGCAGACGACGATCTCGGAAGGGCCGCAAGGGCACGGCATGGGGTTTGGCGACATCAACGGCAATGGTCGTGATGACATCGTGCTCGCCGCGGGGTGGCTCGAGGCGCCGGAGGACCGCTACGCGGGCCAGTGGATCTGGCATCCGGAGTTCAATTTGGCGAGCGCCAGCGTGCCGGTGCTGGTGTATGACGTCAACCGCGACGGCCTGAACGACCTCATCGTCGGCCAGGCGCACGACTACGGGCTGCATTGGTGGGAGCAGAAGGTCGACGGCGACGGGAACCGCACCTGGACGCGGCACGAGATCGACCCGAACCGTTCGCAGTATCACGACATGCAGCTCGTGGACATTGACAACGACGGCGAACTCGAGCTGGTGACGGGCAAGCGCTATTATGCGCATTCGGGTCACGATCCGGGCGGGAACGACCCGATCGGCCTCTACTACTTCAAGATCAAGGATGCGCGCTTCGAGCGGTTCACGGTGGACTACGGTCCGGCGGAGAGCGCGAGCGGCGCGGGCATCTATTTCTGGGTCGAGGATATCGACGGGAACGGCTGGAAGGACATCGTCGCGCCCGGCAAGGAGGGGCTCTACCTCTTCCGCAACATGGGCCTGGCGTAGGTCGGTTTCGGTTTTCGCGGCGCGTATCGGGCGGATCGATCGGTCTAGATCGGTCCGCCCGCTTCATTTCTCGGGATCTCCGCGCAGATGACCCGGCCGATGGGCGCGGTCTGGGCCACGGCCACGATGCAGGCCGCGTTCACTTCCGCGTCGCGAAAGTGTACGGGCTGTCCCACGCCGGGGATGCGCGCGGGCGATGCGACCGTGCTGAACCCGGCGAGCAGTCGGGACAACCCGCCGCCGACGGCCTTCAGGCAGGCCTCTTTCCGGCGCCAGTAGCGCAGGAACGCCTCGAGCCGCGCGTTGGGTTCGAGCGCTTCGACGGCGGCGCGCTCGTCGGGCGTCAGGACGCGGGCGATCAGGCGATCGAGGTCGCGCCGGGGGGCCGGCGGCTCCACGTCGCACCCGATGCGCAACGCGTCGTCCTCCGGGGCGAGCGACACGGCGGCCACGGCCCAGCCCCCGGCATGGCTCAGACTGATGGCCCGGCCCGCGGCGTAGGGGCGTCCGAGGGGGTCGGACACGATCTCGACGGTCCAGCCGTCCGGGCCGATCACGTCCGCCAGCGCGAACCGCAACGTGAACCGCCCGGCGGCGAAGGCCTGCGCGCGCGTCTTGGAGCGCATCGCGTCGAGCCGGGCCCGGTCGGTCGGAGGCAGCCGACGCACGATCCGCGCGATCGGCAGACGGTCCGCGTCGCGCAGCGCCCAGATCCCGATGTCTGCTTGGGCGAGCATGTCAGCCGCGCCGCCACACCGTGGCTTTTTTGGCGTCCGCCACCACGTCGAAGAAGTCCCGAATGAACGTGAGGTAGGGACTGCGCACGGCGGGCTCATCGTTGATCGCCTCTATATCGATCGAGGCCGCGGGGGCGTAGTCGCGCGTGAGCAGATGGCGCATGAAGCCGAAGTAGGCTTCGAGATTGGGGTCGTCCGGCGGCACGCGGATATCGAGCGTGCGGCCCGTCCGTTGGGAGACCAGGACGAGGTCGGCGCCGTGGTACGCGAGGTGCACGCCTTGGGTGCGGCGGGGCAGCGTCTGTTTCAGGCCGGGGAGTTCGACGCCGCAGAGCGAGGCGGGGTCTGTCGCGTGCAGCCAGTAGATGGCGTGGTCGGGAAGGCCCTGCTGGAGTGTGCGGAACGCGCTGTGCGACATGAACTGGAGTCCCTGCGCGCCGTCGAAGAACGCGCCGGCCAGCACTTCGCCGGCCAGCTCCATGCGCCGGAGGGTGCGGAACACGGCGCCCCAGCGCAGGGCGGGACATTCGCGCTGGAGCAGTTCGCGAAACAGCACGCCGTACCGGTCGAGCAGGATGTGCACGCGCTCCCGGTTCAGCTCTTCCTCGTCGACCACGTCCCGCTCGCCGTTCAGCTCCGGCAAAACGTACCAGCGTCCCGGCCAGCTTCGCGCCGCCTTCCACTGCTGGAACCCGACGCGGCGGGGGCCGAACCGCGTCCGCCCGCCGAACGTCGGTTGCGGGCCGAGCGTCGGTTGCGGGCCGAGCGTCGGCTGCGCGTCGGATGGGGTTCGGAAGCGGTCCTGAATACCCTTGCGCAGGGCGGCATAGGCGTCGTTCGACAGGCGTCCGTCCCACACGAACTCCCAAAGCGACTCCGTCAGTTCCGAGACGCTCAGTCCTGTGTGCTCGAGCAGGGCGTCGAAGTCGTACCGACCGCGCGGGTCGGCGAAGAGCCGCGGCAGGATGTCGCGCCACTGCGCGTCTTTTCCCTTGTCCGCGCTCGCGGGGGCGTGGAACAGCTCGCGTTGCGGCAGGAGCCCGAGCGTGACGCGTTTTCCCGGCCCGCCCCACCAGCGCAGGTCGGTCTCGTTGAACAGCGTGTCGAGCATGGTCGTCCGGTAGTCGGGGATTCGCGCCGGCAGGACCTCCGACTCGAGCAGCGCCGGCGGGAGCGGCAGACCGATCAAGCGTTCGGCCGCCCGCGCCGTGGCGTCGCGGTCTTCCGAGGGGAGGGCGACGCCCTGGTGGTGCGCGAGGAACAGCGGCAGGCGATGCACTGGCAACGGCTCGAGGTCCGGCCGCGCCTCGGAACGGGTCAGTCGCAGGAGGATCTCGAGGTTCTCCGCGTCGCAGATCTCCGCCTCGGAGGCCGACTCGGTGAGCCGATCGATCACGACGGTACGCGTCTCGACGAGCGTGTCGAGCGCATCCGCGAGCCGGACCTCCCGTACGGGGAGGGCGGCCCGAAGGAACGTGCGCGTCACGGGACCGTAGCATCGCAGCCACTCGCTGAGCCATTCCGCGAGCGGGTCGTCCTTGTCTCGTGGCTTCCGTGCGGGGGGCGTCGGCGGGTCGGTCGGCTCGTCGCCGTCCAGCGGCGTCCACGAGACCTCTTGCACGTTCAGGCCGAACGCCTCGAGCGTACGGGCAAGCGTCTCCCCGGCGACGACCCCGGGTTGCTCGGCGCCGTCGGCGCGCACGACGCCCGCCTTGGCATGCAGGCCGCGCACGACGGCGCGCGCGGTCTGACCCGTGTCGCGCGCGATCGCCGCCAGCAGCGCCTCCCACTCCGGCAGCGGCGTCCACAGGCGTTCCTTCAGCCAGTCCAGCAACTCCGCGGCGTCGCGCGGGGCATAGCCGGGATGCGTGCGTTGGGCCTTGGCCGTGAACCGCTCCGTCAACTCCCGGGTCAGTCGCGGCCGCAGCGCCGATGAATGGATCGCTTCCTGGATCAGGTCGCCGTCCAGGGCCGAAGCCCCAGCGGCGCGCGGCGTGTCGCCCTCATACATGTACGTGTTCGTCGCGCGCCACAGCGTGTCCTGCACGAACGGCGTGGGGCGAGCGGTCTCGACGGTGGTGATGGCGATCCGTCCGTCGCGCACTTCATCGAGCAGGGATCGCAGCGTGTCGAGGTCGAACGCGTCGACCAGACACGAGCGCCATGTTTCGACCATGATGGGGAAGTCCGGGTAGGCCGACACCGCCTCGAGGATCTTGAGCGACCGCTGCCGATTCAGCCACAGGGGCATGCGGCGTTTGAAGGAGGCCCGGGGCAGCAAGAGCGCGCGGGCCGCGTTTTCGCGGAACTGCGCGCCGAAGAACCCCGTCCGCTCGAGCCGCCGCCGCAACAACGAGGTAATCTCCTCCGGATCCACCAGGCTGAACACGTCGTCAGGGGCGTTGCGTCCGGGCGTCATGATCAGGATGCAGTCGTTTCCTCCGAGGACTTCCATCGCGCCGCCGTAGCGGTCTTCCCAGGCTTGGGCCAGGGCGAAGGCCAGCGGCCGGTTGACGCGGCCGCCCCAGATGGCGTGCAGCGCGATCTGCGCGCCGGCATCGCGGCTGTTGGGGTCGCGGAATCGCTCGACGAGCACGTGATGGCGATGCGGCAGCGGCGCGGCGGAGGCCTCGCGTTGAAGGCGGAGATGGCGCAGGAGCCCGGCTGCAGCGGCTTCGTCCAGCGCGTAGTCGGCGCACAGGCGGAGGAACAAGCGCTCGTCCTTCTCGGATAGCGCGCGCTCGATCTGCTCGAGAAACAGCCCGATCCGCTCGGACAAGTGGAAGGACCGGTCCGGTTCCTCGGCTTTCCAGAACGGCACGTTTGCGATGCTCGCCTTCGCCGGCTCGACGAGCACGTCGCTGTGGGTGATGGTCTTGATCCGCCAGGTATGCATTCCCATGGAGAACGCGTCGTTGCGTCGTCGTTCCCACACGAACTCCTCGTCGAGCTCGCCGATCCGGGCGTTCGTGTCGGCGCGTCGCAGCGTGTAGTAGCCCCGGTCGGGTATGGTTCCTCCCGATGCGTAGAGGGTCCGCGCGGCCCCCGGGCGCGCCGTGATCACGCCGTCCGTGAGATCGACCGAGATCAGCGGCTTCAGCGCACGGATCCGCGTTTCCTCGTAGCGGCCGGCCAGCATGCCGACGGTGAGCGCGAACTGCGTGTCCGTCAGTTGTCGGAACGGGTAGATCGACCGGACGAACGCGCACAGCTCTTCGACGTCCCACGCATCCACGCAGCACATGGACACGATGAGCTGCGCCAGGACGTCGAGCGGCAGCGTGACGGGTCGCAGGGCTTCGATGTCTTGTTCGCGTATGCAGCGCGCCGCCACGGCGGCGTCCACCAATGCGCGCCCGCCGACGGGATAGAACGTGCCGCGGCTGGTCTCGCCGACGCGGTGGCCGGCGCGGCCCACGCGCTGGACGGCGGCCGCGACGGTCTGGGGCGCGTCGACCAGGATCACCTCGTCGAGCGCGCCGATATCGATGCCCAGCTCGAGCGAAGAGGTGGCCACGATCGCGCGCAGCTCGCCGGCCTTCATGCGCTGCTCGACGACGGCGCGGATCTCGCGCGATAGCGAGCCGTGGTGCGAGTAGGCCAGCAGTTCGTCCTGCCCTTCGTTGATCAACAGGCTCAGGCGTTCGCTGAGGCGGCGGTTGTTCGCGAAGATCAGCGTGGAGCGGTTGGTCTGGGCGATGTCCGCGAAGCGTGCGGCGAGCCGCCGGAGCAACGGGGAAGCGGCCGACTCTTCGCGCGGGATGTCCAGCGGATCGAAGGGAAACCGCACCCGCAGGTCGTAGCGCTTGTGCGCATCCGATTGGACGGTCTCGACGGGGCGCGGGACGTAGCGGGGGGCTTTCGGGTCGCCCTCGGCCCGATAGCCGCCAATGAACGCCGCGATGACGTCCGCGGGCCGCACCGTGGCGGACAGCGCGATCCGCTGCACCTCGCCGGCGAGGAGGGTCAGCCGCTCGACGCAGGCCATGAGCAGCGAACCGCGTTTGGACTCCGCGACAGCGTGCACCTCGTCCAGGATACAGGTCTCAACGGTCGCGAGCATGGCCCGTGCGCGCGGCGAACTCAGGATCAGGTGGAGGCTCTCCGGCGTGGTGATCAGGATCTCCGGCGGCCGCCGCACCATCCGTTGCCGCTCGTCCTGCGGGGTGTCGCCGCTGCGGGTCAGCACGCGGATGTCCGGCGGGGCGAGCCCTTCGGCGGCGAACCGGGCCCGCAACGCGCTGAGCGGCGCGAGGAGGTTGCGCTGGATATCGTTGTTGAGGGCCTTCAGCGGGGACACATACAGCACGCGCATCGCGCCCGGTTCCCATGCGCCCGTCAGAAACCGGTCCAGCGCCCAGAGGAACGCGGTCAAGGTCTTGCCCGTGCCGGTGGGGGCGGACGCGAGGATGTGGCGTCCCGATGCGATGATGGGCCAGGCTTGCGCCTGCACGTCGGTCGGCTCGCCGACCTCGTCGAGGAACCAGCGCCGCACGATTGGATGGAAGTGCTCCAGAGCAGGATGCATGTTGCAGCGGCCTCCGGAAGACAACGGAATATTTGTTCAGTCTACCCGACCCCGGGGCATGGTTCAACAGGCGGGATCAGGGCATCCGGGCGCCGCCGTGCAATACGCGGAACGGTCGCATACAATGGCACATCAGCGGTCGGCGGCGCGGATTCGCATCCGCAGCCGGCCGCAGGGCAGCCGCGGCGCAAATCGGGGAGAACGACTGCAGATGCGATACTGGACGATGGCGGTATGGATGGGATGCGCGGCGCTGGCCGCAGGAAACGCTTTCGGACTGGAGGCGACCGTGAAGGATCATCTGGGGTCTCCGACCCTGTTCATCGACGGCGCGCCGGAGCCGGCGTTGTTCTTCTACGGCGAACCCAATGCCGCAGCCGACTCGGTGTACCAGTCCCAGGCGCGGATGGCCACGCAGGCCGGGGTGCGGCTGTTCTCGTTTTCGGTCGCAATGCCCTGGCCGCGTCCGGGCGAAGCGCCCGACTTCAGCATGCTGGATGAGAAGATGCAGTTGATGCTCGCCGTGAACCCGCGCGGGCTGGCGTTGATCCGCTTCACGGTGATGGCGCCCCGCTGGTGGCTCGAGGAGCACCCGTCGGAGCAGATGGCGTTCAGCGCGTCGGTTGCCGGGGATCGGGGCGATCCCCGATGGGTCAGCCCGTCGTCGGAAGCGTGGCGCGCGGCCCTGGCCGAGCCGCTGAGCGCGTTCGTCACGTACTGCGAGGAACGCTGGGGCGACCATATCGCGAGTTACCACCCCTGCGCCCAGACCACGGGCGAGTGGTTCTACGAGCGTTCGTGGGAGGGCGTGTACTCGGGGTTCGACGAGGCGACGCGCGCGGGGTTCGCGCGGTGGGTCGAGGCGCGCTACGGAACCGTCGAGGCGCTTCGGGCGGCGTGGGGCATGCCGGACGTGGCGTTCGGTTCGGTGCGGGTTCCGACCGCGGAGGAGCGGGACAACGCGGCGCTCGGCATGTTCCGCGATCCGGCGACGGAGCGGTTCGTGCTGGACTTCAACGCCTATCAACAGGAAGCGATCGTCGAGGCCATAGAGAACGCGTCGCGGATCATCAAGGAGGCGAGCGGCGGGCGCAAGGCCGTCACGGTCTTTCACGGCTACCTCTTCGAGTTGTCAGGGCTTCCGAAGGGTCCCGCGACCGGCGGCCATCTTGCCCTGGGGCGTCTGCTGAAGTCGCCGTATGTGGACATTCTGTGCTCGCCGATGTCGTACATGGAGCGGGGCGCGGGGGGCATCAGCGCGATGATGCTCCCGATCGACTCGGTTCGCGCCGCCGGCAAGCTGTATGTCCTCGAGGATGACTCGCGGACGTGGCTGACGAACCCGGACACGCCGCTGGGCCGGATCACGGCGGTGAAGAACCTCCGGGAAGCCGTGTGGGAGCATCGCCGGGCGTACGGCCACCTCGCGCCGCGGCGGATGGGCACGTGGTACATGGATCTGATCAGCGAGGGGTGGCTGAACGACGAGGGGATCTGGAAGAACATCCAGGGGCTTCTCGATCAGTATCGCGGCATGTTGTCCGAGCCGTCGTCGTTCGATCCGGAAGTCGCCGTGGTTGTGGACGAACGGTCGTTGTACCACACGAGCAGCACGAACGCGTTGACCGGCCCGCTGATCTCGGGGTTCCGCGCCGAGTGGTATCGCATGGGAGCGCCGTTCCGGATCCATTTATTGTCCGACGTGCTCGAGGGGCGTGTGTCGCTGCCCAAGGCGACCATCTTCATCGGGTGCTGGCGCGTGGAGCCGGAGGAGCGCGAGAAGCTGCACGCGGCGTTGCAGGGCAAGGCGGCGATCTGGCTGTACGGCAGCGGCTACCTGAGCGAGTCCGGCGCCGACGTCGCGGGGATCAGTGCGCTGACGGGGCTGGCGATGCAAGAGGAGCGCGAGGGCGGCTCGGCGGAGATTCGGTTCGAAGCCTTCCCGCATTGTCCGGCCGGACTGGCCGACGTGACGTACAGCTCGCCTGAGCTGACGCTCACGCCGCGGTGGCGGGTCGCGCCGGTTGAGGGGGTGACGCCGCTGGCGCGCTACGACGACGGCGGGATCGCGGCGGCGACGAGCGACGCCCCCGGCTTCCAGTCCACCTATATCGGCACAGTCGGGTGCCCGTCGGCGTTGCTCTCGCATCTGCTCCGGCAGGCGGGCGTGCACGTGTACCTCGACTCCCGCGATATGGTCGCGGGCGACGCGACGCTGCTGACGGTCACTGCCGCGACCGAAGGACTGAAGCGGCTGGTTCTGCCCGAGGGCAAGGTTTTGGTGGACATCGACAGCGGCGCCCGGTTCGGTCCGGCCGAATCGGTTGAGCTTGCGTTTGGACAGGGCGAAGTGCGGCGGTTCCGCGTGGCGGACCCGGATGCGGCGGCCGCCTCGGCGAGCGCGTCGGAAGCGGCTCCCGCAGCAGAGGCGGCGCGTCGGTTCGCGTTCAATGAGGACGACCGCTACTTCGTGCTCCAATTGACGAACGTGCCGCCGCACGACACGACCAAGCATGTGCGCGAGATCAAGGCGGCGTTCGGCGTCGACGCGGCCGCGGAAGGGCGGCGACTTGGGTTCGGCGCGTTGCCGCCGATGCTGCTGTTGGACACCGTCGAGGAGCTGCGGACGAAAGTGCATCTCGGGTTCGATGTCGCCGAGGCGGAAGACGTCGCGGTCTATTTTCAGATCGACGACATGCACTTCCTGTCCGACGCGATCGCTTCGGACCCGATGATGTGCGAGTGGCGGGCGTTCCCGGAGCCCGGGGCCGAGACGGGGCCGCCGTTGCCCTACTGGTTCAACTGGGGCGCGTGGATGCGCTTTCCGGGGGTCCCCTGCTTCGGGTCGCCGGGTCTGCGGGAGTACATCTCGCGTCAGCTTCGCGAGGGCGTGCTCGAGCCGATGTGCGAACGGCTCGCACGGCTGGCGCAGCGGGACCGGCTCGACCTGTTCGCGGGCATCGCGATCGGGTGGGAGACGCATATCCCCAACTACGCCCCCGGCGAGCCGCACTACTTCATCAACCCGGATGCGCCGCCGGTGTATACGCGTCCGGATGGCGACACGGTGACGATGACGCCGGAGGAGATGGCCCGAGGCGGGTACGCGGCGCTGCACTGGCGCGGCTGGAACGAGGAGCGGCTGGTCGAGGAAGCGGCGGCGCGCGGCGTCTCGCGCGACGACCTGTTTCGTGAGATATGCTTTGATGTGATCCAGGACTACAGCGCGATGCTTGCGGAGACGGTTCACGACGCGGGGATTCCGCGGTCCCGCATCTTCACCCACATCGTGCCGATGGACAGCGTCGAGGACACGACGTCGACGACGGTCCCCCAGATCCGCTGCGCGGTCAACCGCTATGCTACGCCGGGGTTTACTTTGAACTCATCCACTGCCTTCTACAACGTTGAGACGCTTCGGCGGAAGATCAGACGGGCGGACCCGGGTCAGGATCGATTCATCTGCGCGGAGAGCTACTTCGGCGGACAGAACACCCGCGAGGCGTTCAGCGGGTTCCTGCGCGAGATGTACGGGAACGGCGCATCCCACGTGGTGATCTGGGGCTTCACCGACCCTCACGAGACATGGTATGCAGGCCATCCGCGCGACGGCGCGGTGGAGGCCGCGCGCGCCTGGCTCGGCGGGCGGTCCTGATCGGTCTCGGACCTGCGCGCGTTCCGGCGAGTCGGACGCCGACCTATGCGACCATCTACAGGGGAACCTCGACGAACTCCGTTTCGATCGATTCGCCGTCGATGTGGAACAGGCGAAAACCGCGCGCTTCCGTGCCGTCGTGGTTGCCGCGCGTGCTGGAACAACATGCCGTCGTCGTGAAGAGGACGCCGTCGCGCTCCTCGACCTGATTGCCGTGGAAGTGGCCGGAGGCGACGAACTTCAGGTTGTGGTCGGCGAAGAGCGCGAGCGTCTCGTCGGCGTTCTGGACGCGGTACGCCTTCGTGTTCGGGTTGAAGGGGTGGTGGGTGAACAGGCCGATGGGCCGACCCGGCTTGACGTGATCGAGCTGCTTCTGGAGCCACTCGATGCGATCGGGGCGGATGGAGACGTCGGGGGCGGCGCCTTCGCAGGAGTCGAGCCCGATGAAGGTCCAGTCGCCGTAGTTGGTGCGCCAGTCGGCTTCCCCGAAGACCTTGCGATAGTTGCCGTAGATATCCTGCGAGGTCATGTCGACGTCGTGGTTGCCGGGGATGGCGTAGAACTCGCCGCCAAGCCGGTCGAACGCGCGTTTGGTGAGGGTCAGCTCCTGGAGCTTGCCGTCGGTGGCCATGTCGCCTACGGCGACGGTGAGGACGACGCGTTCGTCGGCGTTGATCCGCGAGACGGCGCGCTGGACGATGGACGTGCTGCGCAAGTCGAGGACGTGGGTGTCGCCCACGGTTGCGACGGAGAAGGCGCCGTCGTCGCCCTTGCCGATCAGTTCCTTGGTCCGTGCGCAGCCGGCCACGCCCAGTGCGCCGGTGGTTGCCAGAAATCGACGTCGCGTCATGGCCATCCGAGCAGTCTCCTTCCAGATGCTGAATAAGTTGATTTTCAGTGTAGGATTATGCCCTGCCGGGGGCGGCCGTTCAATGACGGCGGGAAGAGACCGGCGAGGGCGCCGGTCGCACACTTTTTGCTTTCGGTTGTTGATCCCTGGGGAAGAGACCGGCGAGGGCGCCAGTTCCACACCTTTTGCTTTCGGTTGCTGATCCCTGGGGAAGAGACCGGCGAGGGCGCCGGTCCCACACTTTTGCTTTCGATTGTTGATCCCTGGGGAGGAGACCGGCGAGGGCGCCGGTCCCACACTTTTTGCTTTCGGTTGTTGATCCCTGGGGAAGAGACCGGCGGGGGCGCCGGTCCCACACATTGGGGTTCTGGAGGTTCTGGCGGCTTCCCAAGGCTGCCTCTGGACCCGTCGTCTCCCATCGCTTACTTCGCCGATTGTGGGTAGTAGACGCAGCGAACGGCGATCGGCAAGACAGGGACGCACGACAACCGATTGGAGCAGGACAGCCGCCAAAGCGCGTGTGGGACCGGCGCCCTCGCCGGTCATTCATTGGGCGGCAGCGTTCATCCTCGCTCAGACCTTCGGCCACGGCCACGTGTCGGCCTTGACGGCTTCATAGTTGGCATCGAGTTCGGGTTGCATCAGGATCAACGCGGCGATCCGGCGGACCATTTCGGTCACGTATTCGGCTTCTTCCATCGTCAGGCCGCGGCCGAGCATCGCCTTCTCGCGGTAACTCAGCCATTTCTTGATGACCTGGTAGCCGCCGATGGTGTAGTCCCAAACCCGCTTCGGGACGTTCTCCCAGTACGCGACGTCGTTGAGGTAGACGTCGAGCGTCTCGTCTCCCAATGCTTCCGCTTGTCCTTCGTCCTTCGCACGTCGCTCTTCGACCTTCCCCCGTCCGGGCATGCAGACGCCCCGCGCCCCGGCGTGGCCCCAGCCGGCCGTCACGTCGAGTTCGCCCGCATCGGGATCGAGTTGCAGCGGTGCGGGACCCCCGCTCCCGGCGGTCTTCGGCCCAGGAATGACCGGCGAGGGCGCCGGTCCCACACTTTCCGTTGGCCCCACACTTCTCTTGCGGATCACGCCCAACGGCTTGAGGCGCGGGTCGATCTGGCCGCAGGTCACGCCTTCGACCGGGTTTTCGGTGTCGAGCAGCGCGGCGACGCGGCGGCCCAGCGCGGCGGAATCGCGCAGCGCCTGTTTCGTCGCGGGCAACGGAATGCGCGGCCAGTCCTGGCGGATGCCGTCGGCGTTCTCCTCGAGGTAGGCCGGGCTGTAACCGATGGCCAGCGCGTGCATCCAGACGAGGCCCGCCGTTTCTGCGTCGGCGTCGGGATCCTCGATGCCCAGGCCCTCCAGGTACGCCCGGGTCGTGGGAGAGAGGTTTGCCGTGATGGTCGCTTCGGCGGCCCCGCGGCCGAAGAGGTCTTCCTGCCCGCCGCCGTCTTTGGGCTTCTGCGGTTCGTGGCGCAGCCGGAGGGGAATATAGTAAGCATCAGTGTTCAGGCCATGTTGAGCGCCAACAATTGAAGTGAAGTTGAAAGGAGCGCCTTCTACGCGGGCCACGCCTTTTCGACGTGATACAAGGAAGGAGTTTCCGCTCCACACCTGCATCGCGAGATTTGGCCGTGGTTCGTTCCAGAGTGGTCTTATGCTGGAGTAGAAGCAGTGGCGCGAATCCATAGGCCTAACGAGTATTTCCATAAGATCACCCTGTTCAGCCCCGTCTACGGAGAGGATGCGTTCGCGAGTAGCCTGCGGATTATACCTTGCGGCGCTCCTTGTAAGAGGATGCCGTGCCTGTACCAATGAATCCCAGGACCTCCCAGCGTCCAGGTACTCATCTATCCGCGATATGAGAGGCTCCACATCGATTGAGATCAACGAATCATATCTATTCTCGAGTATGCCCAGAGTGGGAGGTGAACTCGCGTATTCGGACAGCAGCGGCCAACTTCGATATCCAGCACTTATCTCCGCAGGCCGGAAGGAGTAGCGGTTTTCGGGGGCGGGGGCGGCGGTTTCGTACTTGTCGTCGGGGCGTTTGAGGTCCAGGCTGGCGAGCAGTTGCTGACGGCGCTCGACGGCCCGCGCGGCGTCGATGTCGTCCCGGTAGAGCACCTTCGCCAGTTCCCCCCCTTCGTCCCTATGGCCGTCGCGCCGCACCCACAGCGAGACGACGACGCCCTGCTGAATTCCGGCAGAGAAACCGGGGATGGCGAAGACCGTTTCGCTCGTCCGTCCATCGGCCGCGTACTCGCTGATCTTGCGGTTGCCGTGCATGTTCTCGATCCAGAACTTGTCGAAGGACTGGAGCAGCCGCTTGCGCAAGACAACGAAGGACGGCTCGCTGGTCCAGGAGTAGTTCGATATATAGCAGACGACGCCCTTGCCGCTCTTGGCGATGCGGCGTTCGGCGATGCGGAAGAAGCGGACGTAGAGATCGTCGAGGTTGAACTTCTTGATGCCCCAGCCGCCCTGCTTGATGGGCGTGGTCAGGCCTTCCTTGTAGACGTCCACGAGGCCGCCTTCCTCCTCGGGGCTGGTGCCGGCGAAAGCGTTATAGGGCGGGTTGCCGAGGATGACGAGGATGGGGGCCTCCTGCTTGACCTTGTTGGCGGCGTCGCGCTCCTCCATCAGTTCGGGGAAGAGGGGGAGTTGGTCCTTGGGCTCCTTGGGCGGCTCCCACCCGGTGAGGGCGTTGGTGAGGTAGACGCCCGCGCGCTGGTCGGTGTTGTGATCGAGGGGCGCGCCGAGCTGGCGGAGCATCAGGCCGAGCTGGAGATGGGCGACGACGAACGGCGCCGGGAGTATCTCGAAGCCGAAGACGCGCTCGATGGCGGCGCGCTTGAGTCTTTGCGCCGTGAGGGCGCTGCCGCCTTTCTCTTCGAGCGTCTTGTGGATGCGCTTGAGCGCTTCGACGAGATAGGCCCCGGTGCCACAGCAGGGATCGAGCAAGATGACGCGATCGTCGGCGAGTCCGTCGGCGATGTCGAGTTCCTCGCGCAGGACGCGGTCCACGCGCGCGACCTGGTATTGCACGATCTCGGGCGGGGTGTACCAGACGCCGAGTTCCTTGCGCAGTTCGGGGTCGTAGGCCTTGAGGAAGGGCTCGTAGAAATACTGGACGGCGTGCTCTTCCTCGAACTTGGCGAAGAAAGCGGTGCGGTCCACGCGGTTGAGGGCGGCCCCGGCCCAGTCCAGCACTTTGTCGACGCCCAGGGGCTTGAGCTTCTGGGGCGTGGCGATCTGGTTGAAGAGGCTGGCGACCATCGGGACATGGAGCGTCCATGCGGCGTTGCGCCAGTCGAAGCGATCCTTCGGCAGGCCCCAGTGGTCCCGGCTCCAGAGGACCCACGAAGAGAAGATGCCGTAGAAGAGCGTCTGCACGAAGGTGGCCTGGAAGAAGTGCTCGCCCTTGTCGCCCTCGAAGGCCATGCCGAGCGCGTCTTCGAGCGCCTGGCGCAGACCGCCGAGTGCGGGCAGGGCGGCGGCCTCCTCAACGCGGGCGCGGGCCTCGCGGGCGTAGGAGGCGAGGAACCAGGCGAGGTCTTCGGGGTCGGCCAGCACCGCCTCGTAAAGCAGGACGCGGCGGAGGAAGTCGAGCAGGCGCTCTCCCTGGTCATCGTCGGCCTTGCGCGGGTGGGCCAGCAGGGCGCGGAAGTCGGCCTCGGACTCGGCCATGCGGTAGGTCTCGAGGCGCCGCGGCTGCTTCGTCTCGTCGCGTCCGATGAGGACAAAATCGCGGTAGTTCGTGACGAGGACGAGGCCGTAGCGATCCCAGTACTTCGAGACCTGGGGCGTTTTCGCGGTGACGAAGGAATCGTCGGCCCAGCCCTTGACCTCGACGACGCCGCGCTCGGGCGGCGCGCCTTCGATGGGGCGGTCGTCCCCGGATCGCTGGAACTGATTGGCCGTGAACAGGCCGAAGTCGGGCGAGCCGGCGCCGGTGTTGGCGAGTTGCGAGACGGCGCGGACCTTGGGCTTGAGCTTCGCGCCGACTTCGTTGAGCAGCGTTTCGAGCGCGGCGTAATAGGAGGTCTCCGCCGTGGCGCCGCCGGTGCGATGGATCTCCGAGAGCGTCTTCAGATAGCGTTCAAGGGGGCGCATTTATCCTCCTGGGAAGCAGCGGATCGAGGCTCTTTCGGAATAGGGCGCGCCATGGCCCGGCGGGCATGCCGCCGACCGAGGCGATCCGTTCCGCCAGGACAGATGGATGGGCTCCCCTCAGCACGTTCCTGCCGATGCGTTCCCTGCATCGTCCCCTGTTGGACGGAAACACGGCGAGTATGAATCGGGCGGTTTTCGATGTCAAGACTCAAGATGGTCTCTATATCCGCGAATAGACCGGCGAGGGCGCCGGTCCCACACTTTTGCTTTCGGTTGTTGATCCCTGGGGAGGAGACCGGCGGGGGCGCCGGTCCCACACTTTTTGCTTTCGGTTGTTGATCCCTGGGGCCTCATGGAGCGGCGCTCATTCCGAGGCGGTTGTGCCGATGTGCGGCAAAGCCTACCATGGTCTGGCGCGCGCAGCGTGTGCGGCGGCGCGAAGGCCTGGCAAGTGCTAACAGCAGGGAGGCGCCTTGATGTTCCCGGACTGGCTTGACGGCGTGATCGCGAATGTGTTCACGGTGTTCCGCGATGACGGGGCGTTTGACGAGGGCGGGCAGCGCCGTTTCCTGGACGCGCTGGCGGCACGGGGCGGCATCTCCGCGTATTTCGTGCGTTCGGGCATGGGGCAGATGTACGCCTACGATGCGGACGACGTGCGACGGATGGTTGCATTGGCGTGCACGCATCTTCGCGGTCACGCGCCCGTGCTGGCGGGAACGTCGGGGATCTGGGACGGTGATCGGGACCGGCGGCCGGATCCGGAGGCGTATACGCGCGACGCGGCGGCCCTGAGCCGGTATGCCGCGGAACAAGGCGCGGCGGCGGCGGTGCTGACGATGCCGGATGCGTTCGCGGCCGGGGACGCCGCCGAGGCGACGCGGCGGACGCAGGGGTATCTCGAGGCGGTGAGCGCGGCGGCGGGCATTCCGATCCTGCTGTACCAACCGCCGGGGACGGATCCGCTGTTCCAGGTGACGGCGGAGTCGATCCGGACGTACGCCGGGATTCCGGGGGTGTCGGGCATCAAGGTGTCGACTGCGGATGCGGGCTACATGCTGGATCTGTGCTGGGCGACGCGGGACCTGGACCTCGTCTACATCACCGGCAACGAGACGGCGTTCTACGCGGGATTGTGCATGGGGTCGACGGCGGTGATCGGACAGGGGGCATGCATCAACCCGCAGGTGCTTGGGGCCGTACAGCAGCGCTTCCGTGCGGGCGACCATGGGGGCGCGATGGAGGCGCAGTACGCGGCGAACCGGCTGGTGCGGGGGATCCCGAACCCGGTGTGGTTCTTCAAGACCTACCTGGCGGAGCAGGGATACGCGATGGGCGCGACGAGTCGGCGCGAGCCGGGTCAGGCGTCGGTCGCGCCGCTGTCTCCCGAGCGGTATGCGCAGGCCAAGCGGCTGTTGGAGGAGGAGCTGGCGCGATATCTGTAGGGATGCGGGAGCGCGGCGGCGTGCGACGTGATTTCGCTGTAGCGGTGCGGACTCAGGTGTGGTACAGTAAGGGTGTTGCGGGAGCAACGTAGCGAGAACGCCTTAGCGAAATCCCGCGCGGATTGGCCCGACGCAAGCGCGGGCCCTCAGCCCAGAAGGGATCTCGACGTTGTTCCCGCACACGTGTTTCCGGCGGGGAGTGCGTGCGCAGGCTACCGCGCGTCGGCGTCGTGCGGAGGCGAGGGGGGCGCGTCTTCGGCAAGGCGGCGGCTGAACACTTCGGCGAGCTGCCTACGGTTCGCCGAGGCGACGAGGTTCTGGAAGTCCTCGATCGAGCGGGGGTGCATCGCGGAGTCCTGCTCCCGGCCGAGGCGGGCGCGTTGCCGCTCGATCTGACACATCAGGTGTTGAATCCCCCTGAGGATGCCCATGCGGGTGATCCTGCCGATCAGGGCGCCGTTCTCGTCGACGACAGGCAGGGCGGGGAAGTGGGTCGACAGGAAGATCTGGGCGACTGCGAACAGGTCCATGTTCGCGGTGACGGTCATCTTCACTTCCGACATGAACTCGCGCACTGAACCGGCGATGAGGTTGTTGTAGGCGGACACGGAGAGCAGGCGGATGCAGTCCTTCTCCGTCAGGATGCCGAGAATGCGGTTCTGGTCGTCGACGACTGGGGCGCCGGATGCGCGCTTGGCGACGAGCGCGTCGATGGCTTCGAAGACGTCCTGCTCCGGGTGGAGGGTGAAGAACGTCGTTGACATGCATTCGCGTACAAGAGGCACGTGCAACATGGCTGGTCCTCCTCACTAACTACTGCTCCGTTAACTGAAACACCATCCCGCCGGCTCGGATTCCATCGGCCGGGCGACGCCTTGCCTCGAAGGGCGGCGGCCCGTAGACTGTGCGCGTTCGTCATCGTTCCACACAGGGAGCATACCATGCCGCACGACCGACTCGAACCGCTTTTGCACGAGGTGCAGAACCATCTTCGCGATGAGCTGTTGCCGTTCTGGACGACGCACGGCGAAGACGCCGAGCTCGGCGGGTTCCTGACCTATCTCGACCGGGACGGCAAGCCGACCGGGGAAACGGTGAAGACGCTGTTGTGTCAGGCGCGGATGATCTACACGTACAGCTCGGCGCACCGGGCCGGGTTCGGAGACGGGGCGTTTCTGGCGAAGGCGGATCAGGGCGTGCGGTTCGTGCTGGCGCACTACTGGGACGACGAGCATGGGGGCTGGTACTGGACGGCCGAGCGCGACGGAACGCCGATCAACCGGTCGAAGTTGACGTACGGCACGTCGTTCATGATCTACGCGCTGAGCGAGTATGCGATGGCCTCGGGCGACCTGGAAGGGTTCGAATGGGCCGTGAAGACCTATGAGACGCTGCAGACGCTGGCGGCGGACAACTTCCGGGGGGGCTACTACGAGTTTCTCGAGCGGGACTGGCGTCCGAAGCCGCCGGGTCGGTATGGGGGCGACCGGAAGTCGTTCGATGTGCATATGCATCTGATGGAGGCGATGACGAACCTCTACGAGGCGACGGGCGCGCCGATCTACAAGGCGAAGACGGAGGAGTTGATCGGGCTGATCCGCGCGCGGATCCTGCATCCGGAGTTCCGGACGGGCGTGGCGCAGTTCAGCCTGGACTGGCAGCCGCTGCGCCAGATCATCTTCGCGGATGTGTGGGGCTCCGACCGCGATGCGGAGGACGAGGAAGGGCGGCCGCTGAACAACACGAGCTACGGCCACAACATCGAGTTCGCGTGGCTGTTGTTGCACGCGCTGCGGATCCTTGATCTGGATCCGGAACCGTATAAGCCGACGCTGCGGCGGATCTTCGACCACTGCTGCACGTATGGCGTGGACTGGGAGCGGGGCGGAGTCTACTGCGAGGGGCCGCACGACGGTCCCGCGCGGGAACGGAACAAGGAGTTCTGGCAGCAGGCCGAGGCGCTGACGGGGTTCCTGGACGCGTATCTGCTGTTCGGCGACGAACGCTATCTGGACGCCTACGAGAACGTCCACCGGTTCGTGATGGACACGGTGATCAACCACGAGGCGGGAGAGTGGCGTCCGTTGTTCAGCGAGCGGAATGAGGTGATATGGGATTATATGGGACACGCGTGGAAGATCAACTATCACACGGTCCGCTCGATGATTCAGACGGAGGCGCGGTTGCTGCGGATTCTGCACGGATGAGGCGTCGAGGCCTTTCCGCAACGACGTGCGCTGAGGGGTGATCGCATGGAAGCCGTGCTGTCAGCGGTCATCCCGGTGTTCCTGGTCGTGGGCGCGGCGTTCGTCGTGCGTCGCGCGTTCAATCTTGACACGCGCACGCTGGCGACGCTGAACATCTACCTGTTCATTCCAGCGCTTGTGTTCAGCAGCCTGTCGCGCAGCGAGGTCGAGTGGCAGTTGCTGGGCCGGTTCGCGGCCGCGGCCGTGTTGCTGATGGCGATCAACTGCGGCCTGCTGGTGCTGCTGGCGCGTGCGCGGCGCATGCCGCCGGATCTGTCGAGCGCATTCGCGATGACCGCGTTCCCGAACTTGGGGAACTTCGGGTTGCCCGTGGTGGCGTTCGCGTTCGGGCGGGAACAGGGGCTGCCGCTGGCGGTGGTGGTGATGGTGTGCGGCGCGTTCCTGCAGAACAGCGTCGGGGTGTACTTGGCGCAACGCAGCCGCTACACGATGGGGCGCGCGTTCCTGCGGGTGTTCCGATTCCCGATGATCTACGCGACGGTCGTGGCGCTCGTGTTCCAGCGCCAGGGCTGGGGCTTCCCCATGGCGCTCAGCCGGGCGGTCGACATCACGGCGGATGCGGCGATTCCCGTGCAACTGATCATCTTGGGGTTGAGCATCGCCGAGACGCGGCTGTCGACTGATCTGGACGTGTTCCTTGCCGTGGGGATGCGGTTGATCGCGGGGCCGATCCTGGCGTTCGGGGTGGCGCGCGTGATTGGGCTGGAAGGGATCGCGCTGGGCGCGTTCACCGTGCAGATGAGCGCGCCGGTGGCGGTGGGGATGGCGGTGTACGGGGTGCAGTTCGACGTGCGGCCGCGGTTTCTGTCCAGCGTGGTCGCCTGGTCGTTCATCCTCAGCGTCGCCTCGGTGAGCGTCGTGCTCGCGCTGCTGCTCGCGATGTGATGAGGCGATGCGGCGCGTCGATCAGCGCATCTCAGGGAAGTAGTGCGCTTCGATGAGGGCGCAGAAGGTGTGGTAGAGGGCGATGTGGGCCTCCTGCACCGCTTTCGTCGAGTCGCCGGGGGCGCGCAGGGCGATTGAGGCCGTGGCGGCCATCTCGCCGCCGTCGGGTCCGGTGAGGGATACCGCGGCCGCGCCGACCGCTTGGGCGACGGACATGGCCATGCGGCAGTTGCGGGCGTTTCCGGAAGTGGAGATCGCGATGAGGACGTCCTCCGGGCGGATGAGCGCGAGGGCTTCCTGGGCGAAGGCGACGTCTCGCAGGGGCGAGTCGTTCTCGACGGCGGTCTTGAAGGCGCCGTTGCAGCCGAGCGCGATGGCGGGCAAGCCCGCTTCTAGGTTCTCGGCGAGCGCGTCGCCGAAGGGCAGCGTGCGGAGGCGGTCGGCGAGATCCGCGGGGATCGGCCTGCGTCGCTCGAAGCTCTTGCAGAGTTCGCCCGCGATGTGGACGGCGTCGGCGTAGCTGCCGCCGTTGCCGCAGAGCAGCAGCTTGCCGCCCGCGTCGTAGCAGCGAACCAGGGCGTCGTGCAGGCGCATCAGCGTGGGCACGGTCGCTTCCAGATCGGGGCGACGCGCGAGGAAGTCGTCGAGCACGGTCTTCTCGACCGGGTTCAGTCGTGCGGGCATCGGGCGGCTCCTTCTGTGCGTTCGGCGTGCGGCGTGCGGCGGGTTCAGCGCGGCGCGCCGCGGCCT
This sequence comes from Candidatus Hydrogenedentes bacterium UBA6118, assembly GCA_002422525.1. Lineage (GTDB taxonomy): Bacteria > Hydrogenedentota > Hydrogenedentia > Hydrogenedentales > SLHB01 > UBA6118. The sequence continues at coordinate 145,959 of DIWA01000015.1, forward strand.
TGCCAGTCTTCGTCCGGCGTAATCGACTCGAGATGCTGCAGCAGGGCGAGCAGGAAATCGCGGTTGTCGGCGCTGAGATAGCGCATTTCCCCGCCCATGCGCGCGAACGACTTGCAGTATCGCAGATAGTAGTCCGGATTGTCTTCCGGCGGTTCGCCTTTCGACCAGTCCCAGTGGGAAGCCTGCAGATCGACCACGACCATGAAGTGCCGTTCGATGCGGCGTCCGTCCTGCAAGGCCAGGTTCTGCGCCATGCTGAGCGATTTCTCGAACACCATCGGCGACATGACCGCGGAGCCGACGGAGAGGTAGACGCCGCCGTCGAGCCGCGACACGCTGTCGGCGAAACGCAGGAAGTCACGTTCGGCGGTGCGGCCGATCGCGGCGCCGTGGTTCATCGGGTGGCAGTAGATGATGTCGTGGCCGAACATCGGGTGGCCGGTGAACAGGACGCCGAGGCGATAGGCGGCGGCTTGCAGCCCGAAGCGCTTGAACGGATGCGGCACGGAGAGGCGGCTGGGCGGCAGGTCGAACCGCGCGACGACGTCGAGCAGGTCGCAGGCCGCGGCCGCGCGCGCGGGATCGTCGGCGGCATGGGCGGCGGCGTCGAGCAGCGCGTCGCGCGAGGGCAGGTCGAGCCCCTCCTCCTCGACGAGCCGGCCGACGGCCTCGCCGTAGCCCGTGCCGTTGTACGCCCCGACGATGATCGCCAGGTTGATCCAGCGACCGGTTTCCTCCCAGATGCCGAACCGGCCCTCGGCGACGTTCGCGCGGACGTCTTCGCTGCTGGAGCCCTGAAACGCGAACTCCCAGTCGTGGATGATGCCGGCGCCGTTCGTGGCGAGATGCGTGATCCAACCCGATTCGATGAGGCGGATGAACACGGGGGCGAGGCCGTTCTTGATGCTGTGGGCCCCGAACGCGAGCATGCGGGGGGCGCCTGCCGCGCGGGCGGCATGGATGCGCGCCGCGGTCTCCGCGATGATCGCCGCGCCGGACGCGCCCAAATCGCGCGGCCGCGCCGTGACGGGGATCTGGTCGCGTTCGATGTAGACCTTGTTTTTCCGGTTCCGCAGCGGCTCGATGCGAAGCCGGGTCCGGTCGAGATGGCTGTGTGTCATGCGAGGTTCATCCTTGGCGGCGACCGCCGATTGACAGACAGACGGAGCATAGCATATCGACGCGGTTGCGGGGAGGCTTGACAACCAGACATTTGTCTGGTATAGATGAGGGTATGACGACACGAAAACGACCCGGAGAGACCCGCGAACGCGTGTATCGCTTTGTGCGGGAACGGCTTGAGGCCGGCATGCCGCCGACGTTGCGGGAGGTGCAGGAGGCGTTGGGGTTCCGCGCGATCGAGACGGCGCGGGAGCATCTGAACCGGTTGGCGGCGGAGGGGCGTCTGGTCAGGCGGGAGGGGAAGGCGCGGGGCTATGCGCTGCCGCCGGAGGCGTCGCGGGGGGGCCGTTCGGACTGGGTTCCCGTGCTGGGGCGGGTGCAGGCAGGCGGTTTGAATGCGGCGATCGAGGAGATTGAGGGCTACGTGCCCGTGCGACGGACGTACTCGGGCGATTTGTTCGGGCTGCGGGTGCAGGGCGAGAGCATGGTCGGGGCGGGGATTCTCCCGGGCGATGTCGTGGTGGTGCGTTCGCAGCCGACGGCGGCGTCGGGCGAGATCGTCGTGGCGTTGGTGGACGATGAGGCGACGGTGAAACGGCTGCGGCTGGCGCGCGGCCGGATCGAACTGCATCCGGAGAACCCGGAGTTCGCGGTGATCACGCCGCCGCCGGACCGGTGTCGGTTGTTGGGCAAGGTGGTCGAAGTGCACCGGTACCTGGAATCGGAAGGGGAGACGCGATGAGGAGCGGCGCGATTCCCGAGGAGATCAGGGGGGTGGAGACGGCGAGCGCCTTGCGCGGGGCGGTCGCGCGGCAGTCGGAAAACGCGTGGTCGCTGGAAGGGCTTGCGGGGCGGTTCATCGAGCTTTCGGGGGGCGGGGCGTCGGCGGCGTTGACGGTCACGGCGGGGCTGATTTGGGAGGCCCANNTAACGGCGGGGCGAGCCGGCCGCGTGGATCGGGGGGCGCAATACGTTGTTTTATCCGCCGGACTTCGCCGCGTTTGGGATCGACCTGGCTGCGTTGCCGGTGATTCATGCGCCGGATGCCCGGAAAGCCGCGCGGGCGGCGGACGCGTTGCTGCGGTCGGGGGGATTCGCGTTGCTGGCGCTGGATCTCGGGGATGCGGCGGCCTTGCCGCTCGGCATGCAGAGTCGGCTGGCGGGCCTGGCGATGAAGCATCACACGGCGGTGCTGTGCCTCTTGCGGCAGCGGGCGGATCGGAAAGACGGGCGCCAGGTCGCGAGGGGGTCGTTGGCGGCTGTGCGCGGCGAGAGCGCGAAGCGCCGGGTCGATTTCGATCGGTTCGAGTGCGTGTTGCGGGCGGTGAAGGACAAACGTCTGGGGCCCGGCTGGACCCATGTCGAGGTGTGCCGTGGACCGGATGGCCTGTGTTGATCTCGCGGCGCTCCCCTTGCAGGTGTTGTTGCGGGCGCAGCCGGAATGGCGGTCGTATCCGGTCGTCGTGGTGGACCGCGACAAGCCGTCGGGCGTGATCCAATGGGTGAATGAACGGGCGCGGTCGCAGCGGATTCTGCCGGGGATGCGCTATGCGGCCGGGCTGGCGCTGTCGCGGGAGCTGCGCGGGGGCGTGGTGTCGCGGGCGATGGTCGACGACGTGACGGCGGAGCTGCTGCAACGACTCTGGCGGTTCAGTCCGCGGGTGGAGCCGTCGTCGAGCGACGCGGGCGTGTTCTGGCTGGACGCCTCCGGGCTGGGGCGGTTGTATCCCTCGCTGGAGTTGTGGGCGGAGGGGATTCGGGAAGACCTGCGCGAGGCCGGGTTCGCCTCGAGCACGGCGGTCGGGTTCACGCGGTTCGGCGTGTATGCGACGGCGAAAGCGGGGAACGGGAGCGTGACGTTCCAGAACCCCGCGCAAGAGCGTTCGTATGTGCGGCGGGTGTCGATAGACCGGCTGCGCATCGATCCCGAGCTGCGCGACACGTTGCTGCGCTTGGGGGTGCGGACGCTTGGGGCGTTCCTCGACCTTCCGGCGGAGGGGATCCGCAAGCGGTTCGGGGCGGCGGCGTATGAGCTGCATCAGCTCGCGCGGGGGGAGGGATGGACGCGGCTGTGCGCGCGGGAGATCGTCGAGCCGACGGAGCGCACGGTCTATCTGGATGATCCGGAGATCGACAGCGACCGGCTGATGGCGTGGATCGAACCGTTGTTGGCGGAGCTGATCGCGGAGACGACGGCGCGGCGCGAGGTCGTGGCGGCGGTGACGCTCGAGTTGAAGCTGGATAACCGGAGCGCTTGTTGCGAGCGGGTGGCGCCGGCCGCGCCCACGGATGACGCGGCGCAGTTGCTCGGGTTGGTTCGGCTGCGACTCGAAGCGATGCAGTTGCCGTCGGGCGTGGTCGATCTGACGATTCGGACGGAGGGGGCGGGGCGGAGCGCGCGGCAGTTGGATTTGCTGCAAGAGGCGCCGCATCGGGATCTGGACGCGGCGGATCGGGCGTTCGCCCGGATTCGCGCGGAGCTGGGCGACGGCGCCGTGTCGCGGGCGCGGTTGAGCGAAGGGCACCTGCCGGGCGCGGGCTACGATTGGGAGCCGATGTCCCGGATGACGAGCCCGAAGCCGCGGGAGACGGGGGTGCGTCCGCTGGTGCGCCGGGTGTACGCGCCGCCGATCGCGCTGGCGGCGCGGGGGCGTCACGAACCGGACGGTTGGCTGGTGGCGGGGGTCGCGGAAGGGCCGGTCGAGGAGGTCGTGGGGCCGCACATCGTGTCGGGCGGCTGGTGGGCGCGGGAGGTGTCGCGTGCGTACTACTACGTGCGGACACGGAGCGGGCGCTGGCTCTGGATCTACCACGATCAGAAGCGTCGGCGGTGGTTTTTGCAGGGGGAGGTCGAGTGATCATGGACAGCCCCCTGATTCCGGCGGAGCGCTATGCGCCGCTGTGGTGCAAGAGCTGCTATTCATTTCTGGAAGGGGCGAGTCATCCCGAGGAGCTGGTCGAGGAGGCGTACCGCCTGGGCTTGCCGTCGATCGCCCTTACGGATCGCGACGGCGTGTACGGGATGGTGCGGGCCCATAAGAAGGCCGTCGAGCTCGGCGTGCATCTGATCGTCGGCGCGGAGATGACGCTGTTTGACGGGAGCGCGCTGGTGTTGCTCGCGGCCGATCGCGGGGGCTATGCGAACCTGTGCCGGCTGATCTCGCGGGGACGGCTGCGATCGCCGAAAGGGGAGAGCCGCGTGTCGTGGGAGGAGGCGGCGGAGCATGCCGAGGGGCTGATCGCGCTGTGGGGCGGCGAGCGCAGCCTGATCGCGGGCGAGACGACGCCGGACCGGGCGGCGGACTGTCTGCGCGAGGCGTTCGGCGATCGGCTGTATGGATTGCTCACGCGTCACCGGCAAGCGGGCGATGCGCTGCGGGAACGCCGCGTGCGGGATCGGGCCGCGCGTTACGGCCTGGCGACCGTGGCCGGCGCGGAGACGCTCTATCATACGCCCGCCCGCCGCGACCTGCAGGACGTGCTGACGTGCATTCGCCACGGGGTGACGCTGGCGACGGCCGGGCGGCTGACCCAACCGAACGCGGAGCATATGCTGCGGGCGCCGTACGACTTCGCGCGGCTATACGCGGATGATCCGGGCGCGGTGCGGCGGACGGAGGAGGTTGCGCAGCGGTGTCGGTTTTCGCTGGCCGAGCTGCGTTACCGCTATCCGTCGGAGCGGTTGCCGGACGGCACGACGTCGTCGGCGTGGCTGCATGAGCTGACGTTTCGCGGGGCGCGGAAGCGTTTCCCGAAGGGCGTGCCCGCCGATGTGCGGAGGCAGCTCGAGCGGGAGCTCGCCCTGATCCACGAACTCGAGTACGACGGCTACTTCCTGACGATGTACGAGATCGTGCAGTTCTGCCAGAGCAGCGACATCTTGTGTCAGGGGCGGGGATCGGCGGCGAACTCGGCGGTGTGCTATTGCCTCGGGATCACGGCGGTCGACCCGGTGCGGATGGGGTTGCTGTTCGAGCGGTTCATCTCGCGCGAGCGCGCGGAGCCGCCCGACATCGATCTCGATATCGAGCACAACCGCCGCGAGGAAGTGATCCAGCATGTGTACGAGAAGTACGGCCGAAGCCATGCGGCGATGGTCGCCAACTTCATCCGCTACCGCGCGCGATCGGCGGTGCGGGACGTGGGCAAGGCGCTGGGCTTTCCGGAGACGGGACTGGAACGGCTGGCGCGGCTGCTGTCGCACTACGACGCGCCGGACTGGGGAGCGGTTCGGGACGGGGATTTCGACGCGACGAATCCGATGCATCGGGATCTGGCGCGGTTGACGGGAGAGATTCAGGATTTTCCCCGGCATCTGTCGATCCACCCCGGGGGCTTTCTGTTGGGCCACGAACCGGTGAGCGATCTCGTGCCGATCGAGAACGCGACGATGATAGATCGGACGGTGATCCAGTGGGACAAGGAGGACCTCGAAGACCTCGGCCTGTTCAAGGTGGACTTGCTGGGGCTGGGCGCGCTGAACGTGGTGCATCGGGCGTTCGACCTGGTGTCGCGGCATTACGGCAAGCGCTGCACGATGGCCGGGATACCGGCGGACGATGAGCCGACGTTCGAGATGATTCGGCGCGCCGACACGGTCGGGACGTTTCAGATCGAGAGCCGGGCGCAGATGGCGATGCTGCCGCGGTTGCAGCCGCGCATGTACTACGACCTGGTGATCGAGATCAGCATCGTACGGCCGGGGCCGATCACGGGCGGCATGGTGCATCCGTATCTGCGGCGGCGCAACGGAGAAGAGCCCGTGACGTATCCCCACGCGATCCTGGAGCCTATTCTGAAGAAGACGCTGGGGATTCCGCTGTTTCAGGAGCAGGTGATGCAGCTTGCCGTGGCGGCGGCGGACTATACCCCGGGCGAGGCGGATCAGCTTCGGCGGGACATGGCGGCGTGGCGGCAGGCGGGGCGGATCGAGCGGCATCGCGAGCGGTTGATCTCGCGCATGATGGAGAAGGGGATCGCCGCCGAGTTCGCGGAGCGGGTGTTCGAGCAGATCCGGGGGTTCGGCGAGTACGGCTTCCCCGAGAGCCACGCGGCGAGTTTCGCGATCATCGCGTATGTGACGGCATGGCTCAAATGCCATTACCCGGCGGCGTATTTGTGCGCCATGCTCAACGCGCAGCCGATGGGGTTCTACAGCCCGGCGACGCTGGTGGAGGACGGCAAGCGTCACGGGGTCGAGATCCGCGCGGTGGACGTGCGATACAGCATGTGGGACTGCGCGCTGGAGCCGTCGCGGCGCACGCCGGGCGCGTTCGCCGTGCGGATGGGGCTGCGCTACGTGAAGGGCATGCGGAAGGAGGTCGTCGCACGACTCACGGAGAGCCGCCGGGATGCGCCGTTTCGGTCGCTGGATGATCTTGCGCAACGGTGCGGGCTGGACCAGGGGACGCTGGCGCGGTTGGCCGACAGCGGCGCGCTGGAGGGATTCGACCCGGAGCGGCGCGATGCGCTGTGGGGGGCGCTCGGGACGGCGTGCGACGAACAGCCGCGGCTCGCTCTCGATATCCCGGAGCCGGATGCGGATTTCGATGCGTTGAATGCGCTCGAGACGATTTCGTGGGACTATGAGTTCACGGGCCACAGTCCGCGCGGTCATCCGCTCGGCCCGTTGCGCGAGGAGCTGACCCGCATGCGTTTGCCCGACGCCGCCGCGGTGCGGTCCTATCCCGACGGACGACGGGTGCGGTATGCGGGGCTGGTGATCTGCCGGCAGCGGCCCGGCACGGCCCGGGGCGCGGTGTTCATGACGCTGGAGGACGAGTCCGGGTTCGTCAACGTTGTGGTATGGGATCGGGTTTTCCGGAAGCACGAGGCGTTGCTCAAGACGGCGTCGTTGTTGGGAGTGACGGGGCGACTGCAGGCGCAGGGAGGCGTGGCGCACGTGGTGGCGGACGAGCTATGGACGCCACAGCTCGGGCGGCGCCCGCACCCGACGCGGAGCCGCGACTTCCACTGACCGTCGGGCAGGCGGACACGGAACGCCAACGGTCCGGGTCGCGTTTCGTAACCACGCCTCCGGCCCCCTTCCACTGCGGATGATTGATCGCGGGAAGCCGGCTCAGATGACGCGGCATGCGGGCATCCTGTAAACTATGCGCCCAAGCCGTGTGCTCGGTATTACCGGCAAGAGGACCCAATGCTTTACTTCCTTCCCGACTCCCTCGGCGTGAGCGTGCCGCTCGTGCTGGCTGCCATTCTGATTCTATGGAAATCCGCTGACTGGTTTGTGGAAGGCGCAGTCGGTGTAGCGCGCAAACTGCGGGTTCCCCCGATGCTGGTGGGGATCGTACTGGTAAGCCTCGCCACGACGTCGCCGGAACTCATGGCGTCGATGCTGGCGGCGGTTCGGGGCGTGCCTGAGGTGGCGCTCGGAAACGCGGTGGGGTCCGTGCTGGTCGACGCCAGCGTGGCGCTCGGGCTGGCGGCGGTAGTGGCGCCCATCCCGCTGGCGGCGCATCCGGCGATCTTCCGCAGCGGCGCGCGGTTCCTGGTGTTTGCGATGCTCCTGCTTTCGTTCTTCGTGTTCGACGGCACTTTGGGGCGTTTGGAAGGTGCGACGCTGGTGGGCGCTTTCGCGATTTACACCGCGCGCACGTATTGGAAGACGCGGCGCGGCCAAGGGGCGGACGACCCGCTGGTCCGCGGCGCGCAGGAAGAAGTGGAGCAGATCGACGCCGCGCTGGAACAGACGACGACCGGGCGCATTTTGTTGCTGTTCTTCGTGGGGTTCGCCGGGGTTCTGCTCGGGAGCGAATGCCTGCTCAAAGGGGCCACGGGGATCGCGCTGTATTTTGGGATGCCGCCGGTGGTGCTCGGGCTGACGGTCGTGGCCATCGGCACGTCAGTGCCGGAGATCGCCACGGTGGTCGCGTCCGCGCTCAAAGGGCAGAGCGGCGTGGGCGTGGGCAACGTGATCGGGGCGGATATCCTGAATATCTGCTGGGTGGCGGGCATGAGCGCCGTGGCGAATCCGCTGTCGACGCAGATGTCGGTTGTGCTGCTGATGTTCCCCGCGATGTTCGTGATCGTGTTGACGATGCTGGCGATGCTGCGCTGGAAGTACAACCTGGTGCGATGGAACGGCGCGGTGCTGCTGTCGCTGTATGTGGTGTTCGTGACGGCGATGCTGACGATGACGTCGACGGGCGTGATCGAGCCGTTGCCGGTGGTCGTGCACTAGACGACGGCGCCGTCGATGACGGGGGCGGATATGGTTTCGGGGGAGGCGATTGCGCTGTAGTATTCGT
>DIWA01000081.1 GCA_002422525.1 Candidatus Hydrogenedentes bacterium UBA6118
GGAACCCATAGGGTGTGGGACCGGCGCCCCCGCCGGTCATTCCGCGCCGCTACCCGAACGGCAGCACGGCGACGCGGATCTCGTTGGTGTTGTTGGGACGCGCGGCCTCGAAGTACACGTACACCTTGCCGCCGAACGCGACCCAGTCCGAATAGCGCCAGGTGTGGTATTCGCCGGGCGTGTCGCTCCGCAGCAGGGGCGTGTCCGGCGTCAGGTCGACGAACGTCGCAAGGTCGGGCGAGTACGCGAGGCCGGTGGCGATGTTGTACACCGGGTCGCGCCAGGAAACGCTGGAGCCCTCGTAGACGAAGAGGTAGCCGACGGGAAGCGGCAGCACGCTCGCCGGACGCGTGAAGAAATCGTGCCAACCGCCGTTCGGCAGCACCTGCGTCGCGGCGGCCGGGCGCCACGCCTCGCCGTCGTCGCTCACGAACTGCCGGATCCGCTCCACGCGGTCCGTCGCGATCACGAACATCCGCCACTGCCGGCCGTCCCAGTGCACGACGGGGTCCTTGTAGCCCGTGATGCGGGCGAAGCCGTCGTCCGGGTGGTCGGTCGTCAGCACGGGCCGGGCCGTAGCCGGGTCGAACGCCTCCGGGGCATCGGCATCCGCGAACCGCAGAATGCCCCAGCCCCGCTCGAGCGGCGCGCAACCGTAGAGCCGATACCGGCCGGTCCGCGGGTCGATGCGCAGGGCCGGACGTTCGAATCCGTTGACCCCCGCGTCTTCCCGGCGGATCCGGTGGACGGGCTCGAAATGGACGCCGTCCTCGCCGCGCAGGATGCGGATCTCGTATCCCCGCAGGCCGCGCTTCGAGGCGCCCTCACGCATGCGCGCCGCCAGGTGGAACACGCCGTCATCCGTCACCACGACGGACGGCGCGCCCGCCCACCACTCCGGAACGTTCTGGTCCGGTTCGAGCACGGTTTCGTATTCCAGCAACGCCGCGGGGATGTCCATCAAGTTCATGTTCCGTCTCTCCGTAGGTGGAAACGACGATGTGGCGGCACGCGCACTGCCCAGGCCGCCTCGCGCGTGGAAACAGTAGCACGCCCGTCCGGGCAGTGGGAAGCGTCCGCGTCGCAGCAACTGTTGCATGCGCATCGTCTGCCACGTAGGCTGGGGAGGAAGGACGTCGACGCGTGGGCGCCAGGAGCGCCCGGCGCGCATCACTCGATTAACCACTGGCGCATGGCGTTGACGGCGCCGGTCCCTCGGACCTGGAAGATGCTACCCTCTGGCTCCCACCACCCGTAGACGCATATCACCTTCGCACCGCATGCTGTCAGACGGTTGAGGTAGGCGAGCGCCGCGGCCTCATCACGGATGGCGTTCGTGATCTCGATCTCGACGGCTCCCCATGCTGGCTCGCCTGCAGAACGAAAGGTCTCGGCTACCGCGTCGAGGTCGCACCACTCCGGTGTCACCGTGACTCCGGGGCGGCATGACGCATGCACGGCGGTCTTGATAGGGAGCACTCTGCCGTCGTGGAGCATGTCGATGCTCTCGAGGAAAGCATCATCGAAAGAGCCCAGGCCCGCGATATGAGAGTAGAGACGAGCGCGCGGGATCCCGGCGTCGCGGCACAGACCCGCGATGAACCCGATGTAGTCGTTGATGACCCCTGTCATGAGCCGCTTGACCGCGGCCCGTTCGGAGAGGCCCTCCTGCTCGGCCAACGTTCGCACCTTCTCGCGGTCGTAGCCCCTCGTGGTGAGCGCTGCGTATCCGGTCCCGACAGCATCCTTCTCGGTGAACTCGCGCAGCTGATGCGAGTGCGACCGGCCGGTAGCGTCGATGGTCGGCGGGTTCTCCGGGTCGACTCGCTGGTAGAAGGTGTAGTAGCCCGTCTCCCACCCGACCACCAGCCCGGCGAACAGATGCTCCCGTCCCTCGTGTGCCCACTTCTCTACGCGCGCGGCGACAACGGGCAGAACCGCCTCCTGAAGCCTGTGCCTGACGTTCGCGCGGAACTTGGGGCTCTCGAAATTGGGCGGAGGCGACGTGAAGAACCAGAAACCCCAGTTGATCCATCGCCCCTCGGCGATAGGGCCGTGGTCCTCGCCTGGACCCGGCCAGTTGGTCCACTCAACAACCTCCGGGTCCGAGGACGGCTCGGGGAAGTTCCAGTCGTCCAGGGAGAGGAGGACGGGAAGGCCCGTGCGCTCGGCCGTGTCGAGCGCCAGCGTTGTCTGACGGGCCAGATCCTCCACGTTGGTATCGAGCAGGCGCAGCTTCGAGCCAAAGCCGAGGCGCCGCCGGCCCTCCGAAGGGATCCGCGCGAAGTCCTGCGCGAAGGAGTCCGGGTCGCCCAGGATCACCAGGTACTCCGGCTCGGCGGAGGCGATGGATGCTGTCTGGTCAGCTTGGGCATCGTCAGCGGAGACCGACGATGCGTTCGCCAGTAGGAGCGTACTTACCACGAGACACGTCAGTGCCATGTGCTTGTTCCTCTCGATTGTGACGGGAACCGGCCGGGACGCCGGTCCCCGTCGCCTTGTGTCGCTATAGCCGGAGCCTCAGCCGTGGCCGCCAGCCGAGGGCGCCCAGTTGGACCAAGAGGACCCAAGCGTGACACGATCTCCGACGAACACCGGTGTGTTCATCACAGGGAAGGCAGATCCCCAACGAACGAAGCTGACGTGTCCGTCCATGTAGAGCACGTTGCAGCCGCCAGGGACGTGGTTGAACTGCAGGACTCCGTTGTACTCCGGTATCGCGTTGGACCAGGTGCCTCGGTCGCCGAAACTGTCCATCATCACGAGTATGCGACTCTGAGCGGTCGCGCCGGCGGCCGGGTTGTTGATGTCAGTGATAGCGAACCGTTCGACGCCTTCTCGCATGCGCTTGTATGTGCTTGGGAGGTTGCCTCCGTTGTCATCGCACAGCCACGAGAACTCGGTCCTTGTCGCGTAGTAGCTGGGGAAGTCTCCACTGACGAACGGGGCGTTGGACCAGTTCCATAGGCCCCACATGCTTGCGTCGAGGTTGCACCCCTCTGAGTTGATGATGTCACGCGCGATGCCGATGGTCCAGTCCGAGCCGAGTCCCAGCTGGTCCCAGAAGTTGATGGCTGTAACGTAGTCCGTCGCTTGTGAACAGCTCTCCACGAGATGAGCGAAGTAGAAGTACGAGACGGGCGTAGACAGGAGGAAGTCCAAGCACAGCCCAGTGGTTCCCGGCGTCATGGCCGACACGCGAGTCACCTGTTCCACGTAGTCTTCCTCGATGCCGTACAAGTTGCCCCACCAGTCCGGACCGGCGTCGGACGGGCACTTGGCAATGGCTGGGTCGTTCCAGTAATCCGGGTACATCGCCTTGGCTTGGAACCCGAGTAGCGGCTGGTAGTGCGTAGTCTGGCGCGGCGGGAACATGTCTCTGTTCTCCCCGGAGTACATCTTGAATATGATCCCGAACTGCTTGAGGTTGTTCTGACAACTGCTTCGTCGCGCCGCTTCGCGTGCGCGAGCCAGCGCGGGCAGCAGGATGGCTGCGAGGATCGCGATGATGGCTATCACGACCAGCAGCTCGATGAGGGTGAACCCGTAGTGACGCTGTGTACGCATGCCCTAGTCCTCCTCTTTTTCGCCTTTGGGTGGTCCGACTGAACGCTCCGCCGCCGTCCTGTTCGGTGCACAGCGTTCGAAACAACACGGTGTACGATACTATTGTGAGCCCTCCGTCGTGCCGTTGTCAAGGACTCCGTTTGGCGGCGGTTGAAGCTGTTCGCGAGCGCGGCCGACTCTGCATGATTCGCTCCCCATGTTCTCGTTTTTTAGCGTTGTACAAGGCTTCCTGGTCCTTTGTCCTTGCCTATCGGGAGCAGGCGCCAAGAACAAGGAGAAGTGGACCAACCTGGGCCTCTCGTGGTAGAGTGAAAGTGTTTTCGGATATTTGTTTCTTAGAACACTTTGGGAGGTTCACAGGTGGCAACGCTCACGAAGCGAGTAGCGGAGATGATCAAGCTCGATTTCATCGCGAGCGGGCAGTGCTCACAGGGTGAGTCCCTGCCGACTGTGCGCGAACTGGCGCGGCAGTACAGCACGTCGCTCTCCACGGTCTCACAGGCCCTTGGACTCCTGAGACAGGAGGGGGTTGTTGATACGGTGCAGGGCAGCCGGACGGTCGTCACCGCGCCCGATGCCCAGGGACCGCCCCCTCGATACGAAACCGTGACGCTGGTCATCCCATGGCATCTCGATACGGAGCTCTCGATGCGAGTCTTCAAGGGGGTGGGGCGCGGCTGCACACAACGCGGTTGGCGGCTGCTCCTTCGTTGCGGGGACTGGACCTATGGGACCGAGCGCAGCCTCGTTCGCGAAGCGGTGGACGGGGGCTGCGTGGCTGTGGTGCTGCTGCCTGTGCTGCGGCGCCTCGAAGAGATCAGGTGCGACTACCTGGTGCGCGAGTTTGGTGGATTTCCCGTGGCTTTGGTTGATCTAGCCTTCCCGGAACAGGGACATATGCAGGTGGTGTTCGACAACAGACGCGCGGGCTACGACATCACCCGGGAGCTGCTCTTGCGCGGTCACAAGCGGATCGGGTTCATGCGGGATGTCCGTCTGCAGAAAGCTCTGCCGCTGCGGTCGAATGATGAGCGATACGTCGGCTACCTGCGGGCGATGCGGGAGGCGGGGCTGGATCCAGATCCCGAACTCATCTGGGACATCGGCGCATTTGATCTCAGCAAGACCATGAGTGAGCGTACCCGTCGGGTAGAACAGATGCTCCACGGTTGGAGGGAGTCGCCCAGCCGCCCGACGGTCATCATCGCGCTAGACGATTTCTGGGCGCACATCATCTGTGCAGAGGCGCGCGCTATGGGCGTGCGCGTTCCGCAGGATCTGGACATCGCGGGTTTCGACAACCTCGCGATAGGGGACTCGGTTCGCCCCGGTCTTCTGACGACGGACCCGGACTTTGAGGGCGCTGGCGAGATCGCCGTCGGCCTGGTCGCTGAACAGCTCACCGGCGACCTGCGGCCCCCAGTCACGTACGTCTTGCCGGTGCCTGTGGTATGCAAGCGGAGCCAACGGAGCGCCGACTCGCCTGTGACGGCGGATGCGCCGCCGTCAACTGTCCCCGCCGCTGCGAATGAGGCGGCCGAATCCGATTGATCAGTGGTAAGGATGATCTCCGTGCATACAGGGGGTCTGACGCGGGAGAGCGGGAGTCGCTGCGCGTCTTCGGCTGCCGGCGCACGAGATGATGGAAAGACGCAACGGCCTGCAGCGCGCCTGGCCGGAAGACTGATTCCTGTTGCTAAGTACACCAGTCCTGCTCGGTTGCGCGTCCGCGTCGCAGCAACTGTTGCATGCGCATCGTCTGCCACGTAGGCTGGGGAGGAAGGACGTCGACGCGTGGGCGCCAGGAGCGCCCGGCGCGCAACGGGGATCAAGCCCCGCCCGACGCTGAGATGAAGGAGGTGTAGCATGAGAAAGCTCGCGATTGCGATGGTCGCGCTGGCGGCGCTGCCGGCGTGCGATTACACGACGGCTCTGGTGACGACGCCGGAGATCGAGATCGACCCCGGAGTGATCGGGCGCTGGGAGCACCAAGACGGGAAGGACCCGCAGTTGCTTGTGTTGCCGCTGGACGCGAAGGAGTGCCTGGTCGCGCTCATCGAGGACGACGACGACAGCGTCTACGGGCGCGCCTGTCTGGCGCGCGTGGGCGAGCTGACCCTGGCCCAGATCCGTTGGATCGGTCGCGGCTCGGGCGAGCTCCCGGAGGACGACCAGGCGGTGTACCAGTACGCCGCGTACACGGTCGAAGGGGATACGCTCACGTTCCGGCTGCTGAACCCGGATGTCGTGTCGAAGGAGGTCGCGACGGCCGACGCGTTGCGCGAGGCCATCGAGGCCGCGGCGGACGACCCGAACCTGTTCCGCGAGGCGCAGACGTTGACGCGGGTCGGCAAGTAAGCGCATTCAGGAGGATCGCTGCATGAAGCGTGTGGTTGCAGCCGCGGAGATCGGCGGCACGAAGTTGCAGCTCGCGTTGGTCACGCCCGAGGGCGAGGTTCTGGCCGTGCACCGCGGCCGGGCCCCGGAAGGCGGCGCGGACCCGATTCTGGCGTGGTTCGCGGCGGAGACGCCGGCGTTTCTGGCGCGTGCGGCCGAGTTCGACGCGGAAGTCGCGACGATCGGGATAGGTTACGGCGGGCCCGTCGACACCTCGACGGGCCGCGTCTTCGCCTCGTTCCAGGTCAGCGGCTGGCGCGATCGCCCGCTTCAGGCGTGGTTCGAAGAGCTGACCGGTCTGCCCGCCGTGTTGCACAACGACTCGAACGCGGCGGGCTGGGCCGAGTATCGGGCGGGCGCGGGCCGCGGCACGCGATCCTTCTTCTACACCAACATCGGCAGCGGCATCGGCGGCGCGATCATCCTCAACGGCGCGCTCTACAACGGCCAGGGCCTGGGCGCGGGGGAGATGGGCCACACGTGGGTTCCGGACTTCACCCGCACGGACGTCCCCGGCGCGGCCGAGAAGGTCGAGAACCTGTGCTCCGGGTGGTCCATCGAGCGACGCCTTCGCGCACGCGGCGCGCTCCCCGAGGGATCGCCGCTCGACCGCGCCTGCGAGGGGCGGCCGGAACGCATCACCTGCGCGATGCTGGGTCCCGCGGCCCGGGCGGGGGATGCGATCGCGCTGGCCGAGATCGAGCAGGTCGCGGGCACGATCGCCATCGCACTCGCGAACGTGATCACGTTGTTCCAGCCGGAACGCGTGGCGGTGGGCGGCGGCGTAGCCCTCCTGGGCGATGTCCTCCTGGAACCCTTGCGTCGGCGCGTCGCCGAGCTGGTGTTCGACCCCTGCCGCGGCCGCTACGAGATCGTCCCCTGCGCGTTGGGCGAGGCCGTCGTACTGGTCGGAGCGGCGCTGCTCGCCGCGGAGGCCCAGGGGATCGGCTGAGGGCGTCCCGAGAGCGCTACTCCGCGTCCCGGGGCGTGAACTTCAGCGAAGCCGAGTTGATGCAGTAGCGTCGGCTGCTCGGGGGCGGTCCGTCGTCGAACACGTGGCCCAAATGGGCGTCGCACGCGCTGCAGACCACCTCCGTGCGCACCATGCCGCGGCTGCGGTCCAGGCGCTCCGTGACGCGATCGGCCGCGACCGGCTGCATGTAGCTCGGCCAGCCCGTGCCCGAGTCGAACTTCGCGTCCGAGCTGAACAGCTCCTGCTCGCAACACACGCAACGGTACACGCCGGGCGTCTTCTTGTCCCAGTATTCGCCCGTGAACGCACACTCCGTCGCGCCCAGTCGCGCGACGCGGTACTGCTCCTCCGTGAGTTTCTCGCGCCAGTCCGCATCTTTCTCCATGCGCTCCTCCCGCGGCGCTGCGTCCGCTTTCGGTCCTGCGGCCGACGCCGCATCCAACGGCCCGCCGCAGCCCAGCAACGCGGCCAGCGCCGGCAATACGATCACCCATCGCATCGGTTCGCCTCCGTTCCGCAGAGACAACACCCGGGAAACGGATTGCCTTCCGCGCGATTGTGGGAGGACGGTTGCGGCTGCAGCATGGTCGTCCCGGTCATGTATTGCGGACGGGACGTCCGCGCTCCCGGGATCGCCGCCTGCTCCGCGCGATCGCGAACCGTCCGCGCGGGTGTGGGACCGGCGCCCTCGCCGGTCGTTCTGACGTGTAGGGGCACGGCGCGGCGTTGGTGCGGGAAGTCGGACATCGGCGTCTCGCCGGCATCTCCTGGAAGGCGTGGTCACTGCGGGGAAAAAGCGGCAGCGAGCTGCCGCACTCCGACAGAGGCTTCGCCTCACCCCGCGGGTCCGTAGATCGCCGCCGCTGGAGCGCAGGCGTCTCGCCTGCATCACGGGCGGGACGTCCGCGCTCCCGGGATCGCCGCCTGCTCCGCGCGATCGCGAACCGTCCGCGCGGAGGTGTGGGACCGGCGCCCTCGCCGGTCGTTCTGACGTGTAGGGCCACGGCGCACCGTGCGTGAGCGGAAGTGATTCGCCTGCCGGGGGCGCCGCAGCCGCAAGGGAAACAGCAAGGACCCGCCCGCAGCGGGGCGTAACGGGCGGATCATGACCGGCATGAGGTGCTACTGGGCGGGTCTTCTACACCTCAGAACGGTGAGAGCAGCATCCTGATGGTCTCGTCTGAGAGATCCACAACGTCTGTGGCCTTTCCCGAATCGCCCAGCACCGTTCGGGTGGCAACCAAATGCAGCGCGGCGGTCTCTCGGCTTGTCGGTCGTGCCATGTCTATGGGATTGAACCAACTCTCGTACGTGTCTCCTCGCACCTCGTACAGGCCTTGAGCCAGGCCGCGCGCCGTCGGGTCATCCAGGCTGTTCCATGTCATGATCTGGTCCATGAACCCTCGGGTGGGGTCTGCATACCATTTGCCTTTGCTCGACACCCACATGCGTTCGTTCACGAGGTACGAGTCGACCGCGCAGTTACCGGCGGAGTCGAAAACACTGGTCTTCTGGTAGGATATCCCTCCGACGGTGATCTCCGAGTACCACGTTCCGACCATCTCCGGGTCGCCGGCCAGCGGCAGCGAGGATGTCGGGACGGTGGCGGGGCATGCCGTCACCAGCAGGGCGAGGGCAATACTCGCGTAAGCCAACTTGCTGCACATTTCGTGCACTCCTTTCCGCGATTACGTCCTGACCTAAGTTCCGAGCGAGGCGCCCCGATGTCTGTCGGCGGTCGCCGTCGCGTCGGATGGGAAACGGAACCTTCCGCCAACGCCGCACGTGTGTTCGGCGGTTACCCCAAAGAAGCTGACGATATGTAGACGCTATCAGAATATGTGAGATCTGTCAACACTAAAAGCACAGACTTCGACGGGCGTGGTGCAGGCCTCCGATTGTAGCGTTGTCCAGAGGGAGAGCGGCTGTGGTAGGACGTGCAGCGGACTTCTGTCGCGCGTGTCGGGGCACGGCGTCATTCTCGTTCTGACCGGACAACGCTCAAAAGCGGCAGCGAGCTGCCGCACTCCGACAGAGGCTTCGCCTCATGCATTGGGTTCAGAGACTGCCGCCGGAGGCGGCCTTGGAGTGCGCATCCGCCTGAGGCGGATCGCTTGCGCTTTTTCGCGCTGGGGGCTTGGGCTTTTGCCGGAACCGACGCCGCGGAGGCGTCCAAACGGCCCGCGCGGGTGTGGGACCGGCGCCCTCGCCGGTCATCCTGATGCGTAGGGGCACGGCGCGGCGTTGGTGCGGGAAGTCGGACATCGGCGTCTCGCCGGCATCTCCTGGAAGGCGTGGTCACTGCGGGGAAAAAGCGGCAGCGAGCTGCCGCTTTTGTCTAGGGCGGTCCCAACGTTTCCGCGAGGTGACGTGGCGGAGCGCCGATGCCGGTCATCCTCGCGCGATAGCCGAGGGCGGGTGTGTTGTAGCATGGGGAGAACTGCCCGTGCCGCGTTGGCCAAAGCGGCAGCAAGCTGCCGCA
>DIWA01000093.1 GCA_002422525.1 Candidatus Hydrogenedentes bacterium UBA6118
GAGAAAGCGGCAGCAAGCTGCCGCTCTCCGAAAGAGGCTTCGCCTCATGCGTTGGGTCGGGGGAGCATTGCTGCCGCTTTGTCGCGGGGAATGACCGGCGAGGGCGCCGGTCCCACACAAATGACCGGCGAGGGCGCCGGTCCCACACAGTCGCAGGGAATGACCGGCGAGGGCGCCGGTCCCCCACACCCGTGTCGCCTGCATGTCCCGCGGACGGGACGTCCGCGCTCCCGGGATGGCGCATGTCCAGGGGTTCGCGTCGGGGAGCAGGGCCGAATCGGCGCTCGGAGCGTGGTTGCGCGGGGTCGGCGCCGGTGCTAGACTTCCTGCAGTAGAACAGCGCGCAGTCAGTCGAGTGCCGCAGGGAGGGGGTCGTATGCCCGCACACGCCGTGTTCCCCGTGACGGACAAGAAGTGCGCGACATGCCGGTTCTGGAACGGCGTTCGCAGCATCACGTTCAACAAGCTGAAGCCGCGCTATGTGAAGGCGGAGGCGACGCCTGCCGTCTGCCTGGCGCAGTCCGGACGCAAGACGAAGCACGTCGATCATTGCAGCAAGTTCATGATCTGGGAGAAACTGACGTAGATGGGCGAGGCGCGCGACTCCTACTGGGGGCAACACGTCTATGTGCGCCACGGGCTGTATACCCACCACGGGATCGGGGACGGCCGCGGCGGCGTGATCCACTACACCGGTCTGGCCAATGGGCTGAGGTCGGGTCCCGTGCGTCGCACGCCGATCGAGGAGTTCGCCGCCGGACGGCCCGTGAAAGTTCGCACGCACCGTCGGCGGAAGCATGCGCCCGCGGAGGCGGTGCAGCGCGCGGAAGCGCGGCTCGGCGAGGACCGGTACCACGTGGTGTGGAACAACTGCGAGCATTTCGCGGAGTGGTGCATCACCGGTCGGGGGCGATCGCGACAGATCCGCATGGCGGCGAAGGCGGCGTGGCTCGTCGTGACGCCGGTCGTGTGCTATGCGGCGGCGAGGCTTGGAACGCGTCGCCGCGCGTAGCGGGAGGAAGGCGGCTGCGGCCGCGGGAGAACACGGTGAGCATCACATCTCGAGAACTGGTGTACCAGACCCTGGACTTCGCGGATCCGCCGCGCGCGCCGCGTCAGCTCTGGTTCTTGCCGTGGGCGCAGATCCACTATCCGGACGAACTGATGCGCATCCAGGAGGACTTCCCGTCGGACTTCGGCGGCGTGGGCGGCTACTACCGCGAACACGCCCCGATGCACGGCGATCCGACCGCCGTCGGACAGTTCACGGACGACTGGGGATGCACGTTCATCAACGTGCAGGCCGGGGTCATCGGCGAGGTGAAGAACCCGCTGGTCAAGGACTGGGCCCGGGACGCAGGCAAGGTGCACATCCCGCGCGAGTGGCTCACTGTCGACATCGACAAGGTGAACCAGGCCTGCGCCGCGTCCGACCAGTTCATCATGGCGGGGGCGTGTCCGCGCCCGTTCGAGCAGCTCCAGTTCATCCGCGGCACGACGGATCTCTACGTGGACCTGATGCTGCAGCCGCCGGAGATGCTCGCGTTCGTGCGCGAGATGCACCAGTACTACTGCGAACTGCTCGAGGTCTGGGCCAAAACGGACGTGGACGCGCTCATGTTCATGGATGACTGGGGATCGCAGCAGGCGCTGCTGATCGACCCGGCCGTGTGGGCCGACTTCTTCAAGCCCATGTACCGCGACTACATCGAGATCGCCCACGGCGCGGGCAAGCGCATCTTCATGCACTCGGACGGGTACACCGCCGACATATACCCGCATCTGGTCGAGCTGGGGCTCGACGCGCTGAACTCGCAGATCTTCTGCATGGGCGTCGACCGGCTGGTCCCGTATGCCGGCAAGATCACGTTCTGGGGCGAGATCTGTCGCCAACACATCCTGCCCGAGGGCACGCTCGAAGACGTGGACCGCGCCGTGGAAGAGGTCTACGCGAAGTTGTGGCGGAAGGGTGGGTGCATCGCGCAGTGCGAGTTCGGAGCCGGCGCGAAGCCCGAGAACGTCCGCCGCGTATTCGAGGCCTGGGACCGCGTGTCCACCAAAGCCTGATCGGCGTCAGTCTTGTCGGGTTGTGTCCGGAGTCGGGGTCTCGACGCAGGCTCGCGGCTCCGGGCTGAGCCAGAAATGGCCGACCCGCACCCCGCGCACGCCGAGGAACGCCCGGCGCACCCACGACACCTCCCACGGCTCGAACGCGGTGTGGGCGAGGACCGACCACCCGCCGCGACGCCATTCCGCGCGCCATTCCGCCCCGCACAGAAAACACACGCCGACGCCGGCGGTGTTGGCCCCCATCCGCCGGGTGAACGCGGCCAGACCGCGGCGCGACGTGAGCTCGTAGATCAGACGACCCGGAACGCCGGGGCGCAGCCAGCCTTCGTAGAGGTTCTCGAACACGGACAGCGCCCCGCCGGGTCGGAGTCGCGCGTGCAGGTCGGCGAGGACGCGCCGTTGCATGCGCCGCGTGTCGCGGTACGAATCCAGCACGAGATGGTGCAGCACCCAGTTGAGGAAGATGACGTCCGCCCGCTCGTCGTCGGCAAGGGCTTCGTCCAGGCGCTCCGCGGAGGCCCGCACGAGTCGCTTGCGCGGATGCGGCCGGTTGCGCGCGAGCATGTCTTCGCTGCGATCGGCCAGGATCGCCGTCGCCCGCGGGAACGCCTCGAGCACGCGATCGGTGAACACGCCGTTGCCGCCGCCGATGTCGAGGAAACGGAACGGCGCGTCGCCGAACCGCTCGGCGAGCAGACGCTCGAGCGTCGCCCACATCGGCGGCGTGACGTACTCCACGTCGAACGCCTCCACCTGCTCCGGCGCGAGCGTGCGCGCGCGATCCAGGGGCGTGTCGTGATCCTGCGGCATGTGCTGCGTTCCTTGGCTTGCGCTGCCGTGCGGCGACCGCATCGAACGACCGAAGCATCGAGGCGGCCCGCTGGTGTAGGATGAACGCCGGCGGGCGCGGGATCAATTCGTCGCCCAGACAGGGAAGGAGCTGGCAATGGAGTTCGTTCGCACCATATGGAGACTTCTGGGCGTGCCGTTGAAGTGGGCGCTGGATCTCCTCGGGGTCGACGTCGGTCCCTGGGGGTGGGTGCACACGGCCGCCAAGGTCGCCATCCTGTTCCTGTGCGTCGTCGTGGTCGGCTCCATCGTCCGCGCGGCGGTCTTGGGCATCTGGCGCGCGTTCCGGCCGAAACCGTTGACCACGCTGGATGACGTGCACGCGCTGCAGCAGCACCGCGCGGCGGAGGAAGCGGGACAGCGCCTCGATGAGCCCGTGGCCCCGCGCGAGGGGGCCGTGGCCCTGTTGCGCAAGCAAGGTCGCTACGGCGAGCTCGGCGAGACCTACCTCGCCGCCGCGCGACCGCGCGAGGCCGCGAAGTGGTTCCTGAAGGCCGGCGATCGGAAACGGGCGGCCCAGGCGTTGGCGCAGGCCGGTCGCGCCGCGCGCGCGGCCAGGATGATGATGCGCGACGGCGAGTATGCGCTGGCGGGGGCGTTCTACACGGCCGACGGGGCCCATCGCGCCGCCGCCAAGGCCTATCGGCTCGCCGGCGACCTCGCGTCCGCGGCGCACGCGCTGAGCATGGCGCATCGGTTCCGCGAGGCGATGGAGGCGTACCAGGGATATTTCAACCGCACGACGGACCCGTTGGACCGGCAGCTCGAGACGGCGAGACGCTGCATCGCTCTGCTCGAGGCCCCCAAGGTCGCCGCGAAAGCGCCCGCCGACACCCTCGCGGCGCTCTACCTCGCGGTCGGGAAACGCTACGAACGCGCCAACCGCCCGGCCGACGCCGCGAAGCTCTACGCGCTCGCCGGCGTGTCCCCCAACTCGACGAAGGCGCCGTAGTCAGGGACCAGCTCGGGCCATTCATACACCGGCAGACCGCGCAACGTTCCGAGCAGCACCGCGATGGTCCCCCCGTGCGTCACCGCCACGATGAACCCTTCCCGCGGCAGTTCGCGGTACCATTCCATGATGCGGTTGCGGTGTTCGAACGTCGTCTCACCGCCCGCCGGCGCGAACTTCTCCGGATCCGCCGCCAGATTGGCCAGCGCCGCGAAATGGTTCGCCGCGAGGTCGTCCCAGGGGACCAGTTCCCACGCGCCGAAATGCCGCTCCCGCAGCCGCGGGTCCAGCGTCACCGGCACGCCGCGCCGCTCCGAGATGCGCTGCGCCATGTCCCGGGCGCGCGAGAGATCGCTGGCGTAGAGATGCGTGATCGGCCACCCCGCGGCGAGCTCCGCCGTCGCCTGCGACTGCGCCCGCCCCGTCTCGTCCAGCTCCACGTCCGACTGCCCGTAACAACACGCCTGATACGCCTCCGGCACCACGGCGTGGCGAATAAGAATGACACGACGACCCATGCTCAACGACCTGCGCGCTCCTTACTCCGACCCCGCTTGCCGCCCCCATCGCGACGGACCGCGATCATACGGACCGCGACGCCGGTTGGGCAAGGGAGGGATCTCCGCCAATGAACGCCAATGAACGCGAATCTCCATCCGAGGATGAAGCGCAGGCCCTCGCGAGCGCGGCTGCGCCGAATCCTATCCATGGTAGACTGGCTGCCCCGGATGCTGGAATGGGAGCGGATGGTGCGGATGCGTCCGGACATTAGCGTGTATTGGCGTCCATTCGCGGAAGGAGGATGAAAGGGGGATCCACGAATGAACGCGGATGAACACGAATTGCTGCTCAAAAACGAGGTCTACGCCATCGTCGGCGCGGCGATGGAGGTGAGCAACGAACTGGGGTCGGGGTTCCTTGAGGCCGTCTACCAGGAAGCGCTCGAGCTGGAGCTCGACGCGCGCGGCATTCCGTTCGCGGCGCAAGTCCCGATCCACATCGCCTACAAAGGCACGAGGCTGGCCAGGGAGTACATCCCCGATCTGATCTGCTTCGATCAGGTGATCGTCGAGATCAAAGCGCTCAAACGCCTGACCACCGTCGAAGAAGCGCAGTTACTGAACTACCTCAAGGCGACCGGCATGCCCGTGGGCCTGCTGCTCAACTTCGGTCCGCCAAGACTCGAGTGGAAGCGGATGGTCCGTACGCGCCCCGCCATTGGCGGAAGGGAACAGGGGATCCGCGAATGAACGCCAATGAACGCGAATTGCTGCTGAAGAACGAGGTCTACGTCCTCCACTGCGTGACAACACTGGTGTTCGGGGCGCGATGTCTTTCAACCGCGTGATCATTGGCGTGCCTTCGCGTCCATTCGCGGAAGAGAAGAGAGGGATCCGCGAATGAACGCGGATGAACGCGAAAACGCCCCGATGACCGGCATCTGTAAGTCATTGGGGCGTTTGGTGTTAGGTTGGTGAACGGGGTGGGGCTCGAACCCACGGCCACCGGATTAAAAGTCCGATGCTCTACCAACTGAGCTACCCGTTCGGGGTGTGCGGGCGGCGGAGCGGACGGCGTCGCGCGGGGGCGAGGCGTGGGGCTTTCTGGAGGGGATGAACGCCCGCTCGGCACGGGAAAAGTCTACCGTACGGGGCGCGGCAAGTCAATTTCGCGCTTGCGGTTGTCCGCGCACAGTAGAAATGTCGGGTGGCGACCACAATAGAAATGTCCGGTCGCGTCCACAATAGAAATGTCCGGTCGTGCGGCGCGGGGGTGTCGGGCTCGAGGGCATGGGCGTTGGGCGATGGCCGGGGGTCAGCGGCGCCGGCGGCCGGGCGCGTACTGCTTGCGGAGTTCGTCGTCGAGCTGGGCGTAGGTTCGGCGGTAGGCCTGGCGCAGGGCGGCGTCGTGGGCGGTTCCGTTGCCGAGGGCGGTCAGGAACTGGTTGAGGCGGGTCTGGCCGTAGCGCGCGTGCAGGTGGCGCACGGCGGCGTGGGCCTGCAGGTAGGCGATCTGCAAGGACTCGGGCGGCAGGCGGAGGAGCTGGTGTTCCTGCAGCTCGGCGATGGAGAACGCGGCGTCGCTCCGGTAGGCCTGTTCGAGCCGCTCGACGTCGGGCGGCATGAGCTCGGTCGACACGGTCTCGGCGAGGCCTTCGTTCAGCCACCAGGGGACGTCGTCGCCGACGATGTGGCGCACGACGACGTGGGTGTATTCGTGGTAGAGGCGACGCTTGAGTTCGGCCTCGTCGAGGACCTGCCCGGTCCTGTCGCTGAGCGGCAGGCGGATGGCGCCGTCGTACAGGGCCCCGACGTGTTCGCCGAGCAGGGTGACGCGGGAGAAGTCGTCGGCGGTGTAGACGCGCACCTGGATGGGGCCGGGGGGGTAGACGCCGCCGAACCGGCGGCCGACTTCGGTGTAGGCGCGCTCGAGGATGGTGAGGGCGCGGCGCATGTCGGAGTAGCTTGTGCCGGGCGCGTAGCTCACCCGGAAGTGGCGGGAGTCGCGGCGGTTGTAGGTGGCCTCGACGTCCGCCTCGCGTCGGGCTTTCTCGATGCGCTCGGCGAGTCCCGGGCGGTCCGGCTTCACCTCGATCACCCATTCCCACTGCGCCAGGGCCGAGGCGGCGTCGCCGTCGCGATAGTAGGCCTGCCCCAACAGGTCGTGGGCCTCGGGCACGCCCGGTTCGCGTTCGACGGCCTCTTCGATGTGGCGGATCGCGTCGGCGACGCGGTCCATGCGCAGGTAGCACGCGCCGAGGTGCAAGTGGAGTCGCGGGGCGTCGGGGGTGATGCGGATCGCCTCTTCGAGGTGGGCGGCGGCCGAGGCGACGTCGGACGCTTCGTAGAGGACGTCCGCCTTGGCCTGAAGCGCGTTACTGAGGTTGGCGCTGATCGCGGCGCGATCCGGATCGAGCCGGTAGGCTTCGCGGAACGCGGCGATCGCGGCGTCCCATTGCTTGGCGCGGTAGTGCTCGACGCCTTTCGTGTTCAGCTCGGCGACTTTCGCGTTGACCGCCGGGGACGCGGCCGCGGATCCGACGAGGATGAGGATGCAGGCCACCGCGGCGCAGATCACGGCGACGCGTCGTTGTGCGGCGCTGATCATCAACTGCCGCCCTGCACGGTCGCGACCGCTTCCACCTCGACCCGCATGCCGAGGGGCAGCGCGGCAACCTGGATGCAGGTGCGCGCCGGCGGATCGCTGGGGAAGAACGTCTGGTATACGGCGTTGAACCGCTGAAACTCGGCCATATCGGTCAGATAGACCGTCGTCTTGACCACGCGATCGAGCCCGCTGCCGCTGTCTTCCAGCACGGCGCGGAGGTTGGCCATGGCCAGCTCGGTCTCTTCCTCGATCGTGCCGTGCCGTGGCCCGGAGCCGTCCGGCGCGAGCGCGAGCTGGCCGGAGGTGAAGACGAAGCCGTTCGCGATCACGGCCGAGGAGTAAGGGCCGACCGCCGGCGGGCCATTCGGGGAGACCACACACTGTCGCGTCATACGGGATTGCCTCCGAACGGATAGGATACGCATGAGACATTCAGTGTCCGAACGGTACCATACGGTCCCCGGGGGGTCAACTGCGCTGGAAGGGTTTCGGAGTGATCCCGAGCTGGAAGCGGCGTCCATGTACTGCGTCCCGCAGGAAACGACCGGCGAGGGCGCCGGTCCCACACTCGCAGGAAATGACCGGCGGGGGCGCCGGTCCCACACTCGCAGGAAATGACCGGCGAGGGCGTCGGTCCCACACCCGCAGGAAACGACCGGCGGGGACGCCGGTCCCACACTTGGCTTGCCGCGAAACGACCGGCGAGGACGGCGGTCCCACACCCTATGGGTTCCATCCAGAACCGCCTTGCCGCCGCAGGCGGCTCTTGGAGTGCGGCAGCTTGCTGCCGCTTTTTCTGCAGTTCCCATCGACCGGCGAGGGCGCCGGTCCCACACTCGCAGGAAATGACCGGCGAGGGCGTCGGTCCCACACCCGCAGGAAATGACCGGCGAGGGCGCCGGTCCCACACCCGCAGGGGGGGTGGCCATCCGCCTCCCGGTCGCGTCTTCGGCAGAGCCTCAGTGATCGCGGGGAGAAAGCGGCAGCAAG
This sequence comes from Candidatus Hydrogenedentes bacterium UBA6118, assembly GCA_002422525.1. Taxonomy (GTDB): domain Bacteria; phylum Hydrogenedentota; class Hydrogenedentia; order Hydrogenedentales; family SLHB01; genus UBA6118. The sequence continues at coordinate 7,970 of DIWA01000093.1, forward strand.
CTGCCGCACTCCGAAAGCCGCCGCTGGGCGGCGGCGGGGAGGAGGGGAGGACGGGCGGCGGTCGCGTCGTTCGGTTGTGCGGGGTGCGTGATCCGGGTACGATTTGAGGGGAGTCGGCCGGGCGGGCCGAATGGAGAGGAGCCGGACGCATGAGCATGCTTTGGGTTAGGACGGCGGTCGCGGTCGCGTTGGTGGCGGGTCTGGGGATCCGCGGCGCGGGCGCGGCGTACGCGCAGGCGACAGACGAGATGGGAGTAGAAGGTATGGCAGTGGAACAGGCGGTCTTCGGCACGACGCCCGACGGCCGGCAAGTGGACGTGTTCACCCTCACGAATGGGAAGGGCCTCCGCGCGCGGATCATCACGCTGGGCGGCGCGGTGCTCTCGCTGGAAGCGCCGGATCGCGACGGCAAGGTCGCGGACATCGTGCTGGGGTTCGAGGATGTGGCGGGCTATCTGAGCGAGGCCAACCCGTATTTCGGGGCGCTCATCGGCCGCGTCGCGAACCGCATCGCGAAGGGGCGGTTCACGCTGGACGGCACGGAGTATGTCCTGCCGACGAATGACGGGCCGAATCAGCTCCACGGCGGTCCGGTCGGGTTCGACAAGGCCGTGTGGGCGGCGGAGCCGGTCGAGGAGCCGGGGGCCGTGGGCGTGAAGCTGACGCACGTAAGTGAGGACGGCGACCAGGGCTACCCGGGCACGGTGACCTGCACGGTGGTCTATCGGCTCACGGAAGCGGGGGCGCTTACGCTGGACTATGCGGCGACGGCGGACAAGGCGACGCCGGTGAACCTGACCCACCATTCGTACTTCAACCTGGCGGGACACGATGCGGGGCCGATCCTCGATCATGTGGCGCAGATCGCCGCATCGCGCTACACGCCGGTGGATGAGACGCTGATCCCGATCGGCGAGCTGGCCCCCGTGGCGGGCACGCCGTTCGACTTCACGCAGCCCAAGCCGATCGGCCGCGATATCGCGCGGGACGACGTGCAATTGGCGCGAGGCGGGGGATACGACCACAACTTCGTGTTGGATCGGGAAGGCGCGGAGGACGGTGAGTTGGCGTTCGCGGCGCGGGTCGTGGATCCGAAGAGCGGCCGTCAGATCGAGGTCTACACCACGGAGCCCGGCATGCAGCTCTACACGGGCAACTTCCTGGACGGGACGATCACGGGCAAGGGCGGCGCGGTCTACGAACACCGCAGCGCGTTCTGCCTCGAGACCCAGCATTTCCCGGATGCGCCGAATCAGCCGACGTTCCCGTCGATCATCCTGCGACCCGGCGAGACCTACACCCACCGCACGGAGTATCGCCTCGGCGCGGCGGAGTAGGCGGGGCGATCAGGCGAGCAAGAGAAAACGGCGCGTCCATCGCGGGCGCGCCGTTCCGCATTCCGTTCCGCATTCCGTTCAGCAGCCGGTCTGGAGGCAGTCCGCGAAGTAGGCGATGGTCTTCTCGAGCCCCTCGCGCAGCCCCACCGTCGGCTCCCAGCCGAGCTTCTCGCGGGCGATGCCGATGTCGGGCCGCCTGCGCACCGGATCGTCCGACGGCAGCGGTTTGTGCACGAGTTCCGACTTGCTTCCGGTCAGTTCGAGCACGGTTTCGGCCAGCTCGCGGATGGTGAACTCGCTCGGATTGCCCATGTTCACGGGCCCCGTGAGCTCCTCGTTGTCCATCATCTTGATGATGCCGGACACGAGATCGTCCACGTAGCAGAACGAGCGCGTCTGCTCGCCGTCGCCGTAGAGCGTGATCGGTTCGCCGCGCAGCGCCTGCACGATGAAGTTGCTGACCACGCGCCCGTCGTCCACCGCCATGCGCGGGCCGTAGGTGTTGAAGATGCGCACCACGCGAATGTCCACGCGGTTCTGCCGGTGGTAGTCGAAGAACAGCGTCTCCGCGACGCGTTTCCCTTCGTCGTAGCAGCTTCGGATGCCGATCGGGTTGACGTTGCCCCAGTAGCTCTCGACCTGCGGATGCACGTTCGGGTCTCCGTACACCTCGGAGGTGGAGGCTTGCAGGATGCGCGCCTTCACGCGCCGCGCCAGGCCCAGCATGTTCAGCGCGCCCATCACGTTCGTCTTGATCGTCTTGATGGGGTTGTACTGGTAATGCACGGGCGAGGCGGGGCAGGCGAGGTTGTACACGCGATCCGCCTCGATCACGATCGGCTGCGTGATGTCGTGTCGGACGACCTCGAACCGCGGTTGGCCCAGCAGACGCGCGATGTTCCGCTTGGCCCCCGTGAAGAAGTTGTCCAGGCAGATCACTTCCTCGCCGCGGGCCAGCAATTGTTCGCAGAGATGCGAGCCGATGAAGCCGGCGCCGCCGGTGACAAGGTTGGTGCAGCTCACGCGGGCGCTCCTATCTTCCTGTAGGTTCAGACAGACGGACGGCCGATGCAGAAGTAACGGAAGCCCTGCTCGGCCACGACCTTGGGCGTGTACAGGTTGCGCCCGTCGAAGATCACGCGTTCGCGCATCAGTTCGCCCATCTTCACGAAGTCGGGGCGATGGTACTCGCGCCATTCCGTGCAGATTACCAGGGCGTCCGCGTCCTTGAGCGCGTCATAGCAGCGCGCGGCGAAGGCGATGCGGTCGCCGTAACGCTCGGTGAGGAACGGCCCCGCCACCGGATCGCTGACCGCCACCGCGGCCCCCTGTTCGAGGAGGCCGTCGATGATGTCGATCGCCGGGGCCTCGCGCATGTCATCGGTCCGCGGCTTGAACGTGGCGCCCCACACCGCGACGCGCTTCTCCGCGATCGCGTCGCCGAAGAACTCGATGATCCGCTGCAGGAACCGCGTGCGCTGGTCGCGGTTCACCGCGTTGATCGCGTCGAGCATGCGCACCGGCACGCCGTGCTTGCGCCCCAGTTCCGCGATCGCCTGCACGTCCTTGGGCAGGCAGGAGCCGCCGTAGCCCAGGCCCGGGAACAGATAGGACGGCCCGATCCGGTTGTCTGTCATCACCGCCTCGCGCACGTCGTTGATATCCGCGCCCATGGCCTCGGCGATGTTGGCCAGCTCGTTGATCATCGAGATCCGCGCCGCCAGCATCGTGTTCGTCGCGTACTTGGCCATCTCCGCGCTGCGGATCGTCATCTGGAGCATCGGGTTGCCCGTGCGCAGGAAGGGCGCGTAGAGCTCCTTCATGATCTCGAACACCCGCACGTCGTCGCAGCCGACCACCACCCGGTCCGGCCGCATGAAATCGTCGATCGCCGCGCCTTCCTTCAGGAATTCCGGATTCGACACCACATCGAACGGGTGCGTGGTCAGCTTGCCCACCGCCTCGCGCACCATGTCGGCCGTGCCCACGGGGCAGGTGCTCTTGTTCACGATGATCCGGTAGCCGGTCATCGCCTTGCCGATCTGCTCCGCCGCCGCCCGCACCTGCGACAGGTCGGCGAAGCCATCCGCGCCCTGCGGCGTGCCCACGCAGATGAACACCAGCAGGCAGTCCGACACCGCCTCGGCGAGATCCGTTGTGAAGCGCAGGCGTTCCTCTTCCATGTTCCGGATCACCAGCTCTTCCAGGCCCGGCTCATAGATCGGCATGACGCCTTTGTTCAGGTTGTCGACCCGATCCGGGTTGATGTCCACGCACGTTACCTGATGGCCCGTCTCCGCGAATCCCGTGCCGGTTACGAGTCCGACATAGCCTGTTCCAACAATGACGATCTTCATCTCGCATCCCTTCTGAAGGCGGCCGATTCCAACGCAACACGGGCGCATTCCACCACGGACGTCTCGTCGGCTTGCTCCCGCACAGGTCCGGAGTATAGTCCAGCGCCGTCGGCTGAGCCAAAGCGCGCCCATCCACGGTCCTTGACCTCGGTTCCGCGTGTCCCTATGCTGAATTGGTCTCGGGTTCAGGTTCAGGATTCGAGAGGAAAGGAGCGTTTGCATATGAGCAACCCGACTGGGGGCTCTCGGGGCCCGGAATTCGTAGGAGGCCGCGCGAGGCCGACCGGGCCGAGGCGGCCGAAGTGGCCGAAGTGGCCGAAGTCGAGCATCCCCCGGCGCGTCCGGGTGCTCCTCGCGGTCATTCTCGTCATCCTTCTGATCCCGGTGCTGTTCTTCAAATCGTTCTTCGTATACGTCCAGCCCGACGAGTTCGGCGTGAAGGAAACGCGCGTGGGCGTCAACCGCGGCATTCAGGAGACGGTCTACACGGCCGGCTACGTGTTCGTGGCGCCGTTCGGCATCGAGCGGATGCACAAGTTCCCCCGCTGCGTGCAGGTGCTTGAGCTCACCGCGTTCGACAAGCCGACGACGTTCAGTCCGGCGCGCGTGTTCGAGCCCGCCGCCAAGATCCAGACCGACGACGGGTTCTATGTGGACGTGGACGTGTCCATCCTGTACCGGATCAGCGATCCCTACAAGCTGATCACGACCGTGGGTCCGGGGCGGCTCTTCCTGTCCAACGGCGTGCTGCCGAAGGCGGAGCCCGTGCTGAAACAGACGCTCGGCGAGCTGAACACGGAGGAGTTCTACAACAGCCCGCTGCGCGTCGAGAAGGCGCAGAAGGCGTGCGAACTGCTCGATGAAGAGCTGGAGAAGAATGGGATCCACGTGGAGCACGTGCTGATCCGGTACTTCAAGTACAGCGACCAGATCCAGGAGAACATCGAGGCGAAGGTCTTGCAGGACCAGCTCGTGTTCAAGAACCAGGCGGAGGCCCGCGCCGCCACCGAGGAGATTCAACTGCGCGAGACGGAGACGAGGGGAGCCGCGAACGTGAAGGTGACCCTCGAGGAGGGGCGCGCATACAAAGTGGAGAAGGACGCGGAGCGCGAGCTGTACACGCGCAGCCGCGAGGCGGAAGCGGACCTGCAGGTCAGCCTGGCCGAGGCGAAGGCGACTGAGCTTCGCAACGAAGCGATGCGGCAGCTCGGCGCGGACAAGAAGGTGGCCATGGCGATGGCGGAGGTGCTCGAAGGGCTCGACACCATCGTGCTTCCCGTGGGCGGTCAGGCCGGCTTCAATCCGATGGACCTCGAGCAGATTCTGACGCTGTTCGGCGTGGAGAAGGGAGGCGCGCCGCCGGAAGGCGCGGTATCCGTTCCGCCCATCGCGACGCCGTCGTCGACGCCGTCGCCGATCCCGCCGGCCGCCGTCGAGACGGTCGCGCCTGAGGCCGCCGACGCCGACGCAGAGGAGGACGCCGGATGAACCGCCGACTTTGTACGCTCATCACGCTGGGTCTCGCGCTGGTCCTGGGCGGCTGCCTGCCCTACTCGACCGGCCCGACCGAAGTCGGCGTGCGCACCGTCAAGTTCTCGCTCACCGGAAAGACCGGCGTGCAACCGGACCACTACGCGCCGGGAACGACCCATTTCTTCGTGCCGTTCGTGAACGACTGGCACACCTTCGACACGCGCCTGCAGAACCTCGAGATGTCCTCGTCGGAGATGGGCGGGGATCGGCCCGGGCGCGACGACCTCGTGTTCAAGAGCGTCGACGGCAACGACATCAGCCTGGACGTGGTCATCTCCTACCGGTTGGATCCGGAGAAGGCCCCGATGGTGTTGCAGGAAGTGGCCGCCAATGATGACGAGCTGCGCGACAACATCGTGCGGACCGTCGCCCGAAGCAAGCCGCGCGATATCTTCGGCGAGCTGATCACCGAGGAGTTCTACATCGCCGAGCGACGCACCGAGAAGGCCGACGCGGCCAGGGCCGCGCTCGCCGCGATCCTCGAGCCCTACGGGATCATCGTCGAGCGCGTGGGCACGCGCGATTACCGGTTCAACCCCGCCTACCAGCAGGCCATCGAGGACCGGAAAGTGGCGGATCAGAAGGCTGAGAAGCTGAAGTCGCAAACGCGTGCGGCCGAGGAGGAGTATCTCCGCAAGGTCGAGGAGGCCAAGGGCGAGATCGCCGAGATGAAGGCCGAGGCCGACGGCGAGTACGCCCGCGCGGCGATCGAGGTCGACGCGTACTACGAGCAGCAGTTGCGCACCGCCGAGGCCATCGAGGCGGAGGGACGGGCCGACGCCGAGGGCATTCGCGCGATGAACGAGGCGTTGTCCGGTGCGGGCGGCGAGGCCATGGTGCGCCTGGCGATCGCGGAGGCGCTCAAAGGCAAGCGTGTCGTTCTGCTGCCGATCGGCGGCGACGGCCTCGACCTGCGCACGACGGACGTGAACGACCTGCTCTCGATCTATGGGCTGCGCAGCCTGTCCGGGAACGACGGCGAGTAGCGCGGAACGCAGACGACAGCCGAGAAACGCCGACGCCGCAGCGGACCCATGCATCGCATGCCGCTGCGGCGTGGACGTGAGCAGGCCTGTAAGCCGAGTTCTGTCTAGAGCGGCGAACCGCTCCGAGACGGCCATTCATCTGGGACTCGCGTCGCCGCGAGCCTCTAGCTGCCAACCCGGACGCGACGCGGGCCACGCCATAGCGTCCCTATTCGGCATTGCTCCGGGCGGGGTTTGAAAAGCCGACCTGTCGCCAGGCCGCTGGTGCGCTCTTACCGCACCTTTTCACCTTCGCCTGTGCCCGAGGGCCATCGGCTGTGTGTTTTCTGTTCCACTTTCCGTCGGGTCGCCCCGCCTTCCTGTTAGGAAGCGCCCTGCCCTGCGGAGCTCGGACTTTCCTCGACGCCGCAAAGGCGCCGCGGCCGTCCGGCCTGCTCACAGTGGAAGTATACCCGTTCGCCCCGCGCCGCGCACTGCGGCCGTGTGGGACCGGCGCGTGTGCGCAGCAATGAGTAGACAGGATTTACAGGATGAACAGGATGGTTCCGCCTGCGGCGGCATGGAACAGCGGCGCGCGGCCGTGTGGGACCGGCGCCCTCGCCGGTCACTCCCCTTCCCCCCTTTGTGTGGGACCGGCGCCCTCGCCGGTCATTTTGCGGCATGCCCGCGCTATGGCGTCTTGCGGATGATCGCGCGGGTGGTCTCGGGGTCGTGCTGCATGCGCAGCCGCCAGACCATCTCCTCGGGCGGGACGACGTTCACGTGGTCGCCGATGCGGTCGACGGTCCACTTCGTCGGCGTCACGCCGTAGGCCTCGCCGGTGCGTTCGCCGTCGGGTTCCTCGGCCAGGTCGTCGGCGTCGAGGGGGGCCTCGTTGAAGGTCGACCACGCGTGGATGATCGCCCAGGCGTGCAGCGGGTCGGTCGCGGCCCGCGCATCCTCGTTGATCAGCCGGGCGATCTTCGCCGGCGTGCCCGCGCGCTCGTGCTTCAGGTTCGCCCAGACGGAGTATTTCGCGGTGACCACGGGAATCTCCGCGCCGTCCGGTCTCGGAATCCAGTAGACCGCGCCGTTTCCGCCCTCATACGGGTAGTACTGAAAGCCGAACATCCCGATCAGCGGCTGAATCTCCTCCGCGAAGATGCGGTAGGCCTGCATGGCCTCCGGGCTGTCGAGGTCCCAGCACAGGAACATCAGCGTGCGGCCGTCGGAGCGCGTCATGTAGTGGTTGAGCCGGCGGGCGTGCGTTCGCAGCGCCTGCTCGCGCACCTCGGGGCCGCGGTCCGCGCCGAGCAGGTCGGGGTAGTAGTAGCCGCCCGCGCAGAGCACCGCCGTGCTCGAAGCGGGTTGCGTGCGGGCGAGGTAGTCCCGTGCGTACGGCGCGCTCTGGTCCAGGCAGGCGTAGGCCAGGCCCCAGCCGATGGGGAACGCGCCGTGCTCCGGGTGCGCCCAGTACGCCGGGTTGTGGCAGAAGTTCCCCAGCATCCACTGCACGTTGTCGCCGTCGCTCATGATGAACGATACGGACGGCCGGGGGTCGTCCCAGTTGATCGCCGCGGGGTCGACCGGCGTGAACGGCGGCGCGGCGTCGAAGGTCTCCGCGCCCGCGGAGAGCACGGTGAGGTTCACGGCCCAGTTGCTCGGGTAGAGGATGTGGCTCTCGCGGCAGAGCTGCGACACGAAGCCGCCTTCGTCGCCGCCGTTCCAGCCGACGATCGTCGAGAGCGGGTCGAGCCATCGGTAGAGCGACGGCGTCGGCTCGACCATCCCGAAGAACGCGAACATCCGGTGGGCGATGGCGATCGCGCGGTTGTGCGGCATCTTCGGGCTCTGCGCGAGGGCGTAGCGACGACTGACGCGGTCCTGGTACGTCTCGAAGCACCAGGTCTGGCTCTTGTCGCGCACGTCGGCCAGGCAGGTCAGTCCCATCGCCTTGGCCTTGTCCTCGATGCACTCGGAAATCAGGATGCCCTGATGGATCCCCGCCAGGGTCGTGGCGACGTTCACGGAGAAGTCCATGTCGCCGTGGTAGTCCGTCGGGAACCCCTCGGTGTAGTCGTAGCGGTAGAGGATGTAGCCCTTGACCAGCCCGGCGTCCGTGTAGCGCCGCGCCAGCTCCCAGGGCGTGAACGCGCCGCGGTCCTCCGGCGCGAGCCGCTCCGTCACGCCCTCGTACCACAGGGCATAGCTTGGGTTGTCGAGCCCGACCCAGACCATCTCGTCGAACCGGCCTTCGTTCACGGCCTGCGCGGCGAGGCCGGCCAGCGATTGCACGAGCATGTGCTCGGGCCCCAGGCTGCCCGGCGCGGCGGCCCCGTCGGGACCGACCCCCGCGGCCATGTCGTCGAGGTGCGTGCGCACCAGCCCCTTCGGCGGCTTCTGCGTGGGCAGCCAGCGCAGCTCCTCGGGCGTCGCCGCCCCGTGGATCGCATTCAAGAGCAGGCACATCGCCGCGGCGGACGCTATCATCGCGTGGTCTCCTTCATCGCGTGGTCTCCTTGTCGTTTTCGGCCGTCTTCCATAGCTGCATCAGGGATGCCGGACCCACAGCGACGTAGTCGTCGCCGAGCAGTTCCATCACCGCGACCAGGTCCGACGGGTGGTAGCTCCAGCTCAGGGGGTGGACGAACATGAACCCCGGCCGCTCCGGCGGGGTGCGCTTGCGGATCTCATCTGCGAGCCAGCGGTTGTTCTCCGCGCCGCGGCCGATGTTCGCGGCATCCCAGCGCGTGAAGATATGCGACACGAACACGCCGTCCAGTTCGTAGTGCGGCGAGGTCTCGGTGATCGCGTCATCCCGGCCCATGCCCAGGATGAGCATGCGGAGGCCCGGGAGCCCTTGCGTGAACCGCCGCGTCACGGGGTCCTGCCGCGCGCGGTCGAACGGCAGCCATGCGTCCGTGTAGAGCGCCAGGTCGGGCAGTCCCCAGCGCTGCATGTACCCGCCGGTCAGGTGCAGGTAGTCTCGCCACGCCGCTTCCGGGTCCGCGGCATCCGCCATGAAGTCGCGGTACGGGTGCACGTAGCCGGGACCGGAAATCGCCATGATGAAGCAGTCGTTCGGCCCGGCCTGCTCGACGAACCACTCGCCGACCGACGGCAGGAACTCGAACAGGAGCGGGTTGAGGGTCCACGCGATCGGGATCGCGCCGCGTTGCGGATCGTCCCACACGCTTTTCTGCACATGCGGCCAGTAGGAGGGGGCATCGCCCGACTCCATGATCGCGAAGCACACGTAGACCTTGTCGGGTTCGAGCGCCGGCGTGGCGGGCGTCGGCCGCTCGCGGAACCGCTGCGCGATCGCGTCGAGCGGCGCGGGGATGCCGCTCAGCAGCGAGGCGTTGTCCTGCCAGTTTGAGCCGACGGTGAGCATGCCGAACCGCCCCGCCCAGCCCACGCCGCCGTATTCGGTGAGGCCGGCGTCCAGATGCCCGCCGTCCCACCAGCCGATCACCGGCGTGTTCGGTCCGGCCGCGCGGAACACTTCGGCCATGAGCGCCTTGCCGCGCTCGGTCAGCGCCGGGTCCGCGTCCGGCGCGGGGATGTAGAACGTGAAGATTCGGTTCCGCACGAGGTAGTCGCGGAGCTGGTGGCGTGCGTGCGTGGGGTGGAGCGAGGCCAGCACGCGCGGGTTCATCCGCGGCCACAGCGTGTCGAACGCCCACGCGTAGGCCGCGACGCCGTCGGACCACCGGCCCCGCAGGTCCACGACCTCCTTGCCGCCGCCGAACCGGTCGATGTGCGCCGGCGCGATGACCATGCCGCCCTCGACCGACGCGATCATCGTGGCCACGTTGATCGTGTCCGGCACGGCGGGGTCGTAGACGATGACGCGGTCCGTCTCGGGCGCGTACCGCGCGAAGTAGGCGTCCATCGCGTCGATGTCGAAATCGTCGATGTAGCCCTTGCGCTTCAGTTCGTCCAGCCAGAACCGGGCCGTACCGCGCTCCGGGTCGTTGTAGAACAGGTAGACGCGCCCTTCATCGCGGTTGACCTGCCCCTGCAACGTGGTCGCGGCGAGCCGGAGGTCCAGGTCCGACGCGGTCAGGTCGAACGCGTGGACAACGCGCGCCGGAAGCGGTCCGACCGGCAAGAGGCGCGGCGGATCGGTCTGCGGTTCGCCCGCGGTGATCGCCAGCAGCGCCAGCGCGACGGCCTCGAGTGCGCACATCGTGGGTTCTCCTCTAGCCGCCCGCGCGGGCCGCGGCCGCGTCGCATTGCGCGTTGTAGCGGTCCACGATCTCGCCCACCAGGCGGATCCGCTCGATCTCGCCCGTCGACGAGATCTCATCCGAGATGCCCAACACCAGGCGCGGCGCGAACAGCTCGATCAACCGTTCGACGCAGGCGATCAACTGCTCCTCGGGGAAGAGGCTGTCGAAGAGCACCGCCGGGATCCCGTCCCAGTACACCATGTCGTCGCCGAGCGCTTCTTTCACCTCTTCGAGGGTCACGTCGCCCTGCGGCTTCGGCGTGATCGCCTCGATGCCGTCGAGCTCCGTGTCGTGCGCATAGCGCAGCAGCGGCTTCGTGTCGCCGTCCCAGTGCGAATACACATGCTTGCCCGCCTCGTGCAGGCGTCTCGCCCTGTGCTGACACTCGGGGAGGTGGTACCGCTCGAAGAGCGGCGGCGAAAGCGTTCCCGCGTGCACGTTCTCGCCGAAGTTGACCATGCGGATGGGGGAGGCGTTGAACAGGTCGATCAGTTGGTCGTGGCTGTCATGGAGCGCTTCGAAGAAGTCCTCGATCGCCGCCGGCCAGTCGTAGATCGCGTAGAGCCCGTTCTTGACGCCCATCTTCTCGATGTACAGGCACTGCACGTTCATGCGCGGCATAAACATGACGGGCGCGCCGAGGTCGCCCCATTCCGCCGCGACGGCGTCGAACGCCGCCTGGTCCCACTCCCAGGTTCCGTGGCGCTGACGCCAGGCCGCGACCCGCAGCTCCTCTTCCGTGGAGACCTCCCGTTTGACCGTGACCGGATGCGGGCTCGTCGGCGTCGGGCGCACGATCAGCGTCTGGTTGCCCGCGGGCGTCTCGATGCGGTACTCCACCAGCCCGTCGTTGCGCTCCGTCACCGTCCAGTGCTCGCGCGGGTCCGGGACCCAGCGGAAGGATGCGTTGTAAGGGTAGATGCGCGCCGAGCAGTCGAGCGCGCGGTAGAGTTGCTGCGGCGTCATCCCGGTGTACGGCTCCGGGAGCGGCTCCCGCGCGAACTGCTTGTCGGTGTACCAGCACTCGATGCGCGGCTGCCAGATGATCTTGCCGCCGGACTGTCCAAACACCACGTCCGTGTGCAGCTTCGGCCAATTGCGTTCCATGGCGAATCCCCCTTCCGTGTCGCGTGGACCATGCATCGCGCGGCGCGGCCTCCCGGATGCTCGCGGCCATTGTGGAGAAGCCCGATCGCGGTTCGCAAGACGACCGGCGAGGGCGCCGGTCCCACACCCGCTCCGCTTTGCTGGCCGTGCCGCCGCAGGCGGCCGTGGAGTGCGGCAGCTTGCTGCCGCTTTGCCGCGACGACTGAGGTATGCTCGTCCCGCTGGCATCCTCGGCAGAGCCATTGCACCCGCGCGGAAAAAGCGCAAGCGAGCTTGCGCACTCCGAAAGAGGCTCCGCCTCGACTGGGCCGTGCATCGCACAAATCCCGCACGCCGCCTCGCCCTACGGCGTCGGCGCGTTCTCGGCCGGCGCGTCACCCGGCGGCGCGGACGGGGCCATCATGTTCGCGTCTTCCCGGCTGCGAATCATGAGCTCCATCTGCTCCCGGGTCTGCGGGTCCAGTTCCTCCGGGTCGATCCCTGTCTCCACCTCACGGGAGCCGCAGGCGACCGCGCTCAACGCCAGACTCGCCGCCAGCATCCATCTGCCGATTCGCTTCATATGGGTGCACTCCTGCTCGCGGCGTCCATCGGACGCAGCGGTTCGCGCATAACGGGCGGCCCGAGCGCTCGTCGGGAGGCTCAGGCCGCCCCGTTTCGCAATGTCGAGAGATCAGCCTTGTCCCGCGTATTCGGACATGGCCCAGCTCACCATGAAGTTGACGTTGTCGTCGCTGGGATGGCCCACCGGGAATTTCTGGCGATAGCGAACGAACTCGACGTGGCCGTCCATGTACAGCACGTTACTGCCGCCGGGGATGTGGTTGAACGTGACGTTGCTGGCCTCGTTGTAGTACTGGGCCAGCGAACCCTGGGCGCTCCATGCGTCGAACATGGCGACGATCGAGCTCTGCGCCTTCGCGCCGGCGGCGGGGTTGTTGATGTCGGTGATCAGGAAGCGCTCGATGCCTTCGCGCAGCCGGGCGTACGTACGGGGAAGGGGGCTCCCGTCGTCGTCCGTGTCGTTGCCGAGCGCGCCGCCGTGCCGATTGTCCACGACGTCCGCCGGCAGGGAATCCGGCGGCCACGAGCTGGACGTGATCCGGTACAGGCCCATCACCGCGTTCGGGTCGCCGGGGACGCCTTTCCAGTCGATGCAGGCGTTGTTCATATTGCTCGCGCCGAACCAGTCGACCGAGCCCGTCGCGGCCGGTCCGCCCCAGAGCGTCGTGCCGTTCAGGATGTGCGTGTACACGGCCGTGCTGTAGGCGAACAGCAGCTCGCCGGACCAGCGAAGCTGCTTGTTGGTCTGGAACATATAGGACAGATAGGCGTAGGAGTTGGGGACGGCCAGGAGCGTCTTGACGCAGTTGACGGCGTTCTCGGCGCCGGGCGCGTTCTCCTGGCCTTTCTTGATGGCGTCGGCGAGCGCGTCCTCCACCGGAACCGACGGCGCCCACATCGCCCCGCGTTCACCCGTCAGCGCGCGACTGTCGGACGGACAGAACTTGATGGCCGGGTCGTTCCAGTAGTCCGGGTAGATGTCCGGGTCCATGGCGAGAATGAAATGCTGTCCCCAAGGCAGGTAGCGGCTGGGGCCGGGGAAATAGCCGTTGTTCTCCCCGCCGTGCATCTTGAAGATGATGCCCCACTGTTTGAGGTTGTTCTGACACGATGCGCGTCGCGCGGCTTCGCGCGCTCGCGCCAATGCGGGGAGCAGGATGGCGGCCAGAATGGCGATAATCGCGATGACCACCAGCAGCTCGATCAGGGTGAAGCCTCTGCGTTTCATGGTATTCGCTCTCCTCAGTGTTCCCTCGCGACGCGTCGTTCCGGATCGACCCAGTCGACCTCCGCGTCACGCACCCGCCTAGAGCGTGCCGGCTTTCACGTCACATGCGCCGGCGCGCCAGTGTTCCGGTCTCGGCGTCACCTCCTCTCGGTTCCTATGGGGCCAACGTCAGGTCTACGGGCTCGCCCTTCCCGACCGTCTCCTCGATCGGACCGGGCGCGACGAGCACGTGTTCAGCGGGACGGTGCGGGTCTTCGATCCGGGCGAGCAGCAGTCGCGCGCACTCCTCGCCGATCCGTCGACCCTGCTGCTGGATGGTCAGCACGGGGATCCGCGGGAGCAGGCCGCGTTCGCTGTCATCGACCGACGCCAGCGCGATGTCTTCCGGCAGGGCGTAGCCCAACTGCGTCAGCTCCTCGTGGACCCAGCGACAGATCAGATCGTTGATGCACAGAAACGCCGTCGGGCGCTCCTTCACGGCCATGGCCGCGCTGACGGCGGAGGCCCGGGCCGGCGGTTCGATCGCGTCGACGTAGATCACGGAGGTGTTGTCTTCGAACGCCAGGCCGGCTTCCTCGAACGCCCCGCGGCATCCCGCGATGCGCAACGCGACGCTCGAGGCCGTGTCGAACGCCGTCGAAGCGATGGCGATCCGGCGATGGCCCCGCTCGAGCAGCGCCGCGCCCAGGCGGTACCCGATCAGCTCGTTGTCCGAGGCGACGTAATCGGTCTCCTCGACGTCCGGGAAGTAGCGATCGGCGAGCACGAGCGGCTTGCCCTGGCGGACGAGCCCCAACAGCGCCTCGCGGACCCGCTCCGTCTCGTTGCCCAGCCACACCACCAGCCCCCCGGATCCGTCCGCGGCGGCGTTCTGGAGGAGTTGCAGTTCGCCCTCCTCGTCGAGCTGCATCGCGTACTGCGTCACGCCGAGCCCGTTGTTCAACGCGACCCGCATGAACCCCGCGCTCATCAGGTGGATGTAGCGCGTCGCGTAGTGGGGGAAGGCGACCGTCACCGTGCGGGGCGCATCGGCGAGCATCGTCGCGTTCGCCGGGCGCGGTTCCGGCGCGACGAAGGAGCCGCTGCCGCGCCGCCGGACCACGTAGCCCTCGAGTTCCAGCTCGCGCAGCGCTTGGCGGGTCTGGTTCCGGCTTACGCCAAGTTGGTTGACAAGTTCGTGCTCCGACGGGACCCGGTCGCCGGCCTTGAGCTCTCCCCGGCGGATCCGCTCCTTGATCCCGCGCTTGATGTCTTCATAGATGGGCAGTTTGTCGGCCATGATTCGGACCGGTCTCCAATGCCGCCGCAGCCGAGCGCTCCCTGGAAAACGCTTCCGCGGCCGTCTTGCACTTCACCGGCACTATAGACCAGAATGGGTGGGCTGTCAAGGGAATTGTCAGCCAGGATGCGCAAAGGCGATTAGTTGCAAGACAAGTCGGCCGAATGGCCCGACAAGTCGGAAGGAGCAGGCATGGATTCCAGCGCGACCCGCGTGTATTACTGCGTCTCGACCCACTGGGACCGGGAGTGGTATGAGACCTTCCAGGAGTACCGCATGTGGCTGGTCGAGACCATCGACGCGTTGCTCGACCTGATGGAGGCGGAGCCGAAGTTCGCCCATTTCCACCTCGACGGGCAGGCGGTGGTGTTGGAGGACTACCTGCGGATCCGGCCGGAGAACCGGGAACGCCTGGTCGGCCTCATGCGCGCGGGCCGCATCTCGGCCGGGCCGTGGTACGTGCTCCCGGATGAATGGCTGATCTCCGGCGAGAGCTACATCCGCAACATCCAGCTTGGCCGCGCGACCTGCCGCGCGCTGGGGGCGGAGCCGATGAACTTCGGCTATACGCCCGACCAGTTCGGCCACATCGCCGCGCTGCCGATGATCCTGACCGGCCTCGGCATCCCCGCGGGGCTCGTGTGGCGGGGTACGAACGACGAGGAGTTCCCGCCGGCGTTCATCTGGCGCGGGCCCGACGGTTCGCGGATGGTGACGCACAAGCTGTTTGACGAGGCCGCGTACGGCTGGCTGTTCCACAAGGTGCGCACCATACAGGGGGTCACGCGCTTCGACGACCCCGTGATGCGGGACATGATCGAGGACTACCTCAAGCGCGAGCTCGGGCGGATCCAGGCCCCGGTCATGCTCGTGCTCGACGGGAACGACCACCAGATCCCCGGCGCACACATGGTCGAGCTGTTCGAGGGCGTGCAGGCGGCGCATCCGGAACTCGAGGTGCGCTGGGACAGCCTCGAGGCCTATGCCGCCGAACTCGGGCAGTATGCGGACCGGTTCCCCGAGATCGAGGGCGAATTGCGCCGGGTCTGTCCCGCGCCGGACCGCGGTCCGCAGTATCTGATCGCCCATGTCGTGTCGTCGCGGTATCCGATCAAGCGGGCGAACGACCAGTGCCAGGCCCTGCTCGAACGCTGGGTCGAGCCGCTGGCGCTGTACCGCATGCTCGACGGCGAGGCGCCGCCGACGGCTTACATCGAGGAGGCGTGGCGCTATCTGATCCAGAACCATCCGCACGACTCGATCTGCGGGTGCAGCATCGACCAGGTGCACCGCGACATGACGTACCGGTTCGCCCAGTGCGAGGGCATCGCCGAGGGGCTGATCCGGCGCGCGTTGGCCGCGTCGACAGGCGCGACGGCCGCGCCCGGCGCCCCGGAGTTTCTCGCCGTGCACAACCCGTTGCCGTGGGAGCGGCGCGGCCTCTTCGAACTCGCGATCCCGATCCCGATGGACTGGCCGCGGAACTACGCCGACGGACTCGGCAGCGGCGAGCTCATCCGCAAGTTCGCCCTCGTGGGCCCCACGGGCGAGGAGCTGTCGTTCCAGCTCAGCGCGATCGAGCGCGGCAAGGTCCACAAGGAGGTCGGGCCCGACGGACGCCCCGTCGCGGCCGTGTCGGACATCTGCCGCGTCGCCGTCCAGATGACCGCGCCGGCCGCGGGGTCGATCTGCTTGCGGGTCGAGCCCACGCCCAAGGCCGTGCGCAATTGGGGCACGCTGCGCACGCAGCCGCGCACGGCGTGTTCCGGTCCGATCACGTTCACGCTCCACGCCGACGGATCGGCCCGTCTCACGCACCATGCCTCCGGCCGCGCGTACGACGGGCTGTTCCAGTACGAGGACCGCGGCGACGCGGGCGACGGGTGGACATTCGGTCCGCTGGTGCATGACGAGATCGCGATCACGCCGGGCTCCCGCGTCACCACGGGCATCGAGGAAGACGGCGATCTGCGCACCGTGCTGCGCGCCGAGCGGGAGTTCATGCTGCCCGCCTACATCCGCACGGGCGGCAGCGAAGACGCCGACAAGGGCTGGCATCGGGCGCAAGAGCGCGCCGTGCTGCGCGTGGTCGATCGGTTTGTGATCGAACGCGGCGCGCCCTACGTCCGCGTGCGCACGACGATCGAGAACACCGTGCGCGACCACCGCTTCCGCGTGCTGTTCCCGACGGGCATCGACACGGACGTGAGTTTCGCCGAAACGCCGTTCGCCGTGGTCGCGCGCGAGATCGATGCGCCCGATGCCGCGCGCTGGGCCCATGAGCGCGAGAACGCCGAGAAGCCCTTCACCTCGTTCTTCGGTCTGGCCGACGCCCAGGGCGGGCTCGCGGTCGTCGCGCCGTTCGGTCTGCACGAGTACGAGGCCACGCGCACGGCCGAGCGTGCCCTGGCGCTGACCCTGTTCCGGTCCACGCACAAGACCGTGCAGACCGCCGGCGAACCCGACGGTCTCCTGCTGGGCGAGATGGCGTTCGAGTACCTGCTCTATCCCTTCGCGGGCGAACCGGACTATACGGCGATGGCCCGCCTCGCGATCGAGACGGCCGCGGGCGTCCGGACGCATCTGTGCAGCGGCGCGTTGGCTGAGCGCAGCGCCATGCGGCTCCTGCACGGGGAGGTCGTGGTCACGGCGGTGAAGCCCGCCGAAGACGGACAGGGCGGCATCGTGCGCGTGTGGAACCCCGCCGGACGCCCGGTGCGCGATGCGCTCTGGCTGAGCCGTCCGATCGCGCAGGCGCAGGTCTGCGATCTGGCCGAAGCGCCTGTGTCCGAGCTCGCGCCGACGCCGGAAGGCGCGCTGCCGCTCGAGGTTCCTCCCCGGGGTCTGTTGACCGTGCGGTTCACGTGGCGGTAAGGTGGCCGAACGTCCGCGCGGGGGAGTCTGCGCGGCGCAGGGAAGGAGCGACCGAACAGTGGGTTCCCAAGGGTCCAGTGAAAGCATGACGCCGCGGCAGTCGTTCATCAATGCGCTCGAGCGCAAGCCGCCTCGCGGCCGCGCGCCGCATTTCGAGCTGGTGTTCTATCTGACGATGGAGGCCTTCGGGAAGCTCCATCCGACCCACCGGCATTTCGGGCAGTGGGGGCAGATGAGCGAATCGGAGAAGCGCCTGCACCGCGAGGACATCGCGGACGTCTACGTGCAGACGGCCGATCACTACGAGCACAGCGCGATCTTCATCCACCCCAACATCCCCGGCGAGGACGAGACCTTCCGGCTGATCGATCTGATCCGCGAGAAGTCGGGCGACCGCTACTTCATCATGATGCACGGCGACCCCACCTACGCGATCCCCGACGGACACAACATGGTGGAATTCACGACCTGGCTGTACGAGCACATGGATGAGGCGAAGGCGGAATCCGCCCGACGCACACAGGCCTTCCTCGATACGGCCGAACGGTTCGCCAAGCACGGCGGCCTGGACGGCTACGCCTTGTGCGCCGACTACTGCTTCAACACGGGGCCGTTCCTGAGTCCGGACATGTTCGGCGAGCTGATCACGCCGTATCTCGCGCAGGTCATCGCGGGCTATCGCGACCTCGGCCTCTACAGCATCAAACACACCGACGGGAACATCATGCCGATCATCGACCAGCTCGTGGAGGCGAAGCCCGACGCGCTGCATTCGCTGGATCCGCAGGGCGGTGTGGACATCGCCTACGTGAAAGAGACGTACGGCGACCGGGTCACCCTGTGCGGCAACGTGAACTGCGGCCTGATCCAGACCGGGACCGACGAGGAAGTGATCGAGTCCGCGCGCTATTGCATCCGACACGGCATGCCCGGCGGCGGCTACATCTACTGCACCAGCAACTGCGCCTACACCGGCATGCCGCTCGAACGCTACGAGCTGATCCACCGCATCTGGAAGGAAGAGGCGGTGTACGATGACGACGGCAAGCCCATCTGGGTGTGACGCAGGAAGCAGGAAGCAGGAAGGGAGACAGACGACATGGCCGATCAGTCCGACGCAAGACAGCCGAACATCCTGCTGGTCACCACTGACCAGCAGCGCTACGACGCGGCGGGCGGGGCCGGTCCGTCGTTCCTGCGCACCCCGCATTTCGACCTGCTCTGCCGCGAAGGCGTCCGGTTCACCCAGGCGCGGGCCGACTGCCCGATCTGCGTGCCCGCCCGCGTGAGCATCATGACCGGCAAGACCGTGTTCGGCCACGGCATGGACACGAACGGCCTCACGACGCAGGTCATGGACCGCGCCGGCACGCTGCCGACCGTGCTGCGCGATGCGGGCTACCAGACCGCGGCGATCGGCAAGATGCATTTCGGTCCGATGCGCGCGCGCCACGGGTTCGACGAGATGCTCCTGCCCGACGACTACTACCGCGAGATGCGGCGGGCCGGCCATCCGATGCAGCCCATGCGCCACGGACTGGGACAGAACGAGCTGTATCCCGGCATGGCCACCGTGCCGGAGTCGATGACGCTGACGAGCTGGATCGCCGAGCAGTGCGTGAACTACATCCGCGACCGGCGCGACCCGACGCATCCGTTCTTCCTGTGGTGTTCGTTCGGCAAACCGCACCCGCCGCTCGATCCGCCGGAGCCCTACTACTCGATGTACCGGAACGCGCCGATCCCCGAACCCGTCTTCGGCGATTGGAGCGAGGATCCGCGGTGTCCCGCGTGTTTCGCACGGCATCGCGAGCAGTGGAGCTGCGACCTCGTTCCGCCGGAGATCATCCGCGAGGCCCGGGCCGCGTACTACGGGCTGATCACGCAGATCGACTACAACCTGGGCCGGGTGCTCTCCGCGCTGGTCGACGACGACCTGTACCGCGACACGCTCATCGTCTACATGTCGGACCACGGCGAGTTCCTCGGCGACCACCACTCGGGCGGGAAGTTCACCTTCCACGAGGCCTCCGCCCACGTGCCGCTCGTGCTGCGCCTCCCGCAGTCCTGGCAGGACCGCGGCCACGGCACGACCTGCGATGCGCTGGCGACGCACGCCGACATCCTGCCCACATTGGCCGCGGCGGCCGGTGCGACGCTGCCGGATGGCGTCGAGGGACTGGACCTGCGGGCCGTGGCGCGGGGCGACGCCCCGCCGCGCGAGTACCACGATGCGACCGCCATTGACGGGATCTACTTCGGCATCACCGACGGGCAGTACAAATACGTGTACTATCCGGAGGGGGGAACCGAGCAGCTCTTCGACCTGGCGAACGACCCCCTCGAACTGCACGACCTCGCCCTGGACGGCGCGACGCATCCCGAACGCGACCGACTCCGGGCCGCTCTGGTCGGTCGCCTGCGCGAACGCCGATCGCCCGGGATCGAGAACGGCGACCTCGCCGTGCGTCCGATGCAGCACGACGCCACGATCGACCGACGCAACCGCTCCTGGCCGGGGCTGCACACCGACCACTGCGGCATCGACGTCTGCCACTGACCCCTCGCCGCGTCGTATAGACGCTTCTGTTCCCCCTGCACGGCGGATCGCGCCCATTGGCCCGGTCCGTCGTTGTTATGTTTGGGGATGTTCAATGGATGGCGCGGACGTCTCGCCAAACGACCGGCGAGGGCGCCGGTCCCACACATCTGCGGAATGACCGGCGAGGGCGCCGGTCCCACACGTCTGCGGAATGACCGGCGAGGGCGCCGGTCCCACACATCGACGGAATGACCGAGGGCGCAGGTCCCACACACCCCCTGCTTCTCTTATAAAGATTGAATATATCCAAAGAAAACAAACCCTATTGACAGGATACGCCGCTTATGATAGGCTGGCCCCAATGCATCCGGGAGGACGCCCCCATGGCCAAGCCGAGCTCGCTGTTCCAGCTTCCCCTGTCGCAGGCGCTGCCTGTGCTGAAGGCGTTGGCGAGCGACCGGCGCTGTATGATCCTCGAGGTCGTCGCCGAGGCCCCGAGGACGATCACCGAACTGGCCGCGCTGGTTGAACTGGACCAGGCGACGGTGTCGCAGCACGTGTCCATGCTCGAGCGGGTCGGGCTGGTGATCTGCGCATCCGTCCCCGGGGCGCGCGGCCGAGCGCGCATGGTGCATCCCGCCGTCAACAACATCCTGCTCCACCTGCCCGGGGCGGCCGAACCGCCTGAAGAGGAGCACGTGGTGGACATGCCGATCGGGCTGTACACCGAGATCCAGGTGGTCCCGAACTGCGGCTTCGCCACGGCGAACGAGGTCGTGTACCCGATCGACATTCCGTCGACCTTCCACCATCCCCAACGCACGGAGGCGGAGTTGATCTGGCTGTCCGACGGCTTCATCGAATACTGCTTTCCGTGCCAGATCGCCGGCGACCACACGCCGAGGCGGCTCGAGGTGTCTGCGGAGCTGTGCAGCGAGGCGTACGAGTACGACGAGTCGTATCCCTCCGATGTGACGCTGTGGATCAACGGCCGCGAGGTGGGCACGGCGCGGCTGCCGGGCGACATGGGCGCGCGGTACGGCCGCCTGACGCCGGAGTGGGTGCCGGTCTACCACACGAAATACGGCTTCCTGACGACCTGGTCGGTGGACGATCAGGGCAGCCGCGTCAATCAGTCGGATGCTGGGGACGTCACGGTGGACGACCTCGAGCTCTCGCCGGACCGGCCCATCGTGGTGCGGTTCGGGTTCAAGGAGAATGGCATCCACGGCGGAATGAACCTGTTCGGCGCGCGTTTCGGCGACCACGACCAGCCGGTGCGTCTGCGCCTGGTGTCCGCGCCGGCGTACAGCCCCGCCGAACAGCTCCTGCGCGAGATGCGGACGGCGCTGACGCCGTCCGACGGCGAACGAGCGCCGCGAGGGCGCGGCAAGTCTCGCGAATCCTGATCATGCCTATAAAGCCGGCCGGGCAGCGGCGACAGGAGGTCGTCGCGCGGCCGGAGGAAGCAGCGGCTCAAACCACAAGGAGGAGAGCGATGCGAAGGCGAGGATTCACCCTCATCGAACTGTTGGTCGTTATTGCGATTATCGCCATTCTGGCGGCGATCCTGCTGCCGGCGCTGGCGCGCGCACGCGAGGCCGCGCGCCGAGCATCCTGTCAGAACAACCTCAAACAGTTCGGCATCATCTTCAAGATGTATGCCGGCGAGAACAAGGAAGGGCAGTTCCCCTCCGGCATGAGCTGGCGACCCACGGGGTATGCGTTGCTCATGGGCTTCGCGTCGGAGGACATCTACCCGGATTACTGGAACGATCCGAACCTGATGATCTGCCCGTCCGACAGTCGCGTCGGCGCGGACACGGATTTCCCGTACATCGGCTGGACGCCTGAGATGATGAACATGCCCGAGGACATCGCCCAGGCGATCCAGGACATCCGGTGGGAGAACGACATCGTCAGCACCACGGCCGACCCCGCGCTGCGTACGCAGAGCGTCGTGCAGGCCTGTGTGCACACCATGCTCTCCAGTCCGGTGTCGTACATCTACGTGCCGTATGCGGTGAAGACGAGCGCCCAGATGCTCGACGTCAACTTCATCCTGAACGTGCAGGCGGGGGTCCAGGGCGTGAAAGAGGTCGCGGAGCCGGCGGATCTGGCGCACGTGAACTGCGGCTACGACGGCGGCTGGACGCTTGTATGGAAGGACATCGGCAAGGTGGACATCCCCGCGAGCTGGAACCGCGACTGGGGCGGCCAGCGGTTCTACACCTCGCTGGGATGGCGTGAGCGCGACGGCAGCGTGTTGCCGCTGAGCTATCCCCGCCTGCGCGAAGGCATCGAGCGGTTCTTCATCACCGACATCAACAACCCCGCCGCGGGCGCGCAGGCCCAGAGCGAGCTGTTCGTGATGTTCGACGCCTGGGGCAACAACTTCAACCGGCACGCCTGGGACTACGCCGGCCACGACAACGCCACCATGCGGTTCAACCACGCGCCCGGCGGCGGCAACGTGCTCTACATGGACGGGCACGTCGAGTTCGTCCGCTACGGCGCGAAAGACCCGTTGCCGGCGGGCCGCGTGGACGGGTTCCCGGACCTGAACACCTTCGTCGCCTTCGAGATCAACTTGATGGGCGGCATCAGCTAGACGAACCGGTTCCCGGACGGCGCGCGACGGCCTCTCGCTTGCGGGAGGCCGTCCCCGCCGCCCACAACATCCATCGCAAGCGAAGAACGAATGCAGAGGGGGAGACCTATGCCGTCCGTCGTCGCCTGTCTCATCGCGCTCCAGTTCGCCGCGGCCGCGGCGGAAGGGGGAACGGAAGCGCCGTCGCCCGAACTCCGCTGGGACGGACCGCCGACGCTCGGCGTAGGCATCAAAGCGCCGGTCGAACTGCCGAACGGCGATCTGCTCGCCTGGCGGTCGGCCCCGGTGCAGCCCGAGGGCCACGTCGTCCATTGCTTCCGCAGCACGGACCAGGGGCGGACCTGGAGCTACCTGAGCGATATCGTGTCCGACCCGGAGCCGCACGCCGATCTCGGCGACGGGGCGTTTCTCGTGACGTCCGCCGGCGACGTCCTGTTCTCCTATCGGCGCAATCACCGCCGCGGGCGGCCGCCCGAGCGGCACAGCTACCGCATCGAGGTCGCCGTGAGCCGCGACAACGGCGCGCACTGGAGCCCGCACTCGACCGTGGCCGCCGCCGAAGGCGCACCCTACGGCCTGTGGAGCTCGTTCCTCATCGAGCTGCGCGACGGCGAGCTGCAGTGCTACTACGACGACGAGGTCACGCCCGCGGCGCACGGGCTGCCCCGGCATCAGTGGTTCAGCATGAAGACTTGGAACGCCGAGGCGGAGGCGTGGCAAGATCCCGTCACCGTCAGTCGGGCGCACAACCCGGAGCATCTCAGCCGCGACGGCATGGGGACCGTGGTCGAGCTGCCCGACGGCGAGCTGCTCTGCGTGATGGAAAGCGTACAGACGGAGGAGCGCCACGCGGGGCTGGTGCTGTCCGTGCGTTCGCGGGATCGCGGGCGCACCTGGAGTTGGAGCGAGCGCGAGCGCGACGTGGTCTACGAACCGGAGGACACGCGCTACAACGCGCTCGCCCCGTGGATGATCCCGCTCGACGACGGACGTCTGCTCGTGGTGTTCACGACCGACGAAGACCGCGAGGAATTCGGGATTGCATCGACCGGCGTGCTCTATCAGGACCTGCGCTACATCGTGAGCGACGACGGGGGACGCACGTGGAGCGCGCCGCGCATCGTCTCCGCCGACTACCCGATCTACTTCCCGGGCGTGTGCCAGTTACGGACGGGCCCGGCGAAAGGGGATGTACTGATCCAATACCTGCACCAGCACCGCGGCTTCTTCTTCCAACGGGGGCGGTTTGAGTAACGCGCGCCGGAGTTCGCCGCGCGGCGCCGGCCTGTACGCGGTCGTCAGCATCGGCCTGACCATCGGTTTCTGCGCCTGTCTCTGCGGCTGCGGCGCGAAGTCGCGTCCGCTCGACGAGCTGCAATACTGGAACGGCTTCACCGGGCCGGACGGCAACATCACCGAACCGCTGATCCGTGATTTCCAGGCCGCGTCGGGGCTGCGCGTCGAAGTGCAGAAGATGCCCTGGTCCACGTACTTCGACAAGCTGATCGCCGCGATCGCCGCGGGCGACCCGCCGGACCTGTTCGTGCTGCATTTCAGCGAGCTGGCCGCCTATGCCGAGATGGGCGCGTTGCTGCCGCTGGACGATCTCGTGGATGCGGACGATTCGTTCGTGCCGCACGCCGACCGCATCGAATCCGTGTGGGACCGCTGCATGTACGAGGAACGGCGCTACGGCGTGCCGCTGGACGTCCACATGCTCGGGCTGTACTACAACAAGGACCTGTTCGACCGCGCCGGGCTGCCCTATCCCAGCGAGACGGAGCCGATCACCGGCGACGAGCTGATCGCGCTGGCCAAGGCGCTGAACGTCGACGAAGACGGCGACGGCGAACCGGACATCTGGGGGTTCACATTCGGCGGCGCGCCTTTCCGCAACTTTTCGTCGCTGCTGTGGCAGTTCGGCGGGGATCTGCTGAGTCCCGGGCTGGATGAGGTGACGATCGATTCGCCCGCGGGGCACGCGGCCCTGCAGTGGATGGTCGATTGCGTCGAGAAGCACGGCATCTCCCCGCAGCCCGAAGGACTCGACACCTGGCAGCACTTCCTGCAGGGCCGCGTGGCGCTGTTCACCGAGGGCTGCTGGGTGCTCAACGGGATCAAACAGAACGCCAAATTCCGCTGGGGCGTCGCGCCGCTGTTCGTAGCCGGCGAGCAGCCCGCCGTTTGGGCCAGCGGCCACGTGCTCTGTCTGTCGCGCAACCTGCCCGAGGCGCGCCGCGCCAACGCGCTGCGGCTCATGCGGTACCTCAGCGACACGGGCGTGACCTGGTCCACCTCCGGCATGATCCCCGCGCGCCACAGCCAGATAACCGACCCGACGTTCCAGGCCGACGCCCTGCTCCGGCCGTTCGTGGCGCAGTTGGACCACGTGCGGTTCGAGCCGGATTCCCCGGTCGGCATCGAGCTGCGCGATCGCTATGAGCAGTCCATCGTCACGGCGCTGACCGGGCTCGCGCCGGTCGACGTCGCCTTGGACCGCGCCGCCTCGCGGATGCGGCGCGTCCTGGCGTGGTGGGAGGAGTAGACCGCGATGCCTGAACCCCGTCGCCGCGTCTGGACCCGGGCCCGCGCCCTCAACGCGCTGTTCCTTGTCCCCTATCTCGCGCTGTTCCTCGTGTGGGTCATCGCGCCCGCGATCGTCGGGCTCGGCCTCAGCCTGACCGAATGGAGCATCTTCACCGGCGAGATGCACTTCGTCGGCCTGCGCAACTACCTGCGCGTGTTCCAGGACGACCTCTTCCTGCGCAGCCTGGCCAACACCCTGTACTACACGGCGCTGTCGGTCATTCTCGGCAACGCGTTCAGCCTGCTGATGGCCTACGGACTGGCCAGGGGCATCCGCGGCAAGCTCGTGTTCCAGACGATCTTCTTCGCGCCGGTCGTCCTGTCCATCGGCGTGACCGGGGTGGTCTGGGGATGGCTGTACAACGGCGACTTCGGCTTGTTGAACTACTGGCTCGAGAGCATCGGCCTGCCGCGGGTCCATTGGCTCAGCAATCCGCGCTGGGCGATGATCTCGGTGATCATCATGGTGATCTGGGCCGGCGCGGGGTTCAACATGATGATCTACCTCGCGGGCATGCTCAACGTGCCCCGCGGGCTCTACGAAGCGGCCCAGCTCGACGGCGCGAACGCCTGGCAGCAGTGGATCTACGTCACGATCCCGCTGATGAAGTACACGTTCGCCTTCACGCTTACCGTGTCGACCATCGGCGCGTTCCAGGTGTTCGACCAGCCCTACATCCTCACCGGCGGCGGCCCGGACTACGCCACCTACACCCTAGTCTACCACATCTACAGCAACGGGTTCCGATACTTCCGCATCGGCTACGCCGCCGCGCTGTCCTACCTGCTGGCGCTGCTGATCTTCGGCGTGGTCTACGTGCAGTATCGCCTCCTGACCCGCACCAACGTGGAGTACTGACCATGGCGCGACGAAACACCTGGTCGGAGGCGGCGTGGATCCTCGGGTTCGCCGGGCTGTCGCTCCTGATGCTCGTGCCGCTGCTGTTCATGCTGAGCACGTCCCTCAAGTACGAGCAGGACGTCTACGAGTATCCGATCCGGCTCATCCCCGCGTCGGCGACCTTCGAGCACTACGTCGACCTGTTCACGCGGCCGGGCGTGCCGATGCTCCGGTGGTTCTTCAACAGCGCCTACACCACCTTCATGGTGACCGGCCTCGTGCTGCTGATCGACTCGCTGACGGCGTTCGGGTTCTCGCGACTCGACATCCCCTACAAGCGGCCGCTGTTCATGCTGGTCATCGCGTCGATGATGATCCCGTTCCCGACGACCCTGATCCCGGTCTACGTGTTCCTGCAACAGCTCCACTGGATCGACACCTACAAGGCGCTGATCATCCCGCCGTTGGCCGCGCCGTTCGGCGTGTTCCTGCTGCGGCAGTTCTTCGACACGGCGCCCAAGGAACTCGAGGAAGCCGCGATCATCGACGGCTGTTCGGCGTTCGGCGTCTACTGGCACGTCATCCTGCCGGTGTCCAAATCCGTCATGGCGACCCTGGGCATCTTCGTGTTCATGGGCACGTGGAACGCGTTCCTGTGGCCGTTGATCGTCACGCACTCGCTCAAGATGCGGCCGATCCCCGTCGGGCTCACGCTGTTCAACGGCGAGTTCTGGGCCGAACGCGCGCTCACGATGGCCGGCGCGACCGTCTGCGCGCTGCCGGTCCTCATCGCGTTCCTCATCTTCCAGCGCCACATCGTCCGCGGCATCACGCTGACGGGGCTGAAGGCGTAGCAACGGGGAAAACAGGTAGAATCGGCGGCGCCCGGACGGCGTCCATCGGCGTCCATCGGCGTCCAGACCAGATAAGTGCACGCCAAACGCATGCGACAACACCGAAGTTTGAGAAGGAGAACACTGCATTGTCTATGCCTCGACCGGAGTATCCTCGGCCGCAGTTCGTGCGGCCTGAGTGGTTGTGTCTGAACGGGGAATGGGAGTTCGAGATCGACTCGGGCGACAGCGGCCTCGAGCGAGGTCTGCTCGAACGGCCGCTGACCGGCCGCATCATCGCGCCGTTCGCGCCGGAATCCGAGCTGTCCGGCGTCGGGTGCACGGATTTCATGAACGCCGTGTGGTACCGCCGCACGGTCACCGTGCCGGAGTCCTGGGCGCACGACGGCCACACCGTGCTGCTCCATTTCCAGGCGGTGGACTATGACGCGACGGTGTGGGCCAACGGCGTACAGGTCGGGCGGCACCGCGGCGGGTTCACCCCGTTCACCTGCGACCTCGAAGGCATCGCCGAGCCGGGGCGGCCGCTGACGATCGTCGTGCGCGCGCAGGACGATACGCGCGCGTTCAAGCCCGTCGGCAAGCAGTCGCAGCGGTACGGCAACTTCGGCTGCCACTACACGCGCACCACGGGCATCTGGCAGACCGTCTGGCTCGAGCCCGTGCCGAAGACCCGCCTCCAGCGCACGCGCATCACCCCGGACCTGGCCAACGCCTGCTTCCACCTCGAACAACCCATCGCGCGGCCCCGGGCCGGACTCGTCGTGCACGCCCGACTGCTGGCCGAGGGCCGCGTCGTCGCAAGCGACGAAGTCTCCGCCGACGTGGATCTCGCGCCGCGTCTGCTGCTTGCGATCCCGGAAGCCGACCGGCGCTGCTGGTCGCCGGATGACCCGTTCCTGTACGACCTCGAGATCGAACTGCTGGACGTGCGCGACGACAAGGCGCGGCGCATCGATGCGGTGCAAAGCTATGCGGGCCTGCGGAGCGTCTCGCTCGACGGCAAGGCGGTGCGGCTGAACGGCGAGATCGTGTTCCAGCGGTTGGTGCTCGACCAGGGATACTACCCGGACGGCATCATGACCGCGCCGAGCGATGAGGCGCTGGTGCGCGACATCGCGCTGAGCATCGAGGCCGGGTTCAACGGCGCGCGGCTGCATCAGAAGGTGTTCGAGGAGCGATTCCTGTATCACGCGGACCGGCTGGGCTATCTGCTCTGGGGCGAGTTCGGCGATTGGGGCTGCGGCGACGGCACGCGCCGCGAGGACAACCAGCGCGTGTCGCCCACGTACATCACCCAGTGGCTCGAAGCGCTCGCGCGCGATTACTCGCACCCGTCCATCGTGGGGTGGTGTCCGCTCAATGAGACCTGGCAGCCGCTGACCGACCGGATCACCGCGTTGGACGACGTGACGCACGGCATGTACCTCGCCACGAAAGCCATGGACACGTCGCGCCCCGTGCTCGACGCGTCGGGCTACTCGCATCGCGTCGTGGACGCGGACATCTACGACAGCCACGACTACGACCAGAACCCGGCCACGTTCGCCGAGCGCCACGCGGGCCTGGCGGAGGATGCGCCGTTCCTGAACACCGCGCACGACCGCGTGATCTCCGTGCCCTACCGCGGCCAGCCGTACTTTGTGAGCGAGTTCGGCGGGATCTGGTGGAACCCGAACGCGAAACCCGGCGAGGATTCCTGGGGCTACGGCGAGCGCGTCAAGAGCCTGGAGGAGTTCTATGAGCGCTTCGAGGGCCTGGTGAACGCGCTTCTGGACCATCCCGACATGTTCGGTTACTGCTACACCCAGTTGACGGACGTGTTCCAGGAGCAGAATGGCGTCGTCGGGTTCGACCGCGCGCTCAAGTTTGACATGGCGCGGCTGTGCGCGATTCAGCGGCGGACCGCCGCCATCGAGGAAAACGACCGGAAGCGCGACGGCTGAGGCGACGCAGGAGGGACCCCAATGGCGCGGCTGATGCTCATGGCGCTGTGTGCGCTCGGGGGAAAGGCGGATGCGATGGGCGAGGAACCGGCGATGATCGACGTCTACCAGAACCCGGTGCAGGTGCAGCTTGGCGATCCCTGGGTCCTCTTCGACGAGGGCGTGTACTACCTCTACGGCACGCACGATCGCGATGCGCAGGCGGGCTTCCCCGTGTACACGTCGCGCGACCTGGTCCATTGGGAATGGGGCGGGTTCGCGCTGAAGAAGACCGCCGACACGTGGAGTCAATGCAACTTCTGGGGCCCGGAGGTGCACCGGCGCGGCGACGCGTACTATATGTACTACTGCGCCTCTCCGGGCCCTGAGCCGGGCCCGCCGTTCAACATGCACCTCTGCATCGCCGTGAGCGACGCGCCGACGGGACCGTTCCGCGAGGTCGCCGCGCCCTGGTTCCAGCCCGAAGGCGGCGACGAGGCCATCGACCAGAGTCTGTTCCTGGACGACGACGGAACTGCGCATCTGTACTGGACCCGCGTGACAATGGGGTTCAATCAGATCGAGGTCATGCCGCTCGGGCCGGATCTGCGCACGTTCCGGGCCGACTCGACGCTGTGCGTCCGGCCGACGCAGGAATGGGAGCGCCACGCGATGCACAACCACCTCGTGGCCGAGGGCGCGTTCGTGTTCAAACGAAAGGGCGTGTACTACCTGACCTATACCGGGAACAGCTTCACGGACCCGAACTACGCCATCGGCTACGCGACGGCCGCGCGTCCGACGGGGCCGTGGACGAAGGCGACGCACAACCCGATCCTCGCGCGCTCGGACCGCGTGTCGGGCCCGGGCAATGGCATGATCGTGCCGTCGCCCGACGGCTCCGAGCGGTTCATGGTGTACCACACCCACGCGAGTCCGCGGTCGGTCTGGCCGCGACAAGTGGCGATCGACCGTGTGCGGTTCGTCGCGGAGGAGGACGGCCCAGACCGGATCGTGGTCGACGGCCCGACGCACACGCCCCAACCGCTCCCCTCCGGCGCGCCCGCCCGGGCGTGCGGCGGGTCGGACGACTTCGGCGCGGCGCGCCTCGATCGCTCCCGCTGGCGCGTGGTGAACGAAGACCCCGCCGCCTGGCGCCTGGACGACGGCGTGATCATCACGGCGCAGAACGGCGACATGTGGGAGCAGCGCGCCGACTTCCGCAACCTGTTCCTGCAGCATCTGCCGCCCGATGCCTCGCGCGTGACCGTGCGCGTTGCGTTCGATCCGCGCGCGAACTTCGAGCAGGCCTTCCTGACGATCTGGCAGGACCACGAGAACTACGTCCGGCTGGCCCACGTGTGGGACGATGGGCCGAAACTCGCCGCCGCGGTCGAACGCGACGGGAAGGTCGCGCAGACGGTGATCGACAACACGCTGGGAACCGATCTCCTGCTGCGCATCGACATTGACCGCGAGGCGAATCGCTACGTCTGCCATGCGAGCGTCGACGGGGCGTCCTGGATTGCCGTGGGCCCCGCCGTGAGCGCCAAGCTCTCGACGCCCCAAGCCGGCTTCGGCGCGATCGCCCCCGTCAGCGGCCAGGCCCGCGTCGCCGCGTTCCGCGCCTGGCAGATCGAGTAGCGGGAGCGCATAGTAGACAGGATTTACAGGATGAAGAGGATGGCTCCGCCTGCGGCGGACGGGGCAGAGCGGCCGCCCCGAGCACGCTGCATGTGGCGAAGCCTCTTTCGGAGTGCGGCAGCTTGCTGCCGCTTTCTCTCCGCGATAGCCTCGGTCTCGCAGGAAAGGTCAACGGAACACTGGTAACCAACCCCCCGCAGATGTGTGGGACCGGCGTCCCCGCCGGTCGATGGGAACTGCAGAAAAAGCGGCAGCAAGCTGCCGCACTCCAAGAGCCGCCTGCGGCGGCAA
>DIWA01000086.1:0-126589 GCA_002422525.1 Candidatus Hydrogenedentes bacterium UBA6118
CGAATCCAGTCGCCCCGACCATTTCACGTTTGAGAAGGCCAATGATCTGGCGAGCCAGGTCATTGGCCTTTTCGCTGTGCGGGCGGCGCGGCTCCGTGCGGGCCCATCGCGCGTGTCTTGCGTACCGAAGCGGAAAGACGAAGGCGGGGGCCCCGCTCGGGATCCCCGCCTTTGGACGTCTGGTCAGGCGCGGCGTGGCGCGATGCGATATCTGTCAGCCTCGGCGGCGACGAAGCGCGACGACGGCGCAGGCCCCGAGGGCGCCCGCCAGCGGCAGCGCGCTGAGCGGCAGCTCCAGCGGGTAGGAGTTGGCGTCGAGCGGATCCGTGCCGTACTGGACTTCGATGCCGTCCGGATGGCCGTCGCCGTCCGAGTCGGGGTTCAGCGGGTCCGTCTCGAAGCTGCTGACCTCGAGATAGTCGTTCAGGCCGTCGCCGTCGGTATCCGGATCGTCAGGATCCGTGCCAAGCGCCGCCTCTTCGCTGTTGGTCAGGCTGTCGCCGTCGTCATCGGCCTGGATCAGCACGGCCTCGTTGCCCGCGGCGCCCCGGTCGGGGATCACGCCGTCCGCGAGGTCATCCGACAGCCACAGGCTGATGGTGTTCGCATCCGCGTCGGCCGCCGTGAGCGGGCCCGTCACGCCGGTCAGGTCGCGCGCGACGTTGGAAATGCGGGCGCCTTTGAAGGCGCTGCCGTCGCAGAGGGTCCCTTCCGGGGGATACGTGCCCATCCACAGCGTGTGGTCGCCGCCGGCCAGGGCGTTGTTGTGCGCCGTCGGGCCGACCACTGCCGCGCCGTCGATCCACAGCGTGCTGTTCGTGCCGTCGTAGGTCCAGCCGAAGCGGTGGTACTGCTGGTCGGAGATGTACGGCGTGGCGCCGGCCGCCGGCGGATCCAGGTCGGGCACGTAGATGTCCAGCGAGCCGCCGTGCAGGTAGATTTCCCAGTGGCCCGCGCCCTTGATGCCGTGGGCGAAAGGCAGCGCGTAGTCCGTCTCGGTGGGGGCCTTCAGACGCCCGTACATCTCCACCGTCAACGGGCCGCTTGCATAGTCGCTGGAGGCCGCGACCTCGAGGTACTGCCGGTCGACTCCGCCGAACTCCAGCTCGCCCGGCAGCTCTTCGGGCGGCAAGGGAAGGGGGTAGCCCTGCGCCGTCACGTCCGCGGGCGCCCGGTCGGCGACGGAGTTCGTGGCGGGGTCGAGGTCCGACATGACCCACAGATGAACGGTGTCGGCGTCGGCGGCGTCGGGGATCGTGGCCGCGCTCGCGCCGGTCAGATCACGCGCGACGCTGGAGATGCGCACGGCCTTGACGGCGCCCTGCGGGACGGCCCACCCGTTGATGCCGCCGATGAAGAACGGATGCGACGCATCGGCGATGGCGCCCGCGCCCGCCGAGGCCTGCTCCGTCCCGTCGACCCACAGCTTCAGCGTCGAACCGTCGTGCGTCAACGCGACATGGTGATAGGCGTTGTCGGCGATGTTGACGCCCGCGGCGATGTCGGGCAGCTCAGGACCCCAGATGTGCGGTACGCCGTCGTTGGGCGCGACGTAGATCTCCCAGTGCCCCGCCACCTTGTCGCCGCAGGCCGCGAGGACCTGAAAGTCGGGGTGTGTGGTGAAGCGCACCCAGAGCTCCACCGTGATGGGTTCTGCATTGTACGTGGCGCCGGTCGGCGCCCGCAGGTAGCCGTTCTCCGCCCCGCCCAGGATGAACTCATCCTGCGCGCCTGACGCCGCGCACAACGCGACGATCAGGCCGGTTACCGCCAAGGCTCGAAGTGTCATGGATTCAGTCCTCCTCAGTTCTCAAGCGACCCCAATCATGCAGCCGGATAGATGGTTGGAACGGTTTCTTCGTTTTCAACCGTTTCACCTATTATAATGACATTGTCGTCCCGGAAGGGGGCGCCGTCTATTGAAGATGTGCTCCGGGCTATCGAAATCGCGCGCACCGCCGGGGTCCGGTCATCGCGCAGGGAGGATATGCCGGCATGCTCACGGAGGCCGCTGGTTCGGTCTGGGCCGACGCAGTCCTGTCGCCCGACGCGCTGAGGCCGAGCTATCTCTGCGCGGGACGCGGCTTCCACGATGCGCGCCCCGGTTCCTGGACCATGCATTCGAAGTCCGCGCCGTGGTCCTGGGCCGCGCGTGCCGTCTCGGGATGGTATGAAGTGATCATCGACGGGCGCTCCGCTGTCGCGGAAGAGGGGGAGGCCGTCGTGGCGCCGCTGGGGGTGACCACGCACGTCAAGGAGACGGCGGGGCGCGACGGGGCGTTCCGCTACGACTACATCGGTTTCCGCATCGGCGTAGCGGGCGCCGTGGACCTCGCGGAGCTGCTCGACCTGCCGGCCCGTCTGCCGCGACCCCAGGCCGATCTGCTGGGCCGTCTGTCCGCCGCGTGCATCGCCCTGCAGAAGGCGCCGCTGGACCCCTTGGTGCGCCGCGCCCGCGAGTGCGCGATCGTCTATCAGGTGGCGGACCTGTTGCTGCAGACCGTCCCGCTTCGCGCGGGGTCGGAGCGGTTGTTGGAGGACAACGGCCGGCTTGCGCCCGTCTTCGCGTGGGTTCGCGACCACCTCGGAGACGAGATCTCCGTGGCGACGTTGGCCGACGCCGCGGCGCTGTCCGTGCCGCGGTTCCACGCCGTGTTCCGCGAGCGCGTGGGCCTGGCGCCCATGGCCTACGTGCGCAAAGCGCGGCTCGAAGAGGCGGCCAACCTCCTGAAGCGCACCGACGCCCCCATCGCACGCATCGCCGAACGGACCGGGTTCCAGAGCCGCACCCACTTCACCCACGCCTTCACGAGCGAGTACGGCCGGTCGCCGTCCGCATACCGCCGCGCGACGCGGGACCGGGTCGGCAACGGGGAGTGACCCTGCGCGCGGGCCCATTCGCGTGTTTTCGCGCCCATTCGCGGATCAACTCAGGGGATATCCGCCAATGAACGCGGATGAACGCGAATAACCGTGGATGGGAGATGCTTCCGGCGGCAAGCTGCGACAGGGAGGAGAGTGAGTGGTCGGGGCGGCCGGATTCGACCCGTCTGCGCCTACCCCCAATCTTCGACCACAGTTGGGCGGTCTTAGGGTGGAATCTGCCGCCCTGTACGCGATGTCGTCGAGGCGCGCGGGCCGATTCGCGTGTTTTCGCGTCCATCCGCGGATCCAATCAGGGGATATCCGCCAATGAACGCGAATGAACGCGAATAACCGTGGATGGGAGATGCTTCCGGCGGCAAGCTGCGTCAGGGAGGAGAGTGAATGGTCGGGGCGGCCGGATTCGAACCGGCGACTTCCTGCTCCCAAAGCAGGCGCGCTAACCGGGCTGCGCTACGCCCCGAGGGGGAGTGGGTGTGCGGCAGGCAGGACGTCCGGCGGTTGCGGGAGCATCTGCGCGTCGGACGGGAGTCTACCACGTCCGGCGCGGGCTTCTCCAACGGCGGCGGCGACGTCGCGCGGTCGCGTCGCGGGAACAGCCGGGGCCCGCGCGGTGTCTACGTAGGCAGCGGGGCGTCCCCGTGAACTTGGCAGTAGGAGTCTGAGCAGTATGAAGACGTTACTTGGGGTCATCGCGGCGGCCGCCGTCGGCGGCATCATCGGTTATTCGCAGGTTCTGTGTCCCGGCGGCACGTGCGCCATCACGGGGTCGTGGTACGGCGGCGCGGTCTTCGGCGGGCTGTTCGCCGCGGCGTTCCTGACGAGTCGCCCCCGCTCTCCGGAAGCATCGCCCTCGGAACCCGACGACGCGAGCGCGCCCAAGTAACGGCGACCGGCGACCGGGCAGGTCAGTCGGCCTTGTCGTCGTCGTCTCGGCCGTCCGCGCGGGCGGCGCCGTCCGCGGCCATCGCGGCCTTGACGCGATGGTCTTGGCGAAAGCGGAACTGCCCGCCGTACTCCTCGATTCCCCTGGCATCCCCGGACGCATCCGCGGGTCCGCCGAACTCATGAAGCGCTCCCGCCTGTAGACGGACCCATTATGCCACGGGCCGCTCGCCGGGCTTCAATCCGCCGCCGCGCCGCCGCCGCGGTCGTCCTGCCTGTGGTTCTCTGTCCACTCCCGCGCGCGCCGCTGCGCGTCAGCGATCTGATCTGCAGTGAGGTCCATCCTCTCGCACATAGCGAGGGCCTCCTGGCGGATCTGTTCGTCCGATGCGCTTGAGGCGGCCAAGTTGAACCACATGTGCGCCAGCACATAGTCCCGAGGTACTCCCCTGCCCAAAGCGTACATGACGCCGAGCCTGTACTGCGCGTCGGCGTCGCCCTGTTCCGCGGCAAGGCGGAGCCAGCGCGCGGCCTCAGGGTAGTCCTGAGGTACGCCCTCGCCCATGTAGTGCATACGCGCAAGGTTGTACTGCGCGTCGGCATCGCCTTGTTCAGCGGCAAGGCCGTACCAGCGGACGGCCTCGGCGTAGTCCTGGGGCACGCCCTCGCCCCTCTCATACATAAACCCAAGGTTGCTCTGTGCTTCGGCGAGGCCCTGTTCCGCCGCTGCGCGCAGCCGGCGCAGGGCCTCGCCATCCTCATGGGGCGCGCCCTGGCCATCGCTGTCCATGTCGCGGAGGGCGTCCTGTGCCACCAAGTCACCCTGTTTGGCGGCAAGGCGGTACCACCGCGCTGCCTCGGCATCGTCCTTGAGCACGCCTTTGCCGTAGTGGTACATGAACCCGAGGTTGCGCTGCGCATCGACATAGCCCTGCTCCGCGGCGAGGCGGAGCCAGCGCACGGCCTCGGCGTAGTCCTGCGGAACGCTTTTGCCGTTGGCGTACCGGACCCCAAGCTTGCACTGCGCTCCGGCATCGCCCTGATCTGCTGCGGCGCGCATCCGGCGCAGGGCCTCGCTATCCTCATGGGGCGCGCCCTGACCATCGCTGTCCATGTCGCGGAGGGCGTCCTGTGCCACCACATTGCCCTGTTCGGCGGCAAGGCGGTACCACCGCGCTGCCTCGGCATCGTCCTTGAGCACGCCTTTGCCGTAGTGGTACATGAACCCGAGGAAGGACTGTGCATCGCGATGGCCCTGTTCCGCGGCTGCACGGTACCACCGCACGGCCTCGGCATCGTCCCGGGGCACGCCCCTGCCGTCGTCGTACATGACCCCAAGCCTGAACTGCGCGGATGCATGGCCCTGCTCCGCCGCAAGGCGATACCATCGCACGGCCTCAGAGTAGTCCTGAGGCACGCCATCGCCGCTGTCATATGCGGTGCCAAGGAGCCACTGCCCATCGGCATGGCCCTGCTCTGCGGCCGCACGGAACCAGCGGAGGGCCTCGGCATCGTCCTTGGGCGCGTCCGTGCCCTCGACGTACATGACCCCAAGGATGAACTGCGCCGCTGCGTCGCCCTGCTCCGCGGCTCTCAGTGTGGCTTGGTACGCGAGGTCCGTCGAGCCGCACCCGGTCAGCAGGACCGCGAACGCGATGAGCGCGAGCGCGGCGGTCGTGTAGCGTCCAGTCTCAGTCTGTGCAATGGAAAGCATATCCATGTCCTCCTCCACAAGACGGCGTCGCCATGACCTGCACTGTGGCACGTCTGCCTCCTCTGCGCACGGTTTCTATGCCACGCGCCCCCCCCTCAGTCCCGCGACGAGCCGACATTCTCACGGTCGTCCTGCCTGTGGTTCTCCGTCCACTCCCGCGCACGCCGCTGCGCCTCGGCGATCTGCTCGCGAGTCATGCGCCATTTCGCTGCGTCGCGCCTGGCCACGGCACTCTCGCGGATCTCTGCGTCCGATGCGCTTGATGCGGCCAGGTTGAACCACATGTGCGCCAACACATCGTCCTGGGGTACGCTCTGGCCCAGAGCGTACCTGGCCCCAAGGTTGACCTGCGCGTGTGCAAGGCCCTGTTCGGCAGCCAAGCGGTACCAGCGGACGGCCTCGGCATCGTCCTGGGGCACGCCTTCGCCTTTCGCGTACATGGCCCCAAGGTTGCACTGCGCATCTGCAAGACCCTGCTCCGCCGCCAAGCGGAACCAGCGGACGGCCTCGGCATCGTCCTCGGGCACGCCATCGCCGTTGTCGTACATGACCCCAAGGTTGCGCTGCGCGTGTGCATAGCCCTGTTCGGCGGCCAAGCGGTACCAGCGCATAGCCTCGGCGTGATCCTGCGGCACGCCCTGACCGAAGTGGTACATGAAACCAAGGTTGCGCTGCGCTTCGGCATCGCCCTGTTCCGCAGCGAGGCGGTACCAGCGCGCGGCCTCGGCATGGTCCTTGGGCACCACCTTTCCCCGGTAGTACATGAGCCCGAGGCTGTACTGCGCCTCCACATGGCCTTGCTCTGCGGCAAGTCGGTACCAGCGGACGGCCTCGGCGATATCATGGGGCACGCCGGCACCCAAGGCGTACACATCCCCAAGGTTGAATTGCGCGTCGGCATCGCCCTGTTCCGCCGCTCTCAGTGTGGCTTGGTATGCGTCTTCCGGCGGGTTGCACCCGGTCAGCAGGACCGCGAACGCGATGAGCGCGACCGCGGCGGTGGTGTAGCGTCGGGCGTTCCTTCGTGTTTCCGGCATCATGCGCCCCTCCTCTTTCGCGGCCGAATGAAGATGCTGTGCATTATGCCACAGGTCATCGTGACGCGCACGCACAAGCGTCGGCCGCGCGATGGGGGCTGTCAGCCTTGTTCAGGGCCGCGCCGGGCGGCCGAACTCGGGCGCCGAAAGAACCGTGTCAAGCCATTTGCCGATCGTACCGGAGGGGGTATCGTCGCGCCATTTGCGATCGTACCAGGCATAGGGGGTCGGCGGGTTGGTTTGGGGCCCATCGACCCCTCCCCGAGGGGGATACTGTACTAGTTGTGATATTTGACGCGCATGGACTTCGCGGCCAACGCGAGCCTGTGGTTCCGAAGCGGCGGCGACCTGCGCCACTGCCGCATCGAAGACGGCCTGCTCGTCGCGGAGAGCGTGGGTCCGGAGCCCGTGTTCGTCGGGCCGCCGGTGATGGACCTCGACGGGAGCGCCGTGGACGTGGTGCACATCCGCATGCGGGCGAGCGCGGGACGCCAGGCGCGGCTGGAGTATACTACGGAGGACGACCGGGAGTGGTCGGAGGACAAGCGGTTGCCGTTCGAGATCGTCGCCGACGGGGCGTTGCACGACTACGCGCTGCCCGTGGGCGATGCGCAGGCGTGGCGCGGTTCGGTGATTCGCCAGTTCCGGCTGATCCCGACCGATGCGCCGGCGCAGATCGCGGTGGATCTGTTTGAGACGCAGGGCGGCGACTGACGCGGTTCGTTGACGCGTCCGGGAGGTGTGCGGCATGGGTGCAATGACGAGGCGGGGGTTCTTGCGCGCGGCGGGCATGTGCTCCGTCGGCGCCCTGCTGGCGGGGTTCGCGGAGACGGCGGCGGCGCGCAAGCCGAACGTCGTGTTCATCCTGGCGGACGATCTCGGTTGGCGCGACACGGCGCTGTACGGCAGCGACTACTACGACACGCCGAACCTCGCGCGGCTCGCGGCGCGCGGCATGCGGTTCACCCAGGCCTACTCCGCGTCGCCCCTGTGCTCGGCGACCCGGTCCTCCATCATGACGGGGCAATGGCCGGCGCGAACCGGCATCACCAGTGCGAGTTGCCACGGCGACGTGGTCCGTCTCGAGGCGCAACTGGCCCGCAAGGCGGCGCCGTGGATGCCGGCCGTGCCCGCGGCCGACGCGACCCGACTCGACACCGATCACTACACCCTGGCCGAAGCGTTTCGCGATGCCGGGTATCGGACGGGGCATTTCGGCAAGTGGCATCTGGGCCGCGAGCCCTACTCGCCGCTCGAGCACGGCTATGGACAGGACGTCCCGCACTGGCATGGCCCTGGTCCCGCCGGCGGCTACCTCGCGCCGTGGGCCTACCCCGAGACCTCCGGGTTCAAGGGCGAGCCCGGCGAGCACATCGAGGACCGCATGGCCCGCGAGGCGGCCCGGTTCATCCGCGAGCACCGCGACCAGCCGTTCTTCCTCAGCTACTGGTGCTTCTCCGTGCATGGGCCGTGGGGCGGCAAGCCGGAGCTTATCGCGGAGTACGCGGCCAAGGCTGATCCCGACAGTCCGCAGCGCAACGCCACCTACGCCGCGATGGTGCGGTCGCTGGACGACGCCGTGGGGTCGCTGCTCGACACGCTCGAAGCGGAAGGGCTGACCGACGACACGATCATCGTGTTCGCCAGCGACAACGGCGGGAACGACTTCGTGTCGTTCGAGGGCGTTCCGGTGACCAGCAACGCCCCGCTGCGGGCCGGCAAGGGATCCATCTACGAAGGCGGCACGCGCACGCCCCTGATCGTCGTGTGGCCGGGCCATACGCCCGCGGGCGTCCGCAACGACGAGGCCGTCGTGTCCAGCGTGGACTACTACCCGACCCTGGCGGAGATCTGCGGGCTGGAGCCGTCGCCCGAGCAGCGCCTGGACGGCGTCAGCATCGCGCCCGCGTTGACCGGCGGGGAGCTGGACCGGGGCGCGATCTACTGCCACTACCCGCACAACACGCCCGCGACCGGGCAGTACGCCGCCACCTATGTGCGCCAAGGCGACTGGAAGCTGGTCCGCACCTATTTCGCCGGGCCGGACGGCGGCCACCAGTACGAGCTGTTCAACCTGCGCGACGACCTCGGCGAGACGCGCAACCTCGCCGCCGACCATGAGGACAAGGTGCGCGCGATGGACGCGCTCATCGACCGCTTCCTCGCCGAGACCGGGGCGGTGGTCCCGATCGCCAACCCCGACCGCGATCCCGCCGCCGAACCCCCGCCCAGGGGACGCCGCGTGGGATCTTGAGTTCAGCGGGGCAGGGCGTTGCCTGTCGCGCACGAGACGAAGCGCGGCGTGCGGTGCGCCCCTCGCCCGGCTCCAATCCGCCGACGCGCTGTCGCTACGGCTGCCCTACCGGTGGCTCTCCCTCCACTCCCGCGCGCGCCGCTGCGCGTCAGCGATCTGCTCGGGCGTCATCTGGCGCGCCGCCTCATCGCGCGTGAAGACGGCCACATCTCGGGTCTGCACGTCCGACGCGCCCGAGGCGGCCAGACTGCACCACACGTGCGCGAGGACGTAGTCCTGCGTAACGCCCTCGCCCATAGCGTACATGGCTCCGAGGGAATACTGCGCGGGTGCGTGGCCCTGTTCCGCAGCAAGGCGATACCATCGCACGGCTTCTGCGTCGTCCTCGGGCACGCCGTCGCCCAAGTCATACATGAGTCCAAGGTCAAACTGCGCTTCCTGATCGCCTTGTTCGGCCGATGAGCGGAGCGCGCGTGAGGCTTCCGAATCGTGCCCGGGTGCGCTGCACCCGGTCAGCAGAACCGCGAACGCGACGAGCGTGAGCGCGACGGTCGTACACCGTCCCGCATCAGTCTGTGCCCTGGAAAGCATGTGCATATCCTCCTACTCAACACTGAGCCGTCACGCCCTGCAGTATGGCATGTCTGGGCGCGGGATGCACGGACTTATCTCGGGTGCGCGATGGATGTGTGAAGTCAGCCGTCGGCCTGGTCACTCGTGTCGGTGTTGCAGCCAGCCGTCGATGCCGAAGTAGCAGCCTCCGCCGTCGGCGCTTGAGCCGACGTTGCGCACGGTGAGGACGTGTTCGCCCGCGCTCAGGGCGACCGGCGGCAGCGTGGTCTCGTGCGGCGCGACGGTCTCGGCCACGAGGTCGACGGCCTTGCCGACGGGTTCGCCGTTGATGAGGAACTGGAGCATGCCATAGTCCCAGGACTTCGTGAGGAGCAGCACCAGCACATACCGGCCGTCTTCCTCGACGGCGAACGGGAGCTGCAGTTCCTGGCCGGGGCTGTCGGGGGTCCAGAGCGCCTGCGCGCCGCCGCTCCATGCCGGCGACTCCTGGATGATGCACGACCGACCTCCGGTCCCGCGCGGGGCTAAGCATGCGATCCGGTCGGAGGCGGATCAGGAAGCGTGCAGTTTGCCCTTGATCGGTTTGCGCCGATCGGGTCATTGTGTAGAAGCAGACCAGTGCAGAGGGCGGGTACCCGGTGCGATCTCCGTACGATACGCTCGACGACGCGGCGCTCATGCTGCGGGTGCGTACGGGGGATGTGCATGCCTACGAGCTGCTCTACCGGCGCTACCAGCGGCGGCTGGCCGACTTCTTCTACGGGCTGTCGCGCGATGCCGCCCTCGCCGACGACCTGGTCCACGAGACGTTCCTGCGGATCTGGCGGCTGCGCGCGCGCTACGCCGCGAGCGGGTCGTTCCCCGCGTATGTCTTCACCATCGCCCGCAACATTTGGCTGGAGGACTGCCGTACGCAGCGCAAGTCGACCCGGATGGGTCGGCGCTGCGACCTCGACGCCGGGCCGGAGCTGTCGGCGTCCGCGTCCGCGCGGCCGGATGTGCGGGCCGAACGGAACGAACTGGAAGCGGCGTTGGGTCGGGCGCTCGATGCGTTGCCGGAAGAGCAGCGGACGGCATTTCTCTTACGCACGGTGCAGCGCATGTCGCTCGACGACATCGCCCGGGTGATGGGATGCCCCGTGAACACGGTGCGTTCGCGAAAGCTGTTGGCGGTCAAGAAGCTGCGCGAGCTGCTGGCCGCCGTGTTCTGCAAGACGGACCTGACGGCCTGAGGTCCCTGCGGCCTCGGGCCGATTGGAACGACATAGGTTGAGACCCATGCGTTGCGAGACCTGTCGAGAGCTGTTGCCCCTTTACGCGGGCGGCGACCTGGCGCCGGACGTCGCCCGTGCGGTGCGGGCGCATCTCGACCACTGCTACTACTGCAACGAAACGCTGGCCGAGGTTCGCGATCTCGAGGACGCCGCGCGCTCCGTTCTGACCCATCCCGCGCCGGTCTCGCCGGACGTCGGGTTCGGTCGTCTGCTCGATGAGATCCTCGCCGAGCGCCGCACGGCTCCGCGGCGCGCGCCGACCGGATTCGCCGGCTATGCCCTGGCGGCGGCGGCCATGCTGCTCATCGCGACGGGCGCGTCGTTCCTGGCGTTGAGCGGTCTCCGCGCGTTCGTTGCACCCCGTGGCGAGCTGCAGGAAGCGGACGCCCGCGTCGCGGCGATCGCGTGGGATGTGCGCGACGACGAGGCGCCGCCGAAGTCCGTCCCCGCGTTTCCGCTGCTCGCCCATCTCGACCGCATCGAAGAAGCGCAGTTCCGGTCGCCCTACACCGCCCAGTAGCGGTCCGTCCGGACCTCCTTTCGCCTTCGTTTGATCGCTTCCGCATCGCCGCGTCATTTCCCTGTGTCGGCCGTTCCGCGGCCTGAACGGGAGGGAGCCCAGCATGCCGAGGTATGTGTACCGTGGCGTCGACGCCTCCGGGGCGCCGGTTGAAGGCGAGATGGAGGGCGCATCGCCGCACGCCGTTGCGAGCGCGTTGCGCGAACTCGGCTACCAGGTGAACGAGGTGGCCGCGGGCGAGGAAG
The DNA here is from genome assembly GCA_002422525.1 of Candidatus Hydrogenedentes bacterium UBA6118. GTDB lineage: Bacteria > Hydrogenedentota > Hydrogenedentia > Hydrogenedentales > SLHB01 > UBA6118. The sequence goes on from DIWA01000086.1 coordinate 11,386, forward strand.
CGCCGATCCTGCCGCGCAAAAGCGACCGGCTGAGCTGGCGCGACCTCGAGCTGTTCAACGAACAGCTTGGCGTGATCGTGCGGAGCGGCCTGCCGCTGGCCCCGTCGCTGCAGAGCCTGGCCGAGGAGATTGATCGTCCGGCGCTGTCTCGCGTGTTGCAGGAGCTGCGGGAGGACATCGAGCGCGGGCGATCGCTGACCGAGGCGATCGCGCGGCACGGCGCCCATTTCCCGCCGGAGTACCGCGGGATGGTCGCGGCGGGCGAACGGGCCGGAAATCTCTCCGGCGTGCTGTACCACCTGACGGACTACGCGACGCGCATGACGGAGCTGACCTACCACATACGCAGCGCCCTTGCGTACCCGCTGCTGCTCGCGATCGTGTACCTCGGCGTGATCGGCGTGATCCTGTTCGCCGTGCTGCCCGGCTACCACGAGCTGTTCGACGACTTCGGCGCGCACCTTCCGCGGAGCACGCGCATCTGGCTGTCCGTGAGCGACGCGCTCCGTGCGGGGGCGCCCGTCTGGATGCCGCTGATCCCCGTGGCAGTTGTCGCGCTCTGGTTGCTGAGTCGCTGGGCCCAACGCACGCCGGAGCGCCGACGGCGACGCGAGAGGATGGTTCGCCGCATCCCCGTCGTCGGCGCGTTGCACCGGCAGGCGTCGATGGCCCGGTTCACGCGCGCCCTGGGCGTGCTGCTCGCGGGCGGCGTTGAAGCCCCCTACAGCCTGACCCTCGCCGGCGCGGCCTCGGGCAGCCCCCGGCTTAACGCCGCGGCGCAACGGGCGGCCGAAGCCGTGCGCGGCGGGCAAGGCATCGGCGAAGCGCTGGAGGCGGCGGGCGCGTTCGGGGCGCGGCTGTGCTGGCTCGTCGGCCACGGCGAACGCAGGGGGACCGGCCTGCCGGATCTCCTGTTCGCCCTGGCCGAAGGCTTCGAAACCGAGGTAAGGCGGGCTGATCGCCGGTTGCAGTTCCTGGTCGGCCCGGTGGCCATCGTGGTGCTCGGGCTGCTGATCGCGTCCCTCTATGGCGCGATGTTCAGCCCGATATTCACCATGGCCGACGTGATGCCGGGATGAGGAGGGGCGCGTGGTGGACCTGAAACGCATGCTGCTGATGCGGCTGCCGTCGCCCTTTCCGGACGACGAGAACCGGCTCCGGCTCACCTACGCGAGCGTGCGCAAGCAGATCGACCACCAGGTGCTCGCGCTGGAGGAGCTGGTCGCCCTGACAAGCGTGGACGCGCCCCTGGTTGAGGGGCTCGGCGCGGCAGCCGAGGATGCCCGCGTCAGCGCGCTGCGCAAGGCGTTCGCGCACTTGCAGGCCTGCCTCGCAAGTGGGGGGACCCTCTCGGACGGGATGCGGCGGATCCCGTCGCTGTTTTCCGGCATGCAGGCGGATCTGGTCGAGATCGGGGAACGGACGGGGCGGATCGAGGCGTGTTTGCGCCAATTGCTCGAGAACGCCCTCGGCCGGCAGCGCGCGTCCTCCGTACTGGGGTTGGTGCTGTCGTACCTGGCCCTCGTCGTGGTCTGCCACGTCTTCGTCACCCTGTTTTGGGCAACGTATATCGCCCCGGAACTCGCCATGGTCTATGAGGACTTCTCCGAGTCGGGCGCCGTCTTGCCCGTTATCCTGCGTGTCACGGGCGGATCTGCGCCGTCTTGGATGCGCGCGCTCGCGGCGGCGCCCTGGTTCGTCGTTGCGGTCGGGTTGATCACGATGGCCTGGATACGCTTCCGCGGCATGCGGCATCCCGACGGGATCTGGCGGGGCCTCGCGGGACGGTTCGCGCTGGGCCTGCCGTACATCGGGCAGATCGGCCGGAAGCGGATGCTCGCCGAATGCATGACGGCCCTGGCGCAGCTCCTGCGCGCGGGCATGCCGCTGGACGAAGCCCTCGAACGTCTGGGCGACTTCGACGTCGACCCGGTGTACCGCGAGCGGTTCCGCGCGCTGGCGGACCGGATCCGCGCCGGCGACTCGCTCGCGCAGGCCTTGGCGCGTCCGCAGTGCAGGTTGCCCAGGGGCGTGACGGCCGCGGCGAGCCTCGGCGAGGCGTCGGGGCTGCTGCCCGATTCGCTGGAACGCATCGCCCGGCTCTATCAGATCCAGGCCGACGCGCGGGCGGACGTCGCGGCGCGGCTCGTGCCGGCGGCCGCCATCTTTCTGCTCGCCTTCGTGACGTTCCTGCTCGCATCCAGCGTGTTCGCGACGTTGACGTACGTCGCCGATACGCTGGCGATGTCGGTATAGGAGACCGCGGCGATGGCTTTGTTCTCTCGATCTCACGGCGCGGCGCCGGCCGAAGCGGATGCCGTTCAGACCTCCCCGGACGGCCCGTTAGAAGGTCGGCTCGCCGCGCTGCTGGAGGCCGGCGAAGACGGCGTTGCGCGGGCGGTGGATGCCGCCCTGGCGGAGGCCGTCGCGCAGGGCGCGAGCGATCTTCACTTCGAGCCGTGGATGGACGTGCTCGCCCTGCGGTTCCGCATCGACGGCATGCTCCACGACCGCGCGATGCTGCCCAAGGCCGCGCAGGCCCGGATCGTGTCGCGGCTCAAAGTGCTCGCGCGGATCGTCGTGTACGAGCGGCAGTTGCCCCAGGATGGGCGCATCGAGGCCGCCGCGACGCCGGCGGGCCGCCCCATGCGCGTGTCGACGTTCCCGACGGTCTACGGCGAGAAGGCGGTGGTGCGCATCTTCGAGGCCGACCACGGATCGCTGCCGCTCGACGCGCTCGGGTTCCAGTCCGACACGGAGCGGAGCCTGCGCGCGTTGCTGACGACCCCCCACGGGACGCTGCTGCTCACCGGCCCGAGCTCCTCGGGAAAGACGACCACGATCTACGCGCTGCTGCGGGAGATGCTCGGCGATGCGGCGCCGCGCCGCCACATCGTGACGATCGAGGACCCCGTCGAGTGTCGGCTCGACCGGGTCGCCCAGTCGGAGGTCAACCCCGCCGCGGGCTTCACGTTCCAGGAAGCCCTGCGCGCCCTGCTGCGGCAGGACCCGGAGGTCGTGATGGTCGGGGAGATCCGCGACGCGGAGACCGCGCGCATCGCCGTGCAGGCCGGGCTGACCGGTCACCTGGTGATCAGCACGATCCACAGCGGGACGGCGGCCGGCGTGTTCACGCGGCTGCTCGACATGGGCGTCGAACCGTTCCTGATCGGGTCGTCCGTGACAGGCGTGCTGGCCCAACGGCTCGTGCGTCGTCTGTGCCCGTCCTGCGCCGCGCCCGCCGAACCGGGGCCGACCCATCGCGCGCGATTCGGGTCGGGTATCGAGGGGCGCGCGTTTCGCGGCGCGGTTGGGTGCCCCGAGTGCGTCGGCATCGGCTATCGCGGGCGTACGGCGATCGCCGAGCTGCTCGAAGTCGACGACGCGCTGGTGACGCTGCTGCTCGAACGCGTTCGGACCGCCGAGCTGCACGCGGCCGCCGTGGACAACGGGATGCGGCCGATCGAGGCCGACGGGCTCGCGCGCGCCGCCGAGGGCGTGACCACGCTCGACGAGCTGATGCGGGTGCTGCCCGTCGTCACATCGCACAGGAGGGCGACGTCATGAATCCGAGACGCGCCGCGCGTCTGGCCCAAGCCGGCTTCAGCATGGTGGAGGCGTGCACCGCGCTCGCGATCCTCATGGTCGCCGTGTTGGGCAGCGTGCAGATGTACTTCCACGGACTCGACAAGCTGCGCGCGCACAAGGAGGGCGCGCTCGCGACGCAGATCGTCGGCAACGAGATCGAATATCTGCGGGCTCAGCCCTACGACGCCCTCGCGCCCGGCGCCCTGCCCCTCGCGGCGACGGACCTGTCGACGACGGGGCTGGTCAACGCGGAGGGCGGCGTGCGCATCACGGATTGCGTCGGGTTCGACGGCGGTCTGCGGGAGGTGCGCGTGCGCCTGCGGTGGACCGGCGAAAAAGGCCGCACGATCGAGCGCAGTCTGACGACGCGCATCGCCGATCGGAGGGCGCCATGAGGACGTCGAAGCGATCAAGACGCCGCGCCCGCGGCTTCTCGCTCCTCGAGTGTATGGCCTACGTCGCGCTGCTGGCCGTGGTGGTGAACGTTGCGCTGACCTCGTTCGTCAGCGCCGTTCGCCTGAATCAGGCCGCGCTGGCGGCGGTGGACCGGACGCACGACGCCGACGCCTTCGCGCTGGCCTACCGCAACCTGGTTCGCGGGGCGGTCGGCGCGTTGCCGTCGGTGGCCGACTATGTCGCGGATGAGCAGACCTTGTTGCTCGCCCTGCCGCCGACCGAGGAGGGCGCCGCGCGGTTCGCTGTCATCAGTGTCCTGCCGGCCGACGCCAAGGGCGCCGAGTCCGGCAAGACCTCGCTGCGCGTACTCAAGCTGGTCACGGCCGACGGCGCGCTCGCGGCGGCATCGGTGCAGACCTACCATCTGCCCGCTGCGGCGGTCCGGTTCCGGCTGGACGCCCCGCCGGAGCAGGCAAAGCTCGCGACGATCGACCTGTTCGACGCGGAGGGCGCGCCGGCGGGCGCCGTGGTCGCCGCCCTGCGTACGCGAGGAGACGTACTATGAGACGCAGACATCGCAGCGAGGATCGCGGCATGGCGCTGGTCGTCGCGGTCAGCTACGCCTCCGTGCTGGGGCTGATGGCCGCGGCGTTCATCGGACTGCTGCACCAGACCCACGCCCAGCTTGTGCGCAACGAGTGGAACCAGCAAGCGCTCCACCTCGCCGAGGCCGGCGTCGCGCAGGCGGTCGCCAACCTTCGCATGGATCCTGCGTATACCGGCGAGGACGGCATCGAGATCGGGGAGGGCCGCGTCGATATCCGCGTGGATGCCGTGGAACCGGGCCGCGTCTACGCGGTGTACGCCGTCGGCGCGCTGCGCAACGGCGATGTCGTCTACCGGCGACGGGCCTGCCGCGTCGAGCTCGTCATCGCCCCCGACGGCGGCGTCCGCACCGCCGCATGGTCGGAGGAGAAGCCATGAATCGCGCCACCCGAAGTCCCCGCGGCTTCACGCTGTTCGAGCTGCTCCTCGTCATCGCGACGATCGGCGTGCTTGCGGCCATTTTGCTGCCGGCGCTCGCCCGCGCGCGCGAATCAGCCCGCCGCGCGTCCTGTCTTAGCAACCTCGCGCAGCTCGGAACCATCTTGCACCTCTACGCGGCGGAGCACGGCGGTCAGCTTCCGTGGAGCGGGGGCGCGGGCGATGCGAGCTGCCTGCTCGGGCTCATTGGCGAGTACACCCGCGAGCCGTGGATCTTCGTGTGTCCGTCCGACGCCGTTCCGGCCAGCGGCAGTTGGGAAGACGAGGACGAGGACGCAGAGGTGAAACCGCCATTTCGGAACGCATACTGGAACGGCCCCGAGAGTATCCGCGGGAGCTATGACTACGTCGGCGCGTACGCCCGCGAACCGATCACGTTGCCCCCGCCGACGCGCGCGTTGCCGCGCGTCCCCGTCATGTGGGACGTCACTGTGTCTGACAGCGAACAGGGCCGCGCCGACGGGCGTCCGGACGACTTGCAGACCTCGTTCGCCGCGTACCTCGCCGGCGGGCGGCAGTTCATGTCGCCGGACTCCGTGACGAACCACGTGCCCACGGGCGGCAACGTACTCTGGCTGGACGGGTCCGTGCAGTTCCTGCGGCTAGAGGACTGGCCCGCGCTGGGGTTGCCCGCGGTCCCCGAGGAGGTCGCCTTCGACTGGCCGCGCGGGCATATCCTGGAGGACGTACGCATCGTTGCGGAAGAGGCGTACGAGGCGGACGGCATGGTTGCGCCGTGGGTCGCCAATCCGGACGCGCCGTTGCTGCCGGGCGGAGGGCCGGGCATCGGCGGCGCGCAGGCCGGACCAGGGAGCTGACGTTCGGCGCCGGCTCGGACTGGACAGCCGCGACTACTCGCCGGTCGTCGCCAAACTGTCGGTGTACTGGTAGAACCGACCGTCGTGACGCAGGCGCATCGCCGCCTCGAACGGCGCGACCTCGAGCACGCGCACCAGCGACGTTCGGGCCGCCTGCAACTGCCCGAGCTGCGTGAGGGCGGCGGCTCGTTCGTACAGCGCGGTGGGCTCGTCCGGCGAGCGCTCGAGCCAGACAGTGTACCCCTGTGCCAACGCGGTGATCTCCTCGTTGTACCACAGCGCCGTCGCGGCGCGGTGCAGCTCCTCGATCCCGTCCGCATCCGGGTCGCCGGTCCGCGCGATGCGTCCGAACTCCGAGACCAACGCGTGGGTCTCGAGCGCTTTCTTCACCTGGTCGGACAGTGCGTCGGCGGAGGCGCTCGGCTCGAGGCGCAGCACCTGCTCGGCCCAGGCGATCGCCCGTTCCGCGTCGCCCGCGCGGGCATGGGCCAGCATCAGCTCGGTCGCCGCGCCGACCGAGGTCGGGCGCACCGCCAACGCCTTGCTCGCCAGGGATCCGGCCTGTCCGACGTCGCTTCGATGGCGTGCGTTGGCCGCCAGCGCCGTCAGGATTCGCTGCACGACATCCGCATGATCCGGGTCGCGCGGCGCCCGGGCGGCGCTGTGCACGAGATCGCGGAGCAGCGTCATGTGATCGGAATCAGGGTTCGGGACACACGGACGGCGCAAGAGCAGGCCCGCTGGGCCGCAGCGGGCGGACAGCCATGCGGGCGCCGGGCCCGCCACGTAGACGGCCCCTTGGTCCTGCGCCGAGCGCATGTGGTCCCAGACGGCCAGCATGGCGAGGGTCGCGCGGCGCGCCCAGCGGTCGTCGGGCTCTAGAATCAGGTCCGCGATGAGGCTCGGCTGCTCTCGTTCCCATCGGTCCCAGGACGCGGACAGCGACAAGGGGGCGGAGAGGGCGGTCAGCTCCGGCGCGGTCGCCGCGAGGCGGGCGCGCGCGGCGTCGTCCGAGAGGGCGCTAAGGGGGACGATGGCCGCCGGACCGGGCGCGTCCGTGATGAACCGGCCCGCCACGGCGACGGAGTACAGCAAGTCGTCCGTCGTGATGAGCACCGAGTCGGGGGAGCAGGTCCGTAGTATCGTCGTTGAAATCGTCTGGGTCTCTCCGTGGCGGCGGTCTACAGCTTCGGGCGACATGGCCGCGGCCAGGATGCCCGCGATCGCGAGGCCCGCCGCGGTCAGGCGGCGTTCGGCGCCGGGCCGAGCGAAGACTGCGATGCACAGCGCGGCGCCCAGACCGCTCGCGACGCAGGCCAGGGCGGCGGGCGCCAGCCTCGGGGCGTCTATGTCGCGGAGGACGTGCTCCGCGCCGTACTGGTTGGTGAGCGCCGGGAACAGGGGGCCGAACGCGAGAAACACGACGGCGATCGCCAGAAGCGGACCGCGTGTTCGCGGGTGGAAGAGCAAGGGGATCGCCAGCGGCGCGAACGCGAGTGCGCGGAGGGGCGTCGCCTGCGCGAGCGTGTTGCCGAACGCGGCATCGATTGGGCCGTCACCCGGTGTGGGGTAGGGCGTCAGCAGCGCCCCGCCCAGGAACGCGTGCAGCGAGTCGCCGGCGACCAACGCCGTCCAGACGGGAATGAGCGCCGCGGCGAGGGAGACGCCCGCCAGCGCCGTCGCGCCGGGGGCCGGGTTCTTTCCCGCAGCCGACGCGCCGAGCATCCAACCGATGACCAGCACGGGAATGAGCAGGGCGAACCCGGGGTGGTTGGCGGCGGCGAGCCCCGCGGCGAGGCCCGCTGCGACGGACCAGCGCGTCCTCCAACCGCCGACCGCGCCGACCAACGCGGCGATCGCGAACAGGGCGCAGGCGAGGGTGAGCGTTGCAGGGTGCGCCGCCGTGGCGACGCGGGTGAGTCCGGGCGAGGTCAGCAGGAGCGCGGCCGTGACCGATCCCGCCGTGAGGGCGATGGCCCGGGCGGCCGACGGGGCCTCCTCGGTCGCCCAGCGGCCCGCGATCCGCATCGCGATCCAGGCCGCCGCGGCGCAGGCCGCCGCGCCCAGGACCGCGGAGATGCCGTTGGCGACGACAGGCGCGGCGTGCTCCGCACCGGCGAGTCGCAGGCCCGCCAGGGCCGTGCGCCCGAGGAACCGCGAGATGCTCGGGGCCGGCCCGAATGCGATGTCGCCCAGCACCGGGCCGTACCATGCCGAAGCGGCGACTCCGGGGCTCATGTGCAGTCCCAGCCATACGAGGCCAATCACGAAGACAAGCGGCCACGCCCAACTCGGCGGCTTGTACTCGGGAAGCGCCCGCGGCGGAAGCGGATCGGTCACAGGGTCGTCAGGACCGACAGCATGCGCGTAGTCGTCTGTTCCCATGTGCGCTGACTCCTCGCCGCCTCGATGCCTTCGCGCAGGGCGGCTGTCTGGTCCGAGTCGTCAAAGAGTGCCGTGATGCCGTCACGAATCGCGCGGAGCGGATCCGAGAGGCCGGGGATCCGCGACGCGCCGTGCAGCAGGCCCGTTGCGCCCGCCTCCACGCAGGCTCGCCCGCAGCGGGTATCGGGACACACGACCGGGACGCCCATCGCGGTGAACAGCGGGGCCGTTGACTCGAAGCCCCGCCCGCAGTAGGCGACGTCCGGGCGGTGCGCTGACCGCGCAAGCCAAGCCGACAGCGCCGGCGCATCGCCGTTCCATGTGAGGATGCGGACACCGTCGGCCGACCGCGCGTCGGGCCGGACCCGTTGGCGCGCGATGACCAGGGCCGCCGCGTCGGATGCGCCGCCGTCGATGGCGCCGAGCGCGCGCGCGATCCGCGCCGCATCCGAAGTCACCGCGATGATTCGGCATGGGCCAGGTCCGTCGTCGGGCAGCGCAGCGTCGCCGTCGGGATCGCATGCGCTCCAGCCCACACCGAACGGGGCCCGGACCATCTGATCTTCCGCAACGCCCGCCCGCAACGCTTCGCCTTCCGCGTCGGCGGACGCGACGAGCACGGGGCCGTCGCCCAGTTCCTCCGGTTGTACGCCGCGTCGCAGTCCGAACACCAGCGGGACCACGGGCGTCTTGCGCGTCGCACGGCGCAACGCCAGCGGGCGCGTGTGGACGGCGTCCACGATCACGTCGTAGAGCCGGGCCAGCTTCCCCGATGCAGCCAGGCGTGTCACAAACGTCTCCGCGTAGAGCCGGTACGCCGCGGTCACGCCCATGCGCACCATCTGCACGTTCTGGACGACCTCCACAGTCGGCGTGCGGGTCCTTCGAAGCGGCGCGATGCCCGGACCGGGACATGCCGCCGTGACGTAGTGGCCCTGCCGTGCGATGCGCAGGGCCGTCTCGCGCAGGTACGCCGCCCGGTAGTCAAGGCCGTCGCGTCGCCAGTCCACCGGAGATAGAACCAGAATGCGAAGCATCTCAAGACCCTCGCTGGAGTCTAGCACACCGGACAGAGATGGTTCCCTCGATGGACCGCTCCGATACGTAGGATCGATTCGCCCATGGATTCGCCTTGACCCGCGTCACGCTGGGCATGCAAAATATCCGATAAATGCGAAGGGCGACGCGACTGAGGGGAAGGTGTTGCGGGGTGAGATGGCGTGTCGATCGGGCCTGTTCCACGGCTTTGAGGTCCGCAGATCCCGGTGTCGCGTCGGGACGACCGATGATGGGATGGGGACGTGTACGAGGAGGGAACGCCCAAGCACGGCGCTGGTCGCGGATCCCGAAGCAGAGGTAGGCTGTCTTGAGATATGCCGTCATCTCCGACCTCCACGCCAATCTTGAGGCGTTCGAGGCGGTACTCGAGGTGATTCGCGGGCGCGGGGCGGATCAGATCGTCTGTCTGGGCGATGTGGTAGGATACAACGCGAACCCGAATGAATGCGTGGATCTGGTGCGGGAGCTCGAGATCCCGACGATCTGCGGAAACCACGATGCGGTGGCGTGCGGCCTGGAAGAGCCGTGGGGGTTCAACCCGATAGCCCTGTCGGCGGCGTTGTGGACCCGCGACCATCTGCGTGAGGACAATCACCGATGGCTTAAGGGGCTTGAGGTGAACCGCACGTTCGAGCATTTCGTGGCCGCTCACGGGTCGCCGACCGACCGGGACTGCTACCTGTTCTCGTGGGAGGATGTGATTCCGCATTTCCAGTTCCTCGAGCAGCGGGAGCGGAAGCTCTGTTTCTTCGGCCATACGCATTGTCCGGGGATATATGCGTCTGATGGGGTGTACACTGTCGATGAGGAGTCGCGGTTCGCCCTGAACGACGACAAGGCGTTCTTCATCAACCCCGGTTCGGCGGGACAGCCGCGCGACGGCGACCGCCGCGCCTCGTTCGGGCTGTACGACTCCGATGCCGGGGTGTACGAGCTTGTCCGCGTCGAGTACGACGTGGCGCGCGCGGCGGACAAGGTGATCGCGGCGGGGCTGCCGAGCTTCCTCGCCGAGCGGCTGAGCCTCGGCCGGTAGCGCACAAGCCCGGTCGATGCTCGCCCGGGCGCGTCCGGTCGGGACGCGTCCACAACGGATCGTGGGCGCAACGAGAAGAGGGAGAATCATGCCTGAACCCCGCGTCGCGGAACTGGCTCGCAATACCGCCGAGACCCGCATCGCCGTCTCGATCCGTCTGGACGGAACCGGCGAGGCGCAAGTCGCTACCGGCGTCGGCTTCTTCGATCACATGCTGACCCACATCGCCAAGCACGGGCTGTTCGACCTGACCGTCGAGGCGGCGGGCGACCTGCACATCGATGCGCACCACACGGTCGAGGACGCAGGCATCACCTTGGGCAAGGCTTTTCGGGAAGCGCTGGCCGACATGCGCGGCGTCCGCCGGTTCGGCCATGCGGTCGTGCCGATGGACGAGGCCCTGGCCGAAGCGGCCATCGACATCAGCGGGCGTCCGTTCCTCGTGTTCCAGGCGGATCTCGCCGGCAAGCGGGTGGGCGCGTTCGACGCGGAGCTGGCCGAGGAGTTCTTCCGAGCGTTCGCGATGAACGCGCGCATCACCCTGCATCTCGAGCTGCGGCGCGGCGCGAACGTACACCACTGCATCGAGGCGCTGTTCAAGGCGTTCGCACGGGCGCTGGATGATGCCAGCCGTCGCGACGGCCGCAGCGACGCCGTCCCGTCGACCAAGGGCATGCTTGACGTCTGAGCCGCGCCGCTGGGCGGTCCTTGGTCGCGCGCGACGCTGCGATCTGTGCTCCGCTTGGCAACCACCCTTACAGGATACGACTACGCAATGGCACGCAAAGAGAAGATCCAGATCCGTCGCGACGATGACCTGACTGAGATCGACGTAGCGTTGGACGATGCGCTTGAGCGGCTGGAAGACAGCAACGAACGGGTCGTTGAACTGCTTAAGACCATCGAAGGCGCGGGCGCCGAAGGGGAGTCGTCCACCGAGACGCCGAACGCGGATCAGGCGGTCGAGGCCCCGACGGATCCGCCGGCGCCCTCCGAGTGAACTCGGGCCGTGCCAGCGTGACATCCAGGCGCCTCTTATGTGGAAGTAACTGTAGTACAAGCATTTAGGTGAGTCCTGTTGCCTTTGTTGCGTATAGGGTCTATAATGGAGGCAGCGGGATTCGCTGGATTCGTACTATTCGTGTTCCGTGACCCCGGCGCGTCTCGCATACAGGAAGGAGGCGCGCTATGACCATTCACCTTGCCGACCTCTACCCGCGGATCGACACGGCCGACGTCGCCGCGGCCAACGAACCCGCCTACGCCTACACGGAGCACAAGACCTGTATCCTGGGAAACGGCTTCGTCGAACTGCGGATCCACTACGACGGGAAGGAGCGGAACCGGGCCGTTCTGCTCAACAAGCTGACCGGGGAGCGCTTCACGCTCGAGTTCTGTCCGTTCGTCGCGATGTTCGAGCACGTGGAGATCTCCGGATCGGAGGGGCGGCTTGTGCGTATCGACGCGCGGGGATCGTCCGACGTGTCGTCCACCACCGCGCTGCTGTCGTTCGAGTGGTTCGACACGGAGGTGACGCACGTCATCACGCGGGGCGCGCATTTCCTGCAGAAGCGCCTCGTGGTGCGCAACGTGAGGATCCCGTCGTTCCTTCATCGCGTATCGCTGTTCACGCACCGGATTCTGCCCAAGTATCAGGCCGTGCTGCATGACGGGGGCCTGTTCAGTCCGGTCGTCTTCTATCGGTCTGAGAAGGGGTCGCTGTTCTTCTGCGTGGACTATCCCAGCTACTTCGCGCGGATGGAGGATGCACAGCGGTTCACTTTTGATTACTACCCCGGCGCGTCGCTCAGTCCGGGGCGCAGCTTCCAGACGCTGACGGCCATTGTCGGCGTTTGCGAGCGAGCGGGCCGTAGCTATCACACGCCGTACCACGACACCGGCGCCGAACTGGATGTGGGCGAGGCGCAGTGGTTCCGAGAGTACCTGCGACGCGGCGCGCCGAGCGCGCAGTTGCCCGCGGTGGAGATGCGCGCGCCGGCATGGGGCGCTCCGGGGCCGAGCGACCTCGAGACGCTTGACCAGGCGGCGCGACTGGGCGCGCAGAGCGTGACGCTGCCGCGGGTGCTGGCGGCCGTCGAGTCGTATCCTGACCTCGACGTGGTACGGGACGCGATCGAGGCTTCCGGCGTGGCGTGTCGCTATTTGTGGTCGCGAGATGAGGCGGAGGATCTGCGGTGGTTGTCGCCGCATCCGGACGACATCAGCGATGACGGGCAACCCAAGGCGTTCTACTCGATCAACGCCTTTCGCGACCACCTGATCGAACACAACCTGGGCGTCATTGAGCGCTTCGGCTTCAACGAGGTCGAGGTGGCCGGTCCGCCGATTGTGCCCTACTACAGCAGTCGGATCTGTCAGCTCGATGAGACGACGCGCCGGGAGCAGCTTCACCAGGCGTTTCAGGGGCTGGTCGAGGTGGTGGCCGCGTTGAACGAGAACGTGAGCCACGTCGGCTCCGGCGGGGCCTACGGGTGCTACGGCGTCGGGCTGGCCCGCATCTTCGCCTACACGGCCCCGTTGGCCGAGGACCATCCCCTGCCGTTGCCGGACCTGCATCCCGCGCGGCTGTTCGCCGACCAGGCGCGGCTGTACTATCGCCGGTCGCGGGCGTTCCTCATGCCGAAGGCGCTCCTGGCGAACTCGGTGGGTCTGGCGCCCGAGGCGCACCCGGAAGCGCCTTACCCCGGCGCAAGCGTGTATCCATGGTATCTGTACCATGATCGCGTCGGTTGGCGGTACGCGCTCATCTCGGCCATCGCCACAGGGCTGCGCCATCGTTTCCACGCCCTGCCGGTGAACCTGCCCGAAGAGGACCTGGAGTTCGCGCGCAAATGGCTGAAGTGGGAGGCCGATCACGTCAACGATCTGCTTGAGGGCGAGGAGATCCTCGACGACCCGGGTCTGGGCGCGGTGGACGGCTACAGCTACATGGGACAGCGCGGCGCGATCGTGTTTCTGTTCAACAACAGCTATGATGCGCAAGACGTCGCGTTGCAGTTGCACTTGGCGAAGGACACGGACTACCTCATTCGCGAGTTGTATCCTCGGGAGATGAACTACCTCGGTCCTGTAGAGGGGCTGTTCCGGCGCGACAGCGTGGTGCAGCTTCGCCTGGAGCCCAGGGAGGCTCGTGTGTTTGAGGCTGTACGGCGGTCGCCCGCAGCGGCGAAACGGAAGCGTCCCGAGATCTTCGGGGTCGAGAGCGACGACCGGCAGGGACGCGTTGTTCTGCGGGGGCATCCCGGCGAACGTGTGTCCGTGGGCGTGCGCGCGGGCGGCAAGTTCCGCGTCCAGGACGTGCGCTTCCCCGGAAATCCAGTCACCCGGGATATCACGGAGTGGGTGTATACGCAGCGGCGGTTCGATGAGGGCAAAGCCACGCTGCCGCAAGGCGCCTTTCCCGGAGTTCCGCTCCGCGCCAACCAGGGCATGTTGCGCGATGCGTGGGTGTGCGCGCGCGTGCAACTTCCGGCGGAGACGGGGGAGCGCATCGACCGTTCGCCCTTCCGCCTGACGCGGCCCTGCTGGAGCTATGACGATCGGCTCCTGTTCGTGGTGCGCATCGAGCCGTCGCCGGCGTTTGATCCGATTCGCACATCGTCCGAGATAGCCGACATTCCGGAGTGCTTCGGTGAGCGCCAGGCCATGAAGTGCGGCATCGATCTCGCCCCGCTGAACATCGGGCTCAAGGCGTGGGTCAACGGGCGCGCCTGCGCGGTGCACCCGGTGATCGCCGCCTGGAAACGGCTCAGCCCGAATCCGGCGCCGATCGTGGCCTATTGCTTCGAAGCCGGCAGCAAACTTCAGTTCGGCAGCCGGAACCACGTGGTGCTCTACGCGCGGCAGCTCGACGCCGCCATCTTCCGAGGCATCACGATCGAGCACCTGCCTGACCTGTGCGTTGAGAAGGAGCTCGAGCCGCGGTGACCGACCGCCCCTTGTCCACTCTGATCACCGATGCGCACTCGGGCGGGGGCGGACAGGTGCGGTATGTACTGAACTTGGCGCGGGAGCTGACGCGTCTCGGGCATTCCGTGACCCTCGGTTGCCGACCGAACAGCGTCCTGGCGGATGAGGCGAGAGCGACCGGCTGCGAGGTGTGCGACCGTCTGGCGTTACGCGGGGGGCTGCGTCCTCGCGCATGGCTCACGGACACCGCCTTCGTCGCCGGATTCCTCCGTGAGCATCGTCCGGATGTCGTCCACGTGAGCGGCTCGCAGGACCACTGGACGTGCGCCGCGGCGAACCGTCTGCTCGGGCGTCCCGCGGCGCTCGTGCGCACCCGGCACAACACCTACGCGGTCGGCCGCGGCGTCGCCAACCGTCTGCTCAACCGCGTATGGACGGACCGGCAGATCGTCGTGTGCCGTCTCGTTCGCGATGACCTCGCCGAGCATCCCGCGTTCGATGCGTCCCGGCTGACGACTATCCATAACGGCGTCGACGCGGATCTGTTTCGTCCCGATCCGACGGTGCGCGCCAGGATGCGCGCGGAGTTCGGCTACGCGGAGGACCACGTTGTCGTGGGCATCGCTGCGCGACTTGTGCCCGCGAAGGGCCACACTTACCTCTTTGACGCCGTGCAGCGGATCTCGGACCCCCGCCTGCGGGTGCTCACGTTGGGGACCGGACCGTTGGAGTCCGCGCTGCGCGAGGAGACGCGGGCCCGCGGCATTGGCGATCGCGTTCTGTTCGCCGGGTTCCGCGACGACATGGCCGCGTGCGTGCAGGCGGTCGACATCGGCGTGCAACCGTCGGTTGACTGCGACACCTCGTCGTTCAGCCTCAAGGAGCAGATGGCCTGCGAGAAGCCGGTGATCGCCTCTGACTACGGCGGCCTTCCTGAGATCGTAGACGACGGCGTCGAGGGCGTGGTGGTCGCGGCGGGCGACGCGCGAGCGCTTGAGCAAGCGATCCGGGCGCTGCTCGCCGACGCGGAGCTGCGCGTGCGGATGGGGAAGGCGGGCCGCGCGCGTGTGCTGCGTGAGTTCACGGTCGAGGTCTTTGCGCGGCGGACCGTCGCGGCGTACCGCGAGGCGATCGCGTGGCATCAATCGCGGCGGCAAGGCGGCGCGCCGCAAGGAACGGGTTGACGTGGTCTCGCTGCATATCGACGAGCAGCGCGGATGGCGTGGGGGGGAGCAACAGGCTGCGTACCTGATCGCCGGCCTGGTCGCCCGGGGCCACGCTGTGTTGGCGGCGGGGCGGCCGGGGGCGCCGTTCGTCGAGCGCCACCGAGACATGCCCGGGGTCACCTGCATCGAGGCGCCGTTTGTCGGGGAGGCTGATCCCGTAACGGCGTGGCGCCTGGCGCGCATCGTGCGGCGGCATCGCGTGGACATTATCCACGCGCACACCAGCCATGCCCACAGCTACGCGTGCTGGGTGCGGATGCTGGCCCGCAGGGGACGCGTGGTCGTGTCGCGCCGAGTGGATTTCGCGCCTTCGGATAACCCATTCACCCGCTGGAAATACGCGCAACCCGACCGGTATCTGACCGTCTCGAACTGCATCGCCGAAGTCTTGCGCGCCTATGGCGTCGCCCCCGACCGCATCCGGGTCGTCTACAGCTCGCAGGAACCCAGCCGACTCGAGGCGGAACCGATCGACCGATCGACGCTCGGGCTTGCGGACCTGCGGCCGGACGACCCGCTGCTGCTGTGCCCGGCTGCGCTCGTCGGGCATAAGGACCACGCGACCCTGATCGCCGCCATGCCGGACGTGCTTGCGGCCCACCCGCGCGCGCGGTTGCTGTTGGCCGGCGAGGGCGCCTTGCGCCCCGAGATCGAGGCGCAAGCCCGCGCGCTCGGCGTGGACAAACGCGTCCATCTGCTCGGTCGGCGGGACGACGTGCCCGCGCTGATGCGCACGGCCGACCTGTTCGTGCTCTCGAGTCAGATGGAAGGGCTGGGCAGCGCGATCGTCGAGGCCATGTTCGCCGGACTGCCGGTGGTCGCGTGCGCGGCGGGGGGGATCCCGGAAGTCGTGGCCGATGGGGAGACGGGGCTGTTGGCGCCGCCGCGGGATCCCGGAACGCTTGCGCGACGGATTGTGCAGCTCCTCGACGATCCCGCCCTGGCGCAGCGGCTGGCTGTCGCGGCGAAGGAACGCGCGCATGAGCGGTTCACGGCCGACCGGATGACGGCGGCGACGTTGGAGGCCTACGCCGAGCTGCTGGGGGGGCCGCGCGATTAGCAGCGCGCCGACGACTGCGGCGACTGCGCTCGCCCGTCCGCGGACGCCCTACCAGTAGATGAACTCGTCGAACAAGCGGCGGCTGGCCGGGTCGAGGTCGTCCAGATTCTCGATCTCGTACCGGTTGTTGTCGACATCGAGGATGATGCGGCCGTTGGTGCCGCCTTCCATCACGCTGTTGCGGTCGAACCGGCGGGTCAGGAACTCCATCTCGCCCTTGTCCGTCTCGACCTGCCAGGAGAGGAACCCCATCTCCTCTTCGATGTTCACGATCCGCTGGACATAATGGATGAAGTAGCGCTTGATCAGCTCGTGCTCGACGGCGAGGCGGCTGCTGGGCATGAGCTCCTTCAGCCGGCGGATCATGCCGACCTCTTTGTGTTCGAGGGCGCTGTCGCCGGTCCAGAGCGCGATGAACTCGCTCGGCCGGGACAGGGGGAAGCAGCGGTACGCCTGCACCTTCGGGTAGACCTCTCCGCGGTACTCGATGCGCATGCCGCCCTCATCGCGACTGAACACCCGGAGATCCTTCGGGTTGAAGTAGCGGATGCGGGGGACTTCGTGGTTCTTGCGCCGTTCGGCCTTGGTCGTCAGCCCTTTTCGGGCCTTCTCCGCCTTGTTGATCTCCTCGATGGCCAGCAGCCCTTCGGCGGAGTCCACGTCGCTCGTGAGCTGCGTCTGGATCTCCACCAGGTGCTTGTAGATGCCGTCGGTCTCGATCAGCTCCTCGTGCGTGCCCTGTTCGCGGATCGTCCCTTCCTCAAAAACCAGGATGCGGTCACAGTTGCGCAGGGTGGACAGGCGGTGGGCGATCGCGATAGTCGTGCGTCCCAGGCTCAAGGCTTCGAGCGCACGCTGGATCTCGCGCTCGGCGATCGTGTCCACGCTGGATGTCGCCTCATCGAGGATGAGCACGCGCGGGTTGTTGAGCAGGGCGCGCGCGATGGCCACGCGCTGGCGTTCGCCGCCGGACAGCCCCGCGCCCCGTTCGCCGAGCATCGTGTCGTAGCCGTCGTGGTTGCGTGTGATGAACATGTGCGCGTTGGCCGCCAGGGCCGCGTTCATGATCTGCTGCGGCGGGACGCCGGGGTTGCCGTAGGCGATGTTCTCCGCCACCGTGCCCCGGAACAGAAACGGATCCTGCGCGACCAGGCCGATCTGGCGACGCAGGCACAGCTTCTTGATCTTCTGTATGTTCACGGTGTCGATGGTGATCTCGCCCTCGTCGACATCGTAGTACCGCATGATCAGGTTGATCGTCGTCGACTTGCCGCTGCCGCTGTGGCCCACGATCCCGATCATCTCGCCCGGTTCGACCTGGAAAGACACATCGTGCAGCACGGGGATATGGGGGTCGTATCCGAAGGTGACGTTGTGGAAGGCGATGGATCCCTGGATCTCGATGTCGACGGCGTCGTCCGTCTCGATGATCTCGGGATCGTCGTCCAGCACCTCGAACACGCGGTGGGCCTGGGTGGTGAACTGGATGAACCAGGTCGACATCTGCGTCAGAGAGTTGAGCGGGGCGTAGAACATGCCCAGGTAGCTGAGGAACAGGATCAGAGAGCCCGGCGTCATCTGCGCGGTCGTTTCGTCGATCGGATGCAGCACCATCCAGCCTCCGAGGAGCCACACCACGTAGCTGCCGAGCTGGAACACCCACCCCATCGTCGGGTAGAACCGCGCATTCGCGAAGCCCACGTCGAGCCCGGAGTCGCGGAACCGGCCGCTGTACTGATCGAACCGTCCCAGTTCGCGCGCCTCCTGGGCGAAGGCCTTCACGACGCGTACGCCGTTCAGCGCGCCGTGCAGCATGTTCGCCAGGCTTGATCGCGTGGTCCAGTACTTGCGCCACCGCGGCACGTTGCGCCGGTAGAACAGCACCGTGAAAGCCATTACGAACGGCGCAGGCAACACCGCGAAGAAGGTCAGCTTCCAGTTCTCGGCGAGCATGGCCACCGCAACGGCGAGGATCGTGATGATCTGGGCGCCGAACCCGGAGGTCAGTTGGGTGATGAACCCTTGCAGCGCCTCGATGTCCTGGGTGCACCGCGTCATGAGCTGCCCGACGGAATGCATGTCGTGGTAGCGAACGGCCATCTCCTGCAGCTTGCCGAAGACCTGTCGGCGCAGCTCGAACCCCAGCTTGTTGGTGATCCACACCGAGAGCTGTTCGCGGAACATGGTGATGATCGCCCCGATCAGCGTGGTCGCCGCCAGACTAGCTACGAGCACGTAGAGCCAGACATCCTTTGATTCGGGAAGATCCAGCGTCTCGACCATGAGCCTGAACCAGGGAACGAGGGGCTTGTCGGCCAGTACGTTGTCGAACAAGACCTTGGTGAGCTGAGCAGGCACAAGCTGGACCAGGATGGTCATAATCACGAAGACCATCGCGAGGACCATGTACCACCAGTACCCGCGGATCATCCCCAGGAACCGCATGAAGACCTGCCCCCGCTTCATGCATTTGGGACAGATGCGCATGTGGGGGTCGGGCAGGCGGACGCCGCATTTCTCGCATCGGCCGATGCGATCCGGGATATCCGAGTCGGATTGGACCTGCTTGCCCTCGGCGAGCTGCTTGAGGCGTGTCGCGACCCGGGCGAACTTCTCGGCGTTGCGGTTCGAGAACCGCACAAGCTCCTCGAACTGGCCATCGAGCCGCACCTCAATGAAACCGGACCCGACGCGGGTGTCGGCGCGTGCGGTCTCAATCTGCTCGACGGGGATCTCCTTGACGAGGAGGGGCTCTTGCTCTTCCTTGTCAATGAGATAGGCCAGGACCACCTCGCGCGTGACGATCAGCCACGTCTCCGCATACTCCCCCGAGATCTCGAGGTCGGTGTCGGTGCTGATCAAGATGTCCGCTTCGTCGATTTCTCGACGCTTCAGGGCATCAGCAATAGGAGGCGGTACGGGCCGCCTCGTCAGCGAGGGTTCAGGTTCAAGCATCGGTCGGGTCCTCGACCGAGAAGGAGGAGGTCATTTTTGCTCTGCCGCCGGAGGCCCCACCAAAACACAGCATTCTCACCCGGGGCCGAACGCGCGAATGCTACCCCCCTCCGGTGCGAATGTCAAGAACATATCGCGATCTTCAGCGCATCCGCGCCGAATGGGCCTGGATTGGCTCCATCGGGTCGTTACCTGTCATGATACCAAGGATCGCGCTTGCCCTGCCAGAGGGAGAGCGTGTAGACACGGTGGAACGCCCGGGAGGCTTGGAGACGCTATTCATGGAACAGGTGAGGTTCGGCATCATCGGATGCGGGGTGATCGCCCCGATCCACGCGCAGGCCATCCAGGAGACGCCGCAGGCGAAGCTGGTCGCTGCGTCGGACGTGGTGGAACGCAACGCCCGCCTGCTGGCGGAGCGCTGGCCGGTGGACGTCTACACGGACTACCGCGACATGATCGCGCGCGACGACATCGACGCCGTGTCGCTCTGCGTGCCCAGCGGGCTCCGCGCGGCCATCGCCGAGGACTGCGCCCGCGCCGGCAAGCACATCCTGGCGGAGAAGCCCCTCGAGGTCACGACGGAGCGGATCGACCGCATGGTGCGCGCGGCCGACGCGGCGGGCGTGCTCTTGGGGTGCGTGTTCCAGAGCCGCTTCGCGGACGGTTCGCGGCATGTGCGCAAGGCGCTCGATGACGGCCGGTTCGGCACGCTGGTCCTGGGCGATGCCTATATCAAGTGGTACCGGTCGCAGGAATACTACGAGAGCGGCGCGTGGCGCGGCACCCGCAAGCTGGACGGCGGCGGCGCCCTGATGAATCAGGGGGTCCACCAGGTCGACCTGCTTCTATGGTTCATGGGTCCGGTGCGCACGGTGCAGGCGCGAACCGGCCTTGTGGGGCATCACGGGCTCGAGGTGGAGGACGTCGCGTGCGCACTGCTCACGTTCGAGTGCGGGGCGATGGGCGTGATCGAAGCGAGCACGGCCGCCTATCCCGGCCACGCCGCCCGGGTCGAGGTGCATGGGTCGGCGGGCAGCGCCATCATCGAGGACGGCGAGCTGCGGTTCTGGAAGTTCCGCGCCGAGGAGCCGGAGGACGACGCGATCCGCGCCGGTCTCAACCGAGCGGCGGCGCTGGGCTCCGGCGCGGGCGACCCGACGGCCGCGCTCACCCACGAGGGGCACCGGCGCCAGATCGAGGACTTCGCCCATGCGGTGCTCGAAGGGCGCAAACCCGCCGTCGACGGGCGGGAGGCCCGGCATGCGATCGCGTTGATCGAAGCCGTGTACCAATCGGCGGCGACGGGCGAGACGGTCCAGATGCAGGGCTGAGCCGTTCCGCCCGACGGACGCCGCGCGCTCTGTTATCGGCGCAGGATGCCCCCGCGGCCCTGGCTGAGCTGGATCCCTTGCAGGTTCATCTTCAGCTCTTCCGGGTTGTCCGACCAGTTGTAGGCTTCCTCCTCGGAGACGAGTCCGGCCTTGACCAGCCCGTGCAGACTCATGTTGAACGTCTGCATGCCGTCTTCCCTGCCGCCGGCGATCGCGTTCGGGATCTGTTTCACGGTGTTTTCGCGGATCAGGTAGGCGATGCCCGGATCGTTGAACATCACCTCGACCGCGGGCACCCGCCCCTGGCCGTCGACCGTCGACATGAGCCGTTGGGCGACCGCGGCGCGGAGCTGCAGGGCGAGCTGCGAACGCACCTGCTCTTGCTGGTTCGACGGGAACAGGTCCAGGATGCGGTCGATGGTCATCATCGCGTTGGTCGTATGAAGTGTGCTGAACACCAGGTGCCCGGTTTCCGCCGCCGCGATGCACGCCTGGAAGGTCTCGGCGTCGCGCATCTCACCGATCAGGATCACGTCCGGGTCCTCGCGCATGGCCGCGCGCAGCGCCACCGAGAAGTCCCGCGTATCGATCGAGACCTCGCGCTGCGTGATGATGCTCTTCTTGTTGTGGTGGAGGTACTCGATCGGATCCTCGAGTGTTACGATGTGGCAGCGGCGGTTGTTGTTGATCACGTCGATGATGGCGGCCAGCGTCGTCGATTTCCCGCTTCCCGTCGTTCCGGTGATCAGCACGAGTCCGCGCGGCATGCGCGCGATCTTCTCCATCGCGGGGGGGAGGTTCAGCTCGTCGAAGCTCGGGATCTTGCCCTTTACGTGGCGCATGATGATGCCCACGGAATTGCGCTGCTTGAGGCAGTTCACGCGGAAGCGACCCAGTCCGGCCACGCTGTATGCGAGGTCGGCGTCGCCGAGTTCGAGGAACCGCTCCTTCTTCTCCGGCGTCATCAGGTCATCCAGGAACCGGATCGTGTCCTCGGGCGTCAAGGCGTCTACGTCCTTGATGAAGCGGATGATCCCGTCGATCCGAACGGCGGGAGGACTGCCCACCGTGAGATGCACGTCGGAGGCGCCGTGTTTGACGGCGTAGGTGAGAATTCTCTGGAGTGTCAACATCTGGTTTTCCCTCGCGTCCCGAGACCATCCAACCCACAGACTATACCAGCCGGTCGGGCGGTCGGCAATCGGGACATGCACGACCTCGCGCCGCGGACATGATGAACGACAGCGTCAGCCTCGCTTCAGCCAAGGCCACGGGTACCCGCAGATGCTGCAGTGTTCGAGGTGGGCTGGGTACTCGTACCGGCAGTGCTTGCAGGTGACCGTCCTCGGGGCGCCCTCGCTTCGCACGTCCTCGCCCTGCGCAGCGTTGTCCTGCGCGTCGCGCTTCGTCGTCTCCTCTTTTTTTTCGTCTTGTCGTCTCGTCACGACTTGGCCTTCGTCTTCTTGCGCGCCTTGCTCGCTTGTTTCTTGCGCAGGGCTTGGGCTTTGTCGGTCGCCGCGGCGCTCTCGCGCGCGGCCTTCGCGTTGCGCTCCATGTCCGCGACCGTCTTCACTTTGAGCCGCGCCGCGCCCGAACCCGTCTTCGTGCCCAGCGGCTTCTCCGTTGCGAGGCGCTTCTTCGCTTTCGGGATTTCCTTCTTGTACTGCGGCAGCCACTTCGCCTGGGCGACGAGCATCTCGTCTACCATCTGCCAGATCTCCGGCGGGTTGGCGACGGCCGCCGTGAGCGGGTCGTGCAGCATCGCCTGCTTGAGCAGGTCGATGTCGCCGTTCACGCCCGCGTGCACCGCCATCCGCTGCACCTGCACGCTCGCGTTGCACGTCGCCGCGCAGGCCAGCGGGAGGTCGCCGACGTCGATCAGGTGCAGGCCCGTGCGGTCCACATAGCCCGGCGCCTCGACGACGCAGTCCGGCGGCAGGTTGGTGATGCAGCCCCCGTTGACCCGGTTGAAATGTCCGCGGTAGATCCGGCCGGTCTCCATCGCCTCGATAATGTAGCTGCCGTGTTCCGGCGATCGGTTCTCCGGCGAGAACTCGGGCGGCGCCTCCTTCATCCAGTTGGGGAAGTCGTGCTCGAACCAGTCCCGGCTTTCCCGGGCCACGCGGAGGTACCCGCCCGTCTCGCCGTTGATCCATGCGCTCAGGTCGATCCAGCTTCGGATTTCCTTCGGGCGCTTGCGGTACCACGGCACGTACTCCGAGACATGCCCGTTGCTCTCCGTTGTGTAGTAGCCGAACCGGCGCAGCATGTCGATTCGCACCTTCTCCGTCTTGCTGAATGTCGGGTGCTTCTCGAAGGCCTCGAGCAGGCGGGGCGTGAGCTCCTTGCCGCGGTGCTTGACCGACACGAACCAGGTCTGGTGGTTGATGCCCGCGGCGGTCACGTCCAACTCCTTCATCGGGATGCCCAACGCCTCGGAGATCTGCCACCACGACCCGTACACGCCGTGGCACAGGCCGATCGTGTTGACGCCGCCGAACGTGTTGCAGGCCCACGTGAGCATCGCCATCGGGTTCGAGTAGTTCATGAAGACGCAGTTCGGCGAGGCGACTTCGCGGATGTCCTTGCAGAAATCGAGCATCGCCGCGATGCCGCGCTGGCCGTACATGATGCCGCCCGCGCAGAGCGTGTCGCCCACGCACTGGTCGATGCCATACTTCAGCGGGATCTCGATATCCGTCTGGAAGGCCTCCAGGCCGCCAATCCGCACGACCGAGAACACGTAGTCGGCGTCCTTGAGCGCTTCGCGGCGGTCCATCGTGGCGTACACGCGCGCCTTGACCCGATTGGCCTCGATGTCGCGCCTGGCCAACTGATAGACCATGTCCAGGTTGCGCTTGCTGATGTCCGTGAGCGCGAACTCCGTGTCCCGCAGTTCCGGAACCGCCAGCATGTCGTGCATGAGTTTGCGCGTGAATCCGATGCTTCCCGCGCCGATGAAGGCGACCTTGATAGCCATTGCGTCTGTTCTCCCCTTGACCGGTTTCCGTTCGAACGCGGCGGTCGGTCGCTGCGTCCTATTCCTCGTCTGCATCCATGGCCCGAAGCGCCGCGGCGTTCGCCTTGATCTTGTGTACGATCTCGATGATGTCGGCGATATCCGCCTCGTCGCCCAGGAGAAGCTGGTGGGAAAACCACATGCCGCTCCGATAGCACAGGTCCTCCGCCACGGGGCACGATACGGCGTCGTACCGCCCCGCGAAGCGCCCGCTCCGAAAGGCCTGTTGATGGTAGATCGGCATCCCGTAGCCCGCGCCGATCGGGAGGCCCTCCGCCTCGGCCGCGCGCACAAACGCATCGCGGGAACAGCCGAAGCGCTCCGGGTCGATGCGCAGGCAGAACAGGTGATACGCGCGCCGCGTGATGCGCGGGTCGCCCGGTTGCGGCGTGAGGCCTTCGACCTGCGCCAACACTGCGGCGAGGCGCTCGCCGTTGCGCTCCCGACGGATCGTCTGTTCTTCCAGCCGTCCAAGCTGCGCGTTGAGAACCGCCGCCTGGAACTCCGTCAGGCGGGCGTTCGTGCCCACGCGCACGTGTCCGTACCACGCGCTATCCGAACCGCGCCCGCAATGCGTGATGGAGCGGCACACCTCCGCGAAGTCGGGGTCGTCGGTCACGATCGCGCCGCCCTCGCCCGCGGTGATGTTCTTCGACATCTGGAAGCTGAAGATGCCCGCCTTGCCGAGCGTTCCCGCGCCCTTGCCCTGATACGTCGCTCCCCACGCGTGGCACGCGTCTTCGATCACGGCCGCGCCGTGTCGCGCGGCGATCGCGTTGATGCGGTCCATGTCGCAGACGCGCCCGCTGAAATGCACCGGCATGATCGCGCGGGTCCGTGGCGTGATCGCGGCATCGATCAGGTCCGCGTTGAGGTTCCACGCATCATCCACGTCCACAAAAACGGGGGTCCCGCCCATCCTGGCGACGCACGTCGCGGTTGCGATGAAGGTGTAGGGAGGGACGATGACCTCGTCGCCGGGCGCGATGTCCATAGCCTGGATCGCGATCTCCCCGGCCGTCGTGCCGCTGGTGCATGACACGCAGTGGGCCGCGCCCTGAAACGCGGCGAAGGCGCCCTCGAAGGCCGCGACGCGTTCACCGTACCACCACGCGCAGCTCTCGAGCGTCTCGTTGAGCGCGCGGCGTTCCGCATCGTCGAACACCGGCCACGCCGGCCAAGACTTGTCCGGCCCGCGCACCGGCGCCCCGCCGTGCAGGGCCAAGCGAGAAGCTGCCACTGGATCCCACGCTCCCACAGTCCATGCGGTTTCGAGCGGGCGCCGAGCGACCGATGTCGGCCGGGCCCGTTCGTAGTGTACGGTTCCCGCGAATCGGATTCCAACGAACCGCGCCGTCCCCTGTCAACGCAAAGTAGAAATGTCCGGTCGCGGCCACAATAGAAATGTCCGGTGGCGGGGAGTGGTGAGCGGATTGTCCAAAGGGGGTGGGCCAGGCGCCCAGGAGCTGTCCACGCCCTGTCATCTCCACAGCCGACGCCGGCGCTCGGGTCGCTTCCCAGCGTAGTCCTATCTTCCGCGCGGGTCGGCATCGGTCTACCACCACACCAGCTCCGGCCAGTGGGCCGGACTAACGAAAACCAGGAGAGTCTCTCATTGGGAACGGATCAGAGAACGGGGGCTTGACCCTACTTGCAGAAACCTCCTGACACAGGCGTTGGGAATGTGGGGGCGTTCGTTGGATTGACAGCGTTGCGGGGCGCTGCTATGATCTGCAGGTATACCGTAGTTTACTACGCAGAAATGCCTTCGGGGCAGGGTGCAATTCCCGACCGGCGGTGAAAGCCCGCGAGCGGCGTGTCCGCAGACCCGGTGAGATTCCGGGGC
Source organism: Candidatus Hydrogenedentes bacterium UBA6118 (assembly GCA_002422525.1). Lineage (GTDB taxonomy): Bacteria > Hydrogenedentota > Hydrogenedentia > Hydrogenedentales > SLHB01 > UBA6118. Next base: position 37,079 of record DIWA01000086.1, read on the forward strand.
CGACGGTAGAGTCCGGATGGGAGAAGGCGCGAGCGGCACGCGTGTGTCCGCTTGCAGCGTCCCCGTATCCCGAGGCGGTTCTGCTCGGGGTATTGTCAGATGGGCGCCGATGTCGAGTTCATGGAGCGCGCACTCGCGCTCGCCGCACGGGGGAGAGGCCGCACCAGCCCCAACCCGATGGTGGGGTGCGTCATCGTCCGCGACGGGGAGGTGGCGGGCGAGGGCTGGCACGAGGTCGCCGGGGGTCCGCACGCGGAAGTCCGCGCCGTCGAAGCCGCGGGCGGCGACATCGCCGGCGCGACCGTCTACGTCACCCTCGAACCGTGTTGTCACGTCGGACGCACGCCGCCCTGCGTCGACCTGCTGATCGCCAAGCGCCCCGCCCGGGTCGTCGTTGCGATGCATGATCCCAATCCCAAGGTCGCGGGCCAGGGCATCTTCAAGCTGCGCGAGGCGGGGATCCCCGTGGACGTGGGGGTCTGCGAGGCGGAGGCGGGGCGGCTGAACGAGGTCTTCGTCAAGTACATCACCACCGGCATGCCGTTCGTGATCGTGAAGTGCGGCATGTCGCTCGATGGCAAGATCGCCACGCGCTCGGGCGACTCGAAATGGGTGACGAGCGAGCAATCCCGCCGCATGGTCCACGAGCTGCGCGATCAGGTCGACGCGATTCTCGTGGGCAGCCGCACGGTGATGATGGACGACCCCAGCCTGACGACGCGCCTGCCCGGAGCGGAGGGGAAGGACCCCATCCGCGTGATCGTGGACGCCGACTGCTACCTCGACGCCACGCGCAAGGTGTTTCGGCAGGGCAGCGCCGCGCCCACGTGGATCGCCGCGCCGCAGGAGACCGTCTGCGAGGGGGCGGACGACGTGCTGGTCGTCCCTCCGGGGCCGGGCGGGGTCGACATGCGCCAGCTCATGCGCATGCTGGGGGCGCGCGAGGTCGCGTCCGTGTTGATCGAGGGCGGCGGCACGACCCACGCGTCGGCGTTCGAGGCGGGGATTGTCGACAAGGTCATGTTCTTCGTCGCGCCGAAGATCATCGGCGGTCGCGATGCCGTGACGGCCGTCGAGGGGCTGGGCGCGGAGACCATGGCGGACGCGATTCCGCTCGACGGGATGACGGCGCGCTCCGTCGGGCCGGATCTGTTGGTCGAAGCGTATGTTCGCAGATAACACGGGATCGGAGCCGATGTTCACAGGTATCGTGGAAGAAGTGGGGGCGGTGTCGCGGCGGTCCGGGGCGGATGTGGCCATCCTCGCGGCGCGGGTGCTCGAGGGGCTCAGCGAGGGCGACTCGATCGCCGTGGACGGCGCCTGCCTGACGGTCGTGTCGACTAACGACGATGGCTTCGTGGCGCAGATATCGCCGGAGACGATGGAGCGCACGACGCTGTCCGCGCTGCGGCCGGGCGATGCGGTCAACCTTGAGCGTGCGCTCGCGCTGGGCGATCGCCTGGGCGGCCATCTCATGCAGGGCCACGTGGACGGCGTAGGACGGGTCCATTCCGTCACGCCGCAGGGCGACTTTGCGCTGTGGCGTTTCCAGGCTCCGTCCGAGGTCTCGAAATACCTGGTTCCGAAGGGATCCGTCGCGGTCGACGGAATCAGCTTGACCGTCGTCGAGCCGGTGCGCGACACCTTCGGCGTGGCGATCATCCCCGCCACGCTGCAACAGACCAAGCTGGGGAGCAAGCGTCCGGGCGACTTGGTCAACCTCGAAGCCGACTTGTTCGGCAAGCACATCTACCACTACCTGATTCGCGGCAGGGACGAGGGGCTCACCCTCGAATCCCTGCGACGGAACGGGTTTGCATAGGAGTTCGAGACATGCTTACCCCCATACCTGAGATCCTGGACGAATTGCGCGCCGGGCGGATGGTCATCCTGGTGGACGACGAGGAGCGCGAGAACGAGGGAGATCTGGTGATCGCGGCGGAGAAGGTCACGCCGGAAGCCGTGAATTTCATGGCCAAGTACGGGCGCGGCCTGATCTGTCTGGCGCTGACACCCGAGCGTATCGACGAGCTGCGCCTGCCGCCGATGACCCGTGAGAACCGGGCCCAGTTCGGCACGGCGTTCCATGTGTCCATCGAGGCGGCCGAGGGCGTCACCACGGGGATCAGCGCGTTCGACCGCGCCCACACGATCAAGGTGGCGATCGACCCGAAAACCCGGCCCGAGGATCTCGTGCAGCCCGGCCACGTGTTTCCGCTGCGCGCGCGTGAAGGCGGCGTGTTGGTGCGCGCCGGGCAGACCGAGGGCTCCGTCGACCTGGTCCGGTTGGCGGGGCTGGCCCCTTCGGCGGTGATCTGCGAGATCATGGACGAGGACGGGTCGATGGCCCGAATGCCGCAGTTGGAGGCGTTCTCCGAGCGCCACGGCGTGAAGATCTGCTCGATCGCCGACCTTATCGAGTACCGCAGACACCATGAACAGCTTGTCCGGCGCGCCGCCGAGACAGTGCTGCCGACGGAGCACGGCGAGTTCCGGTTGATCGTCTACGAGACGAACATTGATGATCATCACCACGTGGCGCTGGTTATGGGGGATCCCGCCTCCGCGCAGGCGCCGCTCGTGCGGGTCCATTCCGAGTGCCTCACCGGCGACGTGTTCGGGTCGCTGCGGTGCGATTGCGGCAAGCAACTGGACGAGTCCCTCGCGATGATCGCGAAGGAAGGCTGCGGCGTGCTGGTGTACATGCGCCAGGAAGGCCGCGGAATCGGGCTGGTGAACAAGATCCGGGCGTATGCGCTGCAGGACGGCGGCATGGACACCGTGGAGGCGAATGTGCATCTCGGGTTCCACCCGGACCTGCGCGAGTACGGCATCGGCGCGCAGATCCTCGCCGGTCTGGGCGTGTCGCGGATGCGGCTGATCACGAACAACCCGAGCAAGCGGGTCGGGCTCGAGGCCTACGGCCTGACGATCGCGGAGCGTGTGCCGATCATCATCCCCCCGACGGCGCAGAATGAGCGCTACCTCCGGACCAAGAAGGAAAAGTTGGGTCACCTGTTCACCTGAGAAGGAGTAACCCCATGCCGAATGTGTTGCAGGGAGAGCTGGTCTCCAAAGGCAAGCGCTACGGGATCGTCGTCGCGCGGTTCAATGAGTTCATCTCGTCGAAGCTGCTGGGCGGCGCGCTCGATGCGTTGCTGCGCCACGGCGTCCAGGACGAGGAGATCACCGTCGCGTGGACGCCCGGCTCCTATGAGATTCCCATGGTCGCCAAGAGGATGGCGCTGTCGGGCAAGTACGACGCGGTGATCACGCTTGGCGCGGTGATCCGGGGGAGCACGCCGCATTTCGACTACGTGGCCGCCGAGGCCGCGAAGGGCGTCGCGCACGTCGGGCTTGAGGCCGGCGTTCCGGTGATCTTCGGCGTCCTCACGACCGACACGATCGAGCAGGCCGTGGAGCGTGCGGGCACGAAGGCCGGGAACAAGGGCTTCGATGCGGCCGTGTCCGCGATCGAGATGGTCAACCTGATGGAGCAGGTGTAGGTGGGCGCTGTACATCGATCGGGATCCGGCGATCGCGCCAGTGTGCGCAGGCGCGCCCGTGAACGTGCGGTGCAGTTCCTGTTCGGACTCGATTTCACCGCCTACGATTGGGAGGCGGCGATCGACCCCTTCTGGGAGAGCAACCCGTCGCAGCCGCGCGTCCATGAGTATGCCGAGCGCCTCATCCGCGGCGTGATGGACGACCTGCCCGCGCTCGATGCGCGCATCGCAGCGGCGGTTGAGAACTGGAACCCTGTGCGCGTCGGGCGGATAGAACGCAACGTGCTTCGTGTGGCGCTGGTTGAGATGCTGTCGTTTCCAGACGTGCCCCCGCGCGTGGCGATCAACGAGGCTGTCGAGGTGGCCAGGCGCTTCGGGGCCGAGGAGGCCTCGCGCTTCGTGAACGGCGTGCTCGACCGTCTCAGGGCGGAATGGGGAGAAGCTGATCCGGGGGAGACGTCGCCGGACGCAAACGGCGGGAACCCGGTCGACTCGGCATAGTGCGCGTTGTTGATCTGCATACCCACTCGCACTGCTCGGACGGATCCGACGCGCCGGACGAAGTGGTGCGGCGGGCGGCGGCGTTGGGCTTCGCGGCGATCGCCCTCACGGACCACGACACGGTGTCCGGCGTCGCGATCGCGCGACAAGCGGCCGAGGAAGCGGGGATGGGTTTTCTCTCCGGCACGGAGATCAGCGCCGAGTACGACGGCGCCGAGATCCACGTCGTCGGGCTTGGCATCGACCCGACCCGCCCCGGTCTGCTCGCGACGTTGGAGGCGCTGGCGGATGGCCGTCTGCGCCGCGCCGAACGCATCGCCGAGAAGCTGGTCGGCGCCGGCGTCGAGATCGACCTGGATGCCGTGCGGACGCGGCTCGGCGCGGGCGGCGTGATCGGTCGCATGCACATCGCCCAGGAGATTCGGCGTCTCGGCCACGCGCGCACGGTGCAACAGGCGTTTGACCGCTTTCTCAACCCCGGCGGGAAGGCCTTCGTGGGCAAGGCGCGGATCGACTGCGCCGCGGCGATCGAGGCGATCCACGGGGCAGGCGGTCTGGCGTTCGTCGCGCATCCGGGCATCGGCGCCGCGCGCCGTCGTCTGGGCAAACTGCTGCAACTGCCGTTCGACGGCATCGAGGCGTACCACGTGAAGCATTCGCCCGGACGCGTCGAGCTGTACCTGCAGGCCGCCGCCGAGCGCGATCTGCTTGTGTCCGGCGGGTCCGATTGCCACGGCGTGGCGTCGCGGTCGCCGGAGATGGGCAAGGTGCGCGTGCCCTATGAGTGTTACGAACGCATCCTCGAGGCCCTCGCGTCCAGGCGAGGTTGAGCGCCCTTCGCGCGGGGGCCGACGGTGCGCCCCCGCCGCATTGTGTAGGGTGCAGCCGCGTGGTATCTTGGGTTGCGACGCGCGATCTTCGCCGCGCCGCATCGAGGGGAAGTACACGTCGTCATGGATTCGGCCCAGTCAGTCAGTATGCTCGGACGCGCCCAGTTCGCCCGTCTGATCGACCACACGTTGGTGCGTTCGGATGCTTCCCAACGGGACATCATGCAGCTTTGCGACGAGGCGCGCCGCTATGCGTTCGCCACGGTCACCGTGAACCCGGTGTGGGTGTCCTATTGCGCACGACGGCTTGCAGACAGCGGCGTCGGCGTGTGCGCATGCGTCGGGTTTCCGCTCGGGGCGAGCACGGCGCACATGAAGGTCGAAGAGGCCCGGGAAGCGGTTCGAAACGGGGCCGCTGAGGTAGACTTCGTCATCAATGTCGGAGCGATGCGGTCCGGATTCCCGGACTTCGTCGAGCGGGAGATCCTGGCCGTCGTGCGAGCTGTGCCCGATACGCCCGTGAAGGTGATTCTCGAGGCGGGGCTGCTGTCGCGCGAAGAGAAGATCAGCGTGTGCGAGATGAGCGTCCGCAGCGGCGCGGCGTTCGTGAAGACGTCGACGGGGTTCTGTCGCAGCGGAGCGACCCTGGAGGACGTCGCGCTCATGCGGCGCGTCGTCGGCCGGAGCCTTGGCGTGAAGGCCGCCGGGGGCATTCGCACCTATATGGACGCGGCCCAGATGGTGGAGGCCGGCGCGAACCGCATCGGAACCAGCGCCGGCGTCGCGATCATCGAGGAGATGGCGGACTAGGTTCCGTCGGTCTCGTCGGTCTGGTCAGCTTCGTCCGCCTCAAGCGCGGCGGCATTGCGAGGCGCTTCGAAGACCAGCGACAGTATCGTCTCGGCGATGCGGTCGGCCGCTTCCGGGCGTCCGAAAGCCAAGGCCGCCTTCCCCATCCGCACCCGCCGATCCGGGTCGCTCAGGATGGCTCGCACGCGCGCCAGCAACCGTTCCCCCGTGCAATCGCCGTCGAGCAGGACCTCAGCGGCGCCCGCCTCCTCCAGCACGCGCGCATTCTCTTCCTGATGGTTCTCCGCCGCGTGGGGGTAGGGGACGAGCACGCTGGGCTTGCCCAGCACCGCGATCTCCGCGGTCGTGGATGCGCCGGACCGCGCAACAATCAGGTCGGCGGCGGCGCAGGCCGTCACCATGTCGTCGATGAATGGATGGACCTGCACGCGAATCGGCGCCTGGTCGGCCCGAATGCGCGCCGCGGGGGCGTCGTTCGGACCCGTCATCCAGATGAGCTGGAACTCGCCTTCCGACGCCTGCGACAAAGCCTCGGCGACGGCGGTGTTCAACGTGCGCGCGCCCTGGCTGCCGCCGACGACGAGCACGACCGGTATGCCCGCATCGAGGTCCATCGCCGCACGGGCTTCCGCGATCGACGGCGGCATCGTGAAGGCGGGGCGCACCGGGTTCCCGACGACCGCGGCGCGGTCCTTGGGGTAGGATCCGACGGTGTCCGGATAGCTGAGGAGGATCTGCGCGGCGCGCGGCGCCAGCACGCGGTTGGCCATACCCAGCAGCCGGTTCTGTTCGTGCAGCACGACGGGGATGCCCATGCGCGCGGCGGCGTAGCCGAGCGGCAGCGACACGTAGCCCCCCACGCCGAAGACGATCTGCGGCTGGAACCGGCGGAGCAGCAGCCACGACTGCACGAGGCCGACGGCCAGGATGCCGCCGACGGCGAGCTGCCTGATCCGTCCGCGGCGCGGCCACCCCGCAACCGACACGGCGCGGAACGGGATATCGAGCCGTGAGCAGATCCGCTCCTCGATGCCGCCGCGTCGGCCGACCCAACGCAGGTCGAGTCCGGGGTCGCGGCGACGCAATTCCTCGATGACGGCGACGGCGGGCGAGGTATGCCCGCCCGTGCCGCCTCCAGTGACCATGATTCTCACTGAAACCCCCTTCGGCCTGTGTCTGTGTCAGGCCGACTGCGATGTGACTGCGACGTGCGGCTCAGGCGCTTGCGGCGACGCGCTTCGGCGCCGGATCGCGTTCGACCGCTTGCCCCGCCACGTTGAGCAGCACGCCGATCATCGCGAGGTAGACGATGAGGGCCGTGCCGCCCGCGCTGATGAACGGAAGGGTGAGCCCCTTCGTGGGGAGCAGTCCGGTGGTGACGCCCATGTTCAGCGCCGCCTGCAGCGCGATGATGGTCGCGATGCCGCCGGCCAGCAGGGAGCCCAAGAGGTCGGGCGCGCACACGGCGATGCGGAGCGCGATGACGACGAAGACGACGAACAGCGTCGCGACGGCGAGCGTGCCCACCAATCCCCACTCCTCGCCGAGCACGGCGAAGATGAAGTCGGAGTGCGCCTCCGGAAGGTAGTGCAGCTTCTGCTGTCCGGCGCCAGGCCCCTGGCCGAAGATGCCGCCGCGGGCGAAGGCCCAGAGCGACTGCAGCAGTTGCCAGCCCTCGTCGAGCCGATACTCCACAGGGTTCCGGAAGGAGTAGACGCGTCGGTAGGCGTGCGGGTTCAGTTGGATATATGTGAGGCCGATCGCGGCAGCGGGGCCGATGGCCAGTATGAAGTGCCAGACCTTGGCCCCGGCCATGAGCGCCATGGTGAGGGCGGTGCACCCGAGCACGAACGGCGTGCCGATGTCCGGCTCGAGGATGATCAGCCCCGCGAAGAACCCAGCCAGCATCAACGGGGGGACGAACCCGCGCCACAGACTCCGGATGAGGTCCTGATTCTCGCTCAGCTTCACGGCCAGCAGGATGACCACCGCGATCCTCGCGAAGTCGGACGGCTGGATCGAGAAGCCGAAGATCCGGATCCACCGACGCGCCCCGTTGACCTCCTCGCCGAGGATCAGGACGATCACAAGCAGGAAGATCGTGGCGAGGCCGATCCCCCACAGCACCTTGCGTTTCCTGTAGTTGTGGTAGTCGAACCGCGCCGCCAGGAAGAGCAGCGTCAGCCCGATGCCGACGCGCAGCACTTGGCCCCAGAGATAGCGGAACGTGTGACCCATCGCGTCGCTGTTCGCCTGGTATCCCCGCACGGTCCCCGCGCTGTACACCATGAGCACGCCGACCAGCACGAGCGCCATGACCACGTTCACCAACACAACCGCATCGCGTTTCATGTGGCCTTCTCCTTGGGTTGGGCAGCGACCCGCTCGCGTACGCACCGGCGGAAGCAGTCGCCCCGCTCTTCGAAGTCGCGGAACATGTCGAAGCTGGCGCATGCCGGCGACAGCAGCACCACGTCGCCCGTCCGCGCCATGTCGGCGGCCTGCGCCACGGCGTCGGCCATGTCGGTCGCGTCGGAGACGGGCACGAGATCGGAGAACGCGGCTCGCAAGGCGCCGGCTTCCTCGCCGATCACGACCATGCCGCGCACGCGGGACCCGACGATCTGCCGCAAGGGCGCGTAGTCCGCCCCCTTGCCGCGACCGCCGGCGATCAGCACGACGGGTTGGGAGAACCCCTCGAGCGCCACGCGCAGACTGTCGATGTTCGTCGCTTTGGAGTCGTTGTAATAGCACACGCCGTCGAGCGACGCGATGAACTCGAGCCGATGCGCCACGCCGCGAAACGAGCGCAGTGCGTTCAGGATGCCCTGCTCATCGAAGCCGCCCGCCCGCGCCATGGTGAGTACGGCGAGCGCGTTCTGCAGGTTGTGGGCGCCGGGAAGCGGCAGATCCGAGACGGGGAGGACGTCTTCCGAGCCGAAGCGGATCACGTCGCCGTCGCGCCAGAAGCCCTGTTCCACGCGCCCTTCGATGGAGAACGACCACCGTGTCACGGCGGGCGGGATATCCATCGCGCCGACGAGATCGTCGTCTTCGTTCACCACCGCATGTTCGCCCGGGCGTTGCCGCGCGAACATCTTGGCTTTCACGCTGGCGTACTGCCCGATCGTCCCGTGCCGCTCCAGATGGTCCGGCGTGACGTTGAGCACGGCCCCGATCCATGGATGGAACACCCAGGCGGTCTCGAGCTGATAGCTGCTGACCTCGAGCACGATGTACTCCGGGGGAGGATCGGCCATGACCGCCTCGGAGAGCGGCATGTCGTTGTTGCCGGCCAGCAGCGCCGATGCGCCGCAGGAGGCGATGCAGTGGTGCAGCAGGGTCGTCGAGGTGGTCTTTCCGTTGGTGCCGGTGATGGCGAGCAGTCTGGAGCGGCAGAAGCGATAGGCCATCTCCATCTCGCCCATGATCGCCACGCCGTCGTAGAGCGCGCGCCGGATGTACTCCATGCGCGGGGAGACGCCGGGGCTCGGCACGACGAAATCGGCGTTGCTGAAGGCCTCGACCGTGTGTCCGCCGCACTCGAGCGGCACGCCCATCGCCTCGACTTCGGCGGCGAACGCCGCGACGGCCTCGCGCGGGCGCGTCTCCGTAACCAGGGGGCAGGCGCCTTCGCGTTGGAGCAGACGGATGAGCGCCACGGCCGTGCGGCCCAGGCCCACCACAGTCACTTTCTTGCCACGAAGGTCCATCAACCTCACCTGAGCTTCAGCGCGCCGAGGCTCATCAGCGCGAATACTATCGCCATGATCCAGAACCGGATCACGACTTTCGTCTCAGACCACCCGATCAGTTCGAAATGGTGATGCAGCGGCGACATGCGGAAGATGCGCTTGCCGCGCAGCTTGAACGACGCCACCTGCAGGATCACGCTGCCGGCCTCCATGACGAAGAGACCTCCGACCAGGATCAGCAGGAGCTCCTGCTTGGTCAGGACGGCCATCGTTCCCAGCGCGCCGCCCAAGGCCAGCGAACCAGTGTCGCCCATGAACACTTCGGCCGGGTGGCAGTTGTACCAGAGGAAGCCCAGCCCGGCGCCGAGCAGCGCCGCGCCGAACACGAACAGCTCGGTCGCCTCGGGCACGTACACCAGGAACAGGTAGCGCGACCAGTCGGACCGGCTCACCACATATGCGATAGCGGTGTACGCCATGATGGAGATGATGGATGCGCCGATCGCGAGCCCATCGAGGCCGTCCGTCAGGTTGACCGCATTGGACGAGCCCACGATCACCAGCAGCACGAAGAGGATATAGGCCATTCCCAACGGCAGGAACACCGATTTCAGGCCGGGGATCTCCAGTTTGGTGTGCAGATTGGGTGTGAACCCCTCGACCGACGCCATCGCCGTGGGGAACGCGGTCTCGATGAGGATCCGGTTCAGGCGGCGCTGGTCGCGCAGGCTGAGCCCCTCGGCATGACGTGCGCGCAAGGCTTCGCCTTCCTCATCCAGGGCGACGCCGCTCCAATCATACCGTGCATACAAGTCCTGGTTCAGGAGCAGCTCGTTGAGCCGGCCGAGCAGTTGATTCTGTTCCTCGGCGCCCAGCGATCCATTCCCTGGAGACGGGTCGGCTCCGACCGGCGAGACGCCGTGCGTCAGGGCGTGCTCCACCGTGGCGATCGCACTCCAGTCGTGTACATCCTCCTTGTCTATGCGCACTCCGTCCTCCGTGATCGGAGCAAGATAGAGGTAGGTTCCCAACAGGAGGCCGATGAGGATCTGGCCGGCGAACTTCGCGCGCGCGGACAGCCCCTTGTTGTGTTTGCGCCGCAGACTGATGTAGTCGTCGATGAACCCGACGAGCCCGAGCCCGCAGAACACGAGCACGGTGATGATCAGCAGTCGGTTCGTGAACCGGCCCCACAGGAGCAGGCTCAGCACCGTCGCGATGATGATGAGCGCCCCGCCCATCGTGGGCGTGCCCTCTTTCTTCTTGTGCAGCTCGTGCAGGTCCGCCACATGGTCGCGTCGGATGAACTGGCCGATCTTCAGCGCACGCAGGCGGCGGATGACCGCCGGTCCGATGATCAGCGAGATGAGGAGAGCGGTGATCGCGGCTCCGCCGGCCCGCACCGTAAGATAGGTGAACACGTTGAGCGGCGAGAAGACGTCACGCAGGAAGATTCCCAGATAGTGCAGCATCGGCGAACTACTCCCCCGGGATGCGTAACGCGCCGATGACGCGCTCCATCTGCATGCCTCGCGAACCTTTGAACAACACCGTGTCGCCGGGGCGCAGCGCGGCGCCCAGCAACGCGGCCAACGCCTCGTGCTCCTGGGCGACCTGCGCGTGCCTCACGCCCGCTCGCAGCGCCGCCTCGGCCACATGCGTAGCGTGGTCGCCGCGCAGATACAGGCGGTCGATGCCAAGGCGTCCGGCGAGTTCGCCCACCTCCTCGTGCAACCGTTGCGCGGATTCGCCCAGCTCGAGCATATCCCCCAGCACGGCGTGACGCGCCCGCGCGGGACGTTGCGACAATGCCTCGAGCGCCGCGCGCATGCTGGCCGGGTTTGCGTTGTAGGTATCGTCGATGATCTCAACGCCGTCTTTCCGATACACGCGAAACCGGTTCGTGGCCGCTTCGATGACCGCGTGCAGGGGCTCCTCGAACGTGTCGACCCCGTGCTCCAGCGCCACGGCGACGGCGAGCAGCACGTTGGTTACGAGGGCGCGGCACGGCAGCGGCAGCGTGATCGCGCCGATCGGATCGATCGTGAGGTGCAGCCCGTTGTGGTCGGAGGTCGGCGCACATCGGCGCAGAGCGACATCGCCCGACCGGCCGAAGCGCACGATTCGGCCCGGATGCCGTTCGGCCAGCCGCACGCACGCCGCGTCGTCGGTGTTGACGTAGAAGAGGCCGTCCGCCGGCAGACCCGCGACGATCTCGCCTTTGGCCTCGGCCACGCGCTCGACCGTGCCGAACCCTTCGAGGTGCGCCGGTGCGATCAGGGTGATGGCCGACTCCGTCGGTCGCGCGATCTCGCACAGCCGGGCGATCTCGCCGGGGTGGTTCGCGCCCATCTCGATCACCGCGACCTCCGTGGCCGCGTCCATCTGCAGCAGCGAGAGGGGACACCCGATCTCGTTGTTGAGATTGCCCGGGGTCTTCACCACGCGACGTTTGGTCGCGAGCAGCGCGGCCGTCATCTCTTTCGCGGTCGTCTTGCCGCAGGACCCCGTCAGTGCAAACAGCGCCGGTTGGAGACGCGCGCGATGGCGCCCCGCAAAGGCCTGCAGCGCGGCCAGGGGATCGGCGACGACGATGTGGGGGCCGGAGGAGACGGGGAGCCGCGTCACCGCGGCCGCGGCTCCCTGCTCGAAGGCTTTGTCAACGAACGCCTGTCCGTCGAACCGTTCGCCGGAGAGCGCAAAGAACACCGCGCCGGGTTGCAGCGAGCGCGTGTCGGTCGAGACGCTGGTGAAGCGCGTGTCCTCGGCGACAGGCGCCGCGCCGATCGCGTCGGCGAGTTCATTGAGTGAGTAGGTCCATGCCATCGGACGCGGCGTTCCCTCTGGTTCAGTCGAATCGCTTGTAGCGGTACATCACATCGTCCGAGTTGGTGGCGATCCCTCCGGTGGACTCGAACAGCCGAACGGCCGGCGTGTTGGACCGATTGGTCATGGCGAACATCTTCGAGTACTGCTCCGTGACGCAGAGCCGGCGGAGCTCCTCAACGAGCGCCCTGCCGATGCCTTCGCGGTGATGGCGGGTGGACACGTCGATCTCGTGCAGGTACAGCATCGGGGTGCGCGAATCGAAGCGCTCGAGCACGTAGGCGAGCGCGAACCCGACGGGAACGTCGTCCTGTCGGGCGACCATGAGCACATTGTTCGGATTGGCCAGGAACCGAGCCAGCTTTTCGCGTCCCCCGCATGACGCGCAAAGCAGCTCGGCTACCGCCTGTGCCGTGTCTTCGTCTCCCTCCGTGAGCCGGTCGATCGTCACCGCAGCCGTTGAAACGCCCATAGCTCATATCCTCCTGGGTTATGCAAGACGGCGCAGGACTTCCCGCGCCGTCTCGCGATCGTCGAAATGTATACGTGTGGAGCCCAGTATCTGGTAGTCCTCGTGGCCCTTGCCCGCGATCATCACCACGTCGCCGGGACGGGCCATCCGGATCGCGCGTTCAATCGCCGCCGCACGGTCGGGTTCAAGGAGGTAACCCGCGTCCCGCGTGCGGCCCGACGCAGTCATCCCCGCCTCGATGTCTTCCAGGATCCGGAGAGGGTCCTCGGAGCGGGGATTGTCGGAAGTGAGGATGGAGAAGTCGCTGAGCGTCGCGGCCGCCGCGCCCATCTTGGGGCGCTTGCCTCTGTCGCGATCGCCGCCGCACCCGAACACGACCAGCAGACGGCCGCGGCAGAGGTCTCGAGCTGCCTGAAGCGCATTGCGCAGACCATCCTCCGTGTGGGCGTAGTCCACGATCACCTGGAACGGCTGACCGACGTCTACGTGCTCGAAACGCCCCGGCACGCAAGGCATGCCCGCGAGGGCCCGCCTCATGGTATCAAGTCCGAGCCCCAATCCGCCACCCGTCGCCATCGCACACAAGATATTGGACACGTTGAACCGGCCGAGCAGCCGCGTCTCGATGTCCACGTCACCGGCGGGCGTTGCGGCGCGGAATCGCATGCGGTTCGCCTCGATCCGGATGTCCGAGGCGCTATAGTCGCCGCCGGTCCCATAGGTGCGGCGCGGGGCGTTCGTGGCCGACAGGAAGCGAGGGGCGGCCGGGTCGTCCAGATTGACGACCGCGAACGCGCCGGACCGTTCCAAGCGTTTGAACAACAGCAGCTTAGCCTCGAGATAGTCCTCCAGATCGCGGTGGTAGTCGAGGTGATCCCGCGTGAGGTTCGTGAACGCGGCGGCGTCGAACCGGATCCCCGCCACGCGTTCCTGGATAAGGGCGTGCGAGCTCACCTCCATGGCGACGTGCGTCATGCCCTTGTCGCGGGCGGCGGCGAAGATCCGTGCGAGGTCCTCCGCGAACGGGGTGGTGTGCGGGGCGGGAATGTGCTCGTCGCCCAAGACGTAGCCCAGAGTGCCGAAGCACGCCGTGGGATGTCCCGCCTCCTCGAGCATGCGCTGCAACAGATTGACAACGCTCGACTTGCCGTTGGTCCCAGTCACGCCGATGACGGTGAGGGCGCGGCTGGGGTCGCCTGCGAGGCGGTGCGCGATCGCCCCCAGGGCCCGGCGGGGGTTCGTGCAGCGGATGTAGGGCAGGCCGCCGGATGCGACGATGTCCGCGCGGTCGCCCGCCACCGCGACGGCGCCTTGCGCGGCGGCCCGTTCGATATAGTCGTGCCCGTCGACGTGTTCGCCGCGCAGCGCGAAGAACAGGCAACCGGGCGCCGCCCGGCGGCTGTCTTCGGTTACGGAGCGGATATCCAGGCGCCCCAGGTCGGTGCGGTCGGAGTCGAGCAGCGGGAGCAGATCACTCAACCGCATCTTCGGCATCTCTGCGTTCGTTGGCGAACACCAGGCGGCAGACGCTCACGTCGTACAGGGGCGTGCCGGCCGGCGGGTTCTGATAGACCACCCACCCGCTTCCGCGAACTGACCAGGGCAGGTTCAACTTGCGCACCTCCTCCCGCGCCTCGCGTTTGGTCATCCCGATGAAGTCGGGCAGTCGCGGCGCGTTGGGATCTATATCCTCGGAGCGGGGGGCGAGTTGCACCTGTTCCAGCTCGATCGGAGCGAGCAGGTCGCTCATGGAAGGTTCCATCATGTTCCAGTCCACCCGCGCCACGACGGCATCCGCGTCCGGCTCGTAGACCGGCGGCACGGTGACTTCGACTTGCGCCGGGTCCTCCGGAACGCCCATGTCGACCAGCGCATCGTGGACCACCTTCCGGAACACCGGGCCGCACACGTAGCCGCCGTAGTGGAGCTGGACCATCGGCGCATGCACCACGATCACCGCGCAGATCCGCGGGTTGGCCAGCGGGGCGAACCCGCCGAAAACGGTATTGTACCGATTCGAGTAGTATCCGCCGCCCTCTTCCCTGGGTCGGGCGATCTGCGCCGTGCCCGTCTTCCCGCCGACCCGATACTCCGGAATGTGGGCGTAGGCGCCGGTGCCGTGCGTCACCACCTCGTGACACAGCTCCCGCATCACCCGCGCGGTCTCCTCATGCAGGATCCGGCGGGGCGCCGGCGGATTGTAGCTGTAGATGACCTGTCCCTCGGTGTCGACGATGTGATCGACGATGTGCGGCTCGATCAACAGGCCGCCGTTCGCGATCACGCTGAAGGCCCGCGCGAGCTGCAGTATCGACACGCCCACTTCCTGGCCCATCGGCAGCGAGACCATCGACGCGCGTTGCCAGGTGCTCAGCGGCCAGAGCATGCCCTTGGTCTCCATGGGGAAGTCGCGACTGGTAGCCTGGCCGAACCCGAAGCGCTGCATCCACTCATAGAGCGTCTCCGGTCCCAACAGGGCGGCGGTCTTGATCATCGCGATGTTGCTCGACTCCGCGAAGCACATCGAGAACGGCGCGACGTCCATCTTGTGCGTATCCGTGATGCGTCGGCCGGCGTAGGGGTAGTAGAGACCGCCTTCGCAGTCCACCGGCGTATCGGGGCGGACAAGGCCGAGTTCGAGCGCGGCCGACGCCGTGACGATCTTGAACGAGGATCCGGGCTCGAACACGTCGCGCACGGCCCGGTTATAGCGCAGTCTGTCTTCGTAGGCCCCGTAGTCATTCGGGTCGAACGCCGGTCGCGACGCCAGCGCGTAGATCTCCCCGGTGAAGGGGTCCATCATGATCCCTTTGGCATGCTCGGCCTTGCAGCGGATCAGCACGGCATCGAGTTCGCGTTCCAGGTTGTGCTGCATGTCGGCGTCGAGCGTCAGATGGAGATCCGCCCCGCCTTGCGGCGGTTCGTAGTCGGTCGTCAGCGACGGCAGCAGCACCAGGTTGCGGTCCTTTCCGCCCACGCGACGTCCGGGCGTGCTGCTCAGGTACTCGTTGTACGTCCGTTCGAGCCCTTCTTTGCCGTCTCCGTCGCGATCGGCGAACCCGAGCACGTGCGCGGCCAGCTCGCCCTGCGGGTAGAACCGAAGGCCCTCCACTTCGAGATGCAGCGCCTTCGGCGCGATCTCATCCAGGTCTCCCAGCGCGCTCACCTCGCGTTCGGTCAGGTAGCGCTTGATCCAAGAGAAGCGCTTGGCACGTCCTTCCGGACCCGTGGTCGAGAGCAACGCCTCGAGTTTCTGGACGTCCATGTCGAGGATGGGCGCGAGCCGCATCGCCACGATCTCAGGGTCGGGGATGCGCGCCGGATCGGCGGAGAGGGAATGAACGTCGCGGTCGGTGGCCAGCAGACGGTCGGCGCTGTCGTAGATATTCCCCCGCGGCCGCTGAATTGTGACGCGCCCGATGTGGTACATCTCTTCCTGGCTGAGGTCCCACCGCGGGCTGATATGCACATGGACCAGTTGAAGGATGACGCCGCCGAAGCCGAGCAGGAACAGCCAGAGCGCTATCCGTATCCGTTTGCGGTGATGCGCCGTTACCGCGCGCTCAACGGACTGGGGCGCCTGCTGCTCGTGCTGCATGGACATGGCGTCTCCTCACTCGACGACGGCCCCGCCGGGCGGCGGCGTCACCGACTGGCCCATCTGCGCCACGCGGAAGTCGCGGTTCGGCAGCGTGGGGGGGAGGACCCCTGCCGGGTCGATCACGACGACCTGTCCGGGCTGGGGTTCGACCATGCCCATCGCGAGGGCTTTGGATTCGAGCCGCCACATCGCGGCCAAGTCCGCGCTCTCGGCCTCGAGGTTCTTGATCTGCGTCTTGAGTTCGCGGATCTCCCGACTGAGCTGCGACGTGGCGTAGTCCTGCTCGTAGACCTGGAGCTGGATCCAGGTCTCGTAGAACAGCACCCCGAACACAAGCAGCAGAACCGGCAACCACAGGATGCCGGCCCCGAAAACGTAGTTGAGCGCACGCGTGCGCTGATCGCGAATGACACCGCTCATTGTGGTCCGCCCTCCTCCGGCAGGCGTTCGGCCGCCCGCAGTCGTGCGCTGTGCGCCCTCGGGTTGGCGCGGCGCTCCGTTTCGCTCGGCGACACCGGGCGCGGCGTGAGCACCCTCAAGCGGGGCGGATGCGTCTGCGCCACCCGTCCGTCCGGGAACAGCTCCCGTTGCACGCGGGACGCCGACCGAAACGCCTGCTTCACGATTCTGTCTTCTCCTGAGTGGAATGAGATGACCGCCAGCCGCCCCCCAGGAGCGAGCGCGTCGATCATCTGGGTCAATCCGGTCCGCAAGGCGTTCAGCTCATCGTTCACGGCGATGCGGATCGCCTGGAACACGGTCCGGACCTCGTCCGGTTCGCCATGGACGAACGGCAACGCGTCGCACACGGCCTGACGCAGTTCACCGGTCGTGTTCAGTCGTCCCGCGTGCGCGCGCGCGATCACCGTCTCGGCGATGCGGCGCGCGGGCCGGACATCGCCGTACGCGCGCAGCGTCTGCATCAACGACTCCCGGGTCTGCTCGCGCAGCCAGGCCGCGGCGGACACGCCCCGGGTCGCGTCCATGCGCATGTCCAACGGCCCCTCCGCCTGCAGCGAGAAACCGCGCCGCGCATCGTCCAACTGGCAGCTCGACAAGCCCGCATCCACCAGTATGCCCTCGACCGTTTTGATGCCCAACTCGGCCAACGCCCCGGCGAGTTCCGCGTAGTTCCGGCAGATCGCCTGCGCGGCGGGGTAGGGGGCCAGTCGCTGTCGCACGCGCTCAACCGCTTCGGGGTCTCGGTCCAGCGCGATCAGGCGGCCCGTCGTCAGCCGCTCAGCGATCAGCTCGCTGTGGCCGCCGCCTCCAGCCGTGCAGTCCACGTAGGTCCCGGCCGGGTCAATGTTCAGATAGTGAAGCGCCTCCGCGGACAGCACGGGGACATGCCCCGCGGCGTCGTGCAATCTCAGGCCGCCTTCCGGAACATGCTGACGGCCCGCGCTTCCGTGTCGTACGTGTCGAACATGCCGCTCAGGCCCGCCATGCGGAACATCCGCTCCGCGTACACGTTCAGCGCCACGAGCTTCATGTCGCCGTGGAACGCCTGGAACTTCCGAAGCCGCTCCACGAGCACCCCGATGCCCATGCAACTGATGTAGCACACGTCGCGCATGTTCAGCACGACGTTGAACCGATGTTCGGCGAGGCAATCGTACAACGCCGTCCGCAAGGCCTCGACGCCGCACTCGTCGATGTCGCCCCGCAGCCGCAGGACCGTCACCGCGCCCTTATCCATCCGATCGATCGCTACCATGGTCCGCCCCTTTCTCCTCCTCGGAGTGTTCCGCCTCGGTCGGTCCGCCTTCGATGACAGGAACCGACATCTCCCTGAACTTGGGTTCGCGCGCAGCCACGAACTCCTGCCAGACCTCCTTGCTCCACAGCTCAAGGTGGTCTTCAACGCCGATAACCACGGCCTCCTTGTCGATCCGCGCGTACTCGCGAAGATGCTGCGGGATCGCCATTCTTCCCTGCGGGTCGGGTCGGGACTCCGCGACGCTGCTGAAGAACAACCGTTTGAAGTCCAGTGCGCGGGTGTCGATCGAGTCGAACCGCCCCGCCTTCTTGCGGAGCTGTTCCCATGCAGGGTGGGGAAACATGAACAGGCAGCCGTCGTACCCGCGGGTGAGATACCAGATGGCGTGGCCGAGCCCGTTCATCGTATCGCGGATGCGACGGGGCACGGTGATGCGCCCTTTCTCATCCAACTTCGATACGGCCTCGCCGAAATACATCCGCCTATCCCCGGAATGGCGTTGCGCCGGGCCCCCGGTCGGAGGGGAAACTGTGGGGCGATTTGTGGTCGCTCGCAACCCCTTGACCGCCCGACTACCACCATTCAACAACCCCTATTCTACACCCTCCCGCCCCAAAGCGCAAGAGGTTTCTCTCGGTGGTTCCCCTTGCGCCGCAAGGAGTTAGGTCGGATGGAATGCGTGATTTCAGCGGGGCCGGATCTCCCCAATATGTTGTGTGTATGGTGCGCTTGAGGGGCGTATGTAACAACATGGATACTGAAATAAAATACAGATTTCCGGATCTCGGCCGATCTTCCTGTCGCTTGTTTGCTACCCCGGGCGCCCCGCACGTACACTTGTCTCCACGTAGGAATCGGGGCGCTCGCTCCGATAGGCCGCGCCGGCGCGAACGGCTGCATCACAGGACGACGAACATGCTCAGGTGGGTGAAGCCGGACGAAGAGATCAGCCCGGATCGGCTCGAACGCGGGCTCCGTTCGCTCGTCATCGAAGGGGCGTTTTCGCAGGTGACCCTCGTGTTGACCACCGGCGCCTTTCTGATCGGTCTGGCGTTGGCCCTGGGCGCCTCGAACACGGTGATCGGCATCCTGTCCGCCGTCGGCCCGATCGCCCAAGTCATCCAGATCCCCGCGACCTACCTGGTGGAGCGCCTCCGGTGGCGCAGGTTCCTGTCGGTATCCGCCGCGTGGCTGAGTCGGTTGGCCCTGCTCGGCATGGCGACGCTGCCGTTCCCGCCGTGGCCGGCGTCCTGGCGGATCCCCATGCTGTTGGTGTTCCTCGGGCTTCACTACGGGCTGGGGGCGGTGTCCTGGTGCGCCTTCAACTCATGGATCCGGGATCTGGTGCCGATGGAGCGGCTTTCGTCCTTCTTCGCGCGGCGGCTGACTGTGGCGACGCTCATCGGCGCGCTGGTCAGCTTCGGCGGGGGCGCGGCCGTGGACGCGATGAACGACCAGTTCCAGCTTGGGGCGGGGTCCTACGCGGCGTTGTTCGTGGTGGCGGGCGTCGTCGGGCTGATCGGCCTGACCGTGCTCAGCCGCGTGCCGGAGCCGCGCATGCCGCAGGCGCCGGCGGAGCCGATTCGCGCCCTGTTGATGCAGCCCATCCGAGACACGCGTTTTCGGGCGGTGCTGGTGTTCATGGCGTGGTGGAGTTTCGCGGTGAACTTCGTGGCGCCGTTCTTCGCGGTCTACCTGCTGCAGGAGCTCGGGCTGAGCATGACCTTCGTGCTGGCCCTGTCTGTGCTCAGTCAGATCACGAACGTGGCGTTTTTCGGCCTATGGGGGCGGTTGGCGGACCGGTTCACCAACAAATCCGTGCTGTTGCTCGCCGTGCCGATGTTCTTCCTCACCCTGCTCCTGTGGCCGTTCACCACGATGCCGGAGCCGCATCTGTTGACGCTCCCGCTCCTGATCGTGATCCACGTGGTCTCGGGCATCGCGCTGGCCGGGGTGGCCCTGTGCGCGGGAAACCTGGCGCTGAAGAGCGCGCCGTACGGGCGGGCGGCGTCCTATCTGGCCGTGAACGCCCTGGTGTCGGGCATCGCCGCGGCGATCGCGCCGATCATCGCGGGGATCACCGCGGACCGGCTCGCGCCCTTCGAGCTGCGGCTCGATCTCGTGTTCGCCCGGTGGGTCGAGGCCGCGCCCGTGCTGCAACTGCCCACCATCGACATCCGCGGCATGGACTTCCTGTTCGTGTTCGCCTTCATCTTCGGCCTGTACTGCATGCACCGGCTGCTTGCTGTGCGCGAGGAGGGCGAAGTGACGGAGGAGGTTCTCCGCGAGGCGTTCTTCGAGGAGACCCGCCGGATGGTGCGTCAGGTATCCACGGTCGCCGGCGTGCGGCAGGTG
This sequence comes from Candidatus Hydrogenedentes bacterium UBA6118, assembly GCA_002422525.1. Taxonomy (GTDB): domain Bacteria; phylum Hydrogenedentota; class Hydrogenedentia; order Hydrogenedentales; family SLHB01; genus UBA6118. The sequence continues at coordinate 57,395 of DIWA01000086.1, forward strand.
CTCATCTTCCCTGCAGGCGAGCTCGGACCGCATCCATCACGCGAGGACGTAACCCGCATGTAGGCGCGGGCCGGCGGGTCGCCGTGCGCCCCGCCTCCGGCATCCGTTCCAGCGTCTTCCGGATGCCCTTGTCGACCTCGTCCTCATCGGGGTACATGGTCTCGTACCAGTGGAACGCCAGCCCCAGCCCCCAGGCGAGGATCACCCAGTAGGCCCAGGAGCCCCCCGGGGTCAGCAGGTCCACCGCCACCAGGAACAGGTTCACGAACACGAAGGCGACGAGGTGCTCGCGGAACTCGGCGCGTTGGCGGCGCGTCCAGATCGCGAAGGCCTCGTCCCGCTGTCGCGACGCCGCCCGCTCCGCGAGCACGGCCTCGACCTCATCGCGGCCCAGCCCCAGCTCGCTCGCTGTTTCGATGAGCGTGTCGTGGTCCACGGCGCCGTCGCGCGTCTCCCTGCGTCGCAGCGCCGCGGCCACGATCTCGCTCACCTCATCCGATGTGTATCTCTGCTCGCCCATGGCATCGTCTCCGTCGTGCGTCGGTCTGGTCCGGTGCATGCATCCGTGTCAAAAGGAGTCCGAGCGCGGATACCCGGGGTCGTAGCGGCGGGCGGGCCGCCGGAACAGGTCCGCGCTGTCGTGGTGCAGGAGGGCCCAGAAGGCGTAGATCGCCAGCGCCGTGCCGAGGGGGAAGCTGAGGAGGTCAAACGCGCTCTTGATGAGAATCACGATACGGGCCCACGGTCGGAAGCCCAGAAGGCCGATGCCGCCGAGCAGGCCCGGCGCGGAAAGCAGCGCGATGAACAGGGCGATGCCGCTGAAGATCGCCATCGCGATCGGCGTGTCCGGATCGCTGCCGAAGGCGAACGGGAGCGCGGCCCCGAAGCCGAAGACCAGCAGGCCGATCACCATGCCGGCCATGGCGTAGATGATGTGGATGATCGCGATGATGCGTATGTGAACGTCCATGCGCCCTCCCCGTTCAGCGGCGCGGCCCTCTCGGGCGGCGCGCCCGTTGCATCCCCGTGTGTCTCAGTACAACGCCCGCATCGTAAGAAACCCGCCCAGAACAGCCATGGGCAGACCCAGAATCGCCCCGATGATGGTTGAAGTGAGGTAGAGGCCGACGAGGAGGAAGGCGACGCCGATCAGCAGTGTGAGCAGGATGCCCATGCGGCGCTCGGTGCGCGTGGACATCCACCACAGCAGGCGGCAGGGCCACACGACCGGGGCCATCCACCAGGGGAACCGTCGAGTTCGCGGTGCAGCCGTCGCCATGCGCCGTCCCTCCCTTGCCGCGTGCACGCGGGCTACTCGCGCCCTTCGCGCAGGCGGCGCTCCCAGTCGAAGTCGCGCGCCGTGACGATGGCTTCCATGCGCTGGATCCGGCGCTCGAGGTTGTCGTACGTCCGCTTGAGGCGCTGCAGCGCGAGCGAACGCGACGAGGCGTAGGTCTGGTAGAATTCCTCGTCAGAATCGTCGCGGAACGGCATGGCCGGTTCGAGCCGCATGATCAGGCCCGCCAGCACGTAGAGCCCGACGACGAGCCAGAACCCCGTCATCACCGCCGCCGCCACGAGGATCGCGCGCAGCCACCCCGCGGAGAAGTCGAGGTAGTCGGCCACGCCTCGGCACACGCCGAAGATCATGCCGTCGCGCGAGCGATAGAGCCCGCGGCGCGGCGGTCCCGAGTCGTACGTCATCGCGCCTGTCCTTTCCGTTCGCGGTCGAGAATCAAGGTCTCGAGCGTCTCGATACGCTGCTCCATACGCTGCAGCCCCTGGTGCAGATCCTGCACCAGTTGCGTCTCGTCTTCGGCCATCTGCCCGCCTCGGGTCGGGCCGCCCCTGAGGATGCGCAGCGCGGCCAGGAAGATGCCGCCCACGATCGCCACGAGCGGGATGCCGAAGATCAGTATCACCGCGAGTTCCGCTACGCCGATTCCCATGCCTGCGCTCTCTATAGGATTGTCCGCCTCTCCGTCTCCAACTCATCGCGCTCGCCTCGTCACAGCTCTGTCCGTTCCGTCTCATAGTCCGCCCGCCGGCCGCTGTCCCGCGTCGAGGATAACCCGATCCCGCTGTCCAGCAGAATCGTCTCCAGCGCCTCGATCCGATCCTCCATGCGCGTCAGCGACTGGTGGATCTCGCGCATCATGTGCGCCTCGTCCGCGGCGGATTCCGGTTCGTAGCCGCCGCGACCGCCGCGGCGCGCCCTGAGGGCCCGCATCGCGATGAGGAACCCCGCGCCGACGAGCAGGACGAACACGAGCATCGGGAGGATCGCAATCGAGGAATGCGCGGCGTGACCGCCCGTCATTCCGACCATCCGCAAGGGCGCCTGGAAGACGCCGGCCGCTGCACGCGCGAGGGTCATCGGAATGACCAGAAGCGCCCCCATCAGCGTCGGCAGGATGATGCCCAGCATCACCACGGCAAGCCACCCCAGTATGAGCAGTCGGATCAGCGACCTCATTTCGACACACCCCTCCTTCGCCCCGATGCGACCCCGTCGCGGGCGACGCCTGCGGCCTCAGCTCGTGGCGTCGCCCCGGTTGCGCGCCTTCAGTTCGGACAGCTCTTTCTCGAGCGCCTCGTCGCGGGTGAGCTGCGAGAACTCGTCCTCGAGCGACGGCTTGCGCCCGAAGTTCACCAGCTCCGCCTCGGCCTCCATCTGCTCGATGCGCTCCTCGAAGTTGTCGAACCTGTGCATCGCGTCCGAGGTGTCGGCTTTCCGGATATCATACTGCGCGCGCTGCTTCTGGCGTGCATGAATATGTCGCTGCACCAGCAGGCGCTGCCGCTCGCGGGCCGACGCCAGCTTGTCCTCGAGCTGCGAGATGTCCGCCTGGTACTGGTCCACGAGGCTCTCGCAGTGGTCGATCTCGCCTTCGAGCGTCTCGACCCGTTCGAGGAACCGCCGCTTCTCGAGCAGCGCCTCGCGGGCCAGGTCGTCGCGGCCCTTGTTCACGGCGAGGTCGGCCTTCGCAGCCCATTCCTCGGCCCGGGCGCGCACCTCGTCGATCTCGCGTTCGACGCGCTTCTTGGTCGCCATCGCGCCCGCGCACGACGCCTTCACCTCGACCAGGGTGTCCTCCATCTCCCGGATCATCATCTTGACGAGCTTCTCCGGGTCCTCCGCCTTGTCGAGCATCGCGTTGATGTTCGAACTGATAATGTCTCGCACGCGTGTGAAGATGCCCATTTTCGCCGCTCCTTATGTGGTTCCAGCCCCTGCGTCGATCACGCCGACGCCGCGGGTTCGCTGGGGTTAACCGTGATCCAATCCAATCGATAGGCCGTGCGGCGTTCGCCGACGGCCTCGCGTCGCCCGCGCCGCACCAAGCCGCCGTCCGCGGGTTTCTCGGCGCCGCGGGCCCGAAACGCGGGGAACAGCGCGCCAGCCTCTTGCAGCGCAAGGAACACAAGCTCGCCGATCATGTCGACCGCATCCGGCTCGGCCAGGTACACCCGCAGCCCGATGCGCCACGTGCCGATCGTCTCGTCGAACGCGCACCACACGACCTGGGCCTTCAGTTCGATCGCCTGATCGTCGAGCCCGTCCCGGCAGACCAGCAGATGCGCGCCGACAGGCATGGGCGCGCCGACCGCCACGGCCATGCCGCCGCGCCCGACGTCGAAGCAGCGGCCCGCGATGCGCACGCCGTCCCGGCGTATGCACGTCAGTTCACACCCGCTCGGCGTCCGGACGAACCGGCGCTTGTCGCGTGTGGTTTCCGCTTCGGGTCTGCTGGTCATGGAATGGGGTCCTTCTCTGTACGGTGTCATTGCTGCGGATAATAGAGCAAGCGCGATGCCAATTGGAGGGGAACGCGTAAGATATTGCGCAGCAGAAGGTTAGCGCGTGCGATGTCTGCGCGGATGGGCGGCGAGAGGTCGCGGTTTTCGCCGGATACAGGCGATCCGGGCGGAGATGTGGCGAAAATCGCCGAGTGCGCGCGTCGGGCTGATCAGCCTGCCGCGGGCCAGTCCGGCGGGAACGACGCGTGCTTGATCGCCTTGCCGTCCGATGTGTGGACGGAGTAGACCACGTGCACGCGCCCGTCGCGGGTCTGGATCGCCGTGGCGTAGCTGTAGGAGGCGTCGCCGCGCTCGAGAGGACGCGGGGGACCCCACGTCTCGCCTTCGTCGTCGCTCAGCGCCGCGGCGAGCGATGCCCGGCCCTCCCGTGTGTCGTTGTAGACAAGCAGCCAGCGGCCGTCCGCGAGAGCGAGGGTCTGCACGCTCGCGTCGGGGTTCGGCAGGTCCGTCGGGACCGCCGGCGTCCACGTCTCGCCTTCGTCGAAGGACATTGCGCGCAGGATGGCGCGGTCCGGGTGGCCGCTCTGGCGACAGAACGCCACGAGCGCGCCGTCGCTGCGTTGGGTGATGCTGGGCTGGATCGGGCCGAGGCCGATGATCGCCCCGCCCGGCCCCCACGACGCGCCGCCGTCGTCGCTCAGCGCGACCAGACCGGCGTTGAAGCCGTCGGAGTAGAGGGGGAGGACCATGCGCCCGCTCTCGAGCGTGATGGGGCGGATGCGGGTCATCCACCCAAGCTGGCGCTTGATCGGGTCCTCGGCGGCGGCGATCAGTTGGCGGGTGTAGGGCAGGGCGTACTCCGCCCAGAGGTCCTCAGAGACTCCAAGCTCCTTGAACCGCTCCTCCATGACCGCGCGGAAGCCGTCGCCTGGTTCGAGGATCAGGACGTCGCCCCTATTCCAGCGCGGCGGGCCGTCGCCCTCATAGTCCTCCGACACGCAGTAGCGCAGGAGCGAGTGTTCCCAGCGGTTCGCGATCACCGCGATCCACATGAGGTGGAGGCGGTCCTGGGCGTCGAGGAAGAGGATCGGGTTGCAGTCGGGCAGGTTCGGGGTGTCGGCCAGCTCGAACGGCTCGCTCCACGCGTCCGCGCCGCGCCGCAGCCGCGCGCCGCGGATCACCACGTCGTTCGCCTTGCGCTCGCCCGAGCCCTGGAACCAGCAGGCCAGCAGGTCGCCGTTCGGCAGCTCGACCAGGCTCGCGGAATGCGTGTGTTGCGGCTGCAACGGGAAGATCAGGCGCGCTTCCAGTTCGTCGCCGCCCGCGGTGAGGGCGAGCAGCGACGCGGGGACCAGCGAGATCGAGAGGACGAGCGACGACATGGGGAACCTCCTGTGGGTTGACCTGATTATCGGGAACGCGGCAGGCCCCGTCAAGAGGGGTGGTTCGTGGTTTTGCGGCAGCCGCCGCGCAATTGCTACCCTGTTTCTTTCATCTGAGTAGGGTTTCCTTGCGGGATCGGTGTGCATGGGCGGCGGATAGACGGGACGCCCGGGCCCAACTCGAACAGAAAGACGCGTGTGCGATGGCTGCGAAACAACTCATTGAACCGAGAACGCTGAAGGGCTTCAACGACGTACTGCCGGAGCAGGCGGCGCTGCGTCGCGCGGTGATCCGCACGGTCGAGGAAGCCTTCGAGCTCTACGGGTTCGCCCCGCTCGAGACGCCCGCGCTCGAGTATCTGGACACCCTGCTGGGCGCGGGCGGCGAGGAGACGAACAAGGAGATGTTCCGCCTCGAAAGCCCCGAGGGCGACCCGATCGCCCTGCGGTTCGACCACACCGTTCCGTTCGCCCGCGTGCTCGCGCAGTACCCGGACCTGCTCAAGACGCCGTTCCGCCGGTACGCCGTGGGCCCGAACTGGCGCGCGGATAAGCCGGGGCAGTGGCGCCTGCGTCAGTTCACCCAAGTCGACATCGACGTCGCGGGTCCGGACTCGGTCGCGGTCGACGCGGAAGTGCTTTCGGCGATCACCACCGTGATGCAGCGGCTCAACGCCCGCGGGTTCGTGATTCAGGTGAACAACCGCAAGCTCATCGACGCGCTGCTTGACGGGTGCGGCATCCACGACCCCGCCCGGGCGAAGCACGTCCTGCGCGTGATCGACAAGCTCGAGAAGGTCGGGCTCGACGCCGTGCGGCGCGAACTGGGCGAAGGCCGCATCGACGACTCCGGCGACCCGATCCCCGGCGTGCGGCTCGAAGCGGACGTCATCGACCGGCTCCTCGCCTTCATCGCGATCTCCGGCGCAACGCGCGGCGAGGTCGTCGACCACGTCGCGGCGGCGCTGCCCGCGTCCGACCTGACCGACAAGGCCGTCGCGGAGATGCGGGATCTCGACGCCTGCCTCACGGCGCTGGGCGTGGGCGACGCGCATGTGGTCTTCAGCCCGAGCCTGGCGCGCGGTCTCGATTATTACACCGGCCCCGTGTTCGAGATCGGTCTCCCCGACGCGTCGGCGATCGGCTCCTTCGGCGGCGGCGGCCGCTACGACGGGCTCGTGGACCGCTTCCTGAACCGGCGGATCCCCTGCACGGGCTTCGCATTCGGTTTGGAGCGCCTCCTCGGCGCACTCGAGGCCGTGGATGCGTTGCCAGAGACGCCCCCGCGCACCGAGGTGCTGGTCGTCACGATGGGCCGCGTCCCGTTGGCTGAGACGCTGCGACTCGCGAGCGAGCTGCGCGCGGCCGGTTTGCGTACAGAGCCCTACTTCGCCAGTCGGAAGAAGATGGGGATGGGCAACCAGCTTTCGCATGCCGACCACTACGGCGTGCCGGTGGCCGTGATTCTCGGCGAGGACGAGCTGGCGAACGGCGTGGTGTCGATCAAGAACCTGATGGAGGGCAAGCGCCGTCGCGAGGACATCACGGATCGCGAGGCGTACCGCGCCGCCGGCAAGGCCGGACAGGTCAGCGTCGCCCGCACGGAGATGGTGGCGACGGTGATCGCCATGCTGGGTCGCGCGTGAGCATGTCGCGGCTGTAGCATGGCGTGCGCGGGCATGGTCTTGAACCGCGGGTGGGATTGATGCTATGTTTTCCTAACGAGGAATTCGTGCGCCATGTGGTATCGGCGCGGATCTGGAAGGACGGAGCCGAATGCACCTGCCGAACACCATGGCGCGCGCCATCGCGCCGCTGCTCACCGCGCTCCCTCCGGACCAGGCGATGGGACGCCTTGTGCCCACGGAGGGGGCCTCACCCGAGCTGCTGGGGATTGCCCAGAGCGTGTTGCGCGACCCGGCGGTCGCGGGCGACCCGACGCTCGCCGCGGGGCTGTGGCTGTATGTCGACGAGCTCGACCGGAGCCACCGCGTCAGCCAGGGCATCGCCACGCAGACGGGGTCGTTCTGGCACGGCATCATGCATCGCCGCGAAGGCGATTTCGGGAACAGCCACTACTGGTTCAACCGAGTCGGTGATCATCCCGCGATGCGGGGCATACCCGAGTACGACAGCCACGCGTTTATCGACGAGGTGGAGCGGCGCGGAGACGGCGATCCCGCCGACCTTGTCGCGATGCAGCGGGCGGAGTGGGTCGCGCTGTTCGAGTGGTGCGCGGGGCAGACGGCATAGGGCCGCGATGAGCGGTCGGTAGGATAACGGGGCCTTCCTTCGGTCTTCCGGGGATGAAATACGTGAGTCGTCGGGCGGTGCGTCGCCATCGGCCCGACGCTGGGAGCGCTATCCATGGATCTCGATCCGGTACTGCTTTCGCGGTTGCAGTTCGCACTGACGATCTCGTTTCACTACCTGTTCCCGCCGTTGTCCATCGGCCTGGGCTGGCTCATGGTCATCATGGAGGGGCTCTACCTCAAGACCGGCGACAAGGAGTACGAGTCCATCGCGCGGTTCTGGACCGGCATCTTCGCGGTCGTCTTCGCCATGGGCGTCGCCACGGGCATCGTGATGGAGTTCGAGTTCGGCACGAACTGGTCCACCTACTCGCGCTACGTCGGCGACGTGTTCGGCTCGGCCCTCGCCGCGGAGGGCATCTTCGCCTTCTTCCTCGAGTCCGGTTTCCTGGCCGTGCTCGTGTTTGGATGGGACCGCGTCGGACCCAAGATGCACTTCTTCTCGACTGTGATGGTCGCCGTCGGCGCGCTGTTCTCGTCGGTCTGGATAACGGTCGCCAATTCCTGGCAGCAGACGCCCGCCGGTCACCACATCGTGCAGGTGATGCAACGCGACGGCACGCCGCTGCTGATCAACGGGCAACCGCAGTATCGCGCCGAGATCGTCGATTTCTGGGCGGTCGTGTTCAGCCCTTCGAGCGTGCAGCGGCTGCTTCACGTCTGGCTCGGCGCGGGCATCCTGGGCGCGTTCTTCGTGTTGAGCATCGCCGCCTACTACATGCTGCGTAACCGACACGTCTCCGCCGCGGAGAAGATGTTCAAGGTCGCCCTTCCCGTCGCGCTCATCCTGTCGCTGCTTGCGCTGCTGTCGGGGCATTCCCAGGCGCGGACCGTCGCCGAGACGCAGCCGGCCAAGCTCGCCGCGTTCGAGGCGCATTTCGAGACGGGCGACGGACCGGCCCCGCTGTATCTGTGGGGCTGGCCGGATCAGGAGGCCCGGGAGGTCAACTACGGCGCGGCCGTGCCGGGATTGCTGACCTTCCTGGTGCATGGGGACTTCAGCACGCCCATCACCGGGTTGGACCAGTTCGCGCGGGAAGACTGGCCGCCGGTCTGGATCACGTTCCAGACCTACCACATCATGGTGGCGCTGGGCATGTACTTCATCGCGATCACCGTCTTCGCGACGTTCCTCTACGCGCGCGGCGCGCTGTTCCGCACGAAGTGGCTGCTGTGGCTGTTTGTGTTCTCCGTGGTCGGCCCGTTCATCGCCAACCAGACGGGATGGGCCGCCGCGGAGGTGGGGCGGCAACCGTGGATCGTGTACGGGCTGCTCCGCACCGGCGACGCGTACAGCCCGTCCGTGGGCGCTGGGGAGATCCTGTTCTCGATGATCGTGTTCGGGATCATCTATCTCGTTCTGTTCGTTCTCTGGATCTACATCATGGACATGAAGATTCGGAAGGGGCCCGAGCCGGTGGGCGATCACGCCGCCGGGCGCGAGGGCTTCATGCGCGTCGCCAGCGAGCTCGCCGACCACGCCGGACCGTCCATGACGTCCGCGCGTTCGGATGACGGCGAAGACGACGCGCACGCCGAGCGGAACCGCAAGTAACCGGGGAAACCGTGACCGGGCTCACCGTGTCGCATCGATGAAAGGCCGCCGACATGGACGTCAATCTGCTTTGGTTCGCCCTGCTTGGGGTGTTGCTCACCGGGTATGCCATTCTCGACGGGTTCGACCTGGGCGTCGGCATCCTGCACCTCGCCGTGCGCAAGGATAAGGACCGGCGCGTGTTCATGAACTCGATCGGCCCCCTGTGGGACGGCAACGAGGTGTGGCTCGTCACTTTCGGCGGGGCGCTGTTCGCGGCCTTCCCCGAGTGCTACGGCACGACCTTCTCCGCGTTCTACACGCCCTTCATGATCCTGCTCTTCGCACTGATCGGCCGCGCGATCTCGATGGAGTTTCGCAGCAAGCTGCAGTCGCCGTTCTGGCGCGGCTATTGGGATTTCTCCTTCTTCATCTCCAGCTTCGTCGCGACGCTGCTCTTCGGGGTCGCCGTGGGCAACGCGATCCTCGGGCTGCCCATCGGCGCGGATCGCGAGTTCCACGGCACGATGCTCGACCTGCTCCGCCCCTACGCCCTGCTGGTCGGCGTGTTCGTCGTGTCCATGTTCGCCATGCACGGGTCCATATACCTCTACCTGAAGACGGAAGGCGAACTGCAGGAGCGCATCCATCGGTGGATCTGGCGCACGTTCTTCGTCTTCCTTGCGCTGTTCATCCTGACCACCGCGGTCACGCTCGTCTACATCCCCCGCGCGACCGACAACTTCCAGCACTACCCCTGGGCGTGGATCGTCGTGATCCTGAACGTGCTCGCCATTGCGAATATCCCCCGGGCGATCTACCACGGCCGTCCGCTCTACGCCTTCATCACGTCCTGTTGCACGATCGCGGCGTTCAACTTCCTGTTCGGCATCGCCCTGTTCCCGAACCTGCTCGTGTCGACCATCGACCCGGCGTACAGCCTCGACGTCTATAACGCGGCCTCGTCGCAGAAGACGCTGTGGATCATGACGCTGATCGCGGCGCTGGGCATGCCCTTCGTGCTCGCCTACACGGCGGTGATCTACTGGACCTTCCGCGGCAAGGTGCAGCTCGGCAAGTTCAGCTACTGAGCGCGCGGCATCGCCTGCAACCTGAGCGGAGGGGGCGCTGGAACCCGGTCTGTGGGCGTCCCCTTCGCTCGTTTTGTATTCGAGCAGGGAATACAACGCGCCGCCCCGGCGTGTTCCCTCTGCAAGAAGGGCGCGCGCCGCGCCCAGACGCTACGTGAATCCGAACCGGGCGCGCCCCTAACGCCGCCCGTCATGGAGATACGCCCATGCCTTCCTGGTTCTCGAACGTGTTCAGCAAGTCCCGGTCCGCGCCGGCCGCGCAGCGGATCTCGCGCGCCCAACTCGCCGCCGTGATGACCGAAGAGGACAACCCCGAGCCGGAGGCGCTCGACGCGCCGCCGCAGCGCAGAGTCGTCGATGCGCCCGTGATCGCGCCGGACGCGCCGTCGAGCGGTCCCGCGGATGAGATTCGCATCAAGGCGCAGCCATTGCACGCGAACGCGTGCGTGTTCCTGGTCGACCGACCGGTGTTCGCCGGACGTTCCATCGTATGCACCGGTCCCCAGAACGCCGCGGACGCGCCTCTGGCTCAGCGGCTGTTCGCGCTGGACGAGCGGGTCATCGAGGTCGTGATCCACAATCTGACCGTCAAGGTGCGGACGCATCCCCGGGTCCAGACGGACTGGGACACGTTCGCGCCGCGGATCGGCGCGGCGATCCGCGAGCATCTCAAGACGGGCGGCCCTGTGGCGTCCCCGGAGTTTGAGGCGGCGATCCCGTCGGAAGAGGCCCTCCGCGCCGAGATCGAAGACATCCTCGAATCCGTCGTCAACCCCGGCATCGCGGGGCACGCGGGGCGGATCCGGCTGGACGGCGTCGAGGGCAACACGGTGTACCTCGAGATGCTCGGCGGCTGCCAGGGCTGCGCGGCGTCGCAGATCACCCTGAAGCAGGGCGTCGAACGTCTGCTCCGCGATGCGATGCCGCAGCTCGGCGCGGTGCTCGACGTGACGGACCACGCCGCCGGCAACAACCCGTACTATCGCGAACTCCCCGCGTAGAGGCGACGACCATGCCCCGACTCGATGCATTCGACATCACGATTCGCACCGGCGCGCGCGGCCGAAGCCGTCCGCCGCACTTTGTCATCAACGGGTACCCGCTGGAGTTCGACACGCACACAGGATCGACCGAGCCTGGAGACGTGTTCGAGGCCCATGGCGACCCGGGCAGCTTTCCGCATTCGCTCCTGTTGGCGGGTCCGGAGGAGGGAAGCTGGGACATCGAAGGGGTGACGATCACGTACTACCCCGACGGCGAGGAGTCGTACACCGTCGAACTGGGGGCCTGCACCCTGGACGACGACGCCGATCTGAACATCAACCACCCGCGACCCGCGCCCGTGTTCGACGTCTAGTCCCGCCCCCGGCGCGCGTCGCTTCAGGAGAACCCCCATGGCATCCGATCTCGCCTCGCGAACATGCGTTCCATGCACGGGCGGCGTTCCGCCGCTGAAGGGCGCCGAGCTGGCCGCCCTCGCCCAGCAGCTTCCCGCCGGCTGGACCGTGGTGGAAGAGCAGCGGCTCGAGAAGACGTTCACGTTCCCCTCCTACCGCGACGGCGTCGCGTTCGCGAACCGCGTGGCCGACCTGGCCGAGGAGCAGAACCATCATCCGGACATCCTCATCACGTATCGCCGCGTGACCGTCGCGATCTGGACGCACAAGATCGACGGCCTCACCGAGAGCGACTTCGTGTTCGCGGCGAAGGCGGACCTGCTCGGCTGATCGCGCACCGCATCGCCTGTGTTGGCGTTTTCCCGGCGCGATGCGCCATACTGATGCGTTCCGCGCGTTGTGTCGCGGCGCTGTGTCGAGGACTCCCCCTTTGCCCTGTAACGACATAACCGAGGCGATCACACTCACCATCGGCGCAGACGATCGTCTGGCCGACTACGCCCTGTCGAAACGCACGTGCGGTCAGGCGGTGGGGGCGCGCGCCTTGCTGCTGGAGTGGTTGCAGGGACGGCGGATTGACGACATCGTCGCGCTCGAACCGGTGGACGTGGGGGAGCGGTATCCCGATCTGTCGCAGATCGAGGAGTTTCTCGCCCTCAAGCACCTCTACGCCGTCCAGAGCGCCGCGGCGGTTCTGCTGGGGACCGCGCCAGGCGGACCATACGACGCGTGCGCCGCCGCGGTCGTGTCGCACGGCGAAGAGAGCACGACGATCGACGCGCGCATCGCGGTCGACGTCATCACGAAGAGGATCAAGTCCTGCGGCGGCTGCAAAGGCTGCGGCAGGAAGCCCCGGGCGGCGAAGCGCGCCGTTGCCGGGCGACCCGCCAACACAAGGAGAGGATCTACGCATGTCTGAGTTCAAGTTCTCCGTCGGGCCGTGGAATGTACACGAAGGGGGAGACGCCTTCGGTCCGGAAGTACGCGAGAGCATTCCCCTCGAGGAGAAGATCGCCCGGTTCAAGGAGATCGGCATCGACGCGGTTCAGTTCCACGACGACGACGCCGTGCCGCAGATGAACGGGATGAACGAGTCTGAGATCCGCGACGCCGCGCGGGAAGTGCGCACGATGCTCGATCAGCACGGACTGGCGGCGGAGTTCGTCGCGCCTCGGCTCTGGGAAGACCCGCGCACCGTCGACGGCGGCTTCACCTCGAACTACCCCGAGCACCGCGAGTTCGCCCTCTGGCGGGCGCTTCGCAGCGTGGACATCGCGCGCGAGCTGGGCTGCAACAAGCTCGTCATGTGGCTGGCGCGCGAAGGTACGCTGTGCTACGAGTCGAAGGACCCCGTGCTCAGCGTGCGTCGCCTGATCGACGCGGTGAACCAGATCCTCGCCTACGATGACAAGATCCAGATCCTCATCGAGCCGAAGCCGAACGAGCCGATCGACCGCAGTTTCTGCCCGACCCTCGGCCACGTGATGGGGCTGGCGATGCAGACCGCTGATCCCACGCGCGTGGGCGGCCTGCTCGAGAGCGCCCACGCCATCCTGGCCGGCCTCGATCCCGCGAATGAGATCGCCTTCGGGCTCGCCATGGGCAAGCTGTGGGGCGTGCACCTGAACGACCAGAACGGCATGAAGTACGACCAGGACAAGGCCTTCGGCGCAGAGAACCTCCGGCAGGCGTTCAATCAGGTCCGCGTGCTGGTCGACAACAACTACGGCAGCAACGGCGAGTACGTCGGGTTGGACGTGAAGGTGATGCGCACCCAGCCGATAGAGAAGAGCTATCGGCACATCGAGAACAGCATCCGCGTGTTCAAGCTGCTCGAAGAGAAGGCCCGTCGCTTCGATCGGGAGTTCCAGGCGCAGTGCGTGGCGGAGCGCGACTACGAGAAGCTCGAGCTCTACGTGCTCGAACTCCTCATGTCGTAGACCGTCTTCCGAATTGGCGAGACCGCGCGGTCGGCGCGATGTCCGGGGCGTACAACGCCCTCTCGACGTCCAGACCCGATCGCGCGGTCTCTCTTTCTCGCGCTTAGCCGTCCGGCCGCGCGGCTCCGGCCGCCTCGGCCTCGGCCTCCGTTTCTCTGGCGAGGGTCTCCGGCGGGGTCAGGAACACCTCGCGGAGCGCGTGCCATGCGCGTTTGGGCGCGCCCTCGAAGTCGATGACCGAGGTGTTGACCGCGCAGGGGAAGCAGTCGTGGCCCATCCAGAGGAGGAACCCGCCGCAGCGGGGGAACCGCGCTTTGGTGAGGCGGGCGGCGGCGCTCAGCAGCGTCTCCTGGCGACGCTGCGACCACGCGACGTACTCGTCCAGCGACGCGGGCGCGCGCCCGGTCTCCGCGGCGAACGTGTGCCATTCGAGCCACCATGACGTGCGGTTCCACAGCGGGTTCTCTTCGGTCGGGGGCATGGCGGGGAGCTCGCCCCGATACCGCTCGATAAGGGCCGCGGGGGATGCGCCGGGCGCGCCGCACTCCGACCGAAACAGCGAGTCGTCGTTCTTCCAGTGGTCGATCCAGCTTGCCGGCGGGTCGCCCGGGTCCTCGCAGCGCCAGGGGCCGTGCGTGTCCCAGTGGAGTCCACGGCCCACGGCGCCTTTGGACGGGATGAAGGCGGGCCCCGACGGAGAGGCATGGACGAAGCGCCGCTCGGGATCCAACTCCCGCGCGACCTCGGCCAACGCGGCCAGCATGGGATGGTCCGGCGTGCAAGGGGCCTCGCCCCCGGTCGCGTTCCTCTCCATCAGCTCGTTCCCGCCGCACCAGAGCAGCAGGCAGGCGTGATGCTTCCGGCGTTCGATGTACGACCGCGCGATGCGGCGCAGCGCGGCGATGCTCGCCGGGTCGGACGGCGGTGTGTTCTCCACGCCCGACGAACACAGCGGGAATTCCTGCCACACGAGCAGGCCCATCTCGTCGCACGCGTCGAAGAAGTCCGTTCGTTCCATGGCGGCTCCGCCCCATGCGCGAAGCGTGTTGGCCCCCATCTCGCGGTAGAGCGCGAGCCGGCTCCGCACCAGGTCGTCTGAGGCGTCGGCGAAGTTCGGCCGCACCGGCGTCCAGTTCACCCCCTGCAGAAACACGGGGCGGTCGTTCACGACGCAGATCCACGGGTCCGCTTCCGGCGGGGCGTCCTCGCAGGCGCGCCATGCGATGCGCCGGAACCCGACGCGACGCGCGTCACGCCACAGCTCTGTCGCGTCCTGATCCAGGAGCTGCACTGACAGCCGATAAAGCGGTTGGTCGCCCATGCCGTTCGGCCACCAGGGGCGCACCGGGAGGACGTCGAGCGCGACGCCCGCGGCGAACTCCCGCGCGGATCCCGACCATTCGCCGGCGCGGGCGCCCTCGGGGTCGGTTAGCGTCAGGCGCACGTTCAGCCCTTCGGGGAGCGCGTCGAAGCGCGCCGACACGGAGAGCGTTCCCCGGCCCGTCGCGGGGTCGTAATCCGTGCTGCTATCCAGTCGCTCGACTCGGGGCGAGCGGCGGTACTCGAGGCGCACGGCGTCCCAGACGCCCGTCTGCACGATGCGCGACACCCAGTCCCACGTGAAGTAGAACCGGGGTTTCCACTCGGTCATCCGCGAGGTGTATCCGTAGTGGCCCAGCCATCGCGGCGGCAGGTCGAACCCGAGGGTCAGCGTGTTCTCCGTGTCGCTATGCAGCAAGTCCGTCAGGTCGAAGGTATGCGGCGTGAAGGCCGTGTCGAAGGTCCCCGCCTCGACCCCGTTTACGAACACCCAGCCCTTGTGGTCCAGGCCCATGCAATGCAGCACGATGCGTTCGCCCGGTTCCGGCGGTCGCGGCAGGGCGAGCGAGGTCTCGAAGAACCACTGGCGGTTCTCCACCCATTCGCAGCGCTGCGCGTTGAGGCCATGGTTCCAGTCCGGCAGCAGGCCCGCATCCAGCAACGCCTGGTGCACGCTGCCCGGGACCCGAGCGTCGACCGGGCGCACCGCCGCGGATCGCATGGGGTCATGGGGGTTCGGTCCGGTGATGCGCCATTGCTCGGGAGACAAGGCGAACAGCGCCCACTGCTGTCGACCCAGGTCAAAGCTGTTCTCAACGTCAGGTATGGTCATGGTGATCCTCTTCTGCTTTTCATTGAGCCGATGCGATACTCCCATAGTCCCCAGATGCCGCGGTTGAGCGCACGCCGTAGAGCGTGCGCGAGAGGTCGGTAGCGACGCCTGCGGCGACGGGCGAGTCGTTCACGCCCCAGCTTGGGAAGGGGTTGTGGAGGCTGTTCTCGAAGGTCCGGGGCCCCTGTACCTGGCGCAAGCATGAAACCCGGACCATCAGCGTTCGCGGGACTCCAGACGTCTCCGCGCCTCTCCGGGCTGGTCAAGCGCTCCTGCCGCGGCGGGATCGTCCACGGTAGTCATGCAGAGGGCACGGAGCGCTGGACCTACGGTAAACAGCTGAGGCCGGTTGGCATTGCCTGACTGTTCGGATATCGCATAGGGATACAGGTAGCCGGCGCCGCCGACAACCGGTGTTTGGCTGGCGTCGTCTACGATACGGTCCACGAGGTCCTGGCGGGCCGATGGCAAGCTCCATGCGATTTCGGCCATGCCGAAGGTGGTGTTCGCCCAAGCTTCGTCACGATAGGCTGCCTGCAGGCAGGCTTCCTTGACGCTTGCGTCGAATGGCAGGTGGGCCTCAGAAGGCAGGGTCAACGCCCAGATGTAATCGAAGCCAATGTTCTCCCAATCATAGTCAATGTCCTCGTAACCGTCCTCGTTGTGGGCGACCCCGGCGATATACCTGCCCTTATCCTCTCTCCAGAGACGCTCTTGGATGTTGCGCCTGAGCACGCGCGCTTTCCGGCGGAACTCAGCGGCATCTTTGTCGAGCCCCCGGTATTCGGCGATTTCCGCCATCATGCTGTAGTTGGCGTGGAACAGCACGTTTACATAGAAACTGACGACGAAGCGAAACCGTTTTCCCGTCGTCGGAGACCGGTACCATGTGGGCACGCCCGGCCAGCCCGACCCCTCAATAGTAATGTCCGCCTCGTTTATGAGGATCTCGACAAACATGTCAGTCTCGGGGTCAAAATAGCGCACATTGCGCTCGGAATGCGGATCCCACGTCAGCCCTTCACGGTAGTAGTCCAGTGTGTCGCGCATCAGCCGATACCGATCGCCGGAGACCCAGCGGTCGTCATCGAGCGTTTTCCATGCAGTGTATAGGGACCAGATGCCATAGAACGCCGAGTCTACCTGCGAGTACATCGTAGGGCCGCCGCCGCTCTGACGGTGATTGTAGAACACGTCCCACCATCGGTGCGGCCCGTTGACGAGGTCGGCTTCCATGTAGTTGCTTGCTACGAGCGCGGCATGAACCGGCAAGTACTCTTCGTGGAGACCCAGGGCCGCCAAGTGCAGTTTTGCGATGGATCCATCTCGAATCCAACTGTTGTAATAACCGGGCGTACCCGTAGAGAAGAAGTGCTGTGCGGCTGGACATGCAGCGGTTGCTCCGTTGGGGGCAAGCAGCATCCGCGCCTCGACCAGGTTGGCGCGCAGCACGGCGTCTTCCTTAGGGCTCAGCCGGGACAGATCGCAGCCGAGTTGAGCCTCGATCCTCCTGTACGCGTTCGTCAGATAGGTTGCCCAGTATGCGTCCGTTGTTTCTTTCCAGTCTTCAAACGTCCTCGAGCCGGCTTCCGTCATAGCGGATTCAAGTGCTGCTGGGTTATCCGCGAAGGCATATGCCAACGTGATGCTGCGCGGCTCGGTGACAAGATGTTCCGCGAAGAATGCTTTGCCCGTGTTCACAGTCTTTTCGGCGCGGTTGTCCAAGTCGGCGAAACTGGCTTGTATGCGCTCGACGATGGCGTTGTCAGTTCCTTTGTCCGTGATGGTAACGGCTGATGGTGCGTCAAGGAACAAGAGTCCGCTGGCCGGTGCGTGACCAGCCTGGGGGTCATCCCACGCGTTCTCGTATGTCTGAAGGAACATGTCTCGCTGCGTATCGAGGGCGTAGATGCCGCGACCGAAGTCGAAAGGCTGGCCGGGGCGCGGAGGGTCCGGTCTGAGGTAGACCATGCTCTCGGTGTCATCGGCAAAGACTCGGGTCCGGAATTTGTAGTTGCCCCCGACCTTGTCCGTCCATCGGTAGAGCACAGTGCTGGATTCCGGGGGCGCCAGAATCTCCAGGGTGCGCGGCGCCGAGGCGCCCCCGGCCGTGTCCGACTCGAACTCGTAGGCCAGTTTCATATACCAGGGCTTCTTCGTCACGCCCGCGAGCCGGGTTGTGTCGAGGCCTCGCAGAGCGCCGTCAGCAAGCGTGACGGAGAAGAACAAGTCGCCGTCAAGCCCGTTGACATAGTGGTGGCTCTGGGGCGCCCAAGGCGGTTCGGCGCCCAGAAAAGGACGGTGGCGGAAACGCTGGAAGTTCCAGTTGTCGTTGACCTGGAAGAAGCCCACGCCATCCCTCATGCTGAAACTGGTGCTAACCGTTTTAGCGTGTATCGGCTCCCCTACTGTCTCCGGCGCTCCGTCGTCGGAACCCTTCGATGGCTCAGAGACCGGAAACCATGGGACCTCCAGCGAGCGCGGCTCCGCTCGATGCGCGTAGCGTTCCCGCCAACGGGCAAATCGCTCACGTGTTACGTCCGCGGCGGGTTTGGGCGTCAGGTCCAGGCGATACAGCCCGTACATGCTCTCCTCGGGCGTGAGCCAACCGCTCTCGCGCGCGGGGAACGTGTGCAGGATCCACGGCATCGCGCCCGCCAGTCGGTACTTCTCGACCGCCTCGTAGATGATTTCGTAGAGCCGGGCCTGCTCCGCCTCCGTGCCGGGAGCGTGGCTGAGTCGATCCGCCCACGCGGCGCCGGCGCCGTGTTCCGGGTCGCGGGCGGTCGAGATGCCGAACTCGCCGATGAGCAGGGGCCGGTCGCCGCCGTGGCGTCGGAAGTCTTCGACCACGGTCCCCACGCGCGCCGGGCCTTGCTCGTACATCTGTTCCTTCGGCGCGTAGTTGTGATATTGCAGCACGTCGGGCAGCCCCAGCGGCGCGAGCAGATCGATCCGCCACCCCAGGCCGACGGTCGTCAGGTGGTTCGGATCCACCGTCTTGATCCAACGCATCGACTCGGCCAGGTACCCGGTGACGGCCTCGTTGCCGCTGAAGTCGCTGTGGTCCGCCGCGTCCGCCGGGGCGTGGCGTTCGGGCTCGTTCATCAGGTCCCACATGAGGACGCGGCCGTCGTCCTTGAACCGTTCGGCGAAGGCGCCCATGGCGCGTTTCCACTTCGCCTCCTCAGGGATGCGCGGTTGGCGCTCGTGGTACTCGAACGAGAAGCAGAGGACGGCGCGGATGCCGCGCTCCCACGCGATTTCCAGGAACCGGTCGACCTTCTCAAGGTAGGCGGGATCCACGGTCCCGTCGGCGTCGACGAGTCCGTACTTCTCGGCCTTCTCGTCCCAAATCAGGAAGGTGCGGACGGCGTTGATGTGAAGATCGGCGGCGAGCGCCATGTCGCGCTCGAGGACAGACTCCGGCGTGAACGCCCAGAACTCGCTCCATGGCGTCTCCTGTGGGTAGTAGTTCACGCCGCGGACGGACAGCGGCTGCAGCTCACGGATGAGGGGGGCCGGTTGCGCGGCCGCGTCTGCGTAGGACGGCGTCGCGGTGAGGAGCATGCCGGCCAGCAGCGCGGTGACAATGCATTCGTTCAGCACGAGGACCTCCGAGAGGCGAGCCGCCCTGCGCGTGGGCGGCGGGCGACGGTGGCGAGTAGACGACACGGGCGGGACGTGAGCCGCCCCAGACTGCGACTCACGTCCCGCGAGAGAGAGGGGATGGCGACAAGAGATCCGGTTGATGCCGGACAGGTCTCCGGTCAGCCGCTGCCGGCCATCGACGAGACCTGGTACACGAAGAAGTCCGTCCGCACCCAGTTCAGGGTCGGATCCGACGTCTGGGGTCCGCCCATCGGATAGCCCTCGCGGAACCGGACAAAGCCCACGTGGCCGTCCATGTACAGCACGTTGGAGCCGCCCGGGATGTGATTGAACAAGACGGTGGCGTTCGAGCCGGAGCTGCCGCCCCATTCCTCGCCGACCGTGATGCCGGCCGAGTTCGGCCCCGAGATCGCGTCGAACATGACGGCAATCTCACTCTGCGCGGTCGTGCTCGCGGCCGGATTGTTGATGTCCGTGATCAGGAACCGCTCGATGCCTTCCT
This sequence comes from Candidatus Hydrogenedentes bacterium UBA6118, assembly GCA_002422525.1. Classification (GTDB taxonomy): domain Bacteria; phylum Hydrogenedentota; class Hydrogenedentia; order Hydrogenedentales; family SLHB01; genus UBA6118. Next base: position 77,079 of record DIWA01000086.1, read on the forward strand.
TCAAGCGCGGGTAGGAGGTGGGCAGGGACTGACCGTCATCGTCCGGTAAGGTCCAGTACGCGTTGCCGTCGCCGTACATGGCCCGCAGTACCGTCGAGCTCACGTCATCGTTGTGGACTTTCGTCACGTAGTCGATGATCGCGAAGTCGCCGTACGGATGGTCCGTCTCCCAACCCATGCAGGCGCCGTTCATGTCCGGCGACAACCAACGGGTGTGCTGGCCCGTCAGGCCGTAGGCGTCGAACTGCGTCCATCCCGGGATCCCTGCGTAGCCGTAGCCCGAGAACTGGCCGATCGAAACGAACCAGCCGAGTTGCGCGTTCGTTCGCATGAGGTAGGGGATATAGGCGTAGGAGTTGGGCGACGACAAGACGGCATACGTGCAGGGCATGGCAGCCGGGCCGCGCGACAGCGAATCCTCGAGCACCTCTTCGGCGTTGTCGGGTGCTTGGCGTCCCCACCAGCCGTCACGGGGCCGAACGCGGCTGTCCGACGGGCAGATGCGGATCGCGGGATCGTTCCAGTAGTCCGGATAGAGCGCGTGGGCGCCGAGCCCGGCGTTCATGTAGTTCATCTCGTTGACGTACTGCTGCCCGGGGGGAAACGATCCATCCTTGGCCTCGCCTGAGTACATCTTGAAGATCAGGCCGAACTGCTTGAGGTTGTTCGCGCAGGATGCGCGACGGGCCGCCTCGCGGGCCCGCGCCAACGCGGGCAACAGGATGGCCGCCAGAATGGCGATGATGGCAATGACCACCAACAGCTCAATGAGGGTGAACCCTCTGGCACGTGAGTACCGCATTGCATAGGCTCCTTTCATCTGATTTGCCAAACCGGTCTGCGCACTGCGTGGGGTGTCCGGCGCCCCTGGCGCATTGCTGCCTTGGCACGTTGTGCCGATCCCGACGATACCAGAGTCCGCTTGTCGCGGAGCGCACGATTGTGCATTTCTTAGGTCGTTCTGTGCAGAATGCCGCGATGCCAGGCGCAAACTGGTCGAGATCGGCGGCTGACTTGCTCGGATTTCGCCCGATCGCGCACAATGGCGCTTTGTAAGGCGTCTGCGCGTCGTTGCCGCGGCGCGCGGTAAAGCATGGGAGAGGAGCGGGGATGTTCGGTCGCACAAGCGTGCTGTTCGCCGTCGAGTGGTACGACTACGAGATCAACGCGGGCGTCGCCGCCTACGCCCGCGAGGCGGGGTGGATCCTCAGCGACGCCATCACCTATTGCGACTTGCAGGGGCGGCTCATGCAGCCCTATCGCGGCTGGTCCGGTCAGGGCGTCATCACGCTCATCAACCATCCGGACTCGCCGCTCGCGCGGTACGTGACCAGCCTGGACGTTCCTGTTGTGGATCTCGTGGACGAGGCTGCGGAGCTTCCGTTCAGTCGGGTCATCGCCGACAATCGGGCTATCGGCGCCATGGCCGCCGAGCACCTCATGGACCTCGGGCTCGAGCATCTGGCATTTCAGCGTCTATTTGGAGCGCGCGTGACCGACGGACGCCTTGCGGGCTTCCAGGAGGCGGCGGCGAAGGCAGGGAAGACCTTTCACCTGGTCGACTTCACGCGGTCGCCCCGCGGGCTGAACGCCGACGTCGCGCTGATACCGTGGCTGGCCGAGCAGCTCGCCCGGATCCCCACGCCCTTCGGGTTGATGATGCAGCACGACGGCGAGAGCATGATCTCGTTCTCCGCATGTCAGATGGCGGGGCTTGCGATTCCGAGGGACGCGGCGATCATCGGCGTGGACAACAACGAGCTGGCGTGCGAACTGGGGCCGATCGGCCTCACCAGCATCGACCGGAACCGGAGGCGGCATGGCTACGAGGCGGCCGCGGCGCTGGACCGGCTGCTCCACGGCGCGCCCCCGCTCGAGGAGCCGATCCTCATCCCGCCGCGCGAGGCGGTGGTTCGGGAGAGCACGGATACGCTCACCTTTCAAGACCCGGAGATGCTGCGCGCCGTGCGGTTCCTGCGAGGGAACTTCCGCGACCCGGACGTCGGCGTCGACGACATCGTCCAAGCCTCGGGCCTCTCGCGCAGGAAGGCGTACTATCTCTTCAAGCAGCATTTCGGTCGCGGGCTGCAGGAAGAGCTGACCCATCTGCGCCTGGAAGAAGCGCGCCGTCTTCTCGCGACCACCAACATGAAGGTGTTCGCCGTGGCCATGGAGGCGGGCTTCGCCAGCGAACGCCAGCTCGCGCGCGCGTGCAAGGCGGAGCTTGGGATGTCGCCCCGCGCCTACCGGGAGCGCTGCGCCGCGCCCAAGGCAGGCCGCGCCGCCATACAGCGCGACGCCCGGCGGTGACCTCCACAGGACGTCCAGCGGCGGAACGTCGGTCTGGATACGCCCTCTACGGAACGGCGGCGCGGGCGGCCTCGAGCAGGATCTCCTCCGTGACCTCCTCGTACCACGTCTGCACGAGCTCGCCTTCGCCGTTCAGGAGGAAGGTGGCGGGGAGCGCCCCGTCCCAGTCCGTCTCGAATGGCAAGGCGGCGACCAAGGCCTCCGGGTCGGCCGTGTCGATGGAGTAGACCGGGAACGCGGCGTCCAGGTCGCGCAGGAGCGGACGCACGCCGTCCTCGATGTCGCTGAGGATTGCCGCACTGAGGAAGCCGATTCCTTCATCGGACGCCGTCTTGTGGAACGCCACGAGCTCGGGCATCTCGGCGATACAGGGCGCACACCACGTCGCCCAGAAGTTGATCACCAGCGGCGCTTCCGCGTGGGCGCGCACGCGTTCGGCGAAGGCCTCCGGCGACACCGTCTCGATCACGGGTTCGGCGGCAGACGCGGGCGTGGTCGATTCCTCGTCAGTCGGCGCTGCATCCGGCGCCGCTGTGTCAGCCGCTGTGTCAGTCGGCGGATCGCTCTGTGCGCTCTGTGCCGTCTCAGGCGCGCCGTCCGGGGGCGTCGCGGGCTGTTCCGGCGCGCTGCAACCGAAGAGGGCGAGCACCGCGGTCAGCCCCAGCAACAGCGCGACGGGGGGACGGGAGCCCGCAGGCCGCAGGGTCGGCCGAAAATGGCCGGAGCGCCGGGAGACCGGCCCCCCGACGCTCCAACCCGCAAGCGCATTCGTATGCGAGTTTGCGATAGGCATGCTGCGCGTATTCCTTACGTCTTGCGTCTTCTCTCGGCCAGACCGCCCCGGCTATCGCTGGATGTTGCAGCCGAAGGCCTTGGTTTCCGTCGGCTCCACGGCTTCCCCGGCGAGCAGGGCGTCGACCGTCTTGCGGATGTAGTTGGTCTCGCCCTTCTCGGAGTCGGGCCGCTTGCTGTCGTCGAACGCGCCGTGGTAGACGAGCGTGCCCTCCGTGTCGACGATGTAGACCTCCGGGGTGCGCGTCGCGCCGAGCTTGTCCGCGTAGGCGTGGCCCTCATCGTTCAGAATCGGCACGCTCAGCTCGTGCTCCTCCGCGTACGCCCTAATGTCGTCCGGCGTGGTCGCATCGTTGGCGTCGATGCTGAGTATGACCACGTCCTCCTCCGCGTACTCCTCGGCGATCTCCGTCAACTCCGGATCAACGCGACGCGAGAAGGGGCAATGCTGCGAGCTGAAGTTGAGCACTACGATCTTGCCCTGGTAATCGGATAGCGTGTGGGACTCCCCGTTCACGTCGGTCATCGTGAAATCGGGGAGTTTCGTCCCGATCTCGGGCGTCTCGAGCTTATCCGCCGAGACGCTTCCCGAGGCCAGGTAGCCGCCGATCGTCGCCGCGCCCGCGATCGCGACCACGGCGAGCAGCGCCAGTCCGGTCTTTCCTGAGGAACAGAAGCACATACATGGCCCTCCTTTGGAGTCGGATCTACCCCACCCCGCGCGCCTTCCGTCTGGAGGGGAAACACGGCAGCGAGACGGGATATTGCGCGGAGTCGGAATAACGGGACGCACAAGAGTTGTCTCTGGTTACACCCGATCCCGGAACCGCACCACCCAAGGGAGCCGCGCTATGAGCAATGCCATCGACCATGTGCTTGACGAGACGCGAGAGTTCACCCCGCACCCCGAGTTCGCCCAACGGGCCGCGATCACATCGGAGGCGGAGTACGAGGCGATGTACCGTTGGTCCATCGAACAGCCCGAGGCGTTCTGGGCGGAGGCCGCGGCGGAGCTGCACTGGTTTCGCAAATGGGACCGCGTGCTGAACGACGACAACGCCCCTTTCTACAAGTGGTTCGAAGGGGGATTGACCAACATTTCGTACAACTGCCTCGATCGCCATCTGGACGGGTGGCGCAAGAACAAGGCCGCGATCATCTGGGAGGGCGAGCCCTGCGGTGGGCGGCGTATCCTGACGTATCGCGAGCTGCACCGCCTCGTGTCGAAGTTCGCCAACGCGTTGCGGAATCTCGACGTTCGCAAAGGCGATCGCGTCGCCATCTATCTGCCCATGATTCCCGAGCCGGCCATCGCCATGCTGGCGTGCGCGCGCATCGGGGCGGTGCATAGCATCGTCTTCGGCGGGTTCCTTCGCTCTCTCGGGGATCGTCGCCGGCGCGTTGCTACGCCGCCTGTACCGTTCCTCTGCAACGGGGCTGTCGCCGACCGGAGCCCTGCTTGGTCATGACGACCTGCCAGAGCTGGATGTTGCGCGCGCGGAACGCGGCGGCGCACACCAGCAGGTAGTATTCCCACATGCGTTTGAAGCGCTCGTCGTACTTCTCGGCGAGCCGGGGCCACGCCTGCTGGAAGTTCGCGTGCCAAGCCATGAGCGTCTTGTCGTAGTGCGGGCCTAAGTTGTGCCAGTCTTCCATGACGAACAGGCATTCGGCCGCGCGTGCGATCTGCGCCGCGCTCGGCAGCATGCTGTTCGGAAAGATGTACTTCGATATCCATGGATCCGTGCCGCCCGTCCCGGAGCGGTTCGCGCCGATCGTGTGCAGAAGGAAGATGCCGTCGTCGGTCAGGCAGCGGTGGGCCGTGCGCATGAAGGTGCGGTAGTTGCGGTGACCGACATGCTCGAACATGCCGACGGAGACGATCTTGTCAAACCGGCCATCGATCGCGCGGTAATCCTGGTTCAGAAACGTCACGGGCAGGTCCGCGCAGAAGGTCTCCGCGTAGCCGAGCTGCTCCTGTGAGATGTTCACACCGGTCACGCGACACCCGACGCGCTCTGCGGCGTACTTGGCCAGACCGCCCCACCCCGAGCCGATGTCGAGCAGATGGTCGTCCTTGCTCAACTCGAGTTTGCCGCAGATCAGGGCGAGTTTGTTGACCTGCGCCTCTTCCAGCCGATCGGTCCCGTCGAAGTAGGCGCAACTGTACTGCTTGTACTCTGGATCCAGGAACGAGAAGAAGAGGTCGTTGCCGATGTTGTAGTGGCGGTCGGCGATGATGTGCGCGCGGGCTTTGGACTGGAGGTTGCGGAGGCGGCCGTAGCCGTAGGCAAGGACCGCCGCCGCGCGGAGCAGCGGCGTCGTCTGGACCCCGGCGCGCAGCAAACGCACCACCAGCTCATCGATGCGCTCGCACTCCCACCAGCCGTCCATGTAGGACTCGCCGAGGCCCAGGCTTCGCTCGCGCCACACGCGCCGGTACCATCGCGGGTCGCGCACGTGGATGTCCCACGGATTCGGGCCGTCGATCTGGATGCCGGCGTGCTCCAACACGCCGCGTACTGCTTTCTCCATGCGGTTCCTCCTCTCCGCACGAGCAAGCGACCCCGCAGGGTTCAGGATGCATAGCTCGTAGAGTAGACCCTCAACGTATTCCCAATGCCGTCACGGTGTCAAGCATCGTTTGCGGCGTTGTCCGATCCTCCCGTCACACGTTCGTGCGCAGCTCCATGCCGTAGAGCCGCGCGAAGACCCGCATGCGCGCGGGCAGGTCGGCGCCGGCGAACAGCACGGGATGCGGCCCGTTGTAGATGTCGCAGATGTCGGGCACGTTGGGAATGTCCACCAGCACCCGGGTCGCGCAACCGCCTGCCGGGGGACATGTGGGCGACGAGACGACGGACCCGGCCCAGTTGTCGAGCACGCGCTTCTCGCTGGTGTACTTCGAGAGCACGACCGGCGCGCCGGGTTCCCACTGCACGTCAAGCGCGGGCGTCTTCGGGAGTTGGTGGAAGAACGGGCGCACGTCGAACGGCCGCTCGCCCTTCCCCGGACCCTCGAGTTCCCACGCGCAGGTGCAGTGCGATCCGAAATACTGGTTGCGCTCGGTGTCAAAGTCGGGGTTGTGGATGAAGCCCGCGCGCTCGAACAGGTGTCGGCCCAGCATGAGCGTCAGCACGGCGTTCAGGTCGTTCTCGCAGCCCGACGGTACGAGGTTGCCGTTGTTATAGGCGAAGCTGATGCACGGCTTGCGGTGCTGCAGCATGAGGCACTGGATCGTGATCGCGTCCGCGCCGTACCGGGCCATCACCTTCTGCACGGCGAAGTGGGCGCGCGCGGCGTCGAGCAGCGCGTTCTCGGCGACGTCCGTGATCCGGCCCGCGCGCTCGAACACGGAACGGGCGAACGCCGCGACTTCGTCGTCCGCGGGCGTCGCGTCGAACGTGTCGTTGAACTCCGCGGCGGGGATGCCCACGACCGACACGCCCAGGCCTTCCTCGTAGGCCTCGGCGCGTTCGGTCAGTCCCCCCGAAACGCGGAGCAGTCGACTCTGGGAGAGCTGACGCTTCGCGTGGACCGCACGGAATCCGCGTTCGATCGCGTCCCAGTTCTCGATCGAATGGATGTAGTAGAGGTTCGGGCCCGTGCGGAACGCCGCCGGCGGGATCTGATGGTGCGAGCCCACCGGGTGGTAGAGGATCGCGGGGATGCCGCAGCCCGCGATGATCGCCTGCGCCTTGTTTGAGAACGAGTTCCAGAAGTTGACGATCAACACGGCGTCGGGCTGGGCGGCCTTCACCTGCTCGATGTATGCCGCGACCTTCTCGTCCTCATACAGCGCCTCGGGCAGCATTTCGACCTGCACGCCCACGCGCTCCGCGGCCGCGTTGATCTCTCGCAGGAACCGCTCGTGCTGCGCCCGCGGCTCGAACTGGTTCCCCGGCCACGTGAACCACTGGTGCGGGGCCCACGCGTCTTCCGCCTCGCCGCGCAACACGACCTCCGCGGGCGGATAGAGGAACACGCCCATGATCCGGGCCGGCTGCTTGGGGATCGGTTCGAAGACGGGACCGTCGCCGGCGTCCGGCGTCTGCGCGAACGCGCCGCTCGTCGCGAGCAGCCCGAGGCCCGCCCCGGCGAGTCCGCCCGCCATCAGAAACTGGCGTCGGCCCAGCGTGTACGGTTCCGCCGCCGGTTCGTTCCCGTGTGAGCATTCTCCCCCGCAACAACACATCGCTAGACCCTCTCGATCGCATCGGCCGCGAGGATCGCCCGCGGCCGTCCTCCGTTGCGCGTCGTCCCCGCCGATGCCGTCGTCGGCGCGGATGGATTGCCTATGGCCCGACGCGACTGCATATGGCATGATAGCACGAACGCGATGGGCGCGGGTCCACTGGTTCGCGAGCAGGCGGTTCGCGAGCAGGCCGGCGCGCGCCGGGGAAGCGCGGCCGACCCCTGGGGGCGGCGGCGAGCAGGGAGGGAGACGATGCGGATGCGATGTGCACTGTGCGGGATGCTGATGGCCGTTGCGACGACGTCGGCATGGAGCGATGAGACGCCTCGGGTGACCGTCGAGCACGGTCCGACGGGGAAACCCTATCTGAGCTATGGCGGCGAGCCGCTCTTTGCGTTCGGCCCGGGCGACGAATCGCGCATCACGGGCGGCGCGGCGGACCTGGAGCGCTGGGCCGCGTGGCAGCGCGACAACGGGATGAACCTCCTGCGGACCTATCCGTGCTCGATTCCGCTTGCCGTCTACGGCACGCCGGGGCCGGAAGCGTTTCATCGCGCGGGAGACGGGTCGAAGTGGGATGTGGACCGGTTCGACGACGCGTTCTTTGCGTCTTTCGGGGACGCCGTACGGCGGCTCGAGGAGCATGGGATTCTGGTGCACCTCCAGCTCTGGCAGATCGTGTTCTTCAAGAGCGGACCGACGCGGTGGGACGCGAACTACCTGAATCCCAGGAACAACATCAACGAGTGGACCCGGGAGTTCGAGCGCGGCCATCAGTACATCAATGCGCCGGCCGGCAGCCGCGCCCGCGCGCATCAGCGCGCGTGGGTCACGCACATCCTCGACGCGGTGAAGGGGCGCGGGAACGTCTGGATCGACGTGATCAACGAACTCGGAAACGAGATGGGCGATCTCGAGTGGGCCGTCGAGGTGGTCGGGTGGATCCGCGAATGGGAGCGAGAGAACGACTGGCATTTCCTCGTGGGCGTGGATTCCGAGCACCACTACCGGCCCGATCAGTTCGGCAGGTACGCCGACCATTTCGACCTGATCATCCTGAATGAGCCGCGGAGTCCCGAGCATGCGCGCGAGGCGTTCGACGCGTTCGGCAAGCCGATCGTGAGCGTGCGCTCCAGCGACGGAAGCAACCGGCGCGAGGACTACATGTTCGCGGACGAGAACCAGACCGGTCCCGAGCATCAGACGCGCTATCGTACGCTGTGCTATCGCAGCATGTTCAGCAACCTGCAGGCGGTCGGCGCGTACTGGAAGAGCCCGGTCGACGTCGCGGACTACAAGGACATGGCGCACTGGCCGCGGTACGCCCGCGCCTTGCGCGCGTTCTGGAAAATGATCGCGCCGGAGTGGCCGGGGCTCGTCGTGGACGACGGCATCGTGAAGTCGGACCCCGTCGCGCCGCATGCGTATGGACTGCGGTCGGACGCGTTGCATCTGGTCTACCTCGAATGCGGGAGCCACACGTGGAACGAGGCCTACCCGGCCTCCGAGATCGTCATCGCGAAGCCGGCGACCGTCGGCCGCGTCGCGCTGTTCCATCCGCGGACGGGCGAGACCGATTCGGCGGAGTATGCAGTCCGAGACGACGCCGTGGTCGTCTCATTGCCCGCGTTCACGGAAGATATCGTTGTGATGGCGTGGGCGGAGTGACCTGGGGAGATCAGCATGATGGGCGCACGGTGGATGGGCATGACTGCGGCCGCGTTGATGGTGACGGGGCAGATCGCGGCGCAGGGCGGCGTCGCGGAGGAGGGGAGGGCTTCGGCGCTCGCGCCGCCGCCCGAGGATGCGTCGTGGCATCTGTGGTATCGCCAGCCCGCGCAGGATTGGAACGAGGCCTTGCCGCTCGGCAACGGTCGTCTTGGCGCGATGGTCTTCGGCGGCGTGGGCGAGGAGCGCCTGCAGCTCAATGACGATACGCTGTGGACGGGCCGGCCGCACGACTACAGCGTGCCGGGGGCGTGCGCGCATCTGCCCGAGGTGCGGCGGCTGCTGTTCGCGGGCAAGGAGGCCGAGGCGACGGCGTTGGCGGATCGCCATCTGATGGGAGACCCGGAACGGCAGCAGGCCTACCAGCCCCTCGGCGATCTCCATCTGCGGTTCGAGGGCCACGACGCCTGCGAGGCGTACCGCCGTGAACTCGATATCCGCAACGGCGTCACCCGCGTGCGCTATCGCGTCGGTGAGACCGTCTACACCCGCGAGTGCTTCATCTCCGCGCCCGACCAGGCGCTCGTCGTACGGCTCGCCGCGGAAGGGCCGGATGCGCTGACGTTCCGCGCTTCGCTGACCAGTCCGCATCCGTCGGAGGTCGCCGTGGAAGACGGCGATCGGATCGTCCTCCGGGGCCGGTGGATCGGCGACGGGCAGACGCACGACGTGCAGGCGGGCGTCGAAGGCGAGGGGATCGGGTTCGAGGCGGCATTGCACGTGACCTGCGACGGGGGCGCCGTGTCGGCCGACGACGGCGTGTTGCGCGTCTCCGGGGCGAACGAGGCGGTGCTGCGGTTCGCCGCCGCGACGAGCTTCGTGGACTACCGCCGGATCGACGGGGACGCATCGACGGCGTGTCGAAGCGTGTTGGCGGGGGCGATCGCCAAGGACTACGCGACCCTGCGCGCGGCGCACACGCGCGACGTGCGCGGGCTGATGGAGCGGGTCTCGCTGGACCTGGGCGGCTCGGAACGGGCGCGGGAGCCGACCGACGTGCGACTGCAGGCGGTGCAACAGGGCGCGGACGACCCCGCGCTGTGCGCGCTCTACTTCCAGTACGGACGCTATCTGCTTGCCTCGTCGAGTCGCCCCGGCACACAGCCCGCGAACCTGCAGGGGATCTGGAACCAGGACCTTACGCCGGCGTGGGGCAGCAAGTGGACCGTCAACATCAACACCGAGATGAACTACTGGCCGGCGGAGGCGTGCAACCTCGCCGAATGCCACGGACCGCTGTTCGACCTGCTCGACGACCTCGCCGTTACGGGCGCCGTCGTCGCGCGGGACCACTACGACTGCGGGGGATGGGTGCTCCACCACAACGCCGACCTGTGGCGCGGCGCGGCGCCGGTCGACGGGGTCTGGGGCGTGTGGCCCATGGGGGCGGCCTGGCTGGCGCGTCACCCGTGGGAGCACTACCTGTACAGCGGCGACCTCGCCTTCCTCGAGGAGCGGGCCTGGCCGCTGATGCGCGGGGCCGCGCGCTTTATCCTCGACTTCCTCGTGAAAGCCCCGGAAGGGACGCCGGTTGCGGGCAAGCTGGTGACCTGTCCGTCGCATTCGCCCGAGAACGCGTTCCGCAAGCCGGACGGTTCGACCTCGATGTTCACGTACGCGGCGACCATGGACCTGATGATCGTGCGCGACCTCTTGACGAACTGCATCGCGGCGATCGATGCGCTGGATGCGGGCGAGGGGACGTTCGAGCGGGAACTGCGCGCGGAGATGACGGATGCGCTCGATCGCCTTGCGCCTGTTCAGATCAGTCCGCGGGACGGGCGGCTGCAGGAGTGGATCGAAGACTACGACGAGCCCGAGCCGGGGCATCGGCACATGTCGCACATGTACGGCCTGCACCCCGCGGCGCAGATCACCCCGCGGGGAACGCCCGAGCTGGCCGCGGCGGCGCGCAAGAGCCTGGAACACCGGCTCGCCCACGGCGGCGGCGGGACGGGGTGGAGCCGCGCCTGGCTGGTGAACTTGTTCGCCCGGCTCGAGGACGGCGCGGCCGCGCATGAACACCTGCACCTGCTGTTCGCCCGGTCGACGCTGCCGAATCTGTTCGACTCGCATCCGCCGTTCCAGATCGACGGCAACTTCGGGGCCACGGCGGGCGTCGCGGAGATGCTCGTGCAGAGCCACGCGGGGGAGATCCATCTGTTGCCGGCCCTGCCGCCGCAATGGCCCGACGGGTCCGTGTCGGGGCTGCGCGCCCGGGGAGGGTTCGAAGCGGATCTGTCATGGCGCGACGGCAAACTGACGGAAGCCGTGCTGCGGTCGACCGGCGGCCGCACGGCGACCGTGCGCTACGGAACCGCGACCGGTGCGGTGGAACTGGCGCCCGGGGAGGCGGCGGACCTCATCGCGATGGGGCTCTGGAGCGACGGCGGGAACTGAGGTTCCCGAGGGCGACCAACCGGCGCGTCAGGTCGCCGGCACGGCGTCGGCCTCCGCGATCGCCTCGAGGCCGCGGGGCAGCAGTTCGACGGGCAACACATACACGCGTGTGTCAGCGTTTCCCGTGCGAAGCTGACGGTTGATCAGATCCACCGCCATGGCCCCGGCCCGAGCGAAGTTGGAGACCGTTGTGGGGAACGGCGGGCGCATGGCCTGGCCGATCATCAGGTTGTCGAACCCGGCGACCCGCAATTCCTCGGGCGACGCGATGCCCATCTCGCGGGCGCAGGTGATCACGGCCACGGCGCAGTTGTCTTCGAGGGCGATCAGCGCGGAGGGCCGTTCCGACGCGTCGCGCCACCGGGTGAGATGGCGTTCGAACTCGCCCAAGCTCGCCCCGAACCCGGCGCTGAAATCGGCCGCCACCTCCCAGAGCCAGTCCGACTCCGGCCGAATGCCGGCGCTGGTCAACGCCGCCAACCAGCCCTGATACCGTTCGCTCGTGGCGCGGTACAGCAGCTCGCTGTCCTGGTGGTAGAACTTCATGAACGCGATGCGCCTGTGCCCTTCGAGAAGGAGCAGGCGCGTCATCTCGTACCCCGCATTGTAGTTGTCGAACACGATCTGCGCGCGGTGATGCTCGGGCAGCGCCGTGCCCACCAGCACAATGGGCTCGCCGACGAACTCGGTGTTCAGGTAGTCGTCGCGTACTTCGCTCAGCGATCGCACGGCCGGGTGCAGCGCCACGCCCCGGCATCCCGCGGCGAACAGCTCATGGAGCGCGGCGCGTTCCGCCCGGTAGCGGTTCTCCGCCGTCGACAGCAAGAGGTGGTATCCGTACCGACGGCATCCGTGCGACACGCCTTCGTAGAGGCGGGTCATCATTTCGGAGGAGCTTGGCGCGGGCAGGATGAGTCCGATGCGGACGGGGCCGTGGTCCGGGGAGATGGGCCGCTGCTCATGCGCCACGAAACAGCCCCGCCCCTGGTAGCGCACGACGAGTCCCTGGGCCTCGAGTTGGCTCAACGCGTGCGCCACCGTCGCCATCGACGTGACGTACTGTTTACGCAGCTCGCGAACGCTCGGCAACTGATCGCCGATGGCGAGCGCTCCGTTGTCGATGTAGTCCTGTCGGATGCGTCTCGCCACGCGAGACGCCAGGGGGATGCGCGCAGCCATGCCGTGTGCTCCAGCGGACCTCGTCCGCGAAAAAGTGTTCTGAACAGCGGAAAACAGGAGGTTATCAGGGCGGCCGTGTGGATGCAAACACCGCCGACGCCGGCCCCGGACCCGGATGCCGCGGATGTGGAGGTTCGGGCGGAGGGAGGGCCAAGCGGCGGCGAGTCGGGCCATTCAAGGAGCGGCCGAATTGTACCAACATGCGCGCGGCATGCGTCCTTTCCGCTGACGCGGGGTCGGTCGCCGGACTTTGGCGAAATGCATTGAATTCCGAGCCGTTTCAAGGGGGGATGGCCCCGGATCGCGCCGCGTCGGCGGCTCGCGAGAAAGTCGTTGACAGCCCGTAAGGTTGTACCTATAATGCGGTCAAGTTGGCGGGCGCCGATGTCCTGCGACCCATGGGGAGGACCGCGGGCTCGGTGTTCGCTGCACTCGGAGATGCGGCGTGAACCGGACTCTGTTGACGGACGGGTTGCCTATCTACGAGTCGATCAAGCGGTCGATTCGGGACCGGATCTTGAGCGGCGAGCTCAAGCCGGGCGACCGCGTTCCGTCCGAACACGCGCTGGCGCGCACGTTGGGCGTGAGCCGGAACCAGACGCGCCAGGCCCTCCGCGATCTCGAGCTGGAGGGGTTCCTCGAACGCGCAAGAGGGCGGGGGTCGTTCGTCGCGGAGCCCAGCAAGCGCGATGCGCCGACGAACGCCGGCCGGCAGACGGTCAGTTTCGCCTATCCTCGATTCTCTCCTCATGGGCAGACGCCCTACTTCCACCTGCTGATCCGCGGCTTCTCGGATCGCCTCGCCGCATCCCACGTCGTACCGCAGTTCCACTACCTCGACTTGCAGCGCGATTCCGAGCTCAGCCTGCTGCGTAACGTGCGCGCGAGCGGCGTGCGCGGACTGGCCCTCCTGCCCCATTGGCGCACGCCGCAGGTCTGCGACCTCATCGAGTCCCTCGTGGACGGCGGGTTTCCGTGCGTGCTGTTCGACCATTCCCTGCCGACCTGTCCGGTCGATTTCGTTTGCACGGACAACCGCCGGGCGTACCGGCGGCTCACGGAGGAGCTGATCAGGCGCGGGTATGATCGTGTGGCCTACGTGGGCTACAACCTGGCCACCTCGGTGATGGAGGAGCGGCTGGCGGGCTATCGCCGGGCGCTCGACCGGGCCGATATCCCGTACACGCCCGAGCGGGTCATCGACTGCGACGTGTCGGAGTCGGTGCGCAGCGAGAAACGGCTTGCCAGAGGCGCGCAGCGGGTGCGCGCGTTGCTCGACGACGCTTCGCCGCCGACGGGGTTTGTCTGTTCGGACCGCCTGACCGCGAAGCTCGTCGAGGAGGCTGCGGTCGGCGCGGGGCTTGACTGCGGGCGGGACATCGAGATCGCCGTCATGGATGACGAGATCGATCCCGACCACGAAGGCGAACTCACCCGGCTGACGGCTGTTCAGAACGGCTACGAGATCGGACGGCAGGTGGCGGAACTGCTTCTGGCGCGCATGGCCGACCCCGAGCGAACGGTCGAGCAGCGGTATGTCAGCGCGCGGGAGTTGTTTGACCGGCGCCGCGCCGATCAGGCGCCGCGGCGTTCGCGCGGACGAAGGTCGGAGCGGGAGAGGAAGGAGGCGGCGATGAAGCATTCCGAATAACGCAGGGGTGCAGTCGGCGCGTGCGGCGCTGTGCGGCCCCTGGTGGGACGAACCAACGGAGGACATAGGTTATGCGCACACGAAGTTCCGGGCGAGGGTTCACGCTTATCGAGCTGCTCGTCGTGATAGCCATCATCGCGATTCTGGCCGCGATTCTGCTGCCAGCCCTTGCGCGTGCGCGCGAGGCGGCCCGACGCGCGTCATGCCAGAACAATCTGAAACAGTGGGGGCTGGTGTTCAAGATCTATTCGAGCGAGAGCAAATCCGGCATGTTCCCGCCGGGACAGCAGACGCTGCCGGGACCCGACGGGTTGGTTGAAGGCCAGATCCACGGGGCCAGCGCGGGGGTGGATGCGCCCGTCCTGTATCCCGACTACTGGAACGATCCGTCGATCGCCATCTGCCCGAGCGACTCCCGGGCGGACTTCCCGACGCGCGGCATCCCCATGGGCGTCGAGGAGGACTTCGCCGCGCAGATCCAGGAGATGGCCGGGCTCGTGGCGCAGGCCGGCAATCCCCCCGGCGGCAAGGCGTGCCTCAACGCGATGCTGTCCACGCCGGTCAGCTATATCTATCTGCCGTACGCCGTGAAGGACGCGTCCGAAGAGATCGACATGCTCCTTCGGGTGCGCGGTTGGGCGAGCCTCTGGGGCGGCGCCAACCAGTACAACGCATATCTGCTCGGCCAGTACTCGCAGGCCGAGATGGCGCAGTGGGGATGTCCGTACGGCGTATCCGTCGTCGGCAATGCGAAGGACGGCGAGAACTACCCGAGCTGGTGGTGGATGTGGGGCATGGCTGCGCATCTGGGGAATAACAACACGACCAACGACGACGGCGTGCTGTTGTCGACCATCAACTATAAGCGGCTGCGCGAGGGCGTGGAGCGCTTCTTCATCACCGATATCAACAACCCCGCGGCCGGTTCGCAGTCGCAGAGCACGATCCCGGTGATGCGCGATGCGTGGTCGTCGCTCGACCCGACGCAGGACTGGCTGAACCCGCAGCAGGTCGCCATGTTCAACCACGTGCCCGGCGGCTGCAATGTGCTGTTCATGGACGGCCACGTCGAGTACCAGCGCTACGGCACGGGGCTCATCCAGTCCTACCAGGGCGAGATGCGTTGGAGCGCCCCATACTTCCTTCCAGCCTCGCACTGGCACCACGTGTACAGTTGGCTGTTGGGCGGTTGGGGCTGACGCCCTCGCTGCACATCCGTCCCTCTGCGTGCAACGGGCTCGGCTCAACCGGCGGACCGGGCCCGTTCCATTGATCAACGGCGCGTCACGCGGCGGCGTGCGGCGTCGGTTCGTCACCGCTATACTGAGGAGCGAGTTCAGCGTGCGCGCGAACGCCTCGTGCGCGGACCAGTAAGGGGAATGCCTGTGTTTTCACTGATGCTGTCCATCATCCTTGCCGCCAACGGAGCGACCGCGACCGCGGAAGCAGAGGCGTCGACCGGACCGGACCGCCCGATCGTCGGCGCGATCCGATGGGACGCGTGGCACGGCGACGCCTCCAGCGTGGGGCTCACGGTCGAGCAGACGCTGGCCCCGAAACACTGGCACTACCGGCTGCCGTTCTTCGGCAAGGTCGTCGGCGAGAACGCCGTGGAGGCCCGGGGGCATACGCAGGAGATTGTGGACCAGGAGATCGCCTACGCGGCGGACGCGGGACTGGACTACTGGGCGTTCGTGATCTACCCGCCCGAGGAGGCGCTGAGCCTGGGGCTCCGGCTTTATCTGTCGAGCGCCCACAAGCATCGCATCAACTTCTGTCTGGACCTGCAAGGCGGATGGGAAGGCCGCGACGGTATGAAGGCGTGGCCGGAACGCATCGAACGCTACCTGCGGCTGTTCCGCGAGCCCACGTACCAGACCGTGCTCGACGGGCGTCCGCTGGTCTACCTGTACAGCGTCGAGGGCTTGGTCGGCCCCGGGCGGTTCGAGACCTGGGAGGAGGCGCGCGCCGCGTTCGACCAGCTTCGCGAGGCGACGGTTCAGGCCGGCATGCCCACGCCGTACATCGTCGCCCAGGGCTGGTCGCCGGACACGCTGAAGGAGCAGGCGGAGCGACTTGGCCTTGATGCGATCGGCGCGTACGCCTCGAGCGCGGGGGAGAAGGCCGCGACCTACGCGCAGCTCGCCGCGCACACCGAGCGTTGGTGGGACGCCTTCAAGGCGACGGGCATGCCGGTCGTGCCGCTCGTGACGGCCGGATGGGACATGCGGCCCCGCGTTGAGACGCCGGTGCCCTGGGTCGAAGGCGGCGACATCGAGCAGTACTACGAGGCGCCCACGCCGGAGGAGCTCGGCGCCCATCTCGGCAAGGCGATCGCGTGGTGTCGTGAGCACCCGGACGCCGCCGAGGCGCAGGCGATCCTGATCTATGCGTGGAACGAGTTCGACGAAGGCGGCTGGATCTGTCCGACCTTGAGCGAGGGGACCGCGCGGCTTGACGCGATCCGCGATGCGCTGCGCGCGGCCGAGTCGGCGTCGGCCCGATGACCTGAGAGCGCCCCGGCCGCGGGCGCGGCCCGGCAGCGGAACGAGAGGGGGCTATGGACCGGAAGCGTGCAGTAGCCGGCGAGCGCGCCGAAAGGGGCTTATGATGATCGGGAGAGATGCAGGACGGGCGTTCGCGCTGGCGATCGCCCTGGGGATGATGGGAGGCGCGCACGCGATGGCGGACGCAACCCCGGATGCAACGCGCGACGTCGCGGCGCCCGACTCGGTTCTGGTCGGCGCGATCCGGTGGGATGCGTGGACGGCGTGGGACAAGTACAAAGCCTTTCTGCAGGACCCCCAGTGGCGCTATCGGCTGCCGTTCTACGCAGAGGTCCGCGACGACGGGTCGGTCGAGATCCGCGGCGATCGCCCCGAGGTGATGGGCCGGGAGCTCGCGTACGCCCATGCCGCGGGGATCGACTACTGGGCGTGGTGCTGGTACGATCCCGAGCACGAAGATGCGTCCGAGCATCACATGAACGACTGCCTCGAGATCTACCGCACGCATCCCGACCGGGGTCTGGTGAACTACTGCGTGATTGGTCCGGGCTACTGGGCGACGCGGCACTGGGACCGCACCGTCGACCGCCTCGTGGCCATGTTCGCCGAGCCGAACTACCAGAAGGTTCTCGGCGATCGCCCCCTGTTCTACTACTTCTCGTCGCAGGACGCCGTGCCGCACTTCGGCTCCGTCGAGGCGGCGCGGGCCGCCATCGATGCGCTGCGGGCGAAGACCGTGGCGGCCGGGCTGGGCACGCCCTACATCGTCGGGCTGTGCTTCTGGCCCGACCAGGGCGCGCAGGCCGCGAAGGACTGCGGGTTCGACGCGATCGGTTCGTACTGCAATCCCCCCGGCGCCGAGAACCGCGAGCTCGCCTATAGCGAGCTGGCCGCGCTGAACCGATGGTTCTGGGGCGTCTGCCGCGACACCGGCATGCAGGTCGTGCCGCCCGTAAACGCCGGCTGGGATCCGCGGCCTCGCCGGGCGCTGCCCGATGTGAACGACGACGGGAACTGGTGCGTCGGGCCGGAGCCGGAGGAGCTGGGGCGTCACGTCGCCGACGCCGTCGCGTGGGTGCGCGCGAACCGGGACGCCTGCGAACCGGGCACGGCGCTCATCTACGCGTGGAACGAGTTCGATGAGGGCGGCTGGATCTGTCCGACCTCGAGCGAAGGAACGGCCCGACTGGACGCGATCCGCGCGGCGTTGGACGCGCTTGACCGCGATCCGCGGGGAACCCCGACCGATGATGACTAGACGCCGATTTCTCAAGCTCGCCGGCGCGTCCGCGATGCTGCCCGCGTTGGGGGCCGCTTCGTCGAAGCGTCCGCCGAACGTGGTCCTGGTCGTGATCGACGACATGGGTCAGCGGGACCTCGGCTGCTACGGGAGCGACTACTACGAGACGCCGCACATCGACGCGTTGGCGGCGCAAGGCGCGCGGTTCACCCAGTTCTATGCGGCGAGTCCGGTATGCTCGCCTACGCGGGCGAGCATCCTCTGCGGGAAGTATCCGGCGCGCCTGCACATGACGTATATCACGACCGGCGTGAATCCCGAGGACCGGCCGCTGCTGGCGGCGGAGCATCGTCGGTTCCTGCCGTTCGACGAGATCACGCTGGGCGAGGCCTTCCGCGATGCGGGCTACGCGACGGGGTGCATCGGCAAGTGGCATCTCGGCGAGACGCACGACCCCGAGAACCATCCGAAGAACCACGGATTCGACTTTGTCCGGATGCATGGTCCGAGCACCGGCGACAAGTTCGTGTCGGTCTTCACGGACACCGCGCTCGAGTTCATCGAGACCAATCGGGATCGCCCCTTCTTCCTGTACCTCCCGCACCACACAGTGCATGTTCCCTTCGAGGCCAGGGAGGAGACGATCGAGAAGTATCGCGGCAAGCCGCCGGGCGCGTCGGGACAGAACCACCCCGTGATGGCCGCGATGATCGAGGAGCTGGACCGCGGCATGGGGCGGCTGCTCGCCGGGCTCGACCGGCTCGGTCTGGCCGAAGAGACTATCGTTGTGTTCACCTCCGACAACGGCGGCCTGCGCTGGGTGCGCGATGACGACACCGGAGAGATCGTCACCGCCACGAACAACGCGCCGTTGCGCGCCGGCAAGGCCCAGCTCTACGAAGGCGGGACGCGCGTTCCGTTCATCGTCCGCTGGCCGGGCCGCATCGAGGGCGGGCGAGAGGTCGCCGCGCTCGGCATCACCGCCGACATCTACCCGTCGCTGTTCGGGTTGGCTGGTCTGCCTCTGCAACCGGACCCGCAGCGAGACGGGATCGACATCCTGAGCCCGATCGCCGATGGGTCCGACGCCGCCGTCTCCGGCTCGGAACGCGATGCGCTGTTCTGGCACTTCCCCCACTATCACGCCTCGACCAAGCCCTGCGGCGCGGTGCGGCGCGGCGACATGAAGCTGATCGAACACTACGAGGACGGGACGCTCGAGCTGTACGACCTTGCGGAGGACGTCGGCGAGACGCATGACCTCGCGTCGGAACGTCCCGAGCTTGCGCGGGAGCTGCGTGCGTTGCTGCATCGGCATCTCGAGGAGGTCGGCGCGCAGATGCCGACGCCGAACCCCGCGTTCACGCAGTCCGGCGTGTAGATGTCCGGCGAAACATAGACCGCGACACGGAGGGAGACAGGATGCAGCGGATGGGGTGGGTACTGTGTCTGGGGGCGATGATGGCCATGCACACGGCGCCGGTCTTCGCGGAAGACGAGAGCGGGCGGTACGTCGACGTGGCGGAGATGAACCGCATCGCGGAGCAGGTGGACATCGACCTCGCCCGGGAGACGGACCCCGCCGGGTTCGTGCAGTACCGCACCCTCGCGCTGGCGTTCACCTCCGCGGAGACCTACGCGAACCCGTTCTCGGACGTGCGGCTTCACGCGGTGATCCGGGGGCCGGAGGGGACGGAGCATCGCGTGGACGGCTTCTACGACGGCGACGGCGCGTGGCGGATTCGGTACTGCCCGCTCGCTCCGGGGGAGTACGTTTACACGACGGCATGCAGCAACGCGGATGACGCGGGCCTGCACGGCAAGTCGGGCGCGTTCACCGTGGCCGCGGCGCCGGCCGACGAGCCGAACCCGCTCTACCGGCATGGCGGGAGCCTGCGCGTCAGTCCGAACGGACGGTACCTCACCTATCACGATGGGACGCCGTTCTACTGGCTGGGCGACACGTGGTGGTTCGTGCCGACGCAGGACCATCCCTACGAGGGCTCGTCGACCGAGCGGTTCAAGTCGATGTACCAGCTCACGACGCGCCTGCGTCGGGAACAGGGCTACTCGGTGATCCAGTGCGCCTTCCTGGGCGCGAAGCCGGCGTTCGACGCGGCCGGAGAGCACGAGAAGGCGGTCTTCCTGAAGCCGGAGCGCTGGACGGAAGAGGCGACGGCGTTCTGGAGACAGGCCGACCGGTACTTCCTCTACGCGAACCATTCGGGATTCGTGATGAGCATCGGGTTGCTGTGGACGTGGGACTTGGAGCACTTGGGCTGGAAGGCCGAGGACGTGGCCGAGGCCTTTCGGTATGTCCAAGCGCGGTACGGCTCCTACAGCATCGTCTGGTATGTCGTGGCCGAGTACAACGCCGTGTCGCCGGAGATCACGCAGGAGCACATCCGGGTGGCCGCGAAGCTGCGCGAGTTCGATCCGTACAAGACGCGTCCCATGACGATCATGCCCTGGCCGCCGTACATGGCGGGCAAGGAAGCCTGGGACGAACCCTGGTTCGGCTTCACGCTCTTGCAGGGGGGGCACTTCCGCGAGCCGGGTCAGGTGATGCCGCGGAACCACCATTGGGACGCCTACCAGCGCGAGGGGCGGACCCTGCCTGTCATCGTCGGCGAGGAGAACTTCGAGCGCATCTACGACAAGGAGAACGACGACGGCGACGTGCGCGCGGCGGCCTATCGCGCGATGCTCTGCGGGGCGTGCGGGTTCACCTACGGCGCGACCGGGCTGTGGTATCCGAACCGAGACGACGACCACAGGGTCGACTGGCACTGGGGCAATGCCGCCTGGTACCGCGCGCTGGACTACCCCGGCGGGAAGCAGATGGGCCTGATGCGGAAGCTGTTCGAGTCGTTCGCGTGGTGGGAACTGACGCCGGACCCGAAAGGCATCGTCGAGGAGGGGTACCCGCAGGAGTGGGACGTCCCCGTGATGGCGCGGAACGGCGATGACCTGATTCTGGTCTATCTCCCGCCCAACACGCCGAAAGACCGGCCGGTGCTGTCGCGCCGCATACCCGTGACGGACGCCTATCGGGCGCGGTTCTACGATGTGCGCACGGGCGCGTTCGTCGATGCGCCCGCGTGCGTTGCCGACGGCGATGCCGTGCGGCTGCCGGACCGCCCCTCGGATGGGGACTGGGTGTTGGTGCTCGAGAAGCGGGAGTAAGCCGCCGACGTTCCGCGGCGGTCGGCGGTGATCCGTGGGGAGTCTATGCTGGCATTGTGTCTGATGGCGGCGGCGTGGTGCGCCGCTCCGCCGTATCCAGTGCGCGTACCGCTCGCGGAGGCGTGGGAGGTCTCGGAGACGCCCGCGGGCCGTGCGTCGATCCTGCAAGCGGAGGATCTGATCGACACGGACGCCCTCGTGGGGCCGTGGGAGCTGCACCCGGTCGACACGGCCGCCTGCGGGGCCGTGCTGAACCTCGTGTGCACGCCGGACCGCGAGGACGCGCTGCATCTCCGCTTCCACGGCGCGCGCATCCGGCTCTACGGCCTGCGGTCGCGGTGGACCGGACAGATCGGCTGGCGCATTGACGGCGGCGAGCGCTCGGGGGTCATCGACGCCTACACGCCGCGCGAAGCGGTGCACCAGGACCTGCTGCTCGCGGTCGACGGGTTGCCCGAGACCGTGCATACGCTGACGCTCTACACGCTCCAGACCGGCTACGAGAAACACTCGCCCTGGTGGCACGACTGGCAGTTCTGGTTCGACTACGCGGAGACGGACGGCTGTTTCTTCGGGCCCGCTGCGACGGATGAGGTTCTGCCGGAGCCGTCGGTGACGCTGCCGGACGGCGGCGCGTGGACGACGACCTTCCGCGGCGACCGCGTGGCCCTGCGCGTGCGCCTCGACCCGGGGTGTGCGCTCCGTGCGTGGATCGATGATGTCGAGGTCGCGATGCAGCCCGCTGTCGGCGGTTGGAGGTACATCGGGGAGGCGCTTGATCGCGACGCGGAAGACTTGCGCCAGGTCCATCGGATTGGCATCGAGGTGCGAGGCGGGGCGTGCCGTGTCGACGCGCTTCGGGTCGAACGACGACGCCCGCAGGCCGCGCATGTCCACGAGCTCCCCGTCGACTCGCCCGAAGGTATGCGCTTGGCCGGCGTGCTGACGGAACGCGTGATCCCGGCCGGCGTCGCGCAAAACGCGCGCGTCCGCATGGAAGCCTGCGGGTCCGACGGCGCCGTGCTCCATGCGAGCGACCGATGGTTTCTGTCCACGCCGCTCGGGCCGGACGAGGCCGCGGTCGCTTCGGTCCGATTCACGCTCGAGCAGGGCGACGCCCCGCGCTCGCCTGTCCTGCGCGAAGTGCACCTGCTGTGGACGCCCATCGACCCCGCGGCGGACGGGGGCCCGGTGCGGATCGGCTTCAGCCCCAATGCCCACGCGGATGCGCGGCAGGCCGTCCGCCTGGGCGTCGGCGACCTGCTCTGGGTCGAGAAGCCCGGCATGTTCCCCGTGTCGCCCTGGCACGAGAACCCCAAGGTCGACGTGTTCCGCAACGCCGCGCTCTGCCGACGCGAAGGGCTGGGCTTCGTCGTCAGCGGTCGTCGCGGGCTCGGCGATTTCGTGCGGCCCGTCGAAGTGGTCGAGGGCTGGATACAAGACACCACGCCGGACATCTACGACGCCGAGGAGACCGCCTTCCTGGCCGATCTCGGCGGACCGCTCTTCCTCGGCTATCTCATGGAAGAGATGGACACGAGCATGGTGCAGGGCGGCCTGCGCGATGAGTCGATGGCCGAGTTTACCGAGTTGTACGGCTTCACTGACCGGCGCGGCGGCCGTCTCGCGTACGAGCGCGAGATCCGCACGTACGCCGATCGCTACCGGTCTTGGGGCGCGCGGGCGCTGGTGAACTGCGGCGTGACGTATCCCTTTGCGTCGTACCGCGCGGGCGCAGACATGGTCGTGGCCGAACTGCAGTGCATGATGGTCTGCAACAACGTCCAACTGGCGTACCTGCGCGGCGCTTCTCATCAGTTCGGTCGGCCTTTCGGCGCGTGGGTCTCCCTGTGGCGCAAGGCGACCCTGCCGTGCGAAGACCCCGGCGTGCTCGCCTGGAAGGGGATGCGCCACCTCGGGGGCCCGGACGACGGCTACAGCGCGGGCGAGATGCGACGCTCGCTGCTCGCTTCCGTCTGCTCGGGCGCCCGGTTCGCGATGGTGCAGGACGCCGTGCCGCTGTTCACCGATTTTGATCGCGACGGCCGTTGGGAGCTGTCGCGCCGCGGCGAGGCGATCCGGAGCGTGCACGCGCTTGTGCGCGAGCTGGGCGCGATCCAGCCCCACAAGGGCGCGGCTCTGCTGATCGACAAGGACTGCGGCTATTCGCCCGGACACCTGTGGGACGGGTTCGTGTCGTGGACGCACTGGGAGTATCGTCACGGCAACCCGCTCGGCCATGTGTGGGGCAAGCTGCGCCCGGGGCGGCCGGAACGCATGCTCCGCGACATGCTCGACGTCGTCTATCCGGGCTGGGACCGCGCGGGGCTGGATGTGTACCCCGGCACGTTCGCCGACACGCCCCACGGCCCGGTCGACGTCATCGCCTCGGATATCCCCTTCGACCGCCTCTCGGCGTACGATGCCGTGGTCCTGGCGGGCCGGCTCGATCCGGACCCGGCGCTCGACGCCGCGCTCGTGCGGTTCGTCGAAACCGGCGGGAGCCTGGACGTGAACGCGGCGCACCTCACGGCGTTCCCTGCGTTGGCGCAAGCCATCGGCGGCGTCCTCGGCGACCCGGAACCGCGTGCGCTGCCCGACGGCGCGACCGCGCCGGTGTACACCTATGCGCCCGCTGCCGACGCCCGGGTCGTGCATGCCGTGGACGGTGCGCCGCTCGCGGTGGAACGCCGCACGGGCTCGGGCCGCATCGCGCTTTCGCTCGTCGCCTATGACCTGACCGAGGGCCCGGCGGAGGAGGCCGCGCTGACGACGCTCGCGCGGGACCGCTTGGCGCAGACGGTCGCGGATGCCAACGCGCGGCGTATTCAGATCGACCGCCGGCCTGGCCTCGAGTACCTGTCGTTCGTGTACGATGACGGCGCCGAAGGGGCGCTCTTGATGAACCATGGCGCGGAACCCATCGAGACCGAAGTGCGATGGCCGGCGTGCGCTGCTACGATCGCAATCGACTTGGTAGCAGGCGAACGGTTTGCGCTTGCGGCATCGGCCGACGGATCGCGCGGCTGGACGGCGTCGCTGGCGCCGGGCGCGATTCGCATGTTGCGATTGGAGGCGGAAAGAGAGGAGAGGAGATGAGCATGGGCGGCATCTGTGCGGCGATGACGACGTTGTTGATGACGGCCGCGGCGGGCGAGGGGCTTCCCCGCGACGCCGCCGACTGGCCGCTGCTGGTGGGCGGCCACGCCCACGGCGCGGAGAACATCCGCACGCTGGCCGAGCTGGGCGTCGGCAACTTCGTGTGGATCCCCGCGCCAGGCTACGCGATGGGAAATACGCCGTGGGACGCGGAGCACGACATCTTCGCCGACGTCGCGGCGTGCATCGACGCGGGCCTCCACTTCATGCCCAGCCAACGCCGGGGGTTGGGCGATACCGTGCGCCCCGGCGGGTTCACGTACGGCGGTCACGGCAGCGGCGAGATGCGGCCGCTGGAGGAGCTGGCGGCGGTTCGGGAGCGGGGCGGCGCCCTGTTCGTCGGCGTGCACGGCGAGGAGATGGACATCGACCTGATCCAGGAGTCGGTGCGGCCGTCCTTCCTGACCCGCGTTCCGGAGCTGTGGCAGTACAGTGATCGCACGGGCGGACGTCTCAGCTTCGAAGGCGAACTGCGGCGGCTGACCGAACGGTACCACGCGCTCGGCGTCCCGTTCCTGCCGAACCTCTGCGTCACCCACCAGCACTGCGGTTACCGCGCCGGGGCGGACATGGCGCTGGGCGAGCTGTTCGAACATCTGCCCACGACGGAACTGCAACTGGCCTATCTGCGGGGCGCGTCGCGCCAGTTCGGCCGACCGTTCGGCGTGTGGATCTCCCCGTGGTTCTGGGGGCAAGTGCCCACGGAAGACAAGTCGCTGTGGCCCGCGCACCAGGCGCAGCCGGGCGGCGGCCATACGCTGGACCGGTTCCGCCGCGCGCTCTACCTGTCCTTCTTTTCCGGCGCGCGGCTCATCACCATGCAGGAGACCGAACCGCTGTTCTCGCGCAGCGCCGACGGCGGGTACGAGCTCGCCGTGTGGGGCCGGGAACTGCGCGCCTTCTGGGAGTACGCGCGCGATCGCGACGCCCGCATGGACCCCGTCGCGCCGCTGGCCGTGCTCATCGACGTGGACAATGGGTGGGAGCCGGCGCATTTGTGCCAGGACTGGAACCCGCACGAGTCGGTTTGGGGCAAACTGCCGATAGATCGCCGGGCGGACGGCATGCTGCGCGCCTATCTCGATCTGCTGCTGCCCGGGTTCATGCGCACGCCGGAGTCCGTCCGCGCGCGCGAGGACATCTATCCCGGCTATTTCGCGGCCACGCCCGCGGGCCCGTTCGACGTGCTGACCTCCGACGCCGACGCGTCGACGCTCGCCGCGTATCCCGCCCTTGTGCTTCTCGGCCACGTGGAGATGACGCCCGAGCTGATGGAACGGCTGCGCGCATACGTTGCGCAGGGCGGTGCGCTCGTGCTCAACGCGTGCGACATGCGCTATCGCGAGGCCGCGGTGCAGGACGAGGCGCTGCTGGGCGCGCGGATCGGATCGAGCACGTCGGCCAGCGACGTGATTCGCGTCACGGAGCCGTTGCCGGGGATCGACCCGCGCGACTACGACGAGCCGTGGTTCGCCGCCGTCGAGGTCACCGTCACCACCGGCGAGACCGTCGCGGAGACGGGTGAGGGTCGCCCGGTGCTCGTGCGGAACCGGTTCGGCGAGGGCGTCGCGTACCTGATGACGCCCGAGTATATGATGGAAGGCTGGGGCGAGCAGGACAGCCGCCTCGCGTTCTGCGAAGACTTCGTGCGATCCCTGACGGCCGCCGCGTCGCCCCGGGTGGAACGGGGCCAGGACATATCGTGGACGGCTGCGCGGCAGGGCGAGGCGTTGTGGGTCGCGCTGGCCAACCATGGGGACGCTTCGCAGACCGCCGAGCTGCATCTGCCCGCAGGCCTGACCGCGGCCCTGGACTTCGGCGAAGGCGCCGTTGACCAAGCGGGCGAGGGGCTGTTCCGCGTCACCGTCGGGCCGCGGGACGTCGTTGTGGTGCGTGGGCGGCCGGACGAACGGTGAGCGCGCGATTGCGCGTTCCCTCAGGCGCGGATGCGCGTCGCGGCGCGGTATCGGCCGGGACTCCGTCCCACGAGCCCCTTGAACGCACGATGGAAGTTGCACGCCGAGCCGAACCCGGACTCGTAGGCGACGTCGAGCACGGGCAGATCCGTGGTGGCCAGCAGCAACTGGGCGTGCGCGACGCGCAGCCGCAACACGAACTCGCCGATCGTGATGCCGTTGTGCGTGCGGAAGAGGGTCGCCGCGTAGTTCGCGTTCAGCCCGACCGCCGCCGCGACGTCGGACAGGCGCACGGGTTCAAGGTAATGCGCCGCGAGATACTCCACGATCCGCACCAGCTTCTCGCTTACGTTCGGCAACTGGTGCGAGGTCGACTCGGAGTCGGGCTGGATGGGTTGCTCCCGCAGGCGCGCCGCCGTGCGCAGCAGCCAGGCCTCGACTTCCAGGCGCATCGCCTCCCGGTCCGCAATGCGTCCGCGCCGGTAGTCCCTGCTCCATTGCGCAAACTCGGATGCGAGCCGGTCGCGCATCGGCGTGGCGTCGAGGCAGCGCATGCGGCCCTCGAACAGGCTTCGGCGGAAGTCATCCGGCAGGTTCCAGCCGAGGAACCACGAGAACGGGACATGCACGTAGTAGAACTTGGTGTGCGGGTCGTTGTCGACGATCTGATGCGGCCGGGCGGCCCAGAACACGGCGAGCGTGTTTTTCCGCAGGTACACCCGTTCGCCGCAGTACAGGTAGCAGATCCCCCCCTCGAGGATGAGGTTCGCCTCAATGTCGTGATGCTGGTCGAACCCCGGCCAGATCGTGGGGACGTCCTTCTCGCACGCGAACGAGGAGCAGTCGGCGAAGGGACTGCGGTTCGACCGGTCGTCCGTATAGCCGTCGCCGCTGAACATGATCTGAGAATATGCAAGTTTGCTCCGAAGATCAAGCAAGACATTGCACGGGTTTCGTGCTAGACTGACGTCGGATCGTGGGGCCGCGGATCACGGCCTCGCGAAGGACATTATCAGAATCAACCAACAGAACAGAGAGGAGACATCTCTATGCGCAGAACCAGAGGATTCACACTCATCGAGCTGTTGGTCGTCATCGCGATCATCGCGATTCTCGCGGCCATCCTGCTCCCCGCGTTGGCGCGGGCCCGTGAGGCGGCGCGGCGGGCGTCCTGCCAGAACAACCTCAAGCAGTGGGGCCTGATCTGCAAGATGTTCGCCACGGAGAACAACGACAACTGGCCCGGCGGCAACGAGTACATGTTCACCGGCAACAAGGGGTCGTGGGAGTTCAACTTCAACGAACGGTTCATCAACGGCCCGCAGATCTACCCGGATTACTGGAACGACGTGAGCATCATGATCTGCCCGTCCGATCCGCGCGACGGCAACTTCAGCGGCTATGACCTCGGGCGCGAGGAGGATTTCGTGGCGCAGGTGCAGGAAGCGGCGGCCGCCGTCAGCGCGTCGCCGGTCAACGACGACTGGGGGTCGGACTACTGGTACGCGAAGAACTGCTTGAACTCGCTGCTCTCGATGTCGATCTCCTACGTCTACATCCCGATGGCGACGCGCACGGCTTGCCAGATGGGCGCCGTGATCGCGACCGCGTGGGACGACATGGCGAACTGCTCCGGCCAGTACTGGGGCTGGCGCGGCTGGAACCAGAAGAACGCCTACGACGTGCGCGCGACCGGCATGGCGCAGTTCGGATGCGACTTTGATGTGCAGTACCAGGCCGACTGGATGCAGGGCGGCTTCCCGCACCAGGGCATCAACGAGACGAACATCACGCCCCGCGGCAGCACGCAGCGCGGTGTGATCTGGCACCCCGCCGAGCTGCTCGATGACGACGGCGTGACCCCGATGCCGAACCAGTATCATAAGCTGAAGGAAGGCATCGAGCGCTTCTTCATCACGGACATCAACAACCCCGCCGCGGGCGCGGTCGCCCAGAGCGAGGTGTTCGTGATGTTTGACGCGTGGGGCACCGGGCTCTCGTGGACCGCTGTGGGCGGCGTCGAGAACGGCGTCATTCGCTTCAACCACGTGCCCGGCGGCAGCAACGTGCTCTACATGGACGGCCACGTGGGGTTCCTCCGCTACAAAGAGAAGCCGCCGGTTGTGATCCAGGGCGAGTTCGGGTCGTGGGGCCAGCTCCTCGATTGGTACATCGGCTCGGTCGGCGGCATGGGCTGATACCGGCTGCGAACGCCGAACCGCGGCATCTGCGTTGCATACATGCGCGGGCGGGGAGCTTCATCTCCTCGCCCGCGCTTCTTGTCGCGGGCAGACCTCGATGCGGAGCGGTAACCTCCGTTCGCGTTGACCAACCGCGCCTGTCCTGCTACGCTTTCGTCTCAGCGCCCTGTATTTCTGAAGCGGAAGAGGAGATTGACTATGGAACTGAACCCGCGGATCTTTCGCGAGTACGACATCAGAGGCATTGCGGGCAAGGATCTCGATGAGGAGACCTATGAGCGGCTGGGCAAGGCGGTCGCGGTGATGTTGCGGCGGCACCGCAAGCACAATTGCGTTTGCATCGGGCGGGACGGTCGGCTCACGTCCAAGGCCTTCGCCAATGCGGCCATTGACGGCCTGACCGCCTGCGGCGTCAACGTCATCGATATCGGCCTCGTGCCGACGCCCTTGCTCTACTACGCACTGTTCACGCAGAAGGTGGACGGCGGCCTCATGATCACGGCCAGCCACAATCCGCAAGAGTACAACGGGATGAAGGTGGCGATCGGCACGTCGACAATCTACGGCGAAGAGATCCAGAAGCTCCGCGAGATCGCGGAGGCGGGGAAGTTCCCGGCGGTTAAGCGTCCCGTGACGATCACGCGGATGGACCTGGCCTCGAAGTACACGAACCGAATCACCCGCGACGTGAAGCTCAAGCGGAAGCTCAAGGTGGTCGTCGATGCGGGCAACGGTCCTGGCGGCGTCGTGGCGGTTCCGCTGTACGAGAAGCTCGGCTGCGAGGTCATCCCGCTGTTCTGCGATGTGGACGGCACGTTCCCGAACCACCATCCCGACCCGACGGACCCCGAGAACCTGAAGGACCTGATCGGGGCGGTCAAGAAGCACGACGCGGATCTTGGCATCGCGTACGACGGCGATGTCGATCGCATCGGCGTGGTCGACGAGCAGGGCGGCGTGATCTTCGGCGATCAGTTGCTGATCCTGTTCGCGCGTTCCGTGCTCAAAGAGAAGCCCGGGGCGACGGTGATCTCCGAGGTCAAAGGCTCGCGCACGCTCTACGAGGACATCGCCAAGCATGGCGGCAAGCCCATCATGTGGAAGACGGGGCACTCGCTCATCAAGGCGGCGATGAAGGAGTACAAGGCCGAGCTTGCGGGCGAGATGAGCGGCCACATGTTCTTCAAGCACCGCTGGTACGGGTTCGACGACGCCATCTACGCGGGCGCCCGCCTGCTCGAGTTGCTCGCCGCCGGACGGAAGACCCTGAGCGCGCATCTGGCCGACGTGCCGCGCATGCACTCGACGCCGGAGATCCGCATCGAGACGACCGAGGAGCGCAAGTTCGAGATCGTGCAGGACGCGGTCCGATACTTCCGCGATGAGCAGGGTCTCGAGGTGAACACCATCGACGGCCTGCGCATCGAATGGCCTGATGGATGGGGGCTGGTGCGCGCGTCCAACACCTCGCCGGTGCTGGTCATGCGGTTCGAGGCCGAGACGCCCGAGCGGCTCAAGGCGATCCAGAAGCTGGTGTCGGACAAGGTCGCGGAGCTGAACAAGTAGACGGGCAGGGGCCGCTGCCGTCGGCTTACGGCGACTCGGACGCGACGGCGCGGAGCCGCTGCGCGGCCTGCACCGCCGGCACGGACAGCACGCCGGACTCGCCCATACGCATGAACCGCACGTGTCCGTCCATGAACAGCACGTTGCTGCCGCCGGGAAGGTGGGCGAAGGCCGGGCCGTGCTCGGGCGTCGCGCCGAACACGGCATCCCAGCACACGGGCAGGCTCGCCTCGGATACGCGGCTCAGGTCCGGCCGATCCATGTCCTCGATCAGCAGCCGATCGACGCCTTCGCGCAGTCGGAGGAGCGTGTCGCCGGCGCCCGAGCCGAGTCGGCCGGACATGCCGACGCGCTCGGCGAAGGCCGACACGTCCAGGGGACCGTCCAGCGCGGCGTGATCGCCCTCGGTCGCGCGCAGGGCGTCAATCAGTGCCGCGAGCTGGCCGTCGACGCCATTGTCCGCGTCTGACGGGCCGGGCCAGCCGGTCGCGCCGGGCGCGGGAACGCCGGGCGGTTCCGCCAGACGATCGTCCACCCGCATCGATCCGCGGCCAACCTTGTCGAGTGCGTACCCGAAGTAGAGGTAGCTCGCATCGCCGTTTGAGATCAGCCCTTCCCACGGGCACGGTTCGGCGGCGTTCGGAGCGGTCTCGATGATCCCGAGCAGCTCCTCCGCGTCGGCGTCGCGCAGCCCGGGGTGCGAGGGACACAGCAGGACGGCGGGGTCGGTCAGGTACTCCGGGACCATCGCCGACGTGCGGAAGATGAAATCGATATCCGGCTGCGCGTTCACGCATGCGGCGGACTGCGCGTCGGCCGCCGTGAACGGATCGCGTCCGTGCATCGGCGGAAACAGGCCGCCGTGCTCATCGGCGTAGATGCGCAGGGCGACGCCGATGCCCATCAGGTTGGCCTGGCAGGTCGCGCGCCGGCCGGCTTCCCGCGCGCGGGAAAGCGCGGGGAGCAGGATCGCCGCCAGGACCGAGATGATCGTCACGGTGACCAGCAGTTCGAGCAGCGTGAAGCCGTTCCCTCTGGGCGGGGCGCTGTGCGTGATCATGGCGTCAGTCTAGTTCGATTGCGGCGCTCCCGCAAGGCGCGCGAGCCGGTCCGGCATCGCGCAAAGAACCCCCGAGGCCAAGGCGCCCCCGGGGTTCTGTCGCAAAGATGGCGCGACGCGGCGTTGCGCGTCGAGGCCACGTGATCAGTCGTAGTAGTCCGGATCGCCCGCCGCCGTGACAACGCGCGCGAAGCCGGCCGTCACCGGTTGTTTGCCCGGATACCGCTCGAACGACACGTGGCCGTCCATGTACAGGATGCTGCAGCCGCCGGGGACGTGGTTGAACAGCGATGTGCTCACGGCCACCAGGTCGCCCATGATGTAGATGTTGCTCTGGGCCGCCGCGCCTGCCGCGGGGTTGTTGATGTCCGTGATCAGAAAGCGCTCGATGCCTTCCTTCAGCCGGGGCACGCTGTTGCCGCCGCCCACGCCGATCGGCACGCCCAGGTCGGGTATTCCTGCCGCATACGCCAAGGTCAGGTCGACGTCCTTGTGCGCCGGAGAGACGAAGTTGCCGGCGTTCGCGTTGAGCTGGGCCTGCACCTCGAGCGCCGCCAGCATGGAGATCATCTGGGCCGGGCCCAACTCGGTCATCGGCGCGTCGCTGTCCAGGATAGTGATGGGCAGTTGCGGGTCGGAGTCCTCGAGCTTGTCGAGCATCCAGCCGATGTAGAAGTAGCTCTCGTCGATTGCGCCGATGCCGACGTTCGCATCGGTGCACGGCACGTGGAGCCACCATTCGCCGGTCTGCGGGTTCTTCAGATTCGGAACTTCCTGGGCTTCCGCCTCGGAAGGGCACAGGACGATACGCGGATCGGAGATGTAGTCAGGGTAGATCTGCGGCACCCAGGGTCCGAACGACTGGATGCCGAACTTGCCTGGAACGGGCAGCATGTCGCCGCCGCTCTCGTTGCACTGCACCTTTTGCACGAAGGGCTCGATAGCGATGGAAGGGAACATGCTCCGGTTCTCGCCGGAGTACATCTTGAACACCAGGCCCCACTGCTTGAGGTTGCTCTGGCAGCTTGCCCGGCGGGCGGCCTCTCTCGCGCGCGCCAGGGCGGGAAGGAGGATTGCTGCAAGGATCGCGATGATGGCGATCACCACCAGCAGCTCAATAAGGGTGAAACCGCGCTTTCTCATACTCTCACTCAACTCCTCTTTGGTCCATGCGTCTGCCCCAGATTGAACCCGTACCATACGGACTCCCTGAAGAGTGACCGAACTGCCGTGAAGCGGGTCAGCCGCGACCCGAGCCGCGCTCGGGTCCTGAATCCTCTGCGTGTTACGATTGATGAGTTCTGAACAAGCCCCTCCTCTCCCTTGTCGCACTGCAGAACCTGCCGCGCGTCCGCATGGCCCGCAGTCCCCAGCACGACGTCCCCGGAAATCGCACTGTTCATGTTTGGAAGTATACCCCATGGAGGCCGCGCCTGCCAATGCCTACAGCCGAAATATGGCGAAAACAAACGCCGAATTTCGCATACACGTCGCAAAAAGAAAACGGAGACGGGCGAGAAGGTCTCGCCGCCTCCGTGAACACTCCGGCGCGGGGCCTGCTCCCATCGCGCTATGTCTGCCGCGTGATCCGATCCAGGCCGCCCATGTAAGGCCGCAGCGCTTCCGGAATGACCACCGATCCGTCTTCCTGCTGGTAGTTCTCGAGGATGGCCACGACCGTGCGGCCGACGGCGAGCCCCGAGCCGTTCAGCGTGTGGACGTATTCCGGCTTCTTGTCCTTGCGATAGCGGATGCCGGCGCGGCGCGCCTGGAAATCCGTGCAGTTCGAGCACGAGCTGATCTCGCGGTAGCGGTTCTGGCCCGGCAGCCATACCTCGAGGTCGTAGGTCTTCGCCGCGCCGAAGCCGAGGTCGCCGGTGCACAGCGCGACCACGCGGTAGGGCAGGCCCAGCAGTTGCAGCACGCGCTCGGCGTTTGCAGTCAGCTTCTCCAGCTCATCCCACGAGGTCTCCGGCGTAGTGAATTTGTACAGCTCCACCTTGTTGAACTGGTGTTGCCGCAGCATCCCGCGCGTGTCCTTGCCGTGCGACCCGGCCTCGCTACGGAAGCACGGGGTGTACGCCGTGTAGTAGAGGGGGAGGCGATCGGCGGGGAGGATCTCGTCGCGGTGCATGTTCGTCAGCGGCACCTCGGCGGTGGGCGCGAGCCACAGGTCGCGCTTCTCGACCTTGAACGCTTCCTCGGCGAACTTCGGCAACTGGCCCGATCCTTCCATCGTCTCGCCGGAGATGAGGAAGGGGGGCAGGATCTCGGTGTAGCCGTGTTCGCCGGTGTGCAGGTCGAGGAAGAACGAGATCAACGCGCGTTCCAGCCGCGCCCCGGCCCCCTTCTGCAGGCTGAACCGCGCGCCGGAGAGCTTGGCCGCGCATTCGAGATCAAGGATCCCGAGTCGCGTCCCCACGTCGACGTGGTCGGCGGGCTCGAACGAGAACTCAGGGATCTCGCCCCACGTGCGGACCACGGCGTTGCACGATTCGTCCGCGCCGTCGGGCACGGACGCGTCGGGCAGGTTCGGGATCATCAGCAGGCCCTGGCGCAGCTTCTGGTCCAGGTCGCGCACCGCCTCTTCCAGGTCTTTGATCCGGTCGCGAACGGCGCGCATCGCGTCGACTTCCTCGTCGGCGTTCTCGCGGGCTCTCTTCTTCGCCGCGATCGCCTCGGACACCCGGTTCTGTTCCGCGCGCAACTGCTCCGACTCGTGCAGCAGCTCCCTGCGCGACTGGTCGAGCGCGATCAGCGACTCGAGGTCCACCTGCGCGTTACGTCGCGCCATCGCTTCTCGGATGCGGTCGGGCTCGTCCCGGAGCAGTTTGATGTCGATCATAGCTTGCTTTCCCCTTGTTGCGGAGGGTGCGGAAGTCGCGCCTCGGCGGGCGGCGACGCCTCGGTCAGCGCTTGGATTGCAGGATGCTCAGGATGCGTTCGAGATCATCGAGGCTGTAGTACTCGATCTCGATCGTGCCCTTGTCCCTGGCTTTGGCCTTGACGCGTACGCGGGCGCCGAGACTCCGGCGCAGGGCATCCTCGAGCCCGGCGACGTTCGGGTCCTTCGGCGTGGTGCGCTCTTGCGCGCCGGCGCCCGTCGGCTTGGGCGTCGCCAGCTTCTCGGTCTGCCGCACCGAGAGCCCTTGCTCGATCACCTTGCGGCAGGCGAGGCTCTGGGCGCGGGCGGTGGGGATCGCCAGGATCGCGCGGGCATGGCCCATCGTGATGCGCTCGTCCGCCACGGCGGCCTGCACGTCCTTCGGCAAGTTGAGCAGCCGCAGCGTGTTCGTCACGGTGACCCGGTTCTTGCCGATCTGCTCCGCCAGCTCCTCCTGCGTCCAGCCGAATTCGTCGATCAGGCGTTGATAGGCCAGGGCGAGCTCGATCGCGTTCAGGTCCTCGCGTTGGATGTTCTCGATTAGGCCGAGTTTCAGCATGTCCGCGTCGGACACGTCGCGACAGATGGCCGGCACGGTGGGCAGATCAGCCATGATCGCGGCGCGCACACGGCGCTCGCCGCTCACCAGCTCATAGCGCCCGCTGCGCTTGCGCACGAGCACGGGCTCCTGCACGCCGTCGCGTCGGATGGACTCGGCCAGCTCCTCGAGGGCTTCCTCGCGAAACGTGGTGCGCGGCTGGCTGGGATTGGGGCGAAGGTCGCGCGGGTCGAGTTCGAGCAGCGCGTGATCGGCGGCCGTCGCCTCGGAAGGGCCCGCGCCCGTCGCGGCCCCCGTCGTGTTCGAGCCGTCGGGCGTCGCCTCGACCGACGCGGACGTCGACGCCTGGGCGTCGCCCAGCAGGGCGTCGAGCCCGCGACCCAAGCCGCGTTTGCGCACGTTAGCCACGAGACACCACCTCTCGCGCCAGCGCCAGGTAAGCCCGTGCGCCGGCCGATTTCAGATCGTAGAAGATGACCGGCTGACCGAAGCTCGGCGCCTCCGCCAGCGTGATGTTCCGCGGGATGATGGTCTGGTAGACCTTGTCGCCCATGTGCTCGCGCACATCCGCGATTACCTGGTTCGACAGCCGAGTGTGCTGGTACATCGTCAACAGGACGCCCTCAAGTTCCAGGTGCGGGTTCATGCCCTCCCGAACGCGGGAAATCGTCTGAAGCAGCTCGCTCAGCCCCTCGAGGGCGTAGTACTCGCATTGCAGGGTCACCACCACGCCGCGCGCCGCCACCAGGCTGTTCACGGTGAGCAGGTTCAGCGCCGGAGGGCAGTCTATATATATATAGTGATAACGCGTACGCACCGGCGCCAGCGCGTCTCGCAGGCGGCCTTCCCGGTTCTCCGCCTCCACCAGCTCGACGGCCGCGCCGACGAGGTTGCGGTTCGATGGGAGGATATCCATATGGCGGATTCCCGTCGGTCGGATCGCCTCCTCCGCGGCGGCCTCGCCCATCAGCACCTCATAGGTCGAGGCGCCCAGCTTCTGCTTGTCCAGGCCCATGCCGCTGGTCGCGTTGCCCTGCGGATCCATGTCGATCAGCAACACGCGCCGTCCCGCCGCCGCCATGCACGCACTGAGATTCACGGCCGTCGTCGTTTTCCCGACGCCGCCCTTCTGATTCGCAATAGCGATGGTCTGGCCGATGGTGCTGTTGGGTTCCGGAGTCATGCGCAGAGCCGGGTTGGGTCGTAGGACCGCGACGGTCCGGTCGAAGGCCGTATGATAGGCGGCCCGCCGATCCAAGTCAACGCGAGGTCGCGTCGGCGGGCGTTCAAAACAGCTCGGAGGCGCGCATCGCGACCGCGTCCCGGAGGCGATCGACGCCGAGGGCAAGGAACCCGTGGTCCAATTCCGTGCCCACAAACCGCCGCTTGTGCGCGATCGCGGCGACGCCCGTCGTCGCGCTGCCCGCGAACGGGTCGAACACAAGCGCGCCGGGGTCGCTGGATGCCAGGATGATCCGCGCGAGCAACGCAATCGGCTTCTGCGTCGGGTGCCTGCCGAACCTCTTCTCCGATCCGTTGGGCGCGGGAAGGGTCCACACCGATTTCATCTGTTTGCCGCCGTTCATCTCGCGCATGTCGGCGTAGTTGAAGCAGTGCTTCGAGCGTTCGCTCTTCGCCGCCCATAGGATCGTCTCGGTCGCGTGCGTGAAATACCGGCAGGAGAGGTTGGGCGGCGGATTGGGCTTTTCCCAGGTGATGTCGTTCAGGATCTTCATGCCGAGCTGTTGCATCGCGTAGCCCGCGGAGTGGATCACGTGGTGCGTGCCCGACACCCACAGCGTGCCGTCGGCCTTGAGCAGCTTCCGGCACCGGTCGATCCAGGCCAGGTTGAACTCGTGGTTCAGCTCCGGACCCTGCGATTTGTCCCACTGCCCCTTGTCGACCTTGACCATCTTGCCCGCGTGGCAGGTGATCCCGCCGTTCGAGAGGAAGTAGGGCGGGTCGGCGAACACGAGATCGAAGAGCCCGTCGGGATAGCAGGCGATCAGCGCGTCCATGAACTCGATGCAGTTCGCTTCATACAGCCACACGCCCGCGTCGTCGTCGTGGAACGCGCAGACATTCGGGGAAAGCTCCGTCGGTTCGAGGGTGATCCCTTCGAAGCCTTGGGATGC
Source organism: Candidatus Hydrogenedentes bacterium UBA6118 (assembly GCA_002422525.1). Lineage (GTDB taxonomy): Bacteria > Hydrogenedentota > Hydrogenedentia > Hydrogenedentales > SLHB01 > UBA6118. The sequence goes on from DIWA01000086.1 coordinate 113,747, forward strand.
GGGCTGTTCAGTTTTCCGGGGCGTCATGGCGCATACGGGTCCTGGTGGGCGGCGCGTCGGCGCTATCGTTTCAGGCGGATCGAGAACCGGTAGTGGTCGGAGCGGTAGACGGCCCGCACGAACTCGACGGGCCGGTTCTGCACGCCGAACGTCTGGCGCTCCATGATCAGCACGCAGTCCTTCGGGGCGATGTCCAGGCGTTGCGCCTGTTCCGAGGTCGCGCGCCCCGCCCGGATCGACTCCTCGGCCCACTTGATCTGCACGCGGTACTTCTTCTCGAGCAAGCGGTACAGCGAGCCGCTGAAATCCTCCTCGAGCGAGATGCCGAGCGAAGCGGGCAGCTCGGACTGGAGCAGGACGACCGGAAACACCTTCGTCGTGCCGCGCAATCGCCGGAGGCAGATCGTCTCTTCGCCCTCGGCCAGCGCGAGCTTCTCCCGCACGTACTCATCCGGCTCGTGGTGGAGCACGCCCAGGACCTCGGTCTTGACGGTGAGGCCCCGGCTTTCCATCTCCTCCGTGTAACTGGAGAGTCGGCCCAGGTTCTCCGTGATCTCCTGACGAACGACCCGCGTGCCCAACGCGCGCCGGCGCTCGATCATACCCTCGTTCGACAGGTTGTCGAGCGTCTTTTTCACGGTGGCTCGGCTCACCCCGAAGATCCGCATCAAGTCCTTCTCAGAGGGGAGCATCCGTCCAATGGCACCGTTGTCGCTGATGCGGTCGCGGACGATCTCCTCCATCTGATAGTACAACGGAACGGGGGAGTCCGGATCGAGCACGAACCGCTCAGAGAGGCTGAACACCGCTTCTTTCGTGTCAGGGGCCATGGGATGCATCCTTCGTGTTTGGAAAGTATCATTGACATGGACATCATACCATGACCGGCTCGCGATGTACACCGGGAATCCCGGGAGCGGCCCGCGGCAGCGATGGAGAGGGGACCGGTCGTATGCCGGGATAGGCAAAGGCGTTACGGGGCGGCGGCCCGGCGTGTCGGGTCCCTTCAATAGCCGATTGAAAGAATGACAGGCTTTTCAGTATACTGCCCCGCATCGACGATCCCGCCGCCCAGACCGCCGCGTCTCCGCGGGGCCGATCGTCCTCAGAACCAGATTACGTGCAACCCGATTGGAGGCGCCCATTGAGTCCTGTTCGCTTCTGTCTTATTGGCGCCGGACGCGCCGGCCTTGTGCACGCGGAGAACGTCGCCCGCCGCATTCCCGACGCATGCCTCGCGGCCCTGTGCGATGCGAACCCCGAAGCCCTCAACACCGCCGCCGACCGATACGGCGTGGAGAAACGCTACGCCGACTTCAGCGATGTCATGGCGGATCCGGACATCGACGCGGTTATCATCGTAACGCCCACGTTTCTCCATTGCCGGATCGCCTGCGCCGCGGCCGAGAGCGGCAAGCATGTGTTTCTCGAGAAGCCCATGGCGATCACGGTCGAGGAGTGCGAAGCCATCAACCAGGCCGTGGCCAAGGCGGACGTGCGGTTGCAGCTCGGCTTCATGCGCCGGTTCGACAAAGGCTTCCAGCGGGTGAAGGAAGTCATCGCGAGCGGCGAGCTGGGCGCGGTGATGACGGTGAAGTCCATCGGCCGGGGTCCGGGGCTTCCGCCGCCGTGGATCTACGACCTGAAGAAGAGCAACGGCATCCTCGCCGAGGTGAACAGCCATGACTTCGATACGGTCCGCTGGCTTGCCGGCGACGAGGCCGCCCGCGTGTTCGCGCAGGCGGGCAACTTCAAGTGCGCCGACGCGCGCGACGGCTTCCCGGACTTCTACGACAACGCGATCGTGTCGCTGAAGTTTGCGCGGGGCGCGCTGGGAACCGTCGACGGGACCTGCCCCTGCCACTACGGCTACGACGCCCGCGTCGAGGCGCTTTGCGAACGCGGCCTGCTGCAGGCCGGCACGGTGAAGGACGGCTCGTTCTTCCAGGCGCAAGTGAACGACGTGAAGGTGACGGGCGAAGGCACGGTGCTGGGCAGTACGGTGAAGTCCTGGCGGAACGTGTTCAAGGACGCCTACCTCGACGAGATGGAGCACTTCATCGCCTGCGTGCGGGAGGGCAAGACTCCGGCCGCGACGGGGAAGGACGGCCTCGAGGCGGTCCGGCTCGTGGCGGCGGCGAACAAGTCGATCCTGACCGGCGACCCGATCGCCATCGACCGGAGCGATAGCTGATGATAGCCGCGGTCTTCGAGCAGGGTTCGGGGTTCTCCGTGTGTGACGTGCCCATTCCCGAGATCGGGCCGGACGATCTGCTGGTGCGCGTTGAAGCCTCGGCGATCTGCGGCACGGATCTGCGCGTCGTGAAGAACGGTCAGCGGAAGCTCACGAACGGCGATCGCGTGGTGCTGGGCCACGAGTTCACCGGCGTCGTCGAGAAAGCGGGCGCGCGTCAGGCGGCGCACTTCCCCGAGGGCGTGCGGATCGGCGTCGCGCCGAACATCGGCTGCGGCCGATGCCGGATGTGCGCGATGGCCTTGCCAAACATGTGTCCAGACTACCGCGCCTACGGAATCAACATCGACGGCGCCCATGCGGAGTACGTACGGGTCGTGGGCGACTCGATCCAGCAGGGCAGCGTCATGCGCCTGCCCGAGGGCGTCTCGCCGGAAGCGGCCGCGCTGATCGAGCCGCTGTCGTGCGTCGTGAACGGGAGTCGGTCCGTTCGGATCGGCCTGGGCGACCGGGTCGTCATCTTCGGCGCGGGCCCCATCGGGCTGTTCCACGTAATGCTGGCGCGCAACGCCGGGGCTTCGCTGGCGGCGGTGGTGGAGGCGATGCCGCACCGCCTCGAGGCGGCGGCGGCCTTCGGCGCGGACCTGTGCATCGATGCGCGCGAAGGCGATGTGGTCGAGCGCATCCTGGCGGCGACCGATGGCGAAGGCGCGGATGCGGCGATCACTGCGTGCTCGGTCGCGTCCGTACAACAACAGGCGCTGGAGCTGCTCGCGCCGTTGGGACGCGTGTGCCTGTTCGGCGGACTGCCCAAGGGCGCCTCGGCGGCGCCGCTCGACACGAATCTGATCCACTACAAGAACCTGGTGGTTACGGGCATGACGGGCGGAGCCCCGGCGGATTTCCGGTGCGCCCTGAACCTGACCGTGAGCGGCCGGATCGACGTCACGCGGGTGATCTCGCACCGGTATCCGATCGCCGAGGTGGGGGCGGCCTACGACGCCGCCCTCCGCGGAGAGGGCATGAAGATCGTCCTCGAAGGGAGCGCGTAGCGGACGCGGGTCGCCGGACGCACAGACAACGAAGAGGAGATCGCGGATGAACTGCCTCATCGGAGTGGACATCGGTACGCAGGGCACGAAGGCGGCCTTGTTTGACGAGACAGGGCGGTGTCTGGCGCAGGCTTTCGAGGCGAGCCGGCTGCTGCATCCGGAGCCCGACGTCGTCGAGGAGGATCCCGAGGCGCAGTACGGATCCGTTTGCGCGACGGTGAAGCGATGCATCGAGGAGGCCGGCGTGCCGGCGGGCCGCGTCGCCGGGATCGCCATCGACGGGCAGATGGCGGGCGTCATCGGCGTGGGGCGCGACGGCTCCTGCGTCACGCCGTACGATTCGTGGCTCGATACCCGGTGCAGCCCCTATATCAAGCGGATGAACGAACGCGCCGGCGACGAGGTGCTCAAGAAGACCGGGTGCGCGCCGAGCATCAACCACGGCCCGAAGATCCTGTGGTGGAAGGGGCGGCGCAAAGACGTCTACAAGGAGATCGCCGCCTTCGTTCAGCCCGGCGGCTATGCGGCGATGCGCCTGTGCGGTCTGCGCGGCGACCAGGCGTTCATCGATGCGACCTACCTGCACTTCAGCGGTTTCGCCGACAACAAGCGCGCCGACTGGGACGCCGATCTGTGCAAGGAGTTCGGCGTCTCGCAGCGGAAGCTCCCGCGGATCGTCCCGCCGGAGCAGGTGGTCGGGCAAGTGACCGGCGAAGCCGCGGCGCAGAGCGGACTGCAAGCGGGCACGCCGGTGGTCGCCGGCTGCGGCGATACCTCGGCCAGCTTCCTCGCAGCGGGGGCCACGCGCGCGGGCGTGCTGGTCGACGTGGCGGGGACCGCATCCGTGTTCGCCGCGACCTCGGGCGCTTTCCGGCCGGACGTCAAGGCGCGGGTCTTGGGATGCGGGCGCTCCGCCGTCCCGGACCTGTGGCATCCCTACGCGTATATCAACGGCGGCGGCATGAACCTGGAGTGGTTTCGGCGCGAGTTCGGCGCCGGGGGCGCCGACGGGTCGGCGGACCTGGACGCCCTGAGCGAGGCCGCCGCGAAGCTGCCGTGGCGCGACGACGACCCGCTGTCCGTGCCCCATTGGGGCGGGCGGGTGTGTCCGCCTGAACCGGACCTGCGCGGCGCATGGGCCGGGCTGACCTGGTCGCATGGCTCGGCGCACCTGTACCGCGCCGTGCTCGAAGGCGTCGCGCTCGAGTATGCCATCTACCTGCGGGCGCTCAGGGGCGTCGATCGCGCGTTCCGCCCCACGGAGCTCCGGGCGACCGGCGGCGGGGCGCGGAGCGCCTTCTGGCGCGGCATCAAGGCGGACGCGTTGCAGATCCCCGTGCGCGAAGTGTCCCGCGACGAAGGCGCGCCGCTCGGGTGTGCGCTCCTCGCAGGCTTCGGCGTGGGGCTGTTCCCCTCGCTCGCCGCGGCGGCGGAGCAGTGGATACAGGCGGGCGAGGCGCGTCGTCCCGTCGCGGAGTTGGGCAAGTACTTTGAGAAGCGGCTGGCTCGGTACGAATCGCTCATGGCGAAACTCGCGAGTCTCTAGCCCCAGACCTGGATGGAGTGGACCTCTATGGCGGATGCGATCCAAGCGACCGCGGACACGGTGTTTCCCCCGGCGACCGAGCCGACGATGTATTTCATCGGGATGACGACGGGCAAGTCGTCGATCATGAAGGTGTTCCCGAAGTGGGCGCGCCATTTGGGCATCAGCGAGCGGATTCAGGGCATCGACTGCAAATGGCACGACGACCCCGCCGTCTATCGGAACGTCGTGGGATTCATCAAGCGCGATCCGCTGTCGCTCGGCGCGCTCGTCACCACGCACAAGATCGACCTGCTGAAGGCGTGCCGCGACATGTTCGCCTACTGCGACCACTACGCGGAACTCATGGGCGAGGCGAGCAGCATCTCGAAGCGGGGCGACCAGCTCGTCGCGCACGCGAAAGACCCGATCACCAGCGGGCTCAGCCTTGAAGCGTTTCTCCCGTCCGACCACTGGAAGCGCACGCAGGGCGAGGTCTTCTGCATCGGGGCGGGCGGATCCTCGATCGCCGTCACCAGCTACATCATGGAGAACTGCGCGCCGGACAACCGCCCCTCGCGGATCGTCGTGTCGAACCGCAGCCTTCCGCGGCTCGAGGAGATCGAGCGGATCCACAAGAAGATCAACCCCGGCATCCCGGTTGCGTACGTGCATGCCCCGGACCCCAAGGACAACGATCGCGTGTGCGCCGGGCTGAAGCCCGGGTCGCTCGTGATCAACGCCACGGGACTCGGCAAGGACGCCCCCGGATCGCCGCTGACCGACGCCGTCCGCTTCCCGGAAGGCGGCTACGTGTGGGACTTCAACTACCGCGGCGATCTGGTCTTTCTGGACCAGGCCCGCGCCAAGCAGCAGGAATGCGGCCTGACGATCGAAGACGGCTGGGTCTACTTCATCCACGGCTGGACCCGCGTGATCGCGGAGGTGTTCCACATCGATATCCCGACGTCGGGACCTGAATTCGACGAACTCTGCCGGATCGCCGCCGAGGCGCGCGGCTGAAGCGGCCCCAACCCGAACCAGGCGCCGCCATGCGCATCGGGGCGGGCGGCCAGGAGGAGATGAACATGGATGCAATCGAGCTGATGAAGCCGTTCGGGGCGGCGATCAACCTCGATACCGGCGAGATGGCGGACCCGGACACGCATCTGGTCCGGCGCGCGTCGGACATGCGGGGATACTATGCCGATGAAGCGGCGCTCGAGGCGCTCATCAAGGAACACGGCGATCCGCTGCATTACGAAGTCTTTGAGAAAGACGTGCCGGAGCAGTATGGTCACGTGCGGTTCTGCATCAGCAAGACCCAGCCGGGCCGCGTGGGCGAGGAGTTCTTCATGACGAAGGGCCACTACCATACGATCGCCCAGACTGCCGAGATCTACCTCTGCCTGCGGGGCGAGGGGTATATGCTGATGAAGACCGCCGACGGAGACTGCGTCTTCGAGCGAATGACGCGCCACCGCATGGTGTATGTGCCGCCGTACTGGGCGCACCGGACTATCAACACGGGGAGCGAGCCGCTGATCTCGTTCTGCGCATACCCCGCCGACGCCGGCCACAACTACGGCGATATCGAGGAGGAAGGCTTCCCGAAGCGCTGCTTCCTCCGGAACGGCAAGGAGGTCTGGGAACCGTGAGCCGCATCCTTGTCACGCCGCGCTCCGTGACGGCCGCGGGCGGGCATCCGTCGCTCCAGGCGCTCGTCGACGCGGGCTACGAGGTCGTCTACAGCGCCGCGGGCAAGCAGCCCAGTGAAGCGGAGCTGATCGCGCTGCTCCCGGGCTGCGTCGGTTATCTCGCCGGGGTCGAGCCGATCACCGAACGGGCGCTGTCGGCCGCGGACGCGTTGCGCGTGATCAGTCGCAACGGCACGGGGGTCGATTCCGTCGATCTCAAGGCGGCTGAGGCCCGGGGCATCCGCGTGTGTCGCGCCGAGGGCGCCAACGCGCGCGGCGTGGCGGAGCTGACGATCGGCCTGATGCTCGCCCTGGTGCGCGCCATTCCCCTGAACGACGCGGCGCTGAAGGCGGGCGGATGGGAGCGCCGGAAAGGCGTCGAGCTGACCGGGCGCACGCTGGGCTTGGTCGGGTGCGGGCGCATCGGGCGATACGTCGCCGAGTGCGCGCTCGGCCTCGGGATGAAGGCGTTGGCGTATGATCTGTACCCGGACGCCGCGTACAGTCCCGGCGCAGGCTTCGCTTACGCCGGCCTCGACGAGGTGATCGCGCGGGCCGACGTGCTGAGCTTGCACTGTCCGCCCGCCGAACGCCCCTTGATCGATGCCGACGCGATCGCCGCGATGAAGCCGGGCGTGTACGTGATCAACACGGCGCGGCATGGGCTGATCGACGACGACGCCGCGCTGGCGGCGCTCGAGTCCGGGCGGATCGCCGGGCTGGCGCTGGACGTGTATGGGAAGGAGCCGCCCGAGGACCGGCGGCTCGCGTCGCATCCGCGTGTCGTGGCGACGGCGCACATCGGCGGTTTCACGAGCGAGAGCGTGGACCGCGCAATGTCGGCGGCGGTGGACAATCTGTTGGAGGCGTTGCGCGCCTGACGCGCAGCGCCTTTCTGCTGTGGGTCGAGGTTGTGGATGCTTCGGACGGCCGCGCGGGCAAGACCGGCCGCAAGTTGAGAAGGGAGGGCGATATGGCCAAGGAATCGGTGTTTGAACAGATCACGAATCTTGGGGTCGTGCCGGTGATCGCGATCGAGTCCGTGGACGATGCGTTGCCGTTGGCGGATGCGTTGCTCGAGGGCGGGCTGCCCGTCGCCGAGATCACCTTCCGCACGGCGGCCGCCGCGAAGGTGATCGAGACGCTCACGAAGAACCGTCCGGAGCTGTTGGTGGGCGCGGGCACCGTGCTGACCGAGGAGAACCTGCGGGCCGCCGTTGACTGCGGCGCGGCGTTCGGCGTCGCGCCCGGACTGAACCCCGACATCGTCGCGGCGGCCGCGTCGCTGGGCCTGCCGTTCGTCCCCGGGGTGGTCACGCCCTCCGAGATCGAGCGCGCCGTGTCCATGGGCGCGCGCATCCTGAAGTTCTTCCCGGCGGGGGCCTTCGGCGGCGTGAGCATGCTCAAGGCGCTCGGCGGACCTTACGCGCACACGGGCATCCGGTTCATGCCGACCGGCGGCGTGAACGAGGCCAACCTGGCCGACTACCTCGCGTTCTCGATGGTGGGCGCCTGCGGCGGCACGTGGATCGCCAAGAAGGACGACTTCGCCGCGGGCCGGTGGAGCGAGATCCGCGACCGATGCCGCACAGCCCGCGATACCGTGCAGCAGGTGCGAGGCGCGGGCGGTGGGTGCTGACGGCATCCGCATAGACCTGCGCCCGGGCGGCTTCAGTGCGTTCGCCGAGGCCGACTTGGCCGCCGGCGCTGTCGCGTTGCGCTGGCTCGGACAGGCCGGGTTTGCGTTGCGGACCGGGGGACATCTGGTCCTGATCGACCCGTATCTGTCGGACTCGTTGGCGCGGAAGTATGCCGGGAAGGAGTTTGCGCACACGCGGATGATGCCCGTCCCCGTCGCGCCGGACGCCCTCCCGCCGGTCGACGTGGTCTTCTGCACGCATCGCCACTCCGACCATATGGATCCCGGCACGCTCCCGCTGATCGCTCGGGTCCATTCGGACGCGCGGTTCGTCGCGCCGCGGGCGGAGCTGGCGTCGGCTCTGAGCCTGGGGTTGCCCGAGGACCGCATCGTCACGGCGGACGCGGGCGAGCGGCTTGAGCCTGCTCCCGGCCTCCGCGCGACCGTGTTGGCCTCGGCGCATGAAGATCTGAAGCAGGACGCCGAGGGGCGCCACCATTTCCTCGGCTACGTGCTGGACACGGAGGTTGGCCGGATCTACCACTCGGGCGACTGCACGCCGTACCCCGGTCTGGTCGAGTCCCTTGCCCCGCTCGAGATCGACCTCGCGCTGCTGCCCGTGAACGGCCGTGACGCGTTCCGCCGCGAACGCGGCGCGCCCGGCAACATGACCTTCGATGAAGCGATCGCGATCTGCGAACGCGCCGGCGTCCCGCACCTCGTGCCACACCATTTCGGAATGTTCGCGTTCAATACCGTGGATGTCGCGGAACTCCGTCGCGCCGCAGCCTTGTCGCACGAGGTCTGCGTGCATATACCCGACGCAAACGCCTGGATGATGCTGCACCGGGCGGCGGATGCGACGGGGCGCCCGACACAAGGAGACGCAAGATGAACCAAGTGGGTATCTACTACGCGTTCTGGACGCACGAATGGGACGTGGATTTCCTCCCGTTCGTGAGCAAGGTGAAGAAGCTCGGCTTCGACATCCTCGAAGTGAACTCCGGCGCGGTGACCGAGATGCCGAACGCGGAGCGCGATCGCCTCAAGGACGCCGCGCGCCGTGAGGGCATCGAGCTGACCGGCTGCATCGGCCTGACGAAGGAGTACGACATCGCCTCGGAGGACGCGGCGGTGCGCCGGAACGGCATCGACTTCCTCAAGCGCCAGGCCGAGATGCTGAAGTACATGGACGCCAAGGAGCTGGGCGGCATCATCTACGGCGCGTGGCCCGGACGGCTGCCGGACGGCGTCACGGATCGGCGGCCGTACCTCGACCGCAGCGTCGCCGCGATGAAGGAAGTGATGAAGACCGTCGAGGACTGCGGCGTGGTCTTCAACATCGAAGTGGTGAATCGGTTCGAGCAGTTTCTGGTCAACAACTGCGAGGATGCGTTGGACTACGTTCAGCGCGTGGGCAGCGACCACTGCAAGATCCTCCTCGACACCTTCCACATGAACATCGAAGAGGACAGTTTCCGCGAGGCCATCGTGCGCGCGGGCGATCACCTTGGGCACGTGCACATCGGCGAGACGAACCGGCGCGCGCCGGGTCGCGGCCGCATCCCGTGGAAGGAGGTGGCCGAGGCGTTGCACGAGATCAATTACCAGGGAAGCATCGTGATGGAGCCGTTCCTGATGCCGGGCGGCCCGGTGGGGCGCGACATCGCGGTGTACCGGGATATGAGCGTCGGCCTCGACCTGGACCAGGAGGCGCAACGGGCGCTGGAGTTCGTGCGGGCGCATCTCGCGGCCGCGTCCTGACGCAGCGAAGCGAACGCAATCGCCGCGGAGGCCGGCATGCCTGCGCGGATGGGGAGAGAAAGCATGCGCAAACTGAGGGTGGGCGTCCTGACCATGTCGGACGGCCGGAAGTACATCCACGAAGACTTGCTCGAGACGAACTGGACCTACCAGCGACGCGTCGCCGCGGCGCTCGAACGCACCGGACTCGTCGAGGTGGTGCAGGGCGAGGCGGTGGTCAACACCTCGGAGGTCGCACAGCAGGAGGGGCGGCGTCTGGCTCGGGCCGAAGTCGACCTGACCATCCTGAACTACGCGATCTGGTGCTACCCGCACCTGTCCGCGATGGCCACGCACTTCGCGCCCGGTCCGTACCTGCTGTTCTGCAACGTCCATCCGTCCGAGTGCGGCATGGTGGGCATGCTGGCCGCCGCCGGCACGATGGACCAGCTCGGCAAGCCGTACACGCGCGTCTGGGGCGACATCGACGACCCGAGCGTGCTGGCGCGGGTGATGTCGTACATCCGGGCGGCGGGCGCGCTCTCCGAGCTGCGCGGCCAGACCTACGGCCTGTTCGGCGGACGGCCCCTGGGCATGTACACCGCCGTGGCGAACCTCGACCAATGGGCGAGCATGTTCGGGCTGGACGTCGAGCACGTCGAGCAGCAGGACGTCGTGACCTATGCGCACCAGGTGGACGACGCGCGGGCGGAAGCCGGGCTGAAATGGCTCGAGGAGCGCGTCGGCCACATCGCCTACGACAACGAAGGGCTGACCCGCGAGAAGCTGAAGCTGCAGGTCAAGTCCTACCACGCCTACCGTCAGATCATCGAGGAACGAGGCCTCCAGTTCGTCGGCACGAAGGCCCACGGCGACCTGACGGACACCTTCGTGACGGTCGACATCGCGGAGGCGTTCCTGAATGACCCCTACGACTGGGAAGGGCCGCACGAGCCGATCGTCGCCGCCACCGAGGCGGACATGGACGGGGCGCTGACCATGCAGCTCTTCAAGTTGTTCACGCGCGGCGAGCCCGTGCTGTTCTCGGATGTCCGCCACTACGATCACGAGGACAACGTGTGGTACTTCGCCAACTCCGGCACGCACGCCACCTATTTCGCGGGACGTTCGCGCACGCCGGAGGACAACCTCAAGAACGTCAGCTTCCTGCCGGAAGCGTCGTACTATCCCGCGGGCGGGGCGTCGGTCCATCACTTCGCCGCGGCGGGCGAGGTCACGCTCGCGCGGCTGGCCCGCAAGCAGGGCCGCTACTGGATGGCGATCGTGCCGGGCGAGATCGTCTCGTTCCCGAAGGAGAAGGCGATCGCCAAGGGCAACACGATCACGCCCGAGTGGCCATGCGCGTTCACGCGACTCCAATGCAGCGCGGACGACTTCCTGGGCGGTTTCCCGTGCAACCACATCCACGGCTGCTACGGCAAATGGGTGGACGAGTTGCTGCATGTCGCGGCGATTCTCGGGATCGAAGCCAAGGTGTTCGCGTAACCCGCGGGGAGGTGCAAGATGAGTGGGTCATTGGGCGACCGGGAGAGGGGCAGCATCGCGTTCCTGACCTTCATATGCGTCGTGTCGGCCTTGGGAGGATTCCTCTTCGGCTATGACACGGTCGTGATCAACGGCACGGTTATCCAAGTGTCGCAGCAGTTCGGCCTGGGGGATCTCCTCAAAGGCCTCTTTGTCAGCTCGGCCCTGTGGGGTTGCGTGATCGGGTCCGCCGCCGCCGGATGGCTGTCGGATCTGCACGGACGCAAACGCACGCTCACCGTGTCCGCGTTGCTCATGGTGATCTCGGCCGTGGGCTGCGGCGCGGCATGGTCGGCCGGTTCGTTGATCTTCTTCCGCTGGATCGGCGGGCTGGGCGTGGGCGTCGCCTCGATGGTGTGCCCGCTCTACATCTCCGAGGTGAGCCCGGCGAACCTGCGCGGCCGCATGGTCACGCTGTTCCAGTTCGCGATCACCATCGGCATCTTCGTCGCCTATCTCGCCAACCTCGGGTGGCAGGGCATCGCGGACGCCGGAACCGCCGGGGCCGAGGGCGGCATGGTCCGGAAGATGCTCGTCGACGAAGTCTGGCGCGTGATGTTCACCGCCGAGGCCATACCGGGGCTCATCTTTCTGGCGCTCTGCTTCGCTATACCGGAGACGCCGCGGTTCCTGGCGAAGGTCGGTCGCATGCCCGATGCGCGCGCGATTCTGGCCCGCGTGGGCGGCGCCGCCGCGGCCGATCGCCAGATGGGCGAGATCAAGGACGCCCTGGCGCACGAGGAAGGCCGGCTCATCGAGCTGTTCCGTCCGGGCATGCGCATGGCGCTGTTCATCGCCCTGTTCCTGTCGATCGTCAGCGAGATGAGCGGCGTGACCGTGGTGCTGTACTACGGCACCGAGATGCTGAGCAAGGTCGACATGCCCGTGGCCAACGCGCTCGGCGGGTTCGCCGTCGTCGGCTTCGTCAACATGATGTTCACCATCATCGCCATCTGGCTGATGGACAAGGTGGGCCGCAAGCCGCTGCTCTTCGTCGGCACGCTCGGCTGCTGCATCTCGCTGGCGGTGATCGGCGTGCTGTTCCGCGGCGCGGACGCCCCGGGCGGCCTGATCATCATGATGATCTGCTTCTTCATGGCCTGCTTCGCGTTCTCGATCGGGCCGATCAAGTGGGTGATCATGTCCGAGATCTTCCCGACCAAGATCCGCGGGCGCGCCGTCGCCATCGCGACCCTGGCCGTGTGGGTCACCGATGCCGTGTACAACGGCGTTTTCCCGAAGGTCGAAGCCGCGATCGGCGCGGGGAACACCTTCTACATCTTCGCGATCGTGTTGATCCCGCAGCTCCTGTTCGTGCTGTTCATCATGCCCGAGACCAAGGGCCGCTCCCTCGAAGAGATCGAGCGTTCCTGGGCGAAGTCCTGACCTGATCGACCCGGGCGTCGGGATCCCGCGATCCCGACGCCCTCGCCGGTCATCCCGCCGGT
>DIWA01000086.1:126619-126859 GCA_002422525.1 Candidatus Hydrogenedentes bacterium UBA6118
CATCCCGCCGGTGTGAGACCGCCTCCCCTGTGTGGGACCGGCGCCCCCGCCGGTCATTCCGCCGGGGACTGCCACGGGCGACTGGCGCGGCGTTGTGGCGAAGTGGGGGTGTCCGCGAATGGACGCCAATGGACGCGAATGTGCGGCGGTTCGTGGGTAGGGGCGATTCACGAATCGCCCTGCTACGACCGGTTCCCTGACATCCGCGGCGCCCTCGCCGGTGATCTTGCCATTGTGGGA
>DIWA01000086.1:126934-132570 GCA_002422525.1 Candidatus Hydrogenedentes bacterium UBA6118
CCTCCCCTGTGTGGGACCGGCGCCCTCGCCGGTCATTCCGTGCGGTTCCCCTCCACCCGGATGCCCGCCGTCGTGTCCGCATCGACCACCGTCCCCGGCGCGTTCCAGACCCCGTCCGTCGCCCACACGTTGTCGACGATGCGCGCATCCGACGCGCGCTCCACGTAGACCGCCCCGGAGTACGGGACTTCCCGCGCGAAGGGGAGGGCGTTCGCGAAGGCGTTCCCCCGCACGACGAGATTGCGGATCGAACTCGCGAACACGGCCGCGCCTGGGAAGGTCTCGAAGCGGTTGTCCTCGATCGTGATGCCGTCGAAGATCGGGAACATCGTGCGGCCGCCGGGCAGGTACACGCTGATGAAGACGACCGGCCGATGCGCTTCCGGAAGCCAGGCGTTCGTGTTGCAGTTGATGAAGCGGTTGTTCCGGATGAGCAGGTTCTGCACGCCGAACCCCTCGCTCCAACGCTCCTCGCTGCCGCACTCGATCTGGATGGCCGGGCCCTGCGTGTGTTCGAACGTGCAGCCCTCGATGACGCCGTTGCGCGACTGGGCCAGCACGCCGCGGGCGCGGTTGTGGTGGAACCGGCAGTTGCGAATGATGTAGCTGTGCGTGCCCCAGCGGTGGTTGAACAGGATGCTGTCGTCGGCGACGTGAGACGGGATCGGTTGGTCCAGCGTCAGCAGCATGTCGCGGCCCTCGGCGCGTTCGCAGGCGATGAGTCGCGTCGTGAAACCGGCGGGGGAGAGATCGCGGTTGCGGAACTCCACGACGTCCCCGGCGGCGAACGGCGTCGCCCAGCTCACGTCCTTCGCGCGCACGGTGAACGCGTCGACCCGTTCGATCCCCATGTGGTTCGCGGGATGGATGTTGATGCCGTCGTCCCCGCCCCACCCGAACTCGCAGTCCTCGACCTTCACGTATCCCAGTGCGTTTCGGATCATGCAATGGTCGGCGGTGACCGAGATGATGCGATCGCTGTCCGGGGGGCGCGTCACGCGACAGCGCAGGAAGTGCAGATGGTGCGAGTCGTCCGCGCCGACGAACCCCGCTCCCGGCGCGCCGTGGATCGCCACGTTCTCGAACGTGACATGACGCAGGCCCATGTAGTGGACCGCGTGCATGTCATAGGTGTAGTGGCGCGCGCTGTACAGACGTCCCACGTGCCGCGGCTCCATCGCGTGCGGCATCTCGTCGCGGTACCACAGCCGCAGCAGATCCGGTCCGACCCACTCCTGCTCCTTGATGATCCACATCCCGAATTCTTGCGCGTCGGGCACGCCGGCGGCCATGGTGTCGGGGTTGAGCGGGTTGAGCGAGCCGGCCACGACCCGGCGCGCGGGGTCCGGCGTCAGGAAGCGCAGGTCGAAGTACCGCCCGTCCGGGTCCGTGCGGTCGACCTTGACCACGCTTGCCAGCGCGCTGCGGTCCCAGTCCCAGTCGATGGTCAGGTCGCGGATGCACACCCGCTCGAGGTTGCGCAGCGTGATCAGGGCGTGCCGTTTGCCCGGGTGGTAGAAGAGCAGCCGCGCGCCGTTGCCCGCGATTGTCAGGTCGGTCAGGTCCTCGAACAGCAGGCTGTCATCCGTCTCGAAGCGGTACGTCGCCGGGTCCAGGGCGAGGCGCGAGGCGCCCGACGCGCGCGCGTGGGCGATCGCCGCCGCGAACGCCGCCGAGTTGTCGCTCGCCGCCGGGTCCGCGCCGAAATCGGCGACGGACACCTCGAGATCGTGCGCGGGGGCGGGGGGATCGATGTCGAACTCAGCGGGTCCGACGGCGACGCGGGGCGTCTCTCGTTCGGCCTCGACGCCGTAGGTCTCGTTCGGGGCCGTGTGAAGGAAGCGCTCCGTATGCTCCTCGGCGTGCAGAACGCACAATGCCATGCCGACGATCGCCCACACCATGACAATCCCCCTCTTGCGTCTGGAAGTCGGCGCGCACGGGACGTGTCCGTCGTCACACGTCCCGCACGGACTCCCGCTCCACCAGTTCGACCTCGGTCACATATTGCCCGTTCGGCGCGTCGGCTTCGCCCCGCAGACTCCGAAGCAGCGCATGGGCCGCCGTCCGCCCGATCTCTTGCGGGAACGTGCTGACGGTCGTGAGGGGCGGCCCCAGGATCGCCGTGATGTCGATGTTGTCGAACCCGACGATGCTCACGTCGTCGGGAATGCGCAGGCCCAGCTCGTGCGCCGCGCGGTAGGCGCCCATCGCGATGAAGTCGCTGAAGCAGGCGAGCGCCGTCGGGCGGTCGTCGGGCGCGCTCAGCGCCTGAAGCGCCGCGCGACGCCCCTCTTCGATCGAGATCCCCGCCGTCACGATCATGCTGCTGTCGAACGGGACGTCGTGCCGCAACAGCGCTTCCACGAAGCCCAGCGTGCGTTCGTCGGTCCACTTTGGCGGTCCCGCGAGATAGGCGAGTCGGCGATGTCCGCGCGCGAGCAGATGCTCCGCGGCCAGGCGGCTGCCCCTCCGGAAGTCGATGGAGACGGTGGGCGTCGGCAGGTCCGGCAGCGCGCCGCCGATCGAGACGACGCACACGCCCTCGTCGACCAGGCTGCGCAACACGTCGAGCGACGGTCCGCCGTCCATGGCGGAGACGATGTACCCGGGCACGTGGCAGTAGCGGAACAGCTCGAGTATCTGGGCGTCGTCCTCCAGTTCCATGTCGCTGCCGTAGTACAGCATGTGACGCCCGTTCGCCACCATGACCTCGCGGATCCCGCTGCTGACCTGCGTGAAGAACGGGTTGCGGATGTCGCGCACGATCACCGCCGTCACGTTCGCGAACTGCGCCCGCAGCGAGCGCCGCGTCGCGGGCGGCTGGTAGTTCAGCGCCCGCACCGCCGCCAGCACCCGTTCCCGCGTGGCCTCCTTGACGCCCTGTTTGCCGTTGAGTACGGCCCACACGGTCGTCCGGGACACCCCGCAGCGGTCTGCTATGTCTTGCTCCGTGGTCATTCCGGGCGGATTCTAGCATGAGGTAAACATACGTTCAATACTGAGCGACGAATCCAGGGATGCTGCCGGTCTCGTCGCTGTCATTGGGCCGCTCGAGCGTGATTCAAGAAAGGTGTTGACAAATGCCGCGCTTCGGCGTGTAATGGACAGGTGACGGGTGAACAAATGTCGGATCTCGGCGCGGGGGCGCGCCGAGCCGCCCGGGGAGGGCCGAACAACCTGATCAGGACCATCCGGAAGACAGTGGGGCGGCGCATGGGAGTGGAGCAGCCGCCGCACGGGCTGGGTCAAATGCATCGGATTAGGGAGACCAACGTGATGAAACGGTATGCCAGAGGGTTTACGCTGATTGAGCTGTTGGTGGTCATCGCCATTATCGCCATCCTGGCCGCCATACTGCTGCCCGCACTGGCGCGTGCGCGGGAGGCCGCGCGACGGGCCAGTTGCCAGAACAACCTGAAACAGTGGGGACTCGTCCTCAAGATGTACTCCGGCGAGAGCAAGTCGGGGATGTTCCCGCAGCCGAGCAAGCACTGGCCGGCGTGGATGAACTTCCACATCGGAATCGACTCGACGGCGCTCTACCCGGATTACTGGAACGATCCGGCAATCGCCGTGTGTCCGTCGGACGCGCACGGTGACCACTATGGACAGTCGTGGGGCATCTCGGACGACCTCGCGGGGCAGGTGGCGGAGATCTCCGCCCGGGTCAGCGCGGCGGGGAATCCGCCCGCGGGCCAGGCGTGCCTGCACGCGATGCTCTCGCTCATGCCCTCGTACATCTACCTGCCGTGGGCGGTCCGAACCAACTCCCAGTTGGCCGACCTCTGCGTCAGCATGAACGGCGTCCACTGGAACGCGGTCCAGGACCCCGCGCTGTGGAACTCGGGCGCGAACCAGTTCTATGACTCGTCCAGCACGGGCGAGTTCGGGTGCAACTTCACCGTGCCGAGCGACTGCCTGTACGTCACCCCCAGCGCGGGGGCGCATGACCTGGGGTATCCGCTGCCGGGTTACCAGGCGCCGGATTGGTGGGCTTGGACGCCATGGAGCTACGGGGTGCGCTCGCAGTATCCCGGCGACTGGAGCACCCTGGACGACGACCACGCCACGCCGCTTCCGGATCGCTACAGCCGGATCAAGGAAGGGATCGAGCGGTTCTTCATCACGGACATCAACAACCCGGCGGCCGCCGCGACCGCCCAGAGCAGCCTGCCCGTGATGATGGACGCCTGGGGCAACAAAAGCGCCGTCTGGGGCAGCGGCTCCTACATGGAGGAATGGACCGGGATCGTCGATAACCCGATCGTCCAGTTCAACCATGTGCCGGGCGGCTCCAACGTGCTCTGGATGGACGGCCACGTCTCGTATGTCCGCTTCGGCGCCGCGTTCCCGGTGCAGAACAACCCCGACCCCGGCGGGTTCGGCGCGAACCTGTCGTTCTACGTCGTGTCGACGGGCGGCTTCGGCTGATCGCCGAACCGCAGCAGGGTTGGCCAATGCACGCATCGGCCCGCGCTCCGCACATCCCGGGGCGCGGGCCGATGTCTTGAACCGGTCGCCACCCAGACCGGCAGTGTGGGACTGGGACATTGTGGGACCGGCGCCCTCGCCGGTCATTCCGCGCGGCGTTGCGGCGAAGGGGGCTGTCCGCGAATGGACGCCAATGGACGCGAATGTGCGGCGGTTCGTGGGTAGGGGCGATTCACGAATCGCCCTGCTACGACCGATTACCTGAGATCCGCGGCGCCCCCGCCGGTGATCTTGCCATTGTGGGACCGCCATTGTGGGACCGGCGCCCTCGCCGGTCATCCCGCCGGTGTGAGACCGCCTCCCCTGTGTGGGACCGGCGCCCTCGCCGGTCATTCTGAGAAAAGTGCTTGCATACCTCCGCATTTTGTGCATATGCTGTCTGCAGGGGAGGTGAGGATGTCGCGACGCGCCTCGCACAGGACGGAGGGGTAGGCCGGGGACTATCTCCGGGGCTTCACGACGTGTTCCGAGCGGAGAACGCGCCGCGCCGCAGTACGGACGGCGCCCAGACCGCTGGGACGACCGCTGGCGCCTGTCTCCATGCGTTGAACCAAAGGAGGCTGCGGAGTCCGCTTCGGCATCCTAACAAGGGCAGGATGTCGATGTCGAATAGCCCTCAACAACGAATAATGAGAGGAGAACTGCGATGGAAGACTTCCTGAAATTCAAGAAGATGATCACGCCGATCATGATCCAGATTCTGTTCTGGATCGGTGTTGTCGGCTCGATCATCGTCGGGCTTATCTGCATTGTGGGGGGAGCCGTGGCTGAATACGGCGGTGGGGCAATGGTGTTTATGGGCCTTGCTTGGATTCTCCTGGGGCCAATCGCGGCACGGATATACTGCGAGTTGCTCATCGTGATTTTCGCGATAAACGACACGCTTACCGATATCAGGAACTCGCTCGAGAACAAGACCGCCGTGTGATTGCCGAACAATCGCGTGAGACGCCACTCCCTGGCCCGATAGCGCCGAGGCTATCCCCAGATCTCCGTTAGTCTGGCTGTCGGGCCAGGGATGGTGTGGTAGCGCGATGCCGGCCCCCGCGCCGCTCGGCCGTACGCCCTGCTCGCGGAGTGTGGGACCGGCGCCCCCGCCGGTCATCCCGCCGGGGACTGCCACGGGCGGTTGGCGCGGCGTT
>DIWA01000055.1 GCA_002422525.1 Candidatus Hydrogenedentes bacterium UBA6118
CGTGGTCTTGCCCGACGACTCCGGCCCGAAGATCTCAACGACGCGTCCGCTCGGCAATCCGCCGAGGCCCGTGGCGATGTCCAACGAGAGGCTGCCGGTCGAGATCCCGTGGATATGCGTCTCGAAGTGGTCGTCGCCGAGGCGCAGCAAGGTTCCCCGACCGAACTGCTTCTCGAGCTGAGCCACCGCCACGTCGAGGGCTTTGCGCTTCACATCCCCAGTATCCACCTTAGGCGCCATGAGCGGTCTCCTTTTACTGAATTCATCATCAGTATATCGGCATTCTGGCAGATCCGGGCCGCTGTGTCAATCGCCGCGCCCGGTCGCCGGGAACGCCCCCGAACACCGACCATTGTAGTCTGCGCGGCGCGCGTTGTCGACAGAGGCTCCCGGGCCGTCGCGAACAGACTCGGCGCACGGCCGAGAGAAGGGAAGGAAGGAGGAAATGGAGCGGGACACGGGGCTCGAACCCGCGACATCCAGCTTGGGAAGCTGGCACTCTACCAACTGAGTTAGTCCCGCTCGCTGGAAGGTACTTTAGCACGGCTTGCGCCGGACGTCAACACCGCGAACCCGGCCCGGATTCGGGTCGCCCTCGGCAGGTGTACTCTGGTACTCTTTGGGCATGCGAATCGGCTCAGTCGACATAGATCGCCCCCTCGCGCTGGCCCCCATGGAAGACGTGACGGACCGCGTGTTTCGCCGCATCTGCCGGGGCTTGGGCGCGGACCTGCTGTATACGGAGTTCGCCAGCAGCGACGCCCTGGTGCGGGACGCGGAGAAGACGCTCAGGAAGATCCGGGTCGATGAGGACGAGCGCCCCATCGGCATCCAGATCTTCGGGGGCGTCGAGGAGGCCATGGAGGGCGCCGCCGCCATCGCGGAGGCCGCCGGTCCCGATTTCATCGACATCAACTGCGGCTGCTGGGTGCGCAAGGTGGCGATGCGCGAGGCGGGCGCGGGCCTGCTCCGCGATCTGACCAAGTTCCGCGCGATTGTCGCGGCGGTCGTCAGGGGGACCCGGTTGCCCGTGACGGTGAAGACGCGGCTCGGGTGGGACGACAACAGCATCGTGATCCTCGAGGTCGCCCGGATGCTCGAGGACCTCGGCGTGCGCGCGTTGACGGTGCACTGCCGCACGCGCAGCCAGGGGCATCGGGGCGAGGCCGACTGGTCGTGGCTGTCGCGCCTCAAGGAGACGGTGTCGATCCCGATCATCGGCAACGGCGACGTGAACACGCCGGAGGACGTCGCGCGCATGTTCGACACCGGATGCGACGGCGTGATGATCGGCCGGGCCGCGCTGCGGCGGCCGTGGATCTTCCGCGAGGCGCGACACTACCTGCGCACCGGCGAGCTCCTCGATCCTCCGACGCTCAACGAGCGCGTCGACCTCTGCGTTCGCCACCTCCGCCTGTCCGTTGCGGCGAAAGGCGAGCGCAAGGGCGTCATCGAGTTCCGGAAGCACCTGTCGGGCTATCTGGGAGGACTTCCGCGCGGCGCGAAAGTGCGCGCCGAGCTGGTCCGCCTCGACGAAGCGGCGCCGGTCATCGAGCGTCTGCGGCAGTACCGCGAGGAGGGCGCGTGTTTCGGAGCCGTCTGAACCGGAAGGGGAGGCCATGCTGGACGAGCTGAAGCGAGAGGTGTTCGAGGCGAACCGGGCGCTCGTGGATTTGGGACTGGTGCTGCTCACTTGGGGCAACGCGAGCGCGATCGACCGCGAAGCGGGCCGGGTGGTCATCAAGCCCAGCGGGGTTTCGTACGATACCATGCGGCCCGACGACATGGCGGTGGTCGATTTCGACGGTCGCACGGTGGAGGGCGACCTGAAGCCGTCCGTCGACCTGCCCACCCACCTCGCGCTGTACGAGGCGTTCCCCGAGATCGGCGGGGTGGTGCACACCCACTCGCACTACGCTACGTGTTTCGCCCAGGCCCGACGCGCGATCCCGTGTTTCGGCACCACGCACGCCGATTACTTCCATGGCGAAGTGCCCGTGGCCGATCCGCTTCGGGAGGCGGAGGTGGCCGAAGACTACGAGCGTCACATCGGCGAGGTGATCGTCCGCCGGTTCCGCACGCTCGACCCGATGCGGTTTCCCGGCGTGCTGGCCGCGAACCACGCGCCGTTCGCGTGGGGACGCACCGTGGCCAAGGCGGTCGAGAATGCCTACGTGATCGAGGAAGCGGCGCGCATGGCGCTGCATTCGATGCAGCTTGATCCCGATCTTCAGCCCATTCCCAAGTATTTGCTGGACAAGCACTTCCTTCGCAAGCACGGCGCGGGCGCCTACTACGGTCAGGCGGACCCGCGGTAGCCCCGGACGCGACGGCATGAGCAAAGGGCGCCGGGACGCGCTTGCGTGCATCCCGACGCCCTCATCTGCGTCCAGGTTCGGCCCCGAGCGGCCGGATGCGTCTACAGCTTGGGAACCGACGCCTCAGCCTGATCGATGAACGACTGGTCCAGGTCGAAGTCCTTCAGCTCCTTGTTCAGGTAGGCCTGGTAGGCGGTCATGTCGAAATGTCCGTGGCCGCTCAGGTTGAACAGGATGGTCTTGGCCTCGCCTGTCTCCCGGCAATGCTTCGCTTCGTCGATGGCGACGCGGATGGCGTGGCCCGATTCCGGCGCGGCCAGGATGCCCTCGGCCTGGGCGAACTGTATCAGCGCCTCGAACACGGGGTTCTGGTGCAGCGCGACGGCGCGCATGACACCGGCGTGCGTGAGGTTGGCCACCGTCTGCGCCACGCCATGGTAGCGCAGGCCGCCCGCGTGGATGCCCGGAGGCACGAAGTTGTGGCCGAGCGTGTACTGCTTCAGCAACGGCGTCATCTTCGCCGTGTCGCCGTAGTCGTACGCGTACAGGCCGCGCGTAAGGGTCGGACATGCCGTGGGCTCGACGGCGATGAAGTCGATGTCCCTGCCGCCTTTCATCTTGTCCTGCATGAACGGGAACGCGATGCCCGAGTAGTTGGACCCGCCGCCGCAGCAGCCGATCACGACATCCGGATAGTCCCCCACCTTCTCGAGCTGCTTGCGCGCTTCGAGGCCGATGATCGTCTGGTGCATGCAGACGTGGTTGAGTACGCTGCCCAGCGAGTACTTGACGCTGCCGCCGCTCTTCACGGCCACCTCGACCGCTTCCGAGATCGCCATGCCGAGGCTGCCGGTCGTGCCGGGGAACTGCTCGCGCATCATCCGTCCGGCATCGGTCTCGTCCGTCGGGCTCGCCTTCACGTTCCCGCCGTACGTCTCCATCAGCACGCGGCGGTAGGGCTTCTGCTCGAAGCTCACCCGCACCATGTAGACCGTGCATTTCATGTCCAGCATGGAGCAGGCGATGCTGAGGGCGGTGCCCCACTGACCGGCGCCGGTCTCCGTACTGAGTTCAGAGACGCCGTCCATCTTGTTGTAATAGGCCTGTGCTACGGACGTGTTGATCTTGTGGCTGCCGGAAGGGCTCACGCTCTCGTTCTTGTAGTAGATGCGCGCCGGCGTGTCGATCAGCTTCTCGAGACGATAGGCGCGACGCAGCGGGGTCGGACGCCAGAGGCGGAAGATATCCATCACCTCGCCCGGGATCGAGTGCCATCGCTCCTGGGACATCTCCTGCGCGACCAGGCTCGGCGCGAAGATGGCCGCGAGGTCATCGGCCGTGGCGGGCTGGTGCGTCACGGGATGCAGCGGCGGCTCCAACGGAGCCGGCATGTCGGGCGCGATGTTGTACCACGCGTCCGGCATCTCGTTGACGCTCAGCATGATGTTGTACTCGTCCATGTTTGGCAAATCCCCTCTGCTTCGTGGCATGCTGCGGAACAACCTGCATGCCGTGTGAGCCGCCCGATGCGGTCCGCCCCCTCTTGGAGACGCAGGTTCCGCGAATCAGGCAGGCGTTAGCGGGATCTATCATACACAACGGCATGCATAGGCGCAAAACTGCCCTGTGTGTCACAGGGCGGATAGGGCGGGCGGTAAGGATGGGGCGCAGTCATAGGAGGGGCGACAGACGGATGACAGCGTTGATCGGCTATGCCCTGAGCGTCGCCGCCCTTGTCTACCTCGGGTTCGGCGCGCTGCTCTACTTCGCCCAAGGTTCGTTCGTGTTCGTTCGCGGCGGTTCCGTATGGCGAACGCCCGGCGATCTGGGCTGGCAGTATGAGGACGTGACTGTTCCGGTAGACGGAGAGACGACGCACGGCTGGCTGGTCCCCAGCGATCGCCCCCGCGGCGTTGTGCTGTTCTCGCACGGGAACGCGGGGACCATCGCCGATCGGCTCGAGACCGTCGACGTGTTCCGGAAGTTGGGCTTCGACGTGCTCGTCTACGACTACGGGGGCTACGGCCGCAGCACGGGGCGGCCGTCCGAGTCGCGGTGCCATGCCGACGTTCGCGCCATGTGGGACTACCTGACGAAGGTTCGGGAGATCCCCGCCGAGCGTATCGTCTTGTTCGGTCGGTCCATCGGCGCGGCCCCGGCGGTCGACCTCGCCGTCGAACACACGCCCGGCGCGGTGATCATCGAGAGCGCTTTTCTCTCCGCCGTGCGGATGGGGCGCGAGACGTACCCCATCTACCCGGTGGGGCTGCTCATGCGCCACCGCTTCGAGTCGGACCGCAAGATCGGCGACGTGGCCGTTCCGAAGCTGTTCATCCACAGCCCGGACGACGAGGTGGTGCCGTACCGGCACGGGCGCACGCTATTCGAGCTTGCCCGCGAACCCAAGGCGTTCCTCGACATCGAAGGGAGCCACAACGGCGGGTGGCTTGCGTCGTCTGAGCGCTACAGGAAGGGCCTGAGCGATTTTCTCGACGCGATCTTCCCCGAGGCGCTCGACGGCGGCGAGGACGACGCTTCCGTCGCCGTCGACGTCACCGCGCAGTGATTACGTACACGGCCTCTTCGGCGAGCAGGTTGGGCCGAAGGCGCGTCGTGGCGGCGATGCCGCGCGGGCCCAGCGGCAGTTCCCGTTCGATGCGCAGGTGATGCGATGCGCAGAAGTCGCGGAAGTCCTTGAGTGATAGCACGCTGCGGTTCGGCGTCATGTACCAGGAGTACGGCAGGCTGCGCGTGACCGGAGCGCGGCCCGTCAGGAGGGTCTTGGCGCGCACCTTCCAATGTCCGAAGTTCGGGAAGCTGACGATGCACTTCTTGCCGACGCGCGTCATCTCGCGCATGGCTTCGACGGGCCGTTCGAGCACTTGCAGCGTCATGCTCAGGATCACGTAGTCGTAGCACTGGTCGGGCAGTGCGGTGAGGCCCTTGTCGATGTCGGCCTGGACCACCGAGACGCCGCGACGCACGCCCGCGACGACGTTGCCTTCCGCGAGGTCAATCCCCATGCCGTTGACGCGCTTCTCGCGGATCAGGCGGCAGAGCAGTTCGCCGTCGCCGGAACCGATGTCGAGCACGCGGCTGCCTTCGTCCACCAGGTTCACGATCATGTCGTAGTCGACGCGGTGGCCTTCGTAAATGCTGTCGGGCGAAGTCGCGGGCGGCCCCATCTCCGCCTCCGAGCCCAGTTCCGGCGGCGCCGCCTCGCGGATCTTGTCCGGATCGGCGACGTGCTCGAGGAACCCGGAGACCAGCTTTTTCAGCGGCTGCCTCTCGATCAGAAACGCGTCGTGGCCGCAGTCGCTCATCACGTTGCAGTAGGTCACATCCCTCCGCTGACGCATCAGGGCGTCGACGATCGCCTGCGACTGATAGGGCGGGTAGAGCCAGTCCGAGGTGAACGACAGCACCATGGTCTTGCCTTGAACGCGGGCCATCGCGTTGTCGAGCGAGCCGTAGGGGGCGGACACGTCGAAATAGTCGATGGCCTTCGTCAGGAAGAGGTAGGAGTTCGCGTCGAAACGATCGACGAACTGCTGGCCTTTGTAGTCGAGGTACGTCTCCACGCTGAACTCGCTGCTGAAGTCATAGCGGTACTCCGCCGAGTTGCGGAGCTGTCGGCCGAACCGCTCCCGCATGCGCGCATCCGACAGGTAGGTGATGTGTCCGAGCATCCGCGCGATAGAGAGGCCGACCGCGGGCTTGGTGCCGTCGTAGTAGTCGCCGTTTTGGAAATAAGGGTCGGCCTGGATCGAGTGGCGGGCCACGGCGTCGAACGCGATGGCCTGGGGGGTGAGTCGCGGCGTGGAAGCGATCACCATGGCCGAGCGCACGGCCTCCGGGAACCGCGTGAGCCATTCGAGGGCTTGCATGCCGCCCATCGAGCCGCCGGCGACGCAGAGCAGGCGTTCGATGCCGAGGCCCTCGATGAGGCGTTTCTGGGCGCGCACCATGTCGCCGATGGTGATCATCGGGAACGACAGGCCGTAGGGCTTGCCGGTGGCGGGGTTGATCGTGGAGGGCCCCGTTGATCCGCCGCAGCCGCCGATCACGTTCGAGCAGATCACGAAATACTTGTCGGTGTCGAACCCTTTGCCCGGGCCCACCATCATGTCCCACCAGCCCGGTGCGTCGTCCGCGGCGTTGTGAAAGCCGGCGGCATGGGCGTCGCCGGAAAGGGCGTGGACGATGAGCACCGCATTCGAGCAGTCGGCGTTCAGCTCGCCGTAGGTCTCATACGCGAGGGTGATGGGGCCGAGCTTGTGACCGCAGTCGAGGATCATCTCGTGGGGAGGCTCGGCGAACACGAAATACTGCGTCTCCACAATCCCCACGGAACCCTCTTCACTCATGTCTGTCTGCTCCTTGATCGCGCCTCGAGGCGGTTGCAGGGATAGGGGTGCGGCGCCGCGGCCGCGGGCGCGTCGTCTGACACACGCATTGCGTGAGACACGAAACCGGCGCGGATGCCAGCGGACATCCGCGCCGGAGTATATCGCAGAGGGAGGGGCGCTATGCAAATGGCCCTCGGGTCGGGGTCAGTTCTTCGCGGCCGCCAGGGCTTGGTCGAAGTCGGCGATTATGTCCTCCACGTCCTCCAGGCCCACCGAGACGCGGACCATGTTGTCGGTCACGCCCGCGGCGGCCTGCTCCTCGGCGGAGAGCTGCTGATGCGTGGTCGAGCTCGGGTGGATGACGAGCGTCTTCGCATCGAGGATGTTCGCGAGGTGCGACGCGAGCTGGACGCTCTCGATGAACCTCACGCCCGCTTCGTACCCGCCCTTGATGCCGAACGTCAGAATCGCCCCCTGGCCGTCCGGAAGGTACTTCATCGCGCGATCGTAGTCTCTGTGGCTCTTCAGGCCGGGGTAGTTTACCCACTCGACCTGCCGGTGCTCCTCGAGGAACTGCGCGACTCTAAGTGCGTTCTCCGAGTGACGCGGGACGCGCAGATGGAGCGTCTCGATGCCCTGCAGGAACAGGAAGGCGTTGAAGGGCGACAGACACGGCCCCATGTCGCGCAGGAGCGTCACCCGCGCCTTGATGATGTACGCGATGTTGCCCAGCGGCTTGAGCGCCTCGTGCAGGTTCGCGCCGTGGTAGCTCGGGTTCGGCCCGTCGATCTCGGGGAACTTGCCGTTCGTCCAGTCGAACGTGCCGCCGTCGACGATGACCCCGCCGATCGACGTGCCATGGCCGCCCAGCACCTTCGTGGCCGAATGCACCACGATATCCGCGCCGTGTTCGATGGGACGGAAGAGCAAGGGGGAGGCGACAGTGTTGTCGACCATGAACGGGATGCCGTGCGCATGGGCGACGTCGGCGATCGCGCGGAAGTCCACGATATCGTTCGCCGGGTTTCCGATGGTCTCGCAGAAGACCAACCGGGTGTTGTCATCGATCTTCGCGGCGACGTTGGCCGGGTCGCTCGCGTCGACGAAGCGCACCTCGATGCCCAGGTCCTTCAGCGTGTGTGCGAACAGGTTGTACGTGCCGCCGTACAGGGTCTGCGAGGACACGATGTTCTGGCCGGCCTTGGTGATGTTCAAGGTCGCCAGGGTGATCGCCGCGGAGCCCGAGGCCAGCCCCAGCCCGCCGACGCCGCCTTCGAGCGCCGCCACGCGCTTCTCGAACACATCCGTCGTCGGGTTCATCATGCGCGTGTACATGTTGCCGAACTCTTCCAGTCCGAAGAGTCGAGCGGCGTGGGCCGCATCGTTGAAGACGTACGACGTGGTCTGATAGATGGGAACCGCCCGCGCATTCGTCGTCGGATCCGGCTCCTGACCTGCGTGCAATGCCTTGGTTCCCAGACGGTGCTGGATGTCAGCCATGAACCTCTTGCCTCCCAATCACGGCCCAGCCTCTGGTGCGGCCGTATCGCGTTCCGATGGTTGTCACTCCTCGAACAACGGCGTCGACAGGTACCGTTCGCCCGAGTCGGGCAGTATCACCACAATGTTCTTGCCTGCGTATTCCTCGCGACCGGCCAGCCGGATTGCGACGGCAGCCGCCGCGCCGCAGCTGATCCCCGAGATGAGGCCCTCCTCGCGCGCCAGACGTCGCGCGGTCTCAAACGCCTCCTCGTTGCTGACCGTTTCGATCCGATCCACAAGGTCGAGATCGAGCACCTGGGGCTTGAACCCCGCGCCGATCCCCTGGATCTTGTGCGGGCCGGGCTGGCCGCCCGACAGCACCGGCGAGCTGGCCGGTTCGACGGCCACCGCCTCGACGCCGCGGCCTTTCTCCTTCTTCAGGAAGCGGGACACGCCCGTGATGGTGCCGCCCGTGCCGACGCCGGCGACCAGCACGTCGACCTGTCCGTCCATGTCGTCCCAGATCTCGGGCCCCGTGGTCCGGAAATGGATGTCCGGGTTCGCCGGATTGTTGAACTGCTGCGGAAGGAAGTAGTCCGGGTGTTCCTCCGCGATGGATTCCGCTTCCCGTATGGCCCCCGGCATGCCCAGTTCTCCCGGCGTGAGAACCAGGTCCGCGCCGAAGGCCTTGAGCATCAGGCGCCGCTCGATGCTCATCGTCTCCGGCATGGTCAGCAGCAGCCGGTATCCCCGCGCGGCGCTGACGAACGCCAAGGCGATGCCCGTGTTGCCGGAGGTGGGCTCGACGATCGTGCCGCCCGGCTTGAGCGCGCCGCGCCGCTCCGCATCCCACACCATGGCCGCGCCGATGCGGCACTTCACGGAGTAGGCGGGGTTGCGTCCTTCCACCTTGCCGTAGACCTTCGCTTTGAGACCCTTGCCCAACCGGCCGAGTTGGACCAGGGGCGTATTGCCGATGCTGTAGCTCGCATCTTGAGCAACTCGCATGGTGTGCACCTCCCAGTACGGCGTTTGCCGACGCGCGGCGTCCGGGGCGAGCCGCTCGCGTGCGGCGAGGCCCTCGTTCTGTCCCGGAGTCCCTGCATCTTCATCTTCGTGCAAAAGCGGATGGTATCACCGCCTTGCTGACCAATCAATGCAAGACACTGGCGACGCGGAGGCGGCGCGTCGATCGGAGTCGACATGCCGCGGCGTCAATCATAATCAAATGAATCGGTTTACTCAACATACTGCCGCCCCCTGCCATTCCCGACCCCTGCTCACCCCGACGACCGCCCCGAGCGCTCCCCGGCCCGGGTCCGCCGACGGCACGACTCCGTTCGTTGCGCACCGCAACTTCCGGTGGTATTCTGCGGCCGCGGGAACCGAGGGGGCCCGGCTCCTGTGCAGAAGCAACAACCAGCAATTCCCCGGGGAGGCCTACGCCCGTGACGTCAACACCCGAAGGCGGACCGCCGCCGCGGCTGCTTGAGATGACCGGCATCGGCAAGTCATTCGGCCCGGTCCGCGTGCTCGACGACGTGCGCTTCGATCTGCTGCCGGGCGAAGTGCACATCCTGGCGGGAGAGAATGGGGCCGGGAAGAGCACGCTGGTGAAGATCCTGGCGGGCGTGCACACTGAGTTCGAGGGGACGGTGCGGGTCGGAGGCGAACGCGTGCGTTTCTCCGGGCCGCCCGACGCCGCCGCGCGCGGCATCTCCGTGATCCACCAGGAGCTGTCGCTGATTCCCGACATGTCCGTCGCCGACAACGTCTTTCTGGGACGCGAACTCCATGGGCGGCTCGGCTGGATGCACGGTCGGGAGCAGGAGCGGCGCTGCGCGCATCTGGTCGCCGAGCTGGGGCTCGATGTCGATCCCCGCCGCCCGGTTGGGTCCTATCCCATCTCGGTTCAGCAGGCCATCGAGATCGCCAAGGCGCTGGCGTTCGAGGCGCGGATCATCATCATGGACGAGCCGACGAGCGCTTTGTCCACCAGGGAAGTCAACAACCTGTTCGCCATCATGCGGCAGCTGAAAAGCGAGGGTGTCGGGTTCATTTACATTTCCCACAAGATGCCCGAGATTTTTGAGATCTGCGACAGGTACTATGTCCTGCGCGACGGCATGCTGGTCGGGCAGGGGGACATCGCGGACACGGACGAGAAGGCGATCACCGAAATGATGATCGGGCGCTCCCTTGCCAATGACGATTTCAAGACCAAGCCAAGCTATGCCACGCAGACGGTCGCGATGAAGGCGGAAAATGTCAGCGGCGACAGTTTTTCCGACATATCCTTTGCCCTTCACAAGGGTGAGATCCTGGCGGTCACCGGGCTGCAGTCCTCCGGGCGTGACCAGCTGGCGGACGCGCTGTTTGGCGTCATCCCGCATACCGGAAAGGTCGAGATGAGCGGAAAGCCCCTGCATGGCGGCATCCGCTCCCGCATGATCAAGGGCCTGGCCATGGTGCCCAGAAACCGCAAAGAGCGCGGCATCCACAATGACCTGTCGATCCTGGACAATATTTCCATGGGCTTTTTCAACACGCGCATGAAGTCGCTCCTGATCAGCCGCAAGCTGGAGAAGAAACGCTATGAGCGCCAGAAAACGGCGCTTGCCATCAAGGCGGATAACCCCAAAAACCTGATCACCTCCCTCTCGGGCGGCAACCAGCAAAAAATCATCCTCGGCCGCTGGCTGGAAACGGGCGC
>DIWA01000056.1 GCA_002422525.1 Candidatus Hydrogenedentes bacterium UBA6118
TGGGCGGCTCCACCAACACCGTGCTGCACACCCTCGCCATCGCCCACGAGGCCGATGTCGACTATCCGCTGAGCCGGATCAACGAGGTCTCCGCGCGCGTGCCCAACGTGTGCAAGGTCTCGCCGTCGAGCAAGTGGCACATGGAAGACGTCGGCGCGGCCGGCGGCGTCAGCGCGATTCTGGCCGAGCTGGCCAAACGCGAGGGCGTCCTCCATCTCGACACGAAAACCGTGACCCTGCAGACCCTGGGCGAGAACATCGCCGGCGCCGAGAGCGCGAACCGCGAAGTCATCCGGTCCATCGACGCGCCCTACAGCCAGACCGGCGGCCTGGCCGTCCTCTTCGGCAACCTCGCGCCCGACGGCGCGGTGGTCAAGGAGGCCGGCGTCGCGCCCGAGATCCTCACCCACTCCGGCCCCGCCGTCATCTTCGACAGCGAGGAGGAGGCCATGCAGGGCATCATGGGCGACAAGGTGAAGCCCGGCGACGTGGTCGTCATTCGCTACGAAGGCCCCAAGGGCGGCCCGGGCATGCGCGAAATGCTCAGCCCCACCTCGGCCGTCATGGGCAAGGGCCTGGGCAAGGAGGTCAGCCTCATCACCGATGGCCGCTTCTCCGGCGGCACGCGCGGCGCCTGCATCGGCCACGTCAGCCCCGAGGCCGCGGAAGGCGGTCTGATCGGTCTGCTGCGCGACGGCGACACCATCGAGATCGACATTCCGAAGCGCAAGCTGAACGCGAAGCTCAGCGAAGACGAGATCGCCAAGCGCCGCGCCGCCGCGCCGCAGCCCCCGGATCGGCGGCTCACCGGGTGGCTCAGACGCTACCAGCGGATGGTCACCAGCGCCAACACCGGCGCGATTCTGGACTAGACCCCGCGACGCCAGACCAGACAGGGGCGGATCCGCATCCGCCCCTGTTCTCTTTCGTGCTTAGCTGTTCAGTCGCGCTCAGGGCGCGCCGCCGGGCTCCAACGACATGACGTAGGCGCCCAGGCCTTCCTCGACCGCGCCCCAAGTCTGGCCCGGCACGCCGACGAGATCCCACACCCAGAACAGATCGCCCCGATATCCCATGGCGTAAGCCTGCTCCAGCATCTCCCGCAGCATCGCCCGGGCTTCCTCGGCCGACTTGTCCTTGAACACGCCATACTCCCCGACGATCACGGGCATGCCTTGCGCGCGAACAGCGTCGGCCTCGTGCGCCTCCGGACGCACCTTGGACGTGCCGTCCCACGGGTAGATGTGGATATCCAACAGGTCGAGCCCGCTCTCCGGCCTGGCCAACGCGGACGGACGCGGCGGACGCCGCGGGTCGCGGTCGTCCGGCATCAGACCGTTCACCGGCGGCCGCCCATGGGCATCCGACGTCCACATGCCCGCCGTCACGAGGGCGTCCGGATCCTCCCCGCGGATCGCGGCGGAGATGACGGCCGCCCAATGGACAATCCCGTCGTCATAGCAGGCCTGCCGCTGGTCCGGGTCGCCCATGTCATAGGCCTTTCCGTTCGCGATCACGACCTCGCCGGACTCCAGCGCGAACGGCCCGGCCGTGTGGAGCACGCTCACCTCATTCGCCAAACTCCAGGCGAATACCGTGGCAAGCAGCCCCGGATCCGTCTCACGAATCCAGCGCACGAAGTCCGCGGCCCCCCGCGCCTTGGCCGCGATCGGCCCCGGCGACAGGTACTGGCGATTCTGGCTGGTGATTCGCACATCGCTCGGATCGGCCGCCGTTCGCGCCGACAGGTTGTCGTAGTACGCGTTGTGCGGCGTCTCGTCGAGGATGGGGATCACGTAGATCCCGTGCCGTGCGGCGCGCGCGAGGAAGTCGGCCACGTTCTCCATGTAGGCCCCGTTCAGGCCTCTGGACTCCCGGCCGCCCGTGAACCCGTGTTCGTTCTGAACGCCCCAGATCCACACGCGGATCACATTCGCGCCGAGACCTGCCATCTCCGCCAGGACCGACTCCATCTCCTCCGGGTCGTAGACATCCGTGTTGAACGTGGCGTGCCAGCCGGAGGTGCGCTCCTCGAGCACCGTGTGGTTGAACCCTCGCGGGATGAACGGTTCGCCTGTGTCGACGCGATAGAACGCGCCCACGCCGTCCGGCCCTTTGCGAACGGCGATGCGCGAGGGCGGCGTGATGGGTTCGCGTGATGCCGGGGCGGGATGGACCGGCGCGACTTCCGCCGGCGGCCGCGGCGCAGACGCCTCGCCCAACACCGCAACGTTGTCGAACGCCGCATCGCAGCCGTAGTTCAGAATGGCGATCTCACCGCCTGCGAACGTGTCATCCTCCACGCTCAACGCCTCGACGTCATCCACGAACACACGCAGGCGGTCGCCCTGGACCTCGACCGCGAGTCGCGCGGTCGCCTCCAGCGGTCGCGCCGGCGTGTCGGCCCTGGCCAGCTCCGTCTCCCGCGGCCGCGACAGCGCGACCTCCCCGTTCACCCGCAGGATCGCCAGGTATCCGTCGTGCCACGCACCGTGCGAGAGCGGCTCGCTCGCACGGACCAGAATGCCCGCCCACACCGTCTCAGGCTGATGATAGACCTTCGTGATGCGTACATCCGCCTCAACGCGCACATCGCCGTAGATGCGGCCCGGCAACCCCGCCAGTCCCCCCCGAAAGAACGGGTCTGGATGGTGAAGCGCGCCATCCGCAACGCGCCACTCGCCGTGGCCAGGAATCCAGTCCGTCTGCGCGCCATCGTCGAAACCCCACCGAGCCTCCGCGGCATCCGCGTCAGCCGCCGCACAGAACAGACATAGCACCGTACAGATCATCGAAGTCATCGTCTATCTCCTATATCAGCTATATCAGCCATGCACGGACCCCCGCCCACCGCGGGGATCCGGCCTACCCATCTCGGAACATGGCTCCATCCGCCCGAGATCACCGTCAGGAACCACGCCCTACACGCGCGGCCGCTGCCTCAAAAAGGTCCGGGGCGAGACGCTCGGCCGCTGTCCTCACGGCGTCGGGGTCGATCTCGAATCCCAGGTACCGTCTTCCCGCCGTTTTCGCTGCGACGAGGGTGGAACCACTGCCACAGAAGGGATCAAGAACAAGCTGGTCCGGGGCTGTTGTCAACTCGATGAGCGCCCTCAGCAACTTGACCGGCTTCTGCGCCACATGCAAGCCGCCCTCACCCTTGGCGAACCCCGACCGGAGGACATTCTCCGGCGCCTGCTCGAAACGGAGAAACGCCCGCTCGTTGTAGGCGCCCACGCCGTGGGCCAGTACGTTATCAGCGATCGTCGTACCGATGGCATACGGCTTCACAAACCACAGCACGGGCTCAAACGTCGGTCGCAGGTTGCCGACCCGCCACCCCTCCCATTCCTCGGCGCTCGCCTCATCGCCACGCCGCTGAAACACGACGCTCACCCGTTGCGCTCGATGCGGAGCTGATTCCCGGAGCCACGCCAGAGAGTCCTTGAAGGTGAACCCGGCGTCCTCAAACGCGACGATGCAACGGTGACTCAGGCGGCGCCCCGCGAACACCATCGCCGATCCGCCGGGTTTCAGAACGCGAAGCCATTCGGAGGCAAACGACGCACACCAACGCTGGTATTCGACGGGAATCCGGCGATCCGCCTCCGACCATCCGTTCAGCGGTTTGCCTCTGCGTCTGAACACCCCGCCCGCACGCTCCTGCGCTGGACTCGAGCCGAGCAGTGCGGAGTTCGTGTTGTTGTGCAGCACATCCCACTCATCGGCTCCTATGCCGTAGGGAATGTCACTCAGGATGAGATGAGCGCACGACTCCTCCAGGTCGCGGACCGCGGCGATGCCATCGGCATGGACAACGGCGTTCAGTGTGTATCCCTTCGCCATGGACATCAGTCTCCAAGCAAGCCGCCATGCTCGGCCCGAAGCACCTGAGCAATGCGCGAGTCCAGACCCTTCGCCCTGACCAGCGCAAAGGACCCGCCCAGCCCCTCGATTCGCGCAAGCCAGCGGGCGCGGCGTTGTTTTGCTTCGCACATCATCGCGACCGTGATGCTCCAAGCGTCTCGAGCCCTGCCCCCATCATCTCTACCAAACGTATCTTACCAGCACGTAGCCGCTGCAGAGCAGAAGCGAGGCCAAGGCGATGGGCATGCCGACCAGCATGAACCGACCGAAGGGAATCACGCGGTTGTTGTTGCGCGCGATCTCGACCACGACGATGTTCGCCGCCGCCCCGAGAATCGTCCCGTTCGCGCCCATGCATGCGCCCAACGCAAGCGACCACCACATCGCGTACTGCACCATCTGCGGATCGGCGCCAGATCCCGCATCGATCGCCGGAATGAGGCTCTCCAGGATCGGGATGAGCGCCGTGACCATCGGGATCGCGCCCACGAACGCGGAGCTCAGTCCCGCGAACCACAGCACGGCCAACGCGTTGTTGGCCAGATTCGTCCCCGTGAGATGGAGCACGCCCTGCGCCATTCGCTCGATCACGCCGGACGACACGAGGCCCGCGACCGTAAGGAAGAGCCCGACGAAAAAGAACAGTGTAGGCCACTCGACCGCCTGGAACGCCTTGACCGGGTCGGAGCGCGTGATCAGCAGCAACACGCCCGCGCCGACCAGAGCGATCGGAGCGGGACCGACGTGGATCAGCTCATGAAGCATGAAGCAGGTCAGCACGACGACCAGCACCGAACCGCTCTTAATCAGCAGAACGCGGTCCGTGATCGCACGCGCGGCGTTCATGTCCATGATACGGGCCCGCACGTCCGTCGAGACCCGCGAGTAGCGGTGAATCGTGACAGCCGCGAGGATGAGCAGAAGCAGCAGACAGAACGCCGCCGGCGGCCCGAGGTGAAAGAGGAACTGGTTGAACGTCAGACCCGCGCTGGATCCGATCAGGATGTTCGGCGGATCGCCAATCAACGTCGCCGTGCCCCCGATGTTGGCGGCCATGACTTCGAATAACAGAAACGGAACCGGGCTGATCTCGAGCTGCTCCGCCAGCAGGAACGTCACCGGCGCGATCAGAACGACTGTCGTGACGTTGTCCACCAGCGCGGACAGTACGCCGGTCGCGAGCGCGAGCAAGACCAACAGCGGAACCGGACGTCCATGCACAAGCTGCGCGATCCACACCGCCGCGAATCCGAACAGGCCGCTCTCGGCCAGGAAATGACTGATCATCATCATTCCCACGAGCAGAAAGATCACCGACAGATCGACATACGCGTAGGCCTCGACCTCGCCCACGACATGGAACACGATCATCAGGCTGCCGCCGAGCAGCGCGGCGACCGTCTTGTCTACGCGGTTGGACAAGATCAGCCCGTAGGTGACCACGAAGATGACGATGGCGATTACAGCATGCGGATTCATCAAGCGCGCAGCACCTTGTAGATGATGTCGTCGCGGATGATCGCGCCCACATAGGCCGCTTTCTCCGCCACGACGGCGTAGGCATGCCGTCCCTGTTTCATCTTGAAAACAACCTGGATCATCGGATCGTCGGCGTGGACGATCAGCGGGTCCTTGTTCATGACCTCCCCGACGCAGACCTCTGACTCGCGACGGAAAAACTGCTCAACCGGCTCGAACTCGCCCAGGAACGACACGTCGCGGATACGTGACATGTAGTCCGGGAAACCGGCCTCAAGGATCTCCTCCGACGTGACCGCGCCCAGGATGCGCCCTTGAGGACTCAGCACCGGGACGACTTCGGCGTGCGTGGTCAGAAACAAGTCCAGCAGCTCGGCCAAAGTCATGTTGGTCGTCGCGGTGACGTCCGGGAGCCGCACCAGGTCGCGCGCCTGGAGCACGTGGCGCACTTCAACGCCGCTATCGTCGATGACGCGCCAAGCCGCCTCGGCCGACTTGGCGCCGCGAAGCGCATCGAGCCGCCCTTCCATCCGCGCGAACCGCGCAATCCCCGCCAGCGACTGCAGCATGATCGTATTCTTGGTGTTGCCGGCGAGCAGGAGGAACACGACATCGATAGGCGCGCCGTCGGGTCCGACGTCCTCCAGCGGCGCCGTCGGCAACCCCACCAGGATGCAGAAATCGTCCAACTCAGCGATGCGCGCGTGCGGCGCCGCAACGCCCAGGCCGATGGCCGTCGAAGACTGCTCTTCGCGGCGTCGCACGGCCTCCAGGACCTCCGACTTCGGGATCTTGGGACGGAAGCCCTCCGCGCGTTCCAGGATCTCCGTGACAGCGTCCGCCAATGTGCGCGCCCGCACCTTAGTCACGACACGGTCTGGGCTGAATAAGCTCGAGAGTTTCATTCCGGCGTATCCCCGCGCGACGCCAGGCCGGTCTCTCGCATCCGCCCGCAGGGCGGACCGCAAGCTCAGCGCGGCATCGGTTCGTCAGCCGTCGGCGTTCAGAAGCGCCGCCGCGTCCGCCGCCGTACGACAGGCGAGCAGACGCGTGGTGAAAGCAGGCTCCTTCATGGCCCCCATCACGGAAGCCAGCAGACCAAGGTACTCCCGTTGCGACCCCGTGGGCATGGCGAAGAGCACCAGCAGGTTGACAAGCTCGTTGTCGAGAGCGTCATAGTCAATGCCGTCGTGCGAGATCCCCACGCTAATCGTCGGACGCGTCACCTCGTCGATGCGCACGTGCGGAATCGCCACCCCGCCCCCGATCCCCGTGCTCATCACGCTCTCGCGGTCCTGCACCGCCTGCATCAGGATGTCGGCGCTCGGAACGGCGCCCGTCGCGGCGACCGCTTCGGACAATTCCCGCAATGCCTCATGCTTCGATACCGGTCTATCGAAAACCCGGATCAACTGCTCCGGAACCAATATGCCAAAGGCGCTCATCGTGCCCCTCTCGCTCCAACAGCAACCCCATCGCGCCTGCGCCGCTCACCGCCATCCCAAGGCCTCCCGCATGTCCCGCAATCCGACGGATCGTACTCCCCCGCACGCTGCGCGTCAATCCGAGCCCGCCGCACGCGGTGGTCGTCAGCGGCGCACACCCGCCTAACGCCCGAGCTTGGCCGTGCCGTCAACAACCGGATCGTGCCACGTGATCTCGTCGCGGACGCGCTCGCCTGACGGCGCTTCTCCCAGTGCGTCATACAACCTGCGGTCAAGCGTGACTATCTCTTTGTCTGCGGCGAGCGCTGTCTCAATGAGGCACAGGTCCTTCTCAATGGCCTTTCGCGCAGACTCGGGAAACTGCTCTAGCCTGAGGCCGGTAAGAGCGGCAGGCCCGTCGTTCAGCGCCTTGTGTCTGGCCGCCATACTCACACGCCATTTGCGCGTGAAACGGCTCTCGTGTCGATTCCACTCCTCCCGAATCGTCGGGTTCATCACGACGCGGTGGCAGATCCCGAGGATAGCCGTCAGGAAATCGCGACACGCTTTCGATCGCGGATGGTCCGTCTCTCCCGCAGCCCGAGCCACCGATGCGTCCACAACAAGCGCTCGCTTCCCCCGTCGCGACGTCGAGCTCACTGCTGAACGCTCCGTTGCTCAACAGCGTCCAGATAGGCTCGCTCTGCATCCAGCTCCGTCTCGCTGAAATCCTCCGGCCAGTCGCCATACGCCCCGCTCTCGTCCAGCTCGGCCGTTCGGATCTGCGTAGCGCCGTCATCATCGCGCGCGAACCAGTGCAGCCGCACGTCGCCCTCGGGCATCTCGCCCCGCGCCACCAAAGTCTGCACCTCCCGTAGAAGCAGCGCGCTATGCGTCTCGACGACCAACCGAACGTCGCGCTTCGCCGCCCAGCAGAGTGCGTGCGCAAGACGCCGCTGCGCCTTGGGATGCAGATGGATCTCGGGCTGTTCCAGGTACACCAGTTGCCCCGGTTCCGCCGCGATCAGCGCCACGAGCACCGGCAAAGACTGCGACACGCCGAATCCCACGTCGGCGATGTTGACCAAGTCATGCGCGCCTCCGCGTCGGCCCTTGGGCAAACGCCCCACGCGCACCTCCAGCCTCGTGTCATCAATCGCGTCGGCCTTGATCCTCGAGGTGAGGCCAAGATCCTCCATCTTGCGAGCCAGCTCACGCAGCTCATCTCGTTTCTCCTCCTGCCACTGCGCAATGAGGCTGGCCACGTATGCTTGGAAGAAACCCGGGAACTGTGGCCCGGTGGCGGTCGTCGCGTATGTGCGGCTCGGGTTGCCCCGCAGGCCCGGCACATGGATCACGGACTGCAACTGGGGCATGAACACCATGCCTGTGAAGACGTTCGTTGGCAACGTTGAAACCCCGCGCTCGTCGCCACGCGACCGATCGACAAGAATGACCTTCAGAAAACAGCGATCTCGGACCACGCGTTGCCCGATGCTGCTGCGAGGCACACCGGCGGCAGTCGCGATCATGTCCAGCCGTTGCGGAGACAAGGCGTCTTTCGAGACCTCGCCGCGGGTGGGCGAGAGGTCCTCCAGCACCTCACCCGATGCCGACCACCGGTGCGTCTGCCGTGTTACGTCCATCCCTCGCCCTTGCGAGGCGGGTTGATAGCGCAACTCAAGCGTTTCCGAGCAAGCACGCTCGAACCGCACCGAGAAACCGTCTGCGGCACTCCGCCCGCCGACATGGCTCAGCATCTGCTCGACCATCGTGAACCGCACATTCGGTCCGTCGAGCAGCAGGGCGCCGGGGTCGCCCGGGGCCTCCAGCGTCTGCTTGAGCAGCAACAGCGGCTGCATGATGCTCGACTTCCCCGAGCTATTCGCGCCAGCGAGGATCGTGAGCGGACGAATCTCGATCTCCTGCCAGTCGCTTATCGACTTGAACCCGCGGACGGCGAGTCGGGTGATCGAATCAAGCTCTCTGTCCATGACGATGGATGATCCTCTGCGCTGAGCCTATACCGGGTAGCGGCGTCGCACCAGAAGCAGGCGCCGCGGCCCATGATGCAGCATGCGTCGTCCCGGCGTCCACAAGGCCCCCGGCTTCATGAGCCTAAGTGCAACACTTGGCGTAAAGCCCTTTCCCGTCGGAGCCGTCCGTCGCTCACCCAGAGCGGCGACGGACGAGCGACAGAGGGAAGGGCGGGCCCCCTTTCCTGTTGGTGGGCCCCGAGCAGACCAGGGCGCAGGCCCCTCGTCTCCCGCCCCGCGAACGCGCCTCGCCCGTGCCGACCTCCTCCTCGAAGCGCCTCAGTACTGCGAACTGCCATCGTCTTCTGTTTCTGTTCCGTCGCCGCCCACGGCGAACCAGTAGCGGCCTACATGGTATCGCTGCAAGCCTTCCGGCAGCGCCTCGGGATCGGTGCTCACGTAGCACCCGTCCGCGTCGGCCGCGGCGGTCTCCGCCTGGTTCGGGTCGGCCGGACGCACCTCGGGCCACGCCGCCGTGTCGATCCGCCGATCCGCATGGTATCCCAGCGTGACGGCCAACGAAGCGACGGCCTCGAAGGCGTCTATCCCCACGACATGGAGAATCTGCTCCGGCCTGGTGAGCTGCCGGATGCGGCGTCCGAGCACAACCGCCTCCGCGTATGACGGTTGCCCGGCGTGCTCTCCCCCCTCCATCGGACCCCCCGCCGACCCGATCGTTATGGACAGCACCGACCATCCGGACACCATCGGGTGCATACGAAGCCCGAGCCCGCCTTCCATGCCCGACAGCATCACCGTCGGCGCGATCAACGCCAGCCCCATCAGCAACGCGACCCGCGCCGGGCGCACGGGCCTCGAAACGAACCGCACAAGCGGCGCGGCGGCGATGATCGCCCAGAACTGCACGGTGTGCGCGAAGAACCGCCCGCCGTACTCGATGAACATCGGCGCGAACCCGACAAGCATGCCGATCAGCATCCGGTAGCGGGTCTCCGCCCAGGGGATCAGGCGCCACGCCCGTACCACCAGCAACACGAGCAGCAGGTCCAGCATGAGCAGCCATCGCATCTTCATGAAGACGCCCAGCGCCCGCCCGGCCAATCCCTCGGGGATCTGTTGCGCCATGGGATTGCCCAGCCAGTCGCGGAAGAGCCACACGTGCCCGTACCACGGCAGCGCGGTCACGCACGCGAGCAACGCGACGCCCGCGAACTGCCGCAGGTAATCGCGCCGCACCAACGAGAAGACCAACAGCCCAAGCCCGGTCAGCGGCCCAACGCCCATGTGCGTCCAGAGCGCCAGGCCCAACAGCACGCCGGACGAGATCACGCGCCGTCGCAGGTAGCACACGATCACGAGCGGCGCGATCGCGTTGGCCAGGATGCTCGGAAGCGCCCAGATCGACAGCATCACGAAGAGCAGGTTCATGCCGACCAGCAACAGCACGATGAAGCCGCGCCGCGCATCGAACAGCCACCGCGCCAGATACCACGTGCTCAGAAAAACCGCCGGCGGGGTCAGGACCTGCACGATCCGCATCCCTTCCTCGACATCCTTGCCGAACGGCAGGCTGCACAACGCCACGAGGAGATGGAAAAGCGGCGGATACAAATGCGGCCGCCCCTCGGGGGCGTACTGCCACCAGTCCCACCGCGGGATGATCCCCTCGCGGAAGTAGTCGAGCAGGTCCGCGCGCCACACCAACCCGTCCTCGGCGATGCGCCGCGCGGCGAGCAGGTGGTAGTAGCCGTCCGGCGCGAAGGTGTGCAGCTTGACGCGCACGACCCACAGCATCGCCCCCACGACGAGGATGATGCCCAGGCTCACGCAATCCAGCGGTTCGAGCCGGAACCAAAGCGGCCGTCGCGCGTAGTCGTCCTCGGGCAGTTCCACTGGCGCCGCCCGAAGCCGGCGTCCCTGGCGCAGGTACGGGATGAGCAGCACGGCCCACGCGCCCCCTATGGCAAACCACGCCAGACCCGCGGCGCACAGCGCCCACGCCAGCATGCGCGCCGGGCGCCGCAGCCAGAACCGGCCCGGCGCCGATCGGTGGAGCCGCAGTCCCCACTCCCCCACGAACGCGATCGCGAGGCGGAACCCCGCCCGGTGCCAGTCCGGTCCGGCGGCCTTGGCGAACAGCCGTTCAATCAGACCGACCAACACGATCGGCCAGCACAGCGCCCAGAATGCGAGACGCGGCGCGAGGATCCAGCCGTACGCGACGAACGCGACCGTCTCGATGCTGCACAGCGCCCACCCCAGCGCGCGCACCGGCCAGCGCACGCGGCGCCGGGCGATCGGCATCTCCAGCAGGCGTGCGGCCGTCGGTCCCGCAGCAGCCGTCGCCAACCGCAGACGCAGCCCGACCCGTCGCGGGTCTCGGGCGAACCGACGACTCGCCGCCGCGATCGGCGGACCGAGCAGCGCAAACGCGATGGCGATCGGCAGCGCGACCTCGCCCAGCGCATACGCCGCCCTGGCGAGCCCGATCGTCGCCGCGATGACGACCGCCAGCTCGAGCAGCGTCCGCATACGTCCACGGTACCAACGCATGTCGAGCCGCCCATGGAACATCGCGTCGATGAGCGGCGCGGCGATGAGCGGTCCGCCGACCGCCAGCGCGACCATCCATCCGCGCCACACCAGCAGCGGGATGCCTGCGAGACATAGCGCCCACCCGACCGCGCGCACGGGACACCGGCGGCGCCGCCGCGCGACCGGGCGCCGCCAGAGCCTGAGACCGACCCAGCCGACCACGCCGGTCGCCAGCAAGTGCGTCAAACGCGCAACGCCCGGCGCCGCGATCCGAAGCAGCAACGCTTCGAGCAACGCCGTGAAGGCGACCGGCGCCCCGAGCGTCCAGCACACAAGCCACCGCGCCGCACGACCCAGCCTCGCGCGGTCAATCCTGCCCATCAGTGTTCGGATGCGGTTGTACATTCGCATGCCCCGACGCCCACGGGGTTGTCGCCAAGAAGGGGTTCCGGTCCTCTTAGACGCCCGCTCTCCGCAACCGGTTGCATCGCGCACGGGCGCCGCCTCGATTGACAGTCGATCGCCTTCTCGTCTATACCACGCGAGGACGCGGATGGGCGCGTCGCGAGTCGAAGGAGAGTCCGTACATGTCGTGCGCTATGTGGGTTGGGTTGGCGATTTCGGTTCTGAATGCAGGCGGCGCGGCGCTCTCCGATGAGATCATCGCCCGGTCGCTCGTGGACTTGGGCGACACATCGCGCCTGCAACGCGTGATGGCGAAAGCGCAGGCCGGCGAACCCGTCACCGTCGGCGTCATCGGCGGCTCCATCACGCAAGGGGCCATGGCCAGCGCGCCCGAGAAGAATTGGGGGGCGATCACCGCCGACTGGTGGCGCCGCGCGTTTCCCGAGATCGAGGTGACCTTCGTGAACGCGGGCATCGGCGCGACCTGCTCGGACCTCGGCGCCCACCGCGCCCGGAAGGATCTCCTCAGCGAACATCCGGACGTCGTGGTGATGGAGTACGCCGTCAACGACTCGATCAACCCGCTCGCCGCGGAGACCCTCGAAGGCCTCATCCGACAGACGCTCGCCGAACCGCAGCAGCCCGCGGTGGTCTTATTCTTCACCTGCGCCGACGGCGGCGGCAGCCGACAGCCGGAGCACATGCCCGTCGGCGAGCACTACGGCCTGCCGATGGTCAGCATGCGCGACGCGCTCTGGCCCGAGGTCGAGGCCGGCCGACTCGCCTGGAGCGATTTCGAGGCGGACGATGTGCACCCGAACGACCTCGGCCACGCTTGGTGCGCGCAGTTCCTCTGGGCCCTGTTCGATCGCGTCAAGGCGGACCTGCCGGAAGATCCCGCCGCCCTTCCCGAGATCGCCCCGATGCCCGAGCCGCTGATCAGCGACTTGTTCCAACACACCGCCATGTACAACGCAGACACGATCGAGCCTGCACACAACGAAGGCTTCGAGCGCACGGAGCCGTTTCAGTCCTACGGCCCGGGCTGGCGCGCCGAGACGCCGGGAAGCGAGATCGCCTTCACCGTCGAGGGCGAGGCCGTCAGCGTGCTGTACTGGCGGATCAAAGGCCCCATGGGCCGCGCGATCGCCTGGGTGGACGATCGCGATCCGGTCGAAATGGAGGGGTGGTTCAACGCCGACTGGGGCGGTTTTACGCCGTTCCAGCTCGTCGCAAGGGACCTCGAACCCGGCCCGCACACGCTGCGCATTCGCGTGCTTGATGAGCGGCATCCGGAGAGCGCGGGCCATGAGTTCCGGATCCACGCCGTCATGACGGCCGGGGGAGACGCCCAGTAACGGCCCCAAGACCCCAAACCCGAGGAGACTGACGATGGCATCGCGAACGGGAATCGCGCGACGATCTTTCTTGCAGGCCTCCGGCGCTACGTTGGCTGGACTGACCGCCCTGCGCGCCGAAGGAGAGGAGCGAGAGACCATGTCCGACCGACCGCCGAACATCGTTCTGTACATCACGGATGAGCACCGCTGCGACTGCGTCGGCGCGTACGGCAACCCCGTCATCCGCACGCCGAACATTGACCGGCTCGCCGCGTCCGGCGTGCGCCTGAACAACCTGTTCAGCCAGTTCCCCCTCTGCGGGCCCTCGCGCACCTGCTTCACCACGGGGCAGTATCCGCAGGCCCACGGCGTCCACTTCAACGGCGTCCCGCTGCGCCCGCACTCGCCCCGGATCCCGCGAACCCTGCGCGACCACGGCTACGCGACGGCGCAAGTGGGCATGTTCAACATCGAGCCGCGCGTCGGCGAGGTCCACGGCTACGACATCTTCCGCCACCAGCCGGCCGAGTACCCCAAATGGGCCGCGGAGCGCGGCGTGACGGACACCTACCCCTATGGCGGCGAGCCGCGCCCGGACGGCTACTACGGCCGGGTCGACTATCCCGCCGAGGCGCATGCCGCACACTGGGTGGCCGAAGCCTCGATCGAGACCATGGAACAGCTCGCCGACCGCCCCTTCTTCCTCGAGATCAACGAGCGCTATCCGCATCTGCCTTACGTCGCGCCGCCGCCCTACGACACGATGTACGACCCCGATGAGGTCCCCATCGCGCCGTCGGTATCGCGCGACCGCGAAGATTTCCGCGCCATTCAGGAGATGCACGCCATCTACTACGGCATGATCTCACTCGTGGACGACGCGTTCGGCCGAATTCTTGACGCCGTCGATCGGCTCGGCCTCACGGACAACACGGTCGTCATCTTCACCGCCGACCACGGCGACATGCTCGGCCACCACGACCTGTGGTCCAAATGGGCGCTGTACGACGACGACGCCAACTTGCCGTTCATCATCCGTTACCCCGGCCAGCCCGCGCAGGGCGTCGCGATCGACGGACTCGCTGAAGAGATCGACCTCGCCCCCACGCTCTACGAACTCGCCGGCGCGCCCGTGCCGCGCGGCGTACAGGGCGCGTCGCTGATCCCAATGATCGAGGGGCGCTCCCAGGGGAAAGACGCCGTGTTCGGCTACCAGAGCTACGGCGAGTATCCGGCGCGGATCCGGCCGCGCCGCCAGATGGTGCGCACGCGCGACTGGAAGCTGATCCACATGCCGGAAGGCGAGAATCTGCTCTTCGACCTCAAGAACGACCCGTACGAGATGGACAACCGCTACGATGATCCGGCTTGCGCGGACATCCTGCGCGAACTCAAGGACCGCCTGCTCCTGTGGCATCTCGACGCCATCGACACGACCGCGCCCAGCCTGTTCATCCCGGGACAGACCGAGGAAGCCAAGGCGTGGATCAAGCGCTACATCGACCCGGTGACGTAGCGCGGAAGCGACCCGGCCCATGCCGCTGACCCCGCTTCACATGGGACCGGCCATGCTCGTGAAGGCCGCCGCGCCGCGCCGCTTCAGCATCGTCACCTTCGGCCTCACGCAGATCGCCTGCGACCTCGAAGTGCTGTGGTTCCTCGTGCGATGGGACCCGCCGCTCCATCGGTTCTGGCACACGCTCGCCGGCGTCTCGATCATCGCCGCCGTCATGGCCGTTGCGGGCAAGCCGCTCAGCGACCGCATCAAGGCGGCCTGGAACCGCGTCGCTGTGCGGTGTCGCGACGCCGACATTACCGTTCCGGCGACCACCAGCCGGACCGCGGCGATCTCGGGAGCGCTGGTCGGCGCGTACAGCCATCTGCTGATCGACGCGCTCTACCACCGAGACCTGCTGCCCTTCAGTCCGCTCGCCCGCGCCAATCCGCTTCGCGGGCTGGCCCCGCCATGGACCATCGATGCCGCCTGCGTCGCGCTCGGCGTCGTGGGGTTGGCCTGGTATCTCGCCGTCGAGATTCGTCGTCGACGCCTCAGTAGTTGAACCCGTACTGATACCGCGTGTTGCCCGCATCGAGCCGATCCAGCGCGACACGATCCGCGGTCCCCGAACCGACGATCGCGATC
The DNA here is from genome assembly GCA_002422525.1 of Candidatus Hydrogenedentes bacterium UBA6118. Classification (GTDB taxonomy): domain Bacteria; phylum Hydrogenedentota; class Hydrogenedentia; order Hydrogenedentales; family SLHB01; genus UBA6118. The sequence goes on from DIWA01000056.1 coordinate 15,191, forward strand.
GTCGCCTCATGCGTCGCGGGTTCGGGACGGTTGACCAGAAACAGCAGCACGTCGTTCGCGTACGCTTCCACCACCGACCCTTCCGCGACAAGCCGCAGATACACCGGCTCCGTCAGATCCGCCTCGGCGGTCCGATCCGCGCGCGGCGTCGACGTCGCCAAGTCGATCGCGTAGATCGCGCCCGCATCCCGATCGCACCCGACGCGGAACGTATCGCCCAACGCGAGTTCGGCCTTCGCGCCCGCATCCAGCGTGATCCGCGCTTCGAAGAAGCAGTCCAGCGGCGCCGCGCCCACCGCCACGGGCGCATCGGTCGCGCCCAGAGAAGCCTCGGCATCGACCTGCGCCAGCGACTCCTTCCGCGCCTGCTCAACGCCCGGCCAGTACCGCAGCTCCATCCGTCCATCGTCGAGGAACGCGATCCGCTTGGGCAGCGCCGTCGCCCAGCGATCGGGACCACGATGCATCAGCAGCCATTCGTCCTTCCATGGGATGATCTGGCACGCGTAGATCGGCGGATCGGGCTGCAATCCCAGCCCGCCTCGCAACGTGTACGGCCCGGTCATGGTCGGCGCGGTGAAGTAGTACAGCCCGCCTTCCGCGACCTCGTCCGGATGCTCCGCACGCCACTCTTCCGAGAAGAAGCGGCTGTACATCGAATGGCCCGTGTACCACACGCCCTCCCGCTCGAACAGGAACGGGTTCTCCAGCCCCAGGTCATAGCGCGTCGACCCCGCGATCGGCGGCAAACACTCCCACGCGATGAGGTCGCGCGACCGCGCCAGACCGATGCACGGGCCCTGCGCCACATAGTCGTCCGTCGCGGCGCTCGCCGCCACCACGGCGTACCACAGACCCGCCGCCTCGTCCCGGTAAAAGTTGCAGTCGCGCCAGTCGCCGTTCGGGTTGTAGTACTTCGGGTCAGGCGTCAGCACGGGGTTCCGCGGATGCTTCTCCCAGTGAACCAGATCCTCGGAGACCGCAACCCCGATCGGCGTGAGACACGGCGCATCCGGCCGGCGCTCCCGCGGAATCCCGGTGTAGAACAGATAGTACTTCCCGTCGTGCTTCGCGATGTTGCCCGTGAAGATCAGCCCGTCGTCCCACGCGCCGATCGGCCCCACCGTCAGGACGATGCCCCGGTCCTCCCACGTAATCAGGTCTTTCGACACGCTGTGGTGGATGCCCTGCTCGACCCCCTTATGCGTGGTGCGGTCCGGCTCATTGAGCGGCGGCCACGGCTTGTCGAGATCCCACGGACACGGGCCCGCGAGCTGGAACTGATGCCATGTGTCGCCCTCGAGCAAGAACCACGCGTCCAGCCCCATGTCCGGCGGCGAATACGCGCCGGCGACCAACTGAAGCGCTAATAGCTGTAGCACGACATGCCCTCCCCTGGGTCTCGCGTTTCGACTGCCCGGCATCATACAATCTCGGCTGCGTCCGCCGCGACTCATAGGAACGCTGGACCCGCCGCTCCCGCTTGATTACAATGCCCTCGCCGCTGGGTGAGTACGTACCTGTCGAAGCGATGGTCCGCCTTGGGGGAGGTCCGTCGCCTCGCAGACAGAAAGGGGGATCCCTATGGCGGCATTGTTCTATCGCGAAGACATGGACGAGGTGCGCGCGCGCCTCACGTCCTGGTGGCACGGCGGCGACATCGGGCGCCCGGTGATGCGCATCCTCGCGCCGCGCGAACGGCCCGTCCTCGACATCCCGCCCCGACCAAGGCCGCCAGGCTGGGTCACGGACTACGCCACGTCGGATTTCGACTACCGCGTCTATCTGGCCGAGGTCGCCTGCAATCAGCGGTGGTTTCTCGGAGAGGCCGTTCCCTATGTTTCAGCGGACCTCGGACCGAACTGCCTGGCGCTGTACCTCGGCTGCGAGGGCGTCGAGGAACGGGACACGGTCTGGTTCCGTCCCTGCATCACGGACAAGGCATCCGCCCGGTTCGACTACGATCCCGGCAACTTCTACTGGGATTTCACGCGGCGCCTGGTCCGCGAAGAGACGCGCCGGGGCGCAGGCAAGTACCTCGTTGAGTTCCCGGACCTGATCGAAGGCCTGGACACCCTCGCCGCGATGCGGGGAACGCAACGCCTGCTGGAAGACCTCATGACCGACCCGGAGTGGGTCCATCATTGCATGCGCCTGATCACCGACCGCTACTTCCGCTACTACGACATGCTGTACGACGCCATCCGCGACGAGGTCGGCGGCTCGTACTTCTGGATCTGGGCCCCGGGACGCATGGTGAAGCTCCAGTGCGACTTCGCCGCGATGATCGGTCCGGAGATGTTCTCGGAGTTCATGCTGCCCGTGCTCGAGGAGATGACCGAACGGGTCTCCTACTCGCTGTTCCACTGGGACGGCCCCGGCGCGCTGCCGCACCTCGATGCCCTGCTGAGCCTCCCCCGGCTCGGCATGATCCAGTGGGTGCCCGGCTCGGGCAACGAGCCGCCGGATGATCCGCGCTGGTGGCCGCTCTACCACCGCATCCTGGAAGCCGGCAAACGGCCTTTCGTCCACGACTGCGCGAGCGAGGAAAGCCTGCGCGCGATGAAACGCGAGTTCGGAACGGAACTCAACCGGTTCTACATCATGATGAACGTTCCGGATCGGGCGACGGGCGAACGCATGCTCCGCGTCGCGGAGTGCGACTGAGCCGAACTCAGCGGGCCTCGTCGAGGCCGAAGAGACGGCGCGCCAGATGCACAAGCGCGGAGGGGTCCTCTCGCGTCGCCTCGTGCTTGAAGTGTGCGATGGGCCGATCGAGAATGCGCCGCACAAGACGGTCGCTCATGCGCCGAATCGCCTCCCGCTCGTCGTCCGTCAGGTCCGGCAGTTCGGCGAATGTCCGCTCGACCTCGCGTTCGCGTATCGCGTCCAGCTTCTTCGCCATACCGGCGATCGCGGGCTCAACGGAGAGACGCCGCAGCCACTCGCGGCAGTTCGCCGCTTTCCGTTCGACAATCTCAAGCGCCCGGTCAAACTCGCGACGCCGCGCCTCGAGGTTCGCCTGCGCGGACTTCTGCAGCCCGTCGATATCGCACAGGTACACGTTGTCGAGCGTGGCCGCGTCCGGGTTGATGTCCCGCGGCACGGCGATGTCGATCACGAACATCGGCTGATGCGCGCGCCGCCGCAGCGCCGCCGCGAAATGACTGCGATCGAGAATGAACCCTGGCGCGGCCGTCGAGCTCACGATAATGTCCGCCTCGTGGAGCCGGTCGCCAAGCGCGTCGAACGCGATCACCTCGCCCCCGTAGGGCTGGGCGAGCCGCGTCGCGCGCGCCATGTCACGGTTGGCCACCGTGATCCGCTGTGCGCCATGCTCCACCAGGTGGCGCACCGTGAGTCCGGCCATGTCGCCCGAGCCCACCACAAACACCGTGCGCGCAGCGAGATCGCCGAAAATGGACACCGCCAGGTCCACGGCCACCGAACTCACCGACACCTTCCCCTCGCCGATGGCCGTGTCCGTGCGCACGGCCTTGGCCACGGAGAACGCCCGCTGAAACAGCCCGTTCAACACCTTGTCGACGCTGTCCGCGGCGCGCGCGGCCAGGTACGCGTCGTGCACCTGCCCGTGGATCTGCGTCTCGCCGACCACCAGGCTATCGAGGCCCGACGCGACGCGGAACAGATGACCCGGAACGGCGTCGTCCTCAATCACGTACAGGTTGTCGCGGAAGCAATCCGCGGGCACGCCGTGGAAATCCGCCAGGAATCCGACCGCCTTCTCCTGGGCCGCCGATGCGGCCAAGCCGGAATCATACAGACTCAGGTAGATCTCGACCCGGTTGCACGTGCTGAGAATGACCGCGCCCGCGCCCGGGACCGTCGCCGCCAGGCGCTGGTACGCCGCCGCCAGGCTATCCGCCGGGAAGGCAAGGCGCTCGCGCACTTCGAGCGGACACGATGCATGGTTCAGCCCCGCAACCAAGAGGCTCATACCTGCCCTCCCCAGAACTGGTACGTGCGCAACTGCGCCGCCGACAGCACGATGTAGAGCAGCAGGATCGAAGAGAATCCGCCTACCACCAGGCCCGCCAGCTTCGGACCCCGCAATCCGCTGAACGTGCGCAACCCATAGAGCGCCACGAAGAAGATCTCCGCGGCCCACGCCAGGAGCACTTTCGGCGCAAGCCACCAGTTCGGTCCGAGCAGCTCCCGCTGGGCGATCACCCAGATCCCCCCGGCCGCCATCGCGAGAAGGAACGCCGCGGTCCCCAAGCCCAGCAACCGGTACAATGCATAGTCGAGCTGCTCGAGCGACGGCATGCGCTGCAACAACCGGCCCTTCGGCGCCTGTCGCTTCAGTCGCGACGCCATCAGCAGGTACGCCGCGCCCATGACGGTCGCCAGAAAAAACAAGGCGTACGCGAGGAACGCCGTCCCTGCGTGGAGCGCCAGCGGCACGGTCAGCAGGCGACCCGGCGCCTGTGACGACGCGCCGTACAAAGCCGCGCCCGAGGCCACCACGGACAGAACCGCCAGCACGGGGGCCACGAAGCAGAACAGCCCCGCAATGCGGTGTCGATAGAGGAATGGGACGGCGATCGCGGCGCTGATCACGATGAACGCGACCAGGCCGTCGGCCAGCGTCGTGAGCGGGAACGCCTCCAACGCCGCCCACCGGGCCCCCTGCGCGACGATGTACCCGCCCGCGCCCGCCGCCAGCGCGCCGCCGCACACATCGATGAGCCGACGCGGTCCCCCCGCGGCGAACAACATCGCCACGATGGCCGCCGCCAGGTTGAGCAGCGTGCCCAGCCCGAACGCCAATGTCGCCAACGCCGTCATCGCGATCCTACCCCTCGGCCCATTCTACCACGCTACGCCCCGCCCTCGGCTTGCGCTTCGGCTTCCGCCTCAAGCGCCGCCGCCGGCCGGTAGTTGCACGACGGCTCCTCGGCCATGTAATCGCCGGTCGCCGCGTAGGCCCGCGCGCGACACCCGCCGCACCACGCGCGGTACTCGCAGATGCCGCAGTCGCCCTTGTAGTTCCGGAAGCTGCGCATCTTGGCGAACAGCTCCGAATCGCGCCAGATCGCGCGGAAGTCATAGTCGGCCGCGCGCAGATCCCCCGCTTCCTCTTCCAGGAAGCCGCAGATCTGCACCTTGCCGACGTGGCTGATGAACGCGAAAGACGTGCCGCCCATGCAGCCGCGGGTCATCGCGTCCAGCCCATGCGTCTCCGCGATCACCTCGCGCCCGGCCGCCTCTTCACGCTGACGCAGCACGCGGTAGTAGTGCGGCGCGCAAGTGGGCTTGAACGGAACCGGCGACGTCTGGCGCAGGTCATAGATCCGGTTCAGCACCGTTTCGTACTCATCCGCGTCCAGCGCTTCATCGCCCAGTCCCGTCCCCCGACCCGTCGGTACCAGCAGAAACGGGTGGAACGCCACCGCCCCTTCCGCCACGGCCCGTTCCAGAATCACGCCGATCTGGCCCGCGTTGCGGCGGGTGATCGTCGCGTTCACCTGGAACGGCAATCCGGCGGCGCGACACGCCGCCAAGCCCCGCATCGCCGCGTCGAATGCGCCCGGCTCCCCTCGGAACGCGTCGTGTCGTTCGGCGTCCGGCCCGTCGATGCTCACACTGATCCGCTCGATGCCCCAAGCCTTCAGCGCTCCCGCGGACTCCTCCGTCAGCAGCGCGCCGCACGTGGCCAGCACGGGCTTGAGGTCGCGCGCGATGCAGTGCCGCACGATCGTCTCCAGGTCCGGACGCAACATCGGCTCGCCGCCGGTCAGGATGATGATCGGCTTGTGCTCCGTCGCGACGTTGTCCAGGATGCGCTGGATCTCCTCGGTGCTCAGCTCGTTCTCAAACGGGCGCATCGCCGCCGAGGCGCGGCAATGCACGCAGCTCAACGGACAACTGCGCGTCAACTCCCACGCGATCAGACGCGGCGTATGGCGCCGGGGACCTCCCGAGGCATGATGCGGATGGCTGGCCATGGTCTCGTTCTTCTCCACTCGTCTCGGGCGGACGCGCCTCCGCCTCGCTATGCGCTGCCCACCGGCGACCGACGATCCGCGGCGTCGACCGCCGCGGGACGCCCCAGCGCGCGCGCCACGGCCTGCTGCGCGGCTTCCTTACCCTGACGAATGCAATCGGGCACGCCGATGCCGCCGTAGGATCCGCCCGCCAGCCACAGCCCCTCGGGCAAGCCCGCCTGCGCCTCGGCCATCACATCCAGATGCCCGACGTCGTATTGCGGATTGCTGTGCGCCCACCGGTTCAGCTTCGTGAAGAGCGGCGGCTGGTCCGTGCCGAGCAGCTTCTGCATCTCCTCAATCGAGAACCGTTCGAGCGTCGGGTCGTCTTCCTCGAAAACCTCGGGATTGCGCGATCCGCCCAGGAACGTGCGCACAAGGACCCAGCCGTCCGGAGCGCGGCCGCGAAACTTGTTCGAGCTGTAGGTCACTGCGTTGATCCGACTTCCCGCCGTTCGCGGGAACAGGATGCCGAACCCCTCCGGCGGCTCCCGCAGCGCCGACACGGGCCACGCCATCGAGACGTTCGCGCTCGACACGAACCGTATCCGCTCCAGCGCCGCCGCCGCCTTCGTCGACACCGGCCGCAGCAAACCGGCCGCCGCGTCCGCCATCACCGCCAACACGACGGCCTTGCATGTCACCGTGCGCCCGTCGCTGAGCCGAAGCCGCCACCCGGTCTCCGTCGGCGCCATCGCGTCGAGCCGCGTGTGCAGCGCGCCGTCCGCGTCCACCCGCTCCACGAGCCGACGCGGCAGCGCGGCCACGCCCTCGGTGAACGACACGAACGTCGCCGGCGGCTTGCGACCCGGATTCGCCGCCCGGCGCTTGGCGATCTCGATGCGCGTCCGCACCATCGCGCGGATCAGGCTCCGGTGCTTCTGCTCCATCGCGCGGAACCGCGGGAACGTCGCGAGCAGGCTCATCTGTTCAGGCTCGGCGCTGTAGATACCCGCGAGCAACGGCTCCGCGAGGCGATCCACCGCCTCTGGTCCCATCCGCCGCCCCACGAAGTCCGCCACGGATTCGTCGCTTTCGTCGGTGCGACGCGGCAGAATCAGGTCGAGTCCGGCGCGCAAGCGTCCCCGGATGGAGAACAGCGGCGACGACATGAACGGCAGCAGCCGACTCGGGGCGATGAGCAACAGCCCCTGCGGCAGAGGCACCGGCCGATCCTTCACCCAGATGAACACGGACCGCCCCGTGTCGTTCGTGCCGAGCAACGCGTCGCCCAGGCCGATCTCCCGCGCAAGTTCCCCCACCCACGGCTTCTGCGCCAGGAACGAGTCCGGCCCGCCCTCTACGATGAACCGCCCCGCGCCGTCGGCCTCGATCTCATCGGTGAGCAGCTTGCCGCCCCACCGCCCGCTCGCCTCAAGCACGCAGACCCGGCACGGCGCCTCGGCCTCCGCGGCGAACCGCTGCGCGTACCATGCCGCCGCCAACCCGCTCACACCGCCGCCGACAATGCAGATGTCGTACTCCGTATGCCTTCCGTCGTTCACGATCCAATCGCCTCCGCGGGCCGCATCCTGTACGCGTGGACAAAGTCGATCGTACGACGCACGTTGTCGTTCGGCGTCTGCGGCAGGATGCCATGGCCCAAGTTGAAGATATGCCCGGGCCGGCCGCCCGCTGCGTCCAACACCGCCGCGACCTGCGGTTGCAGGGCCTCCCACGGCGCGAACAGGGCGACCGGGTCGAGGTTGCCCTGCACCGGCCGGTCGCCGATGCGCGCCCGCCCCTCGGCCAACGGCGTGCGCCAGTCCAACCCGATCACGTCCGCGCCCGTCTCGGTGATCGCTTCGAGCAACGTCGCCGTGTTAACCCCGAAGTGGATCACCGGCACGCCCGTCGCACGGAGCCGCTCCACGATCCGTCGGGTCCACGGCAACGCGCGTTCCCGGTAGTCTCGCGGCGCCAACGCCCCGACCCACGAGTCGAAGAGCTGCACCGCCGAGGCGCCCGCCTCAACCTGCGCGATCAGGTAGTCCGCCGCGGTGTCGGCAAGCAGATCCATCAGCCGATCCCACACGGCCGGTTCGCCCCACATCAGGGATTTCGTCTTCACGTAGTTGCGGCTGCTCCCGCCTTCGATCGCGTACGACGCCAACGTGAAGGGGGCCCCGCTGAACCCGATCAAAGGCTTCCCGCCCAGCTCCGCCGTAGCCAGCCGAATGGCGTCCATGGTGAACGCCAGCGACGCGACGGGGTCCGTCGCGTGCAGCGCGGCCACGTCCGCGGCGGATCCGATCGGGTTGTGGATCACCGGGCCGCGCCCCGACTCGAACGTCAGCTCCAGCCCCAGCGCTTCGAGAATGGTCAGGATATCCGCGAAGACGATCGCGGCGTCCGGATCAAACGCCCGCATCGGCTGCAACGTCACCTCGCAGGCCAGCTCGGGCGTCTTGATCATCTCGAGTATGCCGTACCGCTCGCGCAACGCGCGGTACTCCGCCATATAGCGCCCCGCTTGCCGCATGAACCACACGGGCGTCGCGTCCACGTCCAGCCCGCGACACGCGCGGAGGAACCGCGACGTCGGCGGCGCCGCCTTCCCGTTCAATGCAGGGGACGCCGCGACCGCAATCTCCGGCCGAGACGATGCGGCCGCACGCCGCCGCACGATCGACGCCAGCGTCTCTATCAGATCCGGCGCATCGTTCAGCATCGCGGTCCGTTCGACCCGGACGCCATGCTGCGCGCAGATCCCGCGCACGCCGACATCGATGTCGTACAGCACTTCCACATGATCCGCCACGAACCCGATCGGCGCGATCAGCAGATGCCGGTCGCCCGCCTCGGCGCGCTCGACCGCATACGCCTCGATCTGCGGTCCGAGCCAGGGCGTCCCCGTCTTCGCCGCGCTCTGGTAGCAGAAGCTCCACCGGCCCGCCGCGAGACCGACGGCCTCCGCCACGCGTGCCGCCGTCTCGCGCAACTGCGCGTCATACGGGTCGCCCTGCTCCACGATGCTCGCTGGCAAACTGTGCGCCGTGAACACCACATGCACGTCGTCGCGCTGCACCTCGGGCCAGCGCTCCCGCGCCGCACGCACGCGCGCCGCCACGGCCGCCAGGTAGCCCGGCTCAACGCCCCACGCGTCGACGAAATCGACCGCCATGGGGGCGTCCCCCACAGCGTGCATCAGCTTCTCACGGTACTTGCCGATGCTCAGGCCGCTGTAGTGCGGCGCGAGACAGATCGCGATCAGCCGCTCCACGCCGTCCGCGCGCGCCGTCGCGACCGCCTCTTCGATGCGCGGGGCCCAGTGGCGCATGCCCACATAGACCGGCAGGCCGATCCGACGCTGGAGCCGGCGCGCCGTCGATCGCGTGATCTCGAGCAACGGCGAACCGCCGATGGCGCGGTACCGCTCCGTGATCTCGTCGATCAGGGCCTGCGGCGTCTCGCGGCCGCCCCGCACGTCGCTAAGGTACGCAGGCATTTCGTCGAGCGACTCCGGCGTACCGTATGCCAAAAGGATCACACCGGTCTTGCCGGATGGTTCATCGGCGGAGGGGGGGGTATTCATGTACTGCTTTTCCTACGTAGATCCTGCCGTCTCGGACTTCCACGGGGTACGGCGCGATCGGTCTCGTCGCGATTCCGTCTACCACCTCCCCCGTTTCGAGATCGAATCGGGCGTCGTGCCAGGGACACGACACCGTGCAGCGGCCGTCCGCGTCGCACGCCGTCTCGCCTTCGTTCAACGGCCCCCGCGCATGGGGACACCGGTTGTCGACGGCGAAAAGCGCGCCTTCTACGTTGAACACCGCCACTTGCCGCGATCCGACGAACACCAGCTTGCGGTCTCCAGGCTTGAGTTCGTCCTCCGGACCGGCGTCCACCCAGTCCGGACCCGTCTCCGTCTCCTCGGGAATCGCCCCGGCGATCGGCGGTCCGCCCAGGGCGTCCAACGCCTCCGCCAGCCGCATCCGGATGCCCGTGAACAGGGGCACGTCGCGAAGCGTATACAGGCTCGCCTGCGTCTCCCGCAGGTCCTGCACCAAGTCGAGGAAGTCCGACGGCTCGTCCGTCTCGAACGCCACCACGAACTCCTGGTCGTCCAGACCAAACGAGTAGGTGGTGTTGAGCTGGACCGACGGATAGCGCCTCCCGATCTCGACGTGCTCGTTCATCATACCCTGTCGCGTCGCCATCGTCAGATGGTACCACTCCCGCGTCTTCAAAAACGGGTACACGAACACGTACCGCGCGTCCGTCGACTGAAGCGTCAACTGCTCCGCCTCACCCTCCGGCACATCCGGAAACACATAGACCGACCGCTTCGTCTGCGACAGGAACGAGTGCGTCATGTGCAGGTGCGCGCCGAGTTCCGTTCCCGCGATCACCGCCGCCACCTCATGCAGCGCGTCCAGGCTCTCCGCGATCTCCCAGAGCAGCAGCTCGGCATCGGCCCGCGTGCCCATGGTCGAGTACGGCCGCACGAGCACCTTGCGTCGCAGCGACTCCAACGCCCGCACGAAGTCTTCCTTTTGCTGGGCCTGCTTCTCCGGGCGCAGCCGGCGCCAGGTTCCGTCGATCTTGTATGCGGCGAACCGCACATACTGCCGGCCGCCGAGGCTCCGCCGCTTGTCAGGCGCGCTTGCCCTATGCTTGCTGGGTTGTGTCATTGAGTTCCGACTCCCGGGTTTATCCCCCCCGCCGCGCATTATCGTAAGGAACCCGGGGTCCCGCGGTTCCCATTCCATTGCGCGACGAAGCGACCCGGCGCGACCCATGGTAGCATAACCGACGAATCGCATAAACAAATCCGAATCTCCCGACTCCGCCCCGTGCCGCCGCCCCGTTACGCCCCGCTCTCCGTTCCGACCCCGCAACATGCTATGCTGACCGCGATGATCCACGACCGCGGCTTCGGCGATGGGAGGTTTCAGAGATGCACGATCGACACGGCAAGTCCTTGGGCATTTCCCGGCGACGATTCATCGGAACCGTCGCCTCATTGGCGGGCGCCGGCATGCTGCCCGCGGCATCGCCCTTCGCGGCGCAACCGCACGGCGGCGCCGACGGACGAACCCTGGTCGTGGTGCAGCTCTCCGGCGGCGTGGACGGCCTGAACGCGCTCATCCCCTACGGCGACGACGCCTACCGCCGCGCCCGACCGACGCTCGCCCTCCCCCGCGATCGCGTCCTGCCCTTGAACGACTACGTCGGCCTCAACGATCGCATGGCCTCGCTCCGGTCCCTCTACGACGCCGGCGAACTCGCCATCGTGCAGGGGGTGGGGCATGCCGGCGCGGATCGCTCGCATCTCGGCGCGCTGGCGGCCTGGGAGACCGCTTCGGACACGGACCGCCCCGACGCAGCGGGATGGCTGGGCCGCTACTTCGAGCGCACAACCGGCGACCCCGTCCCGCCGGAGATCGGTGTGGCGGCGCTCCGACATCGCCCGAGGGCATTCATCGCCCGCAAGGCCCACGGCGTCGTCTTGAACGACCTGCCCGACGGCGCCTCGGCGCTCCGAGGCGACCCGCTGCAGGCCGTGGCGCGGCACATGCGCGAGACGCCCGAAACGCGTGTGTATTACACGGCATTCGGCGGGTTCGACACGCATGCCAACCAGGCGGGGCAGCTCGACAACCTGCTCGGCCAGGTGTCCGACAGCCTCGCCGCATTCCAACGCACGCTGCATCGCGATGGGAATGCCGACCGTACGTTGACGCTGGTGTTCAGCGAGTTCGGCCGTCGCGTCGCCGAGAATGCGAGCCGCGGCACGGACCACGGCGCCGCCGGCCCGGTGTTGTTGGTCGGCGCCAAGGCGGTTCCCGGCCTGCACGGGACCCATCCGAGCCTCACGGAGCTGCACGCAGGGGCCCTCCGACCGACGGTGGATTTCCGCTGCGTCTACGCGACCATTCTCGAACGTTGGCTCGGCGTTTCCGCCGACGTCGCGCTGGACCATCGCTTCCCGACCCTGCCGCTGATCGCGTAGCCTCGGCTACCGTTCATCGCGGTATTCCGCCAGCTCCAGCAGCACGCCGTCAGGGTCCAGGAAGTAGCACAGCCGCTTGCGGCCCTCCGCATGGCGCACCACGCCCGCGGGCACTTCCATGGGACCGCCGACCAACGCCACGCCCGCGGCCTCAAGCCGCGCAACGGCGGCGTCCATGTCGTCGACGGTGAACGCGAGGTGGCGCAGACCGACGGTGTTCGGCGCGCTGTTCGCCGCCGGCGCTTCGCCCCGCGGCGATGCATACGCGATGAGCTCGATGCGCGGCCCGCCCCCCGGCGGCTCCAGAAACGTCACGTCCGCCCGAACGCCCTGCAGTCCGCTCACCGCCTCGATCCACGGTCCTTCGAGATGCCCCCGACGGGTCGCGCGGAATCCCAGAACGTCGACGTAGAACCGTTCAGACCGGTCAAGGTCCGTCACGACGATGTTCACGTGATTGATGACCTGGATCATCCCCCTCCCCCGACACTGACGTTCATTTGTACAGACTCGATCACCGTTGCGGCGGACGCAGCACCCACTTCTTGCAGTAGCGCAGCCGTCCGAACGCATACTGGCTCGGCTGCTCCACAACGCGATCGACCGTGTAACCCTTGAACCGCGTCAGGTACCGCATCCGCAACCTGGAACCCGTTTTGACGCATCCCCGGTCCGCGATCAGCGACGAACTTATGGAACCCATGGCGCCTCCCTTTGCCTCTCCCTGAATTATACCCAAGATTCCCAAGTTTGTGGCGCCGCGGCCCGTCTCCTCCATCCTGGGCGTCGCCGCTCCCTTGGATCAATCCGCTTGCCGCCCGACGCCCCGTTGTGTCAACGTGACCCAACAGCGCGGTCGCGCGGGGCGATCGCCACGGAGGGTTGACCGCATGAACGTACGCATCGCAATAGCCGCCGCCGTCACGATGGTCGTGTCGGCGTTCGGCTTGCACGCAACCGCGCAGGAGCGCGCAGGGGATGATCCGACGATGAAGCCGCTCTACCTCTACACCTTGTCCGCCGAGGCGACGCAGGACGCCTATGACGAAGCGTTGGCCGTCGCCTGCCTGCAGGGCCTCGTCAACCGCGAGGCCCCCGCGGTCTACCTGACGTCGCCCCGCAACAAGCGCCCGGCCTACTGGCTCGACGTGCTCTCGGAGGAGGACCGCTGGCTCGCCGGTCGTCCGCGCGAGACCATCGCCGACCTCGACGCGCTCGTCCAACTCGCGGGCGATCGACTCAAGGGCGCGGTGATCTGGGATCCCGCCGTCCCCGCGACTGTCAACGTCGCGACGACCATCGCCGGCATCCGCGACGGCGTCGCCCTGAGCCCCGAGTTCGCCGATCGCTATCTGGAAGCCTGGGGGCTGCCCGTCATCGACGATCTGCGCGGACGCTTCACCGGCGCCGAGACCGGCAGCGCCAAGAACGACGCCTACCGCTGGGCCATTCGCGAGTACCTGGCCAAGGGCCTCTGCGGCTCCCGCTTCATCTTCCTCTACGAAGACGCGTGGGAACAGCGCGAGAACGGCGGCGTGGGCTATGTGGTCACCCGCGACTGGGCCGTCTACAACCGGGGCTTCGTCTACGACCTCTCGCCCTGGGGCGACGAGACTCCGAAAGACGACCCGGACCAGCCCCTCGGCACGGACCTCGCCACGTACACGCTGATCCTCGAGGAGCTCCTCAAGCAGACCGCCGGCGAGCACATGACCGAGGTGGCCGGGTTCTTCAACTTCCGCAAGTACAGCAACATGCCCGGCTATCCAAGCAGCCATGAGCCGGTGCCGACCGAGTGGGAGACGGTCTACCTCATCTCCCCCTACAACTGCTACCAGAACACCGTGGCCGGCGACTGCTTCAACCAGTCGCTCCACAGCCAGGCCCCGATCGGGCCGCTGAAGCAGCGTCGCGTCGCGCCGACCAAGCCGCTCGAAAACAAGACGTACCTGTGCTTCCTCATGGCGGACTACGACTCGGCCACGCCGCTCTACGACTTCCTGCCGAACCACTGGGCCGACCCCAAGCGCGGCGAGATCCCGCTCGTGTGGGGCATCAACCCCAACCTCACGGACACCTACCCGGACGTGATCGCGTATTTCTACGAGACTGCGAGCGAGAATGACGTGATCCAGTCGGACGCCAGCGCCGCGGGCTACATGAACCCGAACCGCGTCCGCCCGGAATACCTGCCATTGTTCGTCCGCCACAACCAACACTACTACGACTTGGCCGACCAGACCATCGCGCCCATGGTACTGGACTGGGATGAGCCGACGGACGCCGTCAAGGACGCCTTCACACAGTTCGCGCCGGACGGGTTCGCCACGATCGTGATGGACCTGCACAACACCGGCGGCAAGCATCCTGAACCGCACGTCTGGAAAGGCATGCCGGTCACCGTGCTCCACAACGACATCTGCAACTACCCCGGCCCCGAGGCCTCCGCCGCCGCGATCCATCGCATCGCGTCCGCCGCGGAACCCGGGCAACCCGCGTTCCACTTCTTCCGGGTGGTCTGGGTCGGACCGAGCGCGATCATCGACACGGTCGACGCGCTGCGCGAGCTGGACCCGGAGCTCGACTTCCAGGTCGTGGACCCCTACACCTTCTTCCGCCTGTTCCGCGAACACCACGAAACGCGGTAGCGCCGCCCCGAGACACAGCGCGGGCGCGGACGTCTCTCCCAGAGGCGTCCGTGCCCGTTTCTCATCACTCCGCCGTGCGTTCCGCCCGCTTCTCGGTCACCAGCGCGATCATGTCCTCGAATACGCGCAGGTAGTCGCCGTAGTAGCTGCGCCAACCGCCCAGCGTCGAACCCTGCTCCTCCGGGAACCGCTCCGCCCAGGCGATGATCGCCTCCGCGTGCGCGATGCCCTCATCCATCAGCTCGAGGCTGCGTTGCGCGGCCGCGTCGTCCAGTCCGCCCGACGCATACGTGAACCCCAGGTAGCGCCCCTCGAACTGGCACGCCGCCAGGGCCAGCAACAGCCCGTGCAGTTCGCACACATCGCGTTCGCGCTGGAGCCGCTCGCGATAGATGCCGTCCGGCGTCTCCGTCAGGGCCTCATCAAGCGCGCCAAGCAGCGGCGCGTGGATTGCGTTCGCCTCCTGCGTGTTCGCGATAATCGCCGCGCGCATCTCCGGCGCCAGCGGCGGCCACGTCATGTCGTTGTACGGACCGACTATCGGGTCGCCGTCGAACAAATGATTGCACGCACGGTCGACCTCGCGGTAGTAATCGACCATCCGCTCCGCGACCGCGTCGCCGTAGTACGCCCGGCAGAAGTCCTCGAGCTCCGCCTGGCCGTCCGTGTCGGCGTTCCACGCCGCACGGCTCGACAGCACCAGCGAGAACGGCGGACTCCGCCAGTCGCGGTACGCCACCATCAGATTCTGGTGCGCGTGCAGCCCTTCCGCGCGGAAGAACCGTGCATCCGCGGGGATCACGTCGATCTGCGGCGGCTGCATCTCGCGATACAGGATCCCGTCGCTGTAGTAGCTGAACTCGTGCAACGCATCCGGCGACACGGCCAGGAACATGTCGCGCAACGCGCGCCAGTCCGGCAGATACTCCTCGCGGTTCCTTCGGCAATCCGGGTCGTCGAACGCGTGCCGGTAACACCGCTCCCGCGGGGCGTGCAACAGGAACACGTTCGGCGCCGGCGCGATGGTCGGCGCACGGCCCGTGTCATGATAGGCCAACAGCGCAAGCGCGGCGTCCGGACTCGCCTCGGCCAGGGTCTCCGCCAACGCGTTCGTCGCGAGCGCGTTCTGGTCCCCGGGCGACATCCCCTCGCACCGCGGACAGAAGCACCAGCCGCCGCCCATCAGGTCGTCCGCCCATACGTGCCAGTAGCGGATCTCCGGCGCCTTCTCGAAAAGCGCCCGCGCGTTCCGCTGCATCAGCGCGAGCGCATCCGACGACGGGCAGAAGTTGTAGTCGGCGACCCGCTCGCCCTCTTCGTTCATCCGGAAGTACTCAGGATGCTCCTCGAACAGCGTGCGCGGCACGAGTCCGGGCATGAGGTGCCCGCCGTACTCGAGGATGAACCCCCGCTCCGCGATCATCGGCAGATACCGATCCCGATCGTACGTCGTCCAGTCGATCCCATGCACCGCGATGCCGTTGATCCGCAGCTTGGCGAACAGGTCCAACCACTCCTCGAACCGCTCGAAGTAGCTCGGGTACCCGAGGAACACGCTCCGCACGGGGAACGACGCCTCCTGCGCGACCGACCCCACCGGCAACGACGCCCGGTCGAGACGCGGCACGGTCTCCCCCAAGGCGCCCAGGTAATGCCAGCGACACCCGAGCCGTTCGAGCAGGTCATACGCCCCGTAGAGCGCGCCGCGCGGCGTCGATCCGCTGATCGCGATGCGGTCAGGGGCGACTTCGACGCGGAACCCGTCGACGCGCCCCTGCTCCGCTGCAAGCCGGATGCACGTTCCCGTCGGACGCGCCTCTTCGACCACGGCGAACGCCGCGCCGGTGATCTGCTCCAGATACCTGCTCAGCTCACGCCCGGCCAGCCGCTCCGGCGGCGACGCCGTCGGCGACACGCTGATATGCCAGTCCGTCTCGCCCCCTTCGGCGAGGACAGCCTCTTGGCCGGCCCCCGCCGACAGGCATATCCCCATACCCACGATCACACATTGCACGAACCGCATACCGCTCCTCTCATACCATGCCAACGCAAGCCGGCGCCGCTATTCCGCGCCGTCCTGCTCGAGCGACTCCTGCACCGCCGGCGGCGGGCTGGCCGGCGCTTCCATCATCCGCCGGATGTTTTCCTGCACCTCCCGCTCCTCGGGCGTCATGTCCTCTTCGGACGGCTGGTCGATCGCCACTTCCTTCGACCCGCAGCCCCCGAGCGCCGCCGCGGCGACCGCAACAATCGCCAACGACAGCCCGATCCGCACCAACGCGCTCTCGGTCACCAATTTCCACATCCTGCGCATGCGCCTATCCTCCGTGGTTGTCCGTAACCCCGCCGCCAGTATAGAGCAAGCGCCCCTGTTCCGCCATAGCGAATCCCGGGAGGGCGCCCGCTCCTTGGATGCCCATGGGCGCATATGGTAGCATCCCGACGCGCCGGACGGGTCCGGCCTAACGAGAGCGCAGGGACAAGCGAGGCCACACACATGACCGGGTTTGCCGCCGCTTCAGGCCGTATCGTCGGCGCGCTGCTGCTGTTCGCCGCAGTCGCCATGCCATCCGTCGCGGAACTCCAGAACGTCTCCATCGGCGGCGACGTACGCATCCGCGGCCGCTACTGGGGGAACATGCGCACCACGCCGCGCTCCACCTCCGTCCACATCCCCGCCGCATGGCTCCCGGGTCGCGCCATCGGCGACCCCCGCGGCGCCGCCGGCCGCTACGGCTGGGACGACCGCGACAACGCCCGCAAACTGATCGAGCACCGCACGCTGCTCGACGTCCGCGCCGACTTCACCGGCGACGTGTCGGCCTTCGCCCGGCTCGAGGCCTATGCGCTCTGGGGCGATAACTTCCGCGGCGACCACATCACCGGCGCCGACCGACGCGCCACGACGGACCGCGACCTCGAGTTCATCGAAGCCTACATCCAGACGCAGAACGTCTTCGGCCTGCCGCTCCGCGTGCGCATCGGACGCCAGACCATGCGGTTCGGCAAAGGCTGGCTCCTCGGCGACGCCTCGCCCAGCACCAACGCCATCATCCACGACGGCATCCGCCTTACCTATGACGCCGAACCTTTCGTTGTGGACGCTTTCTGGAGCAAACTCGGCGAGAACGGCATCCGTGAAGAGGATGGCGACGTCGATTTCTACGGGGTGCATGCGACCTACGCCGGATTCGAGCCCCTCAGCATCGCCGCCTACTGGTATCTGGTGCGCGACGCCCGCGCCCTGAGCGACACGAACTTCGTCTGGTTCGCCGAATGGCTTGAGGACGCGCTTGGCCTGGACGATTACGACGTGACCAACCAGCACACCGTCGGCGTCCGGCTGAACGGCGGACACGGCGGGTTCGACTACGACCTCGAACTGGCCTACCAGTTCGGGAACGCCGACGCCGTCGGCGCGCGCTTTCGACCCCTCCTATACGGCGATCCCGACGCGGAATACGACGCTTGGGCCGGCGACCTCGAAGTCGGCTACCGGTTCGACGTCGCATGGCAGCCGCGCGTCTACCTCGGCGGCGCCTATTTCGAGGGCGAGGACAACCGCTCGCTGTCGCTCCTCGACTGGATCAACCCCTTCGACCAACCCCGCGCAAGCGTCTCGTTCAACCGCTCGTTCAGTTCGCGCCAGTACTCCCCGATCCTCGACCCCGAAGAGCACATGTCCAACCTCTACCAGATCCGCGGCGGCGTCGGCGCCTCACCCACGGAGAAGCTCTCGGCCAGCCTCGAGCTCGCCCACTACGGCGTGGTCGCCCCGTTCGATCGCCCCGCGACGTTCAACGCCTTCGGCTTCGCCATCCCGATCGCCCCGGCCCTGAGCTTCCTTACGGAGGAGTCCTCGCGCGACCTCGGCTTCACCACGCACCTCATTCTCCGCTATGACTACACCGAGGACCTCATGTTCCGCTCCGGATGGGAACACCTGTTCACCGGCAAGGGCGCCGAGGACGGCAGCTTCGTCGATTACAGCGGCCTCGGCTTCGGGGGCGGATCCGCCGGAGACGACGCCGACTACTTCTTCGGCGAGACCCGCATCTCGTTCTAGACCCGCCTCCCCGGCGACGTGTATCCTGCGGGCACGCGGCGGCGCCCCGGCCGCCCGCACCCGAGACACACGCCGAGACACACGACGCCGTCCCCGCCCAAGACGGCGCGTACGTTCCCCCGTCGGCCGACCACTGGATCCTGCTGTTGCGCTAACGCCGGGGTCTGGGCGGAACTTACTTGCCGCGCGGGCGGTAGTCCGGACACCGAACCGCGTTCGGACGCTGCGGACGCGAACAGGCGGACGGATGATCGTACTTGCAGTTGTCGCAGAGGAATTCCGTGGGACAACGCAGGCGAGTCCACCACGCCTGGATACGGTTCCATAGGCCCATGCGGCGTTCTCCTTCGGTCAGACTTGCTTTTCCTTTTCCTTGCGGATGCGAGCGCGGTATGCGCTGGGCGACACCCCTTCGTACCGTCGGAACAAACGCCCGAAGTTGCCCGAATCGTCCACGCCGACCCGCGCGCCGACCTCCGCGATCTTCAGCGACGTGTCGCGCAGCAGCGCCTTGGCGCGTTCCACGCGCAGCCGGCCCACATACTCCGTGAACGACAGGCCAAACCGCCGCTGCAGTCGACGCGTGAGCGACGTCGGGCTGCGCCCGAGCGCGCGCGCCGTCTCCGCAAGGCTCACCTTGCCCGGCAGCCGCTCCTCGATGGCCGCGCTCATCTGCGCGATCACTTCGTCCGTCTCGCCGGCGCGCCGCGCCCCCCTTCGAAACGTGCCCAGAAAACCGAACAGGACGGCGCGGATCGCCTCGGCGTCCTCGGCGGCCTCGAGATCGCGGCCGAAGGCGGCCAAATGCGCCGACGTCGGCGCCGTCTCGATACCCGCCTCCTCGGCCGCCGCCACGACCCACGCCGCAAATACCGCGACGGCCCTACGAAGTCGGCTCACATCCTTCGTGCGGCGGCCCGCCGCGCTGACCTCCGCCAGCACGGCGTCCACGCTGCGCCGCGTCGCCGCCGCATCGCCCTCGGTTAGCATCAGGACAAATGCCAAGGCCGGATTCACCGCCTGCGGCGAACGCTTGGCGCGCGCCCGCCGCGGACGGGACGCCTTCTCCGGCTCGCGCGCCGTCTCTTCCCGCTCATCACCCGCGTCGGCGACCGCCCACTCGGCATGGCATCGCGCGATCTCCTCCGCCAGCCACGCCGCAACCTCGTACACCGTCCCGGCCGGAACCGCGCTGATATCCGCCAGCCAGTCCGCCGGCGCGTCGTCCGGGTCCAGTCCGACAGCCGCGGCGCCGCTCTGTGCATCAAACGCGAGCGTGTCCTGCCCGGCCGCCCATCCCGGCGCATCGGACGGGGTGTAGGGACCGATCGTCACCGTGTACGCCTCGCCCGGCAACGGGCGCACGCTGACGCAAGCGAACCCCATGTGGCAGACGAAGGGAACCGGAACATCGCGCATCGTCGCGCGCGCCGAAGCCGGACGTCGCGACGCCCGGCAAGCCGCCCGGCCGTCGGCCCCGGATCCGACCCATCGGCAGGCCGTGCAGGAACCGGTCGTGAGGATGCGCGGCCCTTCCTCGTCATCCCCGAAGGAATGAACCGATACCGGCGCGGCCGCGAGCCATGCCGCGCGTTCCAGAGCGCGCCGAACAGGCGGCGACTGGAAGAAGTCAGGCGAGATGCTCATGTCAGATCAAACAGCTCCGTAGGTTGGTCCTGGGTCGCGACGTACACCTCCGGCGCGGTCAGCCCCGTACGATGCGCCAAGGCTTGCATGGCCATCTCCCGCGCCAGGCCCGCGTCGTTGTTCTCCTCGCTGATATGCACGAGCACCACCAGCCGCAACCGGTCATGCGCCAGTTCCGACAGCAGGCTGCACGTGTCGCTGTTCGACAGATGGCCGTGACGACCCCGGATGCGTTGTTGCACGGACGGCGGGTACTTGCCCCGCCGGAGCATGTCGGGACAGTAGTTGGACTCAAGCACAAGGCCATGGCTTCCACGCAACCGCGTGCGCACCACGTTCGACACGTGGCCCAAGTCCGACGCGAACCCCAACTGCACCCCATTCGACCGCACCACGTAGCTCACGGGATCCGCCGCGTCGTGGGACACGCTGAAGCTGTCCACCGTGAGACCGTCCAGGGTGATCGCCTCTCCCGGCTCGATGATCTCGACGCGAGGCAGCTCACCGATCCCCTTGCGCAGGGCTGCGCGCGTCCCTTCCGTCATGTACACCGGAACGCCCAGCTTCCGCGCCAGCGTGCCCAGCCCCAGCGTATGGTCGCCATGTTCGTGCGTGACGAACACCGCCCGGATCTGCTCCACGGACTCGCCCAGCGCCGCCATGCGCAGGAGCAGCCGACGGTAGCTCAGGCCGTTGTCGATAAGGATCCGGGCGGATGGCGACGCGACCAGCACCGCGTTTCCGGCGCTTCCGCTCCCGAGCAGACTGAATCGGATCATGCGAGGGTCTTCAATTCACGAGGGTCGCGGCCCGCAGGGACTTCCGCCCCCGCAATCGCGCGCCTCAGACGGGTTGACGGTTGGGGTCGAAAACGAGTATAGCAACGCCGCTGGGGGGCGTCAATTGACTTCCCTGCAACGCTATTGTAGAATGGCACGGCAATTGCTACCTCGTCCTCGGCGGTTGCATAGAGGGTCCCGTCATGATGCATATCGAGCAAGGGCTCAGCCAACAACAAACGCAGCGCCTGCAGTTCTCTCCCCAGATGCAACAGGGGCTTCAGATCCTCCACGCCACCTCGGTCGAACTGGTCGAACAGGTCTACGAGGAGCTCGACACGAACGAGGCGCTCGAGATCGCCGAGCCCGACCCCCGCGAAGGACAGGACGCTGCCTTGAGCGATAGCCAGCCCGACCCGAACGGATCGGATTCCACCGACCTGTTCGAAGAGCCTGAGTTCGATCTCGACAGCTTCAGCGACCGATGGGATCAACAGCGACAGGACGGACCGACCCAGGACGGACCGACCGACGGCGCATCTGACGCCGACCAGGCCTCCGCCCCATCCAGCGACCTGTATGACGATCGCGACTGGCGGGCCAGGGAAGGACGAGACCTCAGCCGGAACCCGGATGCCGACGAACGCAGGGACTACTACCAGGACTCGATCACCCAACACGAAGAGTCGCTCGTCTCTCATTTGCTCACGCAACTGCGCTGGCTCGCCCCTGACGAGCAAACGACCCGCATCGGCGAGCGCATCATCGGCGAGATCGACCGCCACGGCCGCTTCACCGGGTCCGTGGCCGAAATCGCGCAGGAACTCAGCGTCGACAAGGCGGAAGTCGAACGCGCGCTCAAACTGATCCAGCAGTTCGAGCCCATCGGCGTCGGCGCCCGAGACTTGGCCGAGTGCTACCTGATCCAGATAGCGGTCGAGCATCCCGAGGAGGAAGAGCTGCGAACCCTCGTCGCCGAGCACTTCGACGACCTGGTGCACCGGCGGATCCCCAAGATCGCCCGCGCCATGGGGATCTCCCCTGAGCGCGTCCTGGAGCTGGTGGACATGCTGCGCCGCCTCGACGCGTACCCCGGCGAGGAGTACTCCGGCGAAAGCGCCCGGCCCATCACCCCCGATGTCATCGTTGAATGGAATGACGACCTCGGCGACTACGACGTGTACTTGGCCAACGACAACATCCCTGAGCTCAGGGTCTCCCCGACATGCAGCAGGCTCGCCCAATCCCCCGACCGACCGGCCGAGGAGCGCAAGTACTACCGGGAGAAAATCGAATCGGCGAAGTGGTTGATCTGCAGCATCCGGAAACGTCGAACCACCATCGAGGGCGTGGCGCGGGCCATCGTCGAGGTTCAGCGCGAGTTCCTCGAAAAAGGCAAGGAACACCTCAAGCCGCTGACCCTCCAGGAGATCGCCGACAAGATCGGCGTGCACGAGGCCACCGTCAGCCGCGCCACCCGCGGCAAGTACATGCAGACCCCCCAGGGCCTGTTCGAGATGAAGTACTTCTTCTCCCCCGGTCTCTCTACGGACGACGGCGGCGCTCAGTCCTCCAAGAGCGTGCAGGCGATGATCAAGAAACTCATCGACGAGGAAGACAAGCGCCGTCCGCTGAGCGATCAGGCCATCGCGAACCGGCTCAAGGAACAAGGCATCAAGGTCGCGCGGCGCACCGTGACCAAATACCGCGAAGGGCTCGGGATCTCGCCCACGAATATCCGCCGTCAGTACTGACGGCGCCGGAGCCCGTTGCTGTCAGACCGACTTCTGCCCGGGCTGCTCTTCATCGTCCTCGTCCTCGAGGAAGTAGTTGTACGTCGGCGCCTCGGTGATCTCGATCACTTCCCATGCGTCATTCGGATCAATGGCCGAAAGCAGGCGCGTGCGGATCGTGTCGTCCATGATCATCCGCGACAGACTGGCCAGCACCTCGAGATGAAGCCGTTCGTGCTCGCGCGGCGTCACGATCAGCACCACCAACCGCACCGGCTCCCCATCCGGGCTCCCGAAGTCGACGCCGTGCTTGAGAATGCCCATCACGCCCTGCACGCCGGGACCGTGGTCGATGCGGCCATGCGGTATCGCCGCCCCGTGGCCGACCCCCGTCGGAGACGACCGCTCGCGTTCCGCCACCGTCTCGTAGAGGCTCGCCGTGTCCTCCGTATCGAGGCGGTGCGTGCGCAGGAAGAACTCCGTGAGCTTGCGCAACGCGTCCCACTTGTCCTCCGCCTCCAGTCCCGTGATGATGTACTCTTCCTGCAGGAACTCCATGAGCCGCGGACGGTCCAGCCCCGCTTCCTTCACACGGCCCAACGCAAAGCGCGTCACGACGGGGCCGATGATCTCGTTGAGCGCGACCGCCGCCAGGGCGATCGTGCCGATAAGGGTCGACATCTCCTCCGGAATGCGGGCGTCGCCTTCGAGAATCACCACCAGACCGATCACCACGCCCGCCTGCGGCATCAGCCCCAGCGGAATGTGCGTCCAGATCCGGCGTGACGCGCCGGAGAGCAAGCCTCCGAGCATCGCTCCGACCCCCTTGCCGGTCAGACGCGCCGCGAAATACACCAGGCAGTACGCCCCCGCCTCCGCCAACATGTCGAAATGGATATTCGCCCCCGCCAGCGTGAAGAACAGCGTGAACAGGAGCAGCTCCACCGGCTCGAGGGCCCGGAGCTGCCGCTCGCCCGGCTCCGTGCTGTTGCCCAAGTACGCCCCAAGCGCCAGACACGTGAGCAACGGGCTCAGCCGGACGGACCCGCTCAGCCCCACGGCCAACAAGATCGCCAGAAACACCAGGCTGAACTGCGGAAACAGGGTGCGCCGGGCCAGCAACTCAACCAAGTACCCGATCGCGATCCCGATGAGCGCGGAGCCCGCCAACTGGTACGCCATCGTCCCGGAAACCGCCGCCGCGGAGATCTGCGCGCCCCCGGATACGAAATGCTCGGCGACGACCGTCCGCGCGAACGCGAAGAGGACGATGCACACGCTGGTATCCAGCGACACGACGCCGAGCAGCGTCTTCACATACGGGCCGCGCGCCCGCGCCTCGCGAATCACCGCCATCGTGCTCGCCGGCGCGCTCTCCATCGACAGCGCCGCAAGCAGCAGGGCCGCGGGCCAGGGCAGGCCGACCGCCCGGACCGCAACATACACCGCCGAGAAACTCAACAGGGACTCGAGAAACGCGATCGACACGATGCGGCGCAAGGCGTTATGCACGCGCCGGTACGAGAAGTGCCCGCCGGCGGCCACGGCGATCAGGCCCATCGCAAAAACCGACAGCGGTTGCAGCGCGTGCGTCGCCTCGGACCCTTGGAACAGCGTCGCGCCCATCGCCGCCCCCGCGAGGATGTTCCCCGTCACGGACGGCACATGCAGCCGCTTGGCCACGCCGCCGCCCGCCAGACCGGCGATCAAAATCAACGCCAGCACCAGCAGCGGATCGAGTTCATACACGGCCTGGCCGGACGTTGCTGCCGCGTCAACCACTGAACCCGCTCCCCGGCGCCGACTGCGATACTGCGACGATCAAACGACGTCCCCGTCCGGCGCGGTGACCAGGGGCTGCGACAAATCCCAAGGGGCGCGCAACGGGCGATCAAGCATGGCCGCCGCCTCGGCGTCGTCCGGAATCGTCTCCCGCTCGGGATCCCACGTCACGGCGCGGTCCAGCCGGATGGCGATATCGCTGAGATGGCTGATTGCGTCCGACCGGATCGCGGCCTCGAGCGAACTCAGCGGCGTCTCTCGGGTCTTGACGCACGTCAGGAAGTCATGAGCGTGGCTCTGCACCGCCCGCAGGCGGACATCGTCCGGCTTGAACGCGATCTCGAGCAGTTTGGGATCGCTCGCATGAATCCCCGCGCGGTCGACGCTCACCCATCCATCGCTGCCGTGGAACGTCGTGCCATGGTCGATGAACGGACGGTACGCCGACACGACCGGCTCCGCGACGCGATGACCCATCAGCCGGATCGCGACGCCGTCCGCGTACGTGCAGTGCACGTCCCACGACGCGATCGTGTCGTACAACCCCTCGGTCGGGATGCTCCCCTCCCCCTCGTAGCGCACCGGGCTCGTGTCGTCGCGGCCCAGTCCCCACTGCGCGATGTCCAGCGGGTGTGCGCCCCATCCCGCGATGAACCCCAACGCGTAGTCGTAGATGTGGTAGGCCCCGTAGCACGTGCACCGGTCGACCGTATACGGCTTGCGCGGCGCCGGCCCGAGCCACATATCGTAGTCGAAGCCTTCAGGCGGATCGGTCGGCGTCGTCGATCCGAACTGCGGCACGTGGAAAGCCTCATACTGGCTCGATATGTCGGGACACCACGCGTCGATCCGTGTGATCTGCCCCAAGTACCCGTTCCGCACGAGCTCGCACGCTTGCCGGAACAGCGGCCCCGATCGCTGCTGCGTGCCGTACTGGAACACGCGCCCGTTCTCCGCCGCGGCCTCCCGCAACACGAACGCCCACCGCATCGCGACGCCCAGAGGCTTCTCCACGTACATGTCCTTGCCCGCGCGGGCGGCGGCGATCGCAATCGGCACGTGCCAGTGGTCCGGCGAGGCCACGATCACCGCATCCACGTCCGGCCGCGCCAACACCTCGCGGAAGTCCGCGTATCCCGTCACATCCGTCGCCTCGTAGTGCGCGTTCAAGGCGTCACGCATACGGACCCGTCGCTCCGCGAAACAATCGCACACGGCCACGAATCGGGCCTCGTCGTGCGCCGTGAACTCGCCCACCAGCGAGGACCCGCGTCCCCCTGCGCCGATCAGCGCCAGGTTGACCCGGCTGTTCGCGGCGGTCTGCGCCGCGGCGCGATGCGGCAGCGCGGCGACGCCCGCCAGCGCGGCCCCCGCGGCGCCTGCGCGTCGGATGAAGCTGCGACGATTCATCGGCGATCCCCTCATGGCATTCACTCCTCTGCCGACGGCTCGGACCCGGGCCGACGTGAATGGGCGCCCAACGCGACCCGGAGCACATCGGCGTCCCAGGCCTCGTGGTGGACATGGATGCGGTAGTCAAGCTCCAGCCGCTCGCCCGAAGCCAGGCGCATCGGTCCCCGGTAGAGCAACGCGGGACTGAAGAAATAGAACGGAACCTCGGGCTGCTGGATCACGTACCACGTCACCGGGTGCACCGGATGCTCGGGCGACGCCGTCATCGCCACGCCCGCGCGCCGTCCCTCGACAACCCCGCTGTAGTCCAGGGCCTCGGCCTCGATCGGTCCCATGCCGTTCGGGGCCGCCGCGGCGCCCGCCTCCGTCATGATACGCGGGTCGGCCAGATCCGGCATGCGCAACGACAGCCCCGCATACCCGCCCCAGACCACGCCGTCCGGCTCCCCGAGGACTGGCGTGCGATCAAACGCAACATCGTTCGCGCCCGCCGTGAACGCAGCATGCCAGTCCAGCGTGTATCCCCCGAGCCGGTCGGGCGCGGCGATCGCGATCACGCGATCCTCCGTCAACACCGTGACGCCCGCCGGATCAACGTAACGGATCGCGACGCGAATCGTCGCCGACCCGTCATCCCGCGGCGTGAATTCCGGCGGATCCCACTCCGTCAGGCCCTCATTCAGGCCGGATTCCGGCGACTCCCAGTAGTTCAACCCATTGAGCAGCTTCCACGAGAACCACAACCCGTGGTGCCAGACGTGGTCCGGCGGCGCGTCCCACGTGAGCGAGGGCCCGCCCGCCGGCCGCAACGGGTCGAAGTAGCACGTCGCGCGGTCGGGCGTCGCCAGGAACCGCCACAGCAGCTCGCCGTTCTCATAGCGCGCCAGCTCGCCGTCCGACCGGTCCCAGCCGATGCGCGGCGGATCGATGCTCACAGCCCCGGTCGCGGCCCACTCGGCGGATCGCGCCAACAGCGCGGCGCACGACGGGTTCGCCAGCGCCCGCGCGTCATGGCCGAGCAGCAACGCGACCGATCGCCCTTCGCCGAACGGCGCCGCGACCAGAACCGGCTCGTCCTCGCCGCTGCCGCCGCGCTCAGGCGATGACCACGCCGTCGCCAACGTCTGTGCGTCCTCGCGGATGCCCGCGCGATGCCACAATTCATCGAAGATCACAAAGGGCCGCAGGCCGCGCGTGATGGGATGGTCGACCTCCGTGAACGTCACCGGGAAAGCGTGCAGCGCCCCGTGTCCCGTCTGCGCCAGGTCCCACGCCGCAAGCGACAGCGCGTGGTACTCAGGCCAACTGTAGAACGACGACCCGCCCGCGTGCACCGTGACGTACCCTTTGCCGCTCCGCACGAACGCGACCAGGGCCTCCCGCGCCGCGGCAGGCCATTCCGACACGGCGGCGTCGCCCCAGGCGTTCCAGTTGCTGAGCACCGCGTCAAACGGCGCAAGCGACTCCGAGGTCATCCGCTCCGGCGCTTCCGCAACCTCCACCGCGAACCGGCCGGTCTCTTCCAGCGCCTCACGGATCGCCGGCGTGGTCGTGCGCCAATCGTGGTTGTTCTGTCCCGACAGGATCAACACCCGGATCAGCGGAGCGTCGCCCCCCGCGTCGCTCCCCGCGTCGGCGTGCCCCGAAGCCGCTGCACAGACGACCGCCCACACCGCGCCGACCCGGAACAGCGTCGCGACCGCGGTTCCCCGACAGTTCTGCATGCGCTCCTCCACGGTTCGGTTCCCTCGTCTCATCCGGGCGATAGCTTACCGCAATCGACCGCCCCGCTGCACGGCGGAATACCCCTGCAGCCCGCTCACGTGCCAGCGCCGTTCGCCCCCACTCCGACGTGCACCGACCGCCCTGCGTGATGTATCGTATAGATTAACGGATTCCACAGTTGAGCAATACAACACGACTATCCAACCGGCATGGCGGCAGAGGAAAGCTGACGGAAGGCCCCGTGGGCCGACGCCTTCTGATGCTCGCCCTCCCCTCTCTGGGCGGAACCTTCGCGATGAGCGCGTTCAACCTCGCCGACACCTATTTCGTGTCTCGGCTGGGAACGGGCCCGCTTGCCGCGATGGGGTTCACATTCCCGATCGTGATGATCGTCGGCAGCATCTCCCGCGGACTCGGCATGGGCGCCACCGCCGTGATCTCTCAGTGCATCGGCGAGGGCGACCACGCCCAGGCCCGACGCATCACGACCCACACCTTCTTCCTCGCGCTCATCGTCGTCTCGACGCTCTCCGCGATCGGCCTGCTCAGCATGGACTTCGTTTTCACCCGACTCGGCGCGTCCGGTGAGATCCTCACGCTCGTCAAGCAATTCATGACCATCTGGTACCTGGGCGTCATCTTCATGGTCGTCCCCATGTTCGCCGAGGGCATCATCCGCGCCACCGGAGACACCGTGTCCTCCAGTGCGATCATGGTGGCCGGCGCCTCGCTCAACGTCGTCCTCGATCCCGTCCTGATCTTCGGGATCGGAGTTTTCCCCGCCATGGGGCTCCGCGGCGCCGCGGTCGCCACCATTCTCACCCGCGCCTTCACGCTCGTAGCCGGCGTCTTCATCCTCCACCACCGGCACCGCCTCATCGAATGGGCCCTCCCCACGCCGTCCGCCATGTGGGCCTCCTGGCGCCGCGTGCTCCACATCGGCGTCCCCAGCAGCGCCACCGCCCTTCTCGTACCGATCTCATCGGCCGTCATCACCCGCATCGTCGCGGGCTTCGGCCCTGAAGCCGTGGCCGCCTGCGGCGCCGGCGGTCGACTCGAGATGTTCGCCTTCATGATCCCCATGTCGCTCGGCATGAGCCTCGTTCCGTTCATCGGCCAGAACTGGGGCGCCGGCCGCAGGGACCGCGTCGAACTCTGCCGCAAATACAGCAACCGCTTTGCTCTCTACTGGGGCGTCTGCTGCGCACTGGCCTTCATGCTCTCATCGCGCTGGATGGCCGGCCTCTTCACCGAAGACCCCCTCGTGCTCAACATCCTGAGCATGTACCTCTGCATCATCCCCCTGGGCTACGGCATGCGCGAGGTCCATCGGTTCATCGGTTTCTCCTTCAACGCCGTCGGCCGTCCCATGGACTCCGCCGCCATCAACGTCATTCGCGTCCTCGTCCTCCTCATCCCCCTGGCCTACCTCGGCAGCCGCCTCCTCGGCATCCAGGGCGTGTTCTGGGGCTCCGTCGCCGCCGACGTACTCGCCGCCATCGCCGCCGTCGCCTGGTCCCAGCGCGTGTTCACCCGCCGCTGGTCCGCCGCCTCCAGCCCCCTTTCACGCGCGGACGCAGGTTGATCGCCCCCATACCCTGTGTTAGAATCGCTTTCGGCTTTCCCGGGACCGTCCACAAGGTGGGTCAAGACCATGACATCCCGTCATCTCGTATATCTGTTGCTTCTGTGCACCGTGCTGGGCTTGGGCTGCGCCCGCGCTGCCCGCGACACCTCCGGCTTCGCCCTGCACGACGAGGCCGTCGTCGACGCGCCCTATGACGTGGCGTGGCAGGCCGCCAAGTCCGCCCTGCGCGAGCGCGAACTCAATCTCTACACCCGCGACAAGCGCGGCACGTTCGTCGCCTTCTCCAATATGAAGCGCGCCTTGGGCCTCTTCACGCCCAGCCGCGTCAAGTACACCGTCCAGCTCGAACCTGTGTCGAACGACGCGACGCGCATCAAAATCGAGACCGTCAACCAAGTGTACGGCGTGACCCTGCTGACCTATCCGGACTGGCACGACCGCAAGGCCAAGAGCAACGAGGTCGCCCTCGCCCTGCTCGACGCCATCCAAGGCAAGGTCACCGGCGTCGCCGTCGCCCCGACCGAGCCGACCGACGACGCAGCTCCCGCGGATGCCCCGATCGATGCGGATCCGCAGGAAGAAGCCTCGTCTGAGCCGCCTGTCGTACAGGACGAAGACCTCGCTCCGCTGCCGTCCCCCGCTCCGCTCGAGACGCCCGCCGCACCGGCCGAGACGGAACCCTCTCCTGAGCCGGTCGGATAGGCGGTCACCGCCCCGCAAGAGCCGAAAACGCCCCGGGGCGAACCACGCGCCTTCATCGCCAACATATGCGGCGCTGCGGGCCGACTGCGCAAACAAAGAATAGTATAAAACTCCGCTTTTGTCCGTTTGTACTACGGCGACTGAGGTTTGCCGTGGTATAATAGTGATGAATGCAATAGCGTAAACCGAGGTGACTCCCAATGCTTCCTACCATCGACATACACTGTCCCCACTGCGGCGCCAACGGTCAGGTCATGGCCCCGCCCTCCGGCTCCGTGCTCATCGGAAGTTGTCCCGCTTGCGATGGCATGCTCGCCGTGTTCTGCGGCGCCACCCTCCCCCTTGATCGCGCCATCCTGCAGACCGGCGCCCCGGAGGCGCGGTTCGACCATCTCATGGCCGTGCTCGGCGAACACCTCGAGGCAACAGTCGACCAGATCGTCGCGCAGATGGTGGCCTCGGGCGACATGCTCGGCCTGGACGCCTCGCAAGACGACGCCGACCTTGACGCCGACGATGGCGACGAGGCCGATGAACTCGTGGACCTGGGGCCCATCACCCCGGCGGAGGTGCAGCGTTTCCTGAAGGACGAGCTTCCCCGAATCGACGATCGGAACTATTTCCAGGCCCTGTTCTCCTAGTCCTTATCTGAAGTCGAGCCTCTGCTCGTCAAAGAACGCCCGGCGCGACGGCCGGGCGTTCCCTTTGCCCGGGGATGGGCGGAACCCGCGACAAAGGGGGAACCATGCTCAGACGTTACCTGGGGCGCCTGTGGGGAGAGCTGTCCGAGCGCGGCCGACGCACCCTGCCCTACGACCTCCTTCGCGGCGGTGCGGCAGGCGCCCTCGGCGTCCTGCCCATGCTGTTCGCGCTCCTCGTCGCGATCCGCTACTTCGACGCCTCCCTGCTGCAGAAGGCCGCCATCGCCGGCGCCCACCCCGTCGGCCTGCTCCTCTCGCCGCTCTACGCGGCATGGTCCCCCGCGCTCGGCGGAAAGCCGCTGCGCGCCGCCATACCCGTGTTCCTCGCGGCCGCGGGACTCGTCACGGCCGCGACCGCGACGACCGCCGCGATCTACGCAGCCGGCATGGTCGCCTTCCACCTCTGCCTCGCGCTGAACATCCCCGTGATGACCGCAATCTACCGTGAGAACTACCGCGGATCCGTGCGCGGCCAAGTCGTCGGGCTCACCATGTTCGTCACGGTTCTTGTGGGCCTCGCCGTCCAGCTCGCCGGCGGACGGCTCCTCGACCATAGCCTGGCCAACTACCGCATGCTCTATCTGGCCTTGGCCGGCGTCGCCGGCGTGATGGGCGCGGCCATCGTGCGCATGCCGGCGAGCAACGCCCGCGAGCAGCTTATTCCGAACCCCCTCTCCTGCTTCGGCGCGCTTCGCGAGAACCGCGCCTTCTCCATCATGCTGTTCGCCTGGTTCCTCTTCGGATTCGCCAACCTGGCCCTGGCGCCGCAGCGTATCGAGTACGTCACCCACCCCGACCATGGCCTCGAGCTCAGCCCCGCCATGACCGTCCTCATCGTCGGTGTGATCACCGAAGCCACGCGCATCTGCACCATTCCTATCTGGGCCCGGCTCTTCGATCGACTCCCCTTCACCTGGATGCGCATCTACCTGAACGTCTTCACCATGCTCTACGTCCTGGTCTTCTACCACACGAAGTCCTTGCCGCTGCTGATGCTGGCCTCGATGTTCGCCGGCGCCGGAAACGGCGGCGGATCCATCGCGTGGGCCCTGTGGGTCACCAAGTTCGCCCCGCCCGAACAGACTGCACGCTACATGGCCGTCCACGCCTTCCTGACCGGCGTGCGCGGCTCCATCGCTCCGCTGGTCGGCTATCTCTGCGTCCGACACTTCACCATCGAGACCACCGCCTGGCTCGCCTTCGGGCTCATCGCGGTCTCTATCGGCTTGATGTGGAGCATCCGGAACCGCGAGACTCGAGCGGACAGGATACCGGTTCAGGCGCAGCCCATCGCGGGCCCACGGGAGGAATCACGATGAACGCCATCCAAGACTGCGTCACCCTGGCCAACGGCGTCGGGATGCCTTGGCTCGGACTCGGCGTGTTCCGGGCGGAAGACGGCGAAGAGGTGAAGAAGGCCATCGCGTGGGCGTTCGAGCTCGGCTATCGCGGCATCGACACCGCCGCCGTCTACGGCAACGAGCAGGGCGTGGGCGAAGCCGTCCGCGCCTCAGGGCTCCCGCGGGACCAGATCTTCGTCACGACCAAGGTGTGGAACAATGACCAGGGCTACGACGAAACCCTGCGCGCCTTCGACGCGAGTCTCGAGCGCCTCGGCATGGACCGCGTCGACCTCTACCTCGTCCACTGGCCCGTCACCGGCAAGTTCCGCGACACCTGGCGCGCGCTCGAACGCATCTACGCCGACGGACGCAGCCGCGCCATCGGCGTGAGCAACTTCCTCCTCAACCACCTCGAAGATCTCCTCGCCAAAGCCGAGGTCGTCCCCCACGTGAACCAGGTCGAGTTTCACCCCCGGCTCCTGCAACCGGAGCTGCTCCAGTACTGCGAGCGACACGGAATCCGCCTCGAGGCCTGGAGCCCCATCATGCGCGGCAAGGTGAACGACATCCCGGCGCTCGTCGAGATCGGCAGGAAATACGGCAAGACCGCCGCCCAAGTCACCCTGCGATGGGACCTTCAGCACGGCGTGGTGACGATCCCGAAGAGCGTACGGAAGGAACGAATCGCGGAGAACGCCGATGTGTTCGACTTCGCCCTCACGGAGGACGAGATGCAAACGATCGACGCCCTCGATAGGGGCGAGCGCCTCGGTCCCGATCCGAATACGTTCTAATCGCGGGCGCGATCAGTCGGCGGAGCGGCAGGCGGACGCTTCGGCCGCTTCCGCCGCCGGCACGGCCTCGATGATCGTGTCCTCGTCGTGGCTCGCCACGATCCGATGGCCCGGCGGCACAACGAGGATCTTTTCGTCCTCCCAGTTGCCGTCGAGCAGATCGCGCACCAGTCGCGGGTCGCCTTCAAGGAAATCGGCGTTCCAGCCCAGGAAGTCGGCGCACTCGCGCGTGAACTCCTGGTAGCGTTCGCGGTCGCCGAAGCCGAGATCGACATACGCCGCGTTCGAGTAGTTCTGCATCCACGCCTGTTCCATCTGCATCAGGTACTCGGCGTTCTCCTCGCCGTACAGCTCGACGTAATACGCCAGCGCCCTCTCGTAGCGCTCCTTGCCCGGCTGGGTCGACGTGTCGATCCAGCCCGGCGAGTACCAGTACGTCCCCGGGTGGGCGTCGAAATACGCGCGGTAGCGCTCCTTCGACCCGAGCAGCAGCGTGATGCAATCGTGCCCGCGAACCACCGCCAGCGGCTTGTCGCGCGCCACGATGCCCTCGATCCCGTTGCTGCACAACCCGTACCCGATGATCACCGCCTCGCACCGATCAGGCGTCCCGTCGATCGCCTTCTGCAGCTCCGAGCGCAGCAGGTCCGGCGTGTTGTGCAGCCCTTGCGGCAGGAAGTGCACCTCATGCGTCACCGACGACAGGGCCGCGAAATAGCACAGCTCTCGCCAGAGCACATGACAGCTCACGATGTAGAAGCGCCGCGTATCTTCCGGAAGAAGGGGGAGATCCATCATTGAGCAACAGTCATCCTTATGCGATGCGCAGACTCTCATCCACGCAGATCAGGTAATTCTCCACAGGCAGATAGTCCGTGAGCGAGTTGCCCGTCCCGAATGCCCAGTAACCGTCGGCGAAGCAGACCTCCGCCACCTCGCGCACGTACTTGCGCAACTCCGGCTCGGAGCTGCGGCAGATCCGGTCCACGTCCAGCCCCCCCAACGGCGTGATCCGGTCGCCGTACTGCTTCTTGAACGCGGTCACCGGCAGAATCACATCCTCGAAGGAATGCTTCGCGTCGATCCGGCAATCCGTGATCAGGTCCTCATAGATCGCCCCCAGGTTGCCGCAACTGTGCAGGATGAACGGCTTGCCCGCGTCATGCGCAATCGTGGCCATCTCGCGGTAGATCGGCAGTACGTGCTTCCGCAGGTCGTCCGGCGACAGAAACGTCGACGTCTTGAACCCGAGATCGTCGCCCTGGCGCAACACGGCCACATAGTCCAGCGTGGCCAGATGCCGCACCGCGGCCGTATGCAGCTCGCCCAGCTTGCCGAACAGGGCCGTCACGAAGTCCGGATCGGAGTACAGCGCGATCGCCAACCCCTGCACACCCGCGAAGTTCGTGGCCCATTCGTACGGTCCCGCGCACACCCCCGCCGCCAGCTTGGCCCCGTCCGGCAGGTACGATGCGACGATCTCATACGGCCGGAAGTCGATCGGGGCATCCGTCGACGGCCACGGATAGGCCTCGAGCTCCTCCAGGTTCCGCAGGGTCACCGTCGCCTCGCTCCCGTGGCTCAGCTTGCCCGCCGTCTCCTCATGGTGCTGCAGCGCGCAGTTCAGCGGGATCTCGATCGGCACGCAGTCGAAGCCCAGCCCAAGCCAGAACTCCGTGTACACCCGCCAGTAATCCGGATGGTCCGCGGGCCACTTGTCGAAATCCGTCTCCGTGAACCGCGCGATGAACCCGGAGCTCGCAATGTGCTCGTACAACGGCAGATGGCTCGGCCGCCCCGTCCGCGTCAGGACCTTCAGGAACTGCTCGAAATCCGGCTCGCGCTTCACGGGGGATTGCATTCCCGACTCACTCCTTGGGTTCTGGCGCCATGCGGCGACGCGCGGCGCCTTCAGACCATATCCCTGGGCAGACCGCCGCGCACCTCCGCGTTTGGAGCAGGGATTATGGGATCTCACGCAACTGATTGCAAGAAATCCCGCCCAGCCGCCCGGCGGCGCCGAACCCCGAGACCTCGCGCGATACGCCGCACCCCCGGCGCCTCCCCGTTTCCGGGAAGGGCCGGGGGCGCTGCGCTGGCGGGTTTGGAGCCCCTTACACGCCTGCTCGGCGAACTCAGCCGCGCTTGGCCGCCGCCGCGCTACGCCGACGGATCGCCATCCGAAGCCGCGGCCGCATCGCCATGATGCCGCTTCTGTTTCGGATTCTTGCGCGTGAATAACAGATACAGCGCCGGCAACACCAGCAACGTCAGGAAACCGGACGAGATGATCCCGCCGACCGACGCCACGCCGATGCCCACCGTCAGCTCGCTTCCCATGCCCGTCGCCAGAGCCAGCGGCAACATGCCGAGCACCGCCGCCACCGTGATCATGACCACCGGACGAAACTCGCCGCCGGCCGCCTGCACCATCGCCTCGTGCGACGTCTTGCCCTGTTCCCGCGCCGACTCCGCGTGGCTCAGTATCAGCACGGCCACATTCACCACGATGCCGATCAACATCACGAACCCGAGCATCTCAAATATCGAGACATCGAGTCCCGTGAGGTACATCGCCAGGATTACGCCGATCATCGACAGCGGAATTGTCGTCATGATGATGAACGGCCGGGAGAACGACTCGAGCACCGCGGCCAGCGCCAGGTACGTGAGCAGGATCGCCAGGATGCCCGCCTCCACGAACGCCGCCGTGCTCTCCTCCATCATCTCGTAATCGCCCCGGAACGTCTGCCGATAGCCCGCGGGCAACAGGTTGCGCTCATCGACCTCCGCGTTCAGCACGTTCACCGCCTCGCCGAGCGAGAAATCCGGCGCCAGACCCGAGAACAGCTTGGCCACGCGCATCTTGTCCGTACGGGTGATCTGCACCGGCGCCTCCCGCTGTTCGATCCCCGTGAACGCCGCCAGCGCCACCGTGCGATCAGGCCCCGCCGGCGCCTGGAACTCCGCGATCTGGCCCCGTCCTTCCCGTTCGTCCAGTTTCACCACAATGTCGTACGAACGCGTGCCCTCTTTGAACACCGCCGCATCCAGACCCTCGATGTTCGCCCGCAGCATCGCGCCGAGCTGCGCGGCCGGCGCCTGCATGTCCGACAACACCGCGCGGTTCGGCGTCACCCGCAACTCCGGCTTGCCCGCGCGCACCGACGTGTCCACGTCCTCGAACCCGGCCATGCCGCGGGCGACATCCTGAAGCTGAAGCGCGATCCGGTCCAGCGTCGGCAGCTCCTCGCCCGCGATCTCCAGCTCCACGGGCAGGCGGATGCCGCCCAACCCGCTCGGCTTGCTCACCGTGATGATGCAGTTCGGCACGTCCGCCATCCGGCGCCGCACCTCCTGCACCACGTCATCGATCGGGTAGTCGCGCTCCGTCTTGTCAACGAACCGCAGCAGGATCTGCGCCAGGTACACGCCCTCCGAAGCCAGACCCGCCACGCCGTCGACCTTGCCCACGCCCGTGTACATGTACTTCATGTCCGGGAGATCCGCCAGCAGGCCCTCGATCTCCCGCACCCGCGCCGTCGTCTCTCCCAGCGCCTGCTGCGTCGGAAACTCGATCTTGACGAACACCTCCGCCCGGTCCGGGTCCGCCATGAGGGTGAAGCCCAGGCTCGAGCTGAGCTGTATCGCCAGATACAGCAGCGCCCCGGCGCCCAACACCACGCACACGCCGGCCCACCGCCACCGATCAAGCACATGCAGGAACCAGACGTACGCAGCGATCAGCCCGTCGATCGCCCCGTTGAACGCGTTCTCAACCCGTCGGAACAACGTCTGCTTGTCGGACCGCTTGCGCAGGAGCGCCGCACACAGAATCGGCGTCAACGTGAACGAGATAAACAACGACACCACGTTCACCGTCAACAGCGTCCATGCAAACGGCCGGAAGAACAAGCCCGCGATGGTCCCCATCATGGCGATGGGAAGCAGCACCACCACGTTCGTCCCCGCGCTCGCCAGCACCGCCTCGGCCACTTCCTCGGCGCCTTCCCGCGCGGCCCGCTTCGGGTCCCCGTGCACATCCAGCCGGCCGACGATGCTCTCCAACACCACGATCGAGTTCGTCACCAGCACGCCCGTCGACAGTCCGATCGCGAGCAACGTCGGGATATTCAGCGTGAACCCCATCAGGTCCATCACGAACATCGCGATGACGATCGTCAGCGGCATCGTCACCGCCACCACGATGGTCGCACGCAGATTGAAGAGGAAGAAGAACAGGATCGCCGCCGTCAGGCCCACGCCGATCAGGATGTTCTGCATCGTGGTGTCCACCGTCGACCGGATGAACGACCCCATGTCCGTGATCCAGATCAGCTCCATCCCGCCCGGCAGCTCCTGCTGCAATTGCTCCAGCTCATCCCGGACCGCATCCACCACCGCCACGGCGTTCGCATCGGCCTTCTTCACCACCTGGATGCCGATGCACGGGGAGCCGTTCACGTACGCCTCCTGGCGTCGCTCCTCGGTCGTCATGGTCACCGTGCCCAGATCGCGGATGTATCTGCGCGCCCCGTTGGCGCCCGCCACCTGCATCCCGGCGATTTCGTCGACCGACGCGTACTCCGCGTCGAATCGCACCGAATATTCCGTGCCGTGCTCGCGCACCCGGCCCGCCGGCGTCGTGTTGATACCCTGCTGCAGCGCTCCGTACACGTCCAGCGTCGTCAGGCCCGCCGCCGACAGCGCCTCCCGATCGAGCACCACATGCACTTCGCGCTCCGCACCGCCGATCAGGTCCACGTTGGCCACGCCCTGCAGCACCGACAACCGGTCCCGCAGATTGTTATCGGCATAGTCGTAGAGCTCGTCGACCGGCGCGTCCCCCGTCAGCACCATCGTCAGAATCGGCTGCGCGTTGATGTCGAACTTCTGGACGACGGGCTTCTCCACGCCGCTCGGGAAGTTCGCCACTTCGAGATCGATCTTCTCGCGGACGTCCGTGGCCGCCACGTCCACGTCCACATCGAGCTCGAACTCCAGCGTCGTCTGCAGCACGTTCTCCATACAGATCGACGTCACGTGCTTCAGCCCGTCGATCGACGAGACCGCATCCTCGATGCGCTTCGCCACGTCGATCTCGATGTCCGTGGGCGTCGCGCCGGGCCAGACCGTCACCACCGTGATGTACGGGATATCCATCTTCGGCATCAGCTCGAGACCCAGCTTCCGGTACGAGTTGATGCCCAGAAACGCCAGCGCGATGATCACACAGCTCATCGCCACCGGACGGCGAACCGATGCGTTCGCGAGAAACACTATTCCATCCCTTCCTGTTGCCGAACCGCGCTGCCGTCATCCAGCAGGAACTGCCCCTGCACCACCACCCGGTCCTCCGGCTTCAGCTCGCCCCCGATCACCTCCGACCAGCCGTCCGTGTTCAGGCCGATCTCCACGACCCGCATCGCGGCCGTGCCGTTATCCACCACAAACACCACGCGACGGTCGGCCCGCTGCACGATGGCGTTACTCGGCACGCCCAAGCCTTCCCGCTCCTCGAGGATCACCAGCATCTGCGCCAGCACCCCCGGCACCGCCCGCTCGCCATCGCCCGGCACGTCGCATCGAATCTCAAACGTCCGCAGACCGGGGTCCACCGTCGGGCTCTTGTAGCGAATGGCGTACTCGCCCCACCACGAGCCTTCGTCGCCGATCCGCACCGGCGTCGTCCCCGGAATCACCCGCTCATAGTACTGTCCCGGCAGATACGTCGATGCCTCAAGGCTGTCCACGTCGTCGATTCGCAGAACCGGCGTGCCCACGGCCCCCATCTCGCCCGGCTCCGCCATCCGCGCGCTCACCGTGCCGCTCAACGGCGCCAGCATCAGCGAGTCGCGCAAGTCCTGCTCCGCGAGCGTCAACGAGATCTCCGCGCTCCGCGCCTGCTCGTCGGCGACCGAAACCACGCTCTCCGCGTGCGTCTTCATCGCCTGCGCCTGCTCGTAAGCCGACGCGATCTCTTCGTAGGCCCCCTCGCTCACGACGCCCCGCTCATACAAGCTCTTGTAACGCCGGTAATCGGACGCAATCTTCGAGAGTTCCGCCTCCACCCGCCGCAGGTTCGCCTGCGACTCCACGCGCGCGAGCCGCGCCACCTTCAGGTTCTGCTGGGCGATGGCTATCGCCTTCTGCAGCTTCACGCTGTCGGTCTGGAACAACCGCGTCTCGCCGGCGATTACCTGGTCGCCCTCGTCCACGTAGATCGCGTCCAGCACGCCCCCGATCTTCGGCGAAACGAGCGCGAAATTCCGCGCCTGCAGGTTGCCCTGCACCTCGATCGACTCCCGGAACGTACGTCGCTCCACCGCCTGCAACACCACGGGCACGCCTTCCGGCGCTGCGACCTCCTGCGTCTCCGACTCCGCCTCCGTCATGGCGTCCGGCCGAACGCGCTGGTAGACGACGATCCCCGCCGCCAACACAACCAAGGCGACCACCGCCGCCGCGATCTTCCCGAATCTCGACTTCTGTTTCATCTAGTCACACGCTTCCTACTGACAAGACACATTGGTCTCTCACTCATGTCGGCGAATGCCGCTGCGGATACAGCGGATGATGCGCACGATCACTGGTCGATCAAGCGTACGAGCTCAGCCACGAGCGCCTGTTTCAGTTCATCCCCGAACGGAGACACGCCCAGGAGCCGCGTGAACCAGAACCCGTTGATCGCGCAGGTGATCAGCGCCGCGCGCTCAGGCTGGTCCCCTTCCGCTACAAACTCATCGAACGCCTCGCGGTACCGCGCGCACGCCGATTCCAGCAGTTCCGGATTATAGATCGAGGCGGCAAGGATTGCCATCGACAACCGGTCCATCCGTTCATCGTAGGCCCCCCAGGATAGCACATGCGCACGCAGGCGTCGCCCCGGCCCCTCGGGCGTCCGCGCCATCGCCTTGTCCGCCCGTTCCTGGAATCGAGCCAGTTGCCGCTGCAGCAACGCCTCCAACAGCGCGTCCTTCGTCGGAAAGTGGTAGAGCAGACCGCCCTTGCTCAGTTCCGCGCGCTCCGCCACCGCATCGAGCGTCAGATGGATCGCGCCGGTCTCGGCGATCACATCCTCGGCCGAATTGAGGATGCGCTCTCGGGAACTGGGTCTTGGACTCATTACGTACCGCTCTGGGTTCTGCCAACACAAACTGACCAAACCGTCTGGACGGTATTGTACCGTCGCCCGGCCCCCCCTGTCAAAGCGGCCCCGCTGGCGCCCGCTCGCCAGACGGTCTCGGATCCCGCGGAGGGAGTCCCGCCCGGATGCATCGCGAGGGAACCCAACGGCCGATCGCGGGATCAACCTGCCCGGACCCGCTCCTGTGACTGCGGGACCGCTGCGGATACCGCCTGTCCGAGGTCCACCGCAAACCCGCTTCGCGCCAGGGAGATCGCCCCATGACCGGGTTCACCCGATCCATCGTCTTCATCGCCATGCTGCTCCTCACGATCGTGTCCATGTGGACCACCTACGTCAGCGTGCGCGACTCCGTCCTCCCCGAGCCCGCCATCGACATACCGCTCGGCGAGTTCGGCATCTGGCATTGCTCCGTCTTCGCCCTGGCGCTCTCCGTCGCCATCGGCCTGATGCTCTTCGCCCTCAAACTCGCCGTCATCGACGGTCAAAAACGACTGAACCTCGTCGGAATCATCGGCATGGCGATCGTCGCGTTCATCTCCATCACCTTCAATATGGACGTGCTCTACCGCACCGCCGACCGCGAGTTCTACATGCGCCACGCGGCCGCCCGC
Source organism: Candidatus Hydrogenedentes bacterium UBA6118 (assembly GCA_002422525.1). Classification (GTDB taxonomy): domain Bacteria; phylum Hydrogenedentota; class Hydrogenedentia; order Hydrogenedentales; family SLHB01; genus UBA6118. The sequence continues at coordinate 55,840 of DIWA01000056.1, forward strand.
ATCAAGGGCCACTACGCCAGCTATCTCGCATCGGTCCGCAGCGATCTGCTCGAACGCCGCGCGGAGCTCGAGAAATCCGTGGCCGCCCAGGAGGCCGAGCTCGACTCCGAGATCGAAGGCCTGCGCCAAGCCCCCGCCGGGTTCGGCGTCCGCGCCCGCCAGGAGGCCTACCGCCTCAACGTGCTCCAGAGCGAGACGCAGGTCGAGCTCCGCGACATCAACGACGCCCTCGAAGCCCAGGAGCGCGCCGACGAGATCCTCGAATCCTTCGCCGCGGCCGGTCTCGACGAACTGGACAGACTGCAAGACGCCCTCCGGGTCGCCGCCAAGGATGCCGGCGCCTACACCGACCTGCCGCTTCCCGAGCCCATACGCCTCGAGAACCCCCTGTTCGCCGTGTTCGCCCGCCTCCTCGATCCCAGCCAAGTCGGCCTCAAGGAGATCTTCTTCCTCACGATGGCCATCTTCCTCGACCTCGGCGACATCGTCGGCTACTCGCTCGTCCCCAACAGGCGCAAGACCCCTTCCGGCCGCGCCGCCGAACTGCTCCAGGTCGAACCCGCGTTTCCCGGGCCCGAGTACATCGGCCCATCCTCCGGCCCGTCCCGTGGCCCGGGCCTCGAACAGCCCGAGCCCTTCCGCCGCCTCACCGATACGCCCCGCGAACCCGAACCGGCCGCCGATACGCCCCCGGACGAGGTCGCGCCGCGGGAGGCCCAAGCCGACCCTGACCCCGCCGGCGCGCCCGAACCGGACGGAACCGGCCTGGACGAAGCCATCCAACCGCGGTTCCGTCGCACCTACCGCCGACCGTTCCGGTTCCGTTCATAGGCGGCTGCCCCCCGACAACAACGCGCCCCGCACCGCCTCTCCACAAGGCCGCGCGGGGCGCGTCCGTCAACCCGGAACCCCTCTAGTTCACCGTCTGCCAGTGCCCGGGAACCCACACCCAATCCCAGACCACTTCCCAGTAGCCCGGGTAAAACACCTGCTCATACCGCGCCGGGCGCACCTGCACGATCACCTGCCGCCCATTCACCAACCGCGGTTCATACACCGGCGGCACGTACACCCGTTCCCAGCGCTCCGGAATCCAGACCTCGCGCGGCGCCCACTCCCAGTGCGGATCGATCCACACCCGCTGCGGCTGAACGTAGACCCCCCCCACCCCGATCACCGTCACCCCGTGATGTCGCGGGTAGCCCGGCCGCCATCCCGGGCCGTGATGCGGCGGCCGCGGCGGCGCCGGCGGCCGAATCTGTCGCCGCTGCTCGATCGTGATGTTCCCGTTCCGGTCCGGGTACTCGAACGGCCACCGCGCCGGCCGGCTCCGCCACGATACCTCTTCCTTCCAGCCGCCGCCCGTGTCGCGCGTCACCGACCCGCTCATCGGCGCGCTGCGCGTCTCCGACGTCCGCCGCTCCGCCACCCAACGGCTATACCGCTCGTCCGCGGCCTGCTTGCGCGCCTCAAACGTGTCCGCCATGGCGGCGCCGGCCAGAACGAGACACAACGCCGCTGCACTGATCGTCGTATACAGCCTCATCGTGCGTCTCCTTGTCCGAGGAAGCGCCCGCCTTCGCTGCCCCGCTTCTTCATCGTCACCATACAGTATACCACGACGCCGCCATCGCCCCGCCGCCTCACGTCACAAATGGTAGTCCTGCGCGGCCTCCGGCTGATAGAGCACCGCCTCCACCCGATACACCCGGTCCGCGCCGTGGTCCAGACACGCGAACGCCTCCCCCTCGCGCCGCCCCAGCAACGCCGTACCCAGCGGTTCCAGGATGCTCACGCCGTCCGGCGACGCGCCCGCCTCCCTGGGAAAGCGCAACGACACCACTTTGGCGCTCCCCGTGGCCGCATCCGCCAAACGCACCCGCGAGTTCATCGTCACCAGGCCCGCCGGCGCCTCGCTCGGCTTCACAACGTTGGCCTGCGCCAACGACGTCTCCAGCGCGTCCAGGTGCGGTTGCGCCGCGCGGTCGCCAAAACAGCGCGCAACGTCGATCAGCTCGCGCAGCCGCTCCAGATCGTAACTGCTGATGAACACCGCTTCGCCTTCCGGCGCTCCGCCCGCCGCTCTGCTCCCCTCCGCGGCCATCCGCCGCAGCAGAATCGGCCCCACCAGCGACTCCGTGATCTGCCGCGCCGCGGTGCATAGCGTGTGCGACTGAACCGGGCCCGCCCAGTAGCTCGCGAACGCGTAGACCATGCCCTCCATGCTCACCAGCAAGTGGCCCGGATCGGATCCCGCGACCCGCTGTCCCGCCAAGATCCGCTTGAACTGGCGCGACGCCAATCGCACGTAGCGGTCATACAGCTTGGCGAGCGCCGGCGTGATCCGCGGGTCCGATGGCGGGAAACGCAGGTCGCCCTCGCTCACGAATGGCTGAAAGAACAGCCGATCCATGGCGTGGTTCGCCAATCGCGATCGCACAATGGTCTCGATGGCCTCCTGCGGCGTTCGGCACGGCTCCGCGACCTCCTCGATCCGCGACAGGGCGCGCTGCCCCGTCCGCTCAATCACCGCCGCATAAAGCTCATCCTTCGATGGAAACCCGTTGTATAGCGTCCCGACGGACAGCCCGGCTTCCTTCGCGATGTCCTCCATCGTGGCGTTTCGATAGCCCTTGGAGCGGAAAACGGTCTCGGCGCCCTCGATGATCTCCGCCTCGAACCGACGCCGCGGTCGGTGCAATCCCAGCCGATGCATGTACCCCTCGCTACCCCGGCGCATCTCCTCGCGTCGCGGAACGCGGCATGCGCCGACGGCATCCTTGCTCAACCCGGTGAATGGTCACTCATCTCCTGAGCGTCGGTTCAGCCTACTCCCGCGCGCATCGCCGCGCAACTGCACACCCGCTCCTCTTGACCAAATCGCCGCATCATGCAACACTGGCGCGGGTTGAAGTCGAACCAAGAAGGGAGATGCAACCATGTGGAGCGTGATCATCGCCATGGCCGCCATACCCAATGCGGACGGGTTGACCGCCGGAGACATTGTGCAGGAGGCGACGGACTGCGGGTTCACCGAGGGTCCCGTCTGCCTGCCCGACGGAACCGTGCTGTTCAGCGACGTTGCCGCGGACACGATCTACCGCCAGGACAAATCGGTCTACCGCTCCCCGAGCGGCAAGTCCAACGGCCTGACGCTCGATCGCCAAGGACGCCTCATCACCTGCGAGCACTGGAACCGCCGCGTGACGCGGACCGAAACCGACGGCGCGATCACCGTCCTCGCCGACGTCTATGAGGGCAAGCGCTTCAACAGCCCGAACGACGTGGTCATCGATACGCAAGGCCGGGTCTATTTCACCGACCCGACCTACGGACTCGAGGGCCGCGAAGCCGAGCTGGACTTCTCGGGGGTCTACATGATCGACCAGAACGGCGCCGTGCAGCTCCTCTCCCGCGAGTTCACAACCCCGAATGGCCTCGCGTTCTCGCCCGACGAGAAGCTGCTCTACATCGCCGACACCCAAGAGGATCTGGTGCGCGTGTACCCCGTGGGGCCCGACGGTCTCCTCGGCGAAGGCAAGCTGTTCTGCGAAGTGAAAAGCCCCGACGGCATGAAGATGGACGTGGCCGGGCGGCTCTGGATCTGCTCGAGCGACGGCATGGCCGTGTTCGCGCCGGACGGCTCCCGCGTCGGCGTCATCCCCTTCCCCGAGCAGCCCGCAAACTGCGCCTTCGGCGGCCCCGACGGCAAAACGCTGTACGTCACCGCGCGAACCAGCCTCTACAGCGCGCCGACCACTGTCGCCGGCGTCCGCCCGGGCCCCGCGCCCGCGGGCGATTCCGAACCCTGACCAACCGCCGCGCACGAATCGAGGATCGAGCAGTTGCCTTGGCCGATGCGGACTACTACAATGGCGCCGCTCGACCCGCGGCTTGGGTGTTGCCGCGAACCGAAGGAAATCGATCTTCCATCGACATGACCGACGTGGAACAACGACCCCGATGGCGCTGACCGTCAAAGTCTACGGAGGTCCCGAAGACGCCGCTGACGGTTTCGAGCAGCACTGGCGCAACGGGATGCTTCAGGTCCATCTCCTGTCGGACGTGGGCAAGAAACGGTCCCGCAACCAGGACTACTGCGTCCTCTGCGCGCCTCCCGATCCCCACGACGGCGTCCTGTGCGCCGTCGCCGACGGCATGGGCGGCGTCAACGGCGGCGAGTACGCCAGTCGCCTGGCCATGGAAACCCTCGCCGAGGCCTACTACCTCTCCACCTACCCGCCCGTGCCGGAACGACTCGCTTACGCGGTCCAGCTCGGCAACCGCAGGATCTACTCCGCAGCCGCGGCCAACCCCGAGTTCCACGGCATGGGCACCACCGTCTCCGCCCTCGCCGTCAAAAACAACCACTGCTACCTCGCTCAAGTCGGCGACAGCCGCGTCTACATCGCGCGCCGCGGTCACCCGGTCCGCCAGCTCACCGAAGACCACTCCCTCGTCGCGGAACAGGTCCGCAGCGGCTACCTCTCGGAGGCCGAGGCCCGGAACCACGCGATGAAGAACCTCATCACCCGCGCCGTCGGCACCCGCGAGACCGTCGATGTCGACCTCTTCCACCTGCGCATCCAGCGAGACGACATCTTCGTCATCTGCTCCGACGGCCTCTCCAACGTCGTCGACGAAGCCGGCATCGACGAGGCCCTCGCGCTCCCCTCCCTGAAGGGCGCGGCCCGTCGGCTCGTGGGCAGCGCGCTCGAAGCCGGCGGCCCCGACAACATCACCGTCGCCCTGATCCAGGTCAGCGGCGATCCGCCGCGCGGACATGCCGAGGAGGGAGCCGCCGAGCTGCGCCCATTCGCCCGAGGCTTCCGCGGCCTCCTCCGCCGAGCCCTGCCCCGCCCCAAGTAACCGCCTGTCCGCCCAAGTCCGCCGTAGGCGGAGGGAGACGGAGTCCGCTTGGTCAATGAAATCGTAAAATTTCCTGACTTTCCTTCTTTTCGCACAAACTCGTGGTACAGTTAGGGGTGAAGAGGGAGGCCGCATACCGGCCAGGGCCTCAGAAGCAAGGAGCGGGAGCCCATGAAGTATCTTGTCGCATCACTGCTTTGCGCCGTAGCGGTGGCATGGGCGGCGCCGACCGCCCTGAGCGCGGGCTGCGTGGAGGATGGCGAGCCCGCGATCACAATCGCCCCGAGCACGCTCCTCATCGGGGTCGAGCAAGGAAGCGCCGTGACCGTCCACACGAACATCCCGTTCGGCTCCGTGGACGCCTCTTCGCCGGCGCTCAACGGGGTCGCGGCCTGCGCCGTCTTCGCCGACAACCAGGGCGACCTGGTCGCGAAGTTCAGCGAAGCGGCCATCGAGGACAGGGCTGCCCCCGGCACGATGACGCTCACCCTCACGGGAAGCTATGCCGACGGCGAGGCCTTCGATGCCTCCGACGAGGTGACCGTCAAGGTCTGGCCTCAGCCCGGCCGCTGACGCGTCGCGCCCGTCCATCGCCCGCGCCATCCTCGTGCGCCCCCGGTCGCGCTCGCTGCGTGACGGGGGCGCATTGCATCGCCTGCACCCCCGTCCGCTTCTCGCCCAGATCTGGATTGCCGCATCGCCATCTAGTAGTGTAGTCCCTGGTCAGGCCTTGGAACGCCGGCGCGACCCACGCGCGCCGCCCCGGGAACCGAGGCCAAATGGGAGGAATCGGCTGGTATGCGTAAACGCAGTGTGATTGCGCCCGAGTGGTGGGACTATACGACCCTGGATGATGCGTTGCTCCGCGACGCCGCGGCCCTGACCCCCAAGGACATGGCCCAGCTATCGCGCGACGGTTTCCAGGTGGTGTTCTATGACACCCTCGAGGAGTTCTACCTCGCGGAGGCCCTCGAGTACATCGAAGCCTGGCGGCAGTCCACCCCGGACAACCCCGCCGGCGTCTGCGGGCCCATCGGGCCGACGGAGCAACTGCCCCTCGTGGCGCGGCTGGTCAACGCCCTCGACCTGGACCTCAAGCGCCTCGGCGCCCACTTCTGGGCGATGGACGAGTGGGTCCTCGACGGCGCTCCCGTCGGACCCGACCACCCCTTGTCGTTCTACCGCGCCAACCGGGACCTGTGTTTCGACCGCATCCGGCCCGAGCTTCGCATGCCGGACGCCAACATCCACTACCCCGTCGGCGACGTCGCCGCCTACACCGCATCCTACGACGCCGCCCGCTGCGTCGTCATGCAGGGCGGCCAGGGCGACGTGAAGCACTGGGCCTTCAACGACCCCTTCCGCCGCGAAGGCGCCTACGCGGATGCCCCCCCGACGCCGGAGGAGTACCGCAAGCTGACCGCGCGCATGGTGGACCTGCACCCCATGACCATCATGCAGAACGCGCGCACCTCCGGAGGCGGACAGGTCAACACCGTGCCCACCCAGGCCATGACCGTGGGCCCCGTCGAGACTTGGAAGGCCGACCGCGTGTCCATCTGGCAGGCGGGCATGCACGACAACCCCTTCGGCATGCGACTCACTACCCTGATGATCGGCAAGCGCGTGCCGGACGCCGCCGTGCCGATGAGCCTGCTCGCCGATCACCCCAACGTACGTTTCAACTTCTACCGTCCGGGCATCGGAACCTGCGCGGTGGAAATGCACTAGTGTAGTGTCTGATAATTAAGGCAACTTATTTCGCTTGATTGGTATTCATTCCTTAGAGGAGGATGAATGCCATGAGACGTGCATGTGAGATAGCGTTGAGCGAGCAGGAGCGGGCGACGCTGGAGAAGTGGTCCAGGGGGCG
>DIWA01000002.1 GCA_002422525.1 Candidatus Hydrogenedentes bacterium UBA6118
CCGTCTTGTGCACCCAGCAGCGCTGTGTGCGCGTCTGCCCGAACTCCTCTTCCAAGGCCGCCCAGAATCCCAAAGCCCCATCGCCCACGGCCACCTTCGGCGCCTCCTCCAAGCCTCGCGCCTTGAGATCGCGCAGCGCTTCCTGCCAGCTCTGCTTGCTTTCCCGATGGCCGTCCCACACGGCCACAAGCTCCTTCACGCCGTTTTCCAGCGCGCCCATGATCACCAGCATGCACGGCCGATCGGGCTCCAGACGCACATTGAAGTAGATGCCGTCCGCCCATCAGTAGGCGTAGCGCTTCCCCTCGAGGCTGCGTGCCGACCAGGCCTCGTAATCGCGCTCCCAGCCCTGCTTGAGCCGCACGATGTTCGCGGCCGAGAGCCCCGCCGCCTTCTCGCCCAGGATGGACGTCAAAGCCTCGGAGAAATCGCCCGTGGAGACGCCTTTGAGGTAGAGCGCCGGGATGAGCGCATCGATGCTCGGCACGCGCCGCATGAACGCAGGCAGGATCTTGCTCGTGAAACGATGCCCTTCGCGCCGGTCCCGCACGCGCGGCTGCTTCACCGTCACCGGGCCCACGCCCGTCACGAGGTCCCGCTCGGGCAGGCAGCCGTTGCGCACCACCGCCTGGCGCCCCGCCTCGTCCCGCTGATGCGCGTGCTCCGCGAGGCGCTCCGCCACCTCGTTCTCCAGAGCCGCCTGCAACATCCTGCGCGCTCCTTCACGGCAAAGCGCCTCCAGCGCAAACCGCGAATCCTCCTCAACTCGATCTTCCCGACGAACTGCGCTATCCTGATCCACGAGCGTATCCTCCTGGCTCCCCTATGGAGCCGTTTGGTCTGGTCACCAACAGGATACGCTCTTCTTCTCCATACACAACTTCCGGTTATATCTTCAGTTCCTCATCGGTCAGATCGAACTCGAGAATCACCACAGTCTGTCCGTTCGGTTGCTTCTTTCGCAGTGAGATCGGGAAGTCTGTCTCCCAGTTGTATGCACGACGGCCATACATGAAAGACCGGCGACGCCTGTCCGGACCGGGCGATAGGCCTTCACGTGTGAGGAGACTCATCGCGGCTATCAGGGCGCGGAGGATATTGGACTTTCCTTCATTGTTGGGACCGACGAGTACCGTCTTCTTACCGACAGGGATCCGTTTCGCAGCGATGATGCTGCGGTATTTGGTGACTGTGAAGGATCTCAGTCTCATGTGCCCTCCTTGTCTCAATGTGCTGCTGGCCCCTCGACTACGCCCTCTCCTCAACAAACCCAGAGATGACTCTGTTGATCGGATCCAGATGGAATCATGATCCAACAGACCGGCAATGCTGGGGACAAGGGTGGGATTTCGGTGTTCGCAACTAGCCGGGCTACACTCTTCGGTTTTGTGTTTCACGACGTTGTCGCCGAGGATGTTCCGGTCTGTAGTGTCTTCGTTTCTCGGAGACTGGACTACCGGCCCGAGTCGCCCAGCTGTATGTACCCCACCTCGTGCGCAAGTCTTCTGAGGCACTGGGGGTGGACCAACCCAATGGGTTGCTCCGGCGAGAGGGGAGGCCAATCACTTGCCCCTTCGCCATTGTGAGCTTTCCTCTCTTGGCCAAACAACGCCTGATTGGTTCCCTGGCAACCGCTCTGGGCCGCGTCATCGCGGCATATGACCGCTCTGACGGATCTCCCAAGGGGCCCTTGTACGCGGCTCGTCAGGTAGGCCACCGCCATTCCCCGGAGCGTGCGCTGCTCGCTGCGCGACTGGAAGGACTGCATAGCTCCCCCTTTGACCTCCCATGACCGGCGAGGGCGCCGGTCCCACACTCTTGCGTGGCAGCCGAGGTTGGATGAGCTACACCGTCGGCCGTCCCGTATGCCCGCCTCGTGTAGAAGCAGCATATGCGGATATGCGTCGTTGTGTCAAGCATTCGAGATCATCGGAAATCGCGCGTTCTTGACCGGCGGGGCGGCGGAGCGCACAGTGGCGCCGGCGCCACACGGCCGGGTGACGACGGCGGTTGCCGCGTAGACGTGGGGCGGGCGATTCGTGAATCGCCCCTACGACCGCATTGCCGCTCTCGCCGGTTATCTCTGATCATGGCAGCCTACCAAGGCAGCTCTATGCCGAGGCTGTGATCGTACATCTGCGCACAACCGCCGATGACCGCCCCCAATACTGCCACCGTGGAGAGAGCGAGAATCCACAGGATGATGAAGGCGGGAATGGCTGCAATTGCCCACTTGACCATGAAGAGGACCATGGACATGAAGGGAATGTCGATGTCGGTCACCACGACAGCGGAGATGTCGGTCCTCGGTTGGGACTGACGAGGCGAGAGCGCGATGGCGGGTTCGGGCTGTCTCGGGACGGCCGGTTGGGAAGCGGGAACATCCGTGGGAATCCGGAATTCCTTTCCGCATGACGGACACGCTGAAGTTTTCCCCGCAAATTCCGCCGGCGCCTTGACCTGTTCTCCGCAGTGGGGGCAGCTAACGTCGATCTCCGCCATTGTGAGCCTTCCTTTCTCTTGGGGCAGCAACCTCTACTTGGTTCCCTGGCGCCGCATCTGGGTCGCGTCGTCGCGGCGCATGACCGTTCCGACCTATCTCTCACAGAGCCTTTGTACGCAGATCATCAGATAGGGGGCGCCATTCCCCGGGCGGGGTAATGACCGGCGAGGGCGCCGGTCCCACACTATTGCATCGCAGCCGAGGGCGGCTGTCCCACTCGCATGGCCCATGGCAGCCGGGGGCGGATGTCCTACACCGTCGGCGGTCCCGCATGCCCGCCTCGTGTAGAAGCAGTATATGCAGAGATGCGTCGTTGTGTCAAGTGTTCGAATTCAGCGGAAATCGCGCATTCATGACCGGCGAGGGCGCCGGTCCCACAAGGGGCGGCGGTCCCACTAAGGGCGGCGGTCGCGCACCCCGCCCTCAGCCCTTGACGGCGCCGAGCTGGATCCCGGCGACGAGGTGTCGCTGCATGAGGATGAAGAGCAGGATGAGGGGCGCGATGTTCATCACGGACGCGGCCATGATGAGGTTGGTCTGGTTGCCGTAGACGGTGTCGTAGTAGAGCATGCCGACGGGCAGGGTGCGGAGGTGTTCGCTCTTGATCAGGACGAGCGGCCAGAAGAAGCTGCTGTAGTTGCCCATGAAGGTGAAGATCGACAGGACGATGAGGCCGGGGCGGGCGAGCGGCATGACGACGTCCCAGAAGATCCGCCAGTGGGAAGCGCCGTCCATGGCCGCGGCTTCGTCGAGGGACGGCGGCAGGGTGAGCATGAACTGCCGGAGCAGGAAGGTGCCGAAGGCCGAGAACGAGGCGGGGATGATCAGGCCGGCGTAGGAGTCGAGCAGGCCGATCTTCACCATGAGCGTGTAGTTGGGGATCATCGTGACCACGCCCGGGATCATCATCGTGGCGAGGTAGAGCCGGAATATGTGGTCGCGGCCGGGCCACTGCAGGCGCGCGAAGGCGTAGGCCGCCATCGCGCTGGTCAGGCAATGGAGCGTCGTCACCCACGCCGCCACGAACACGCTGTTGAAGTAGTAGCGCTGGAAGGAGATGTCCTTCGAGTTCCAGACGGCGTCGTAGTTGACCGCGAGATGGCGTCCATAGTAGCGGAGCAGGGAGAACCGCGACGCGGCGACGCGTTCGATCAGCGCCTCGGCCTCGGCGGGGGGCAGGGCGGCGGCCGCCTGGCGCAGGGCCTCGGGGTCGGCCGGAAACGCGGCCGGATCGGGCAGGGCGGCGCGCACCGCTTCCGCGCCGAACGCGTCGATCAGCATCCCCAGACGATCCGCGGTCGACGCGGTGTGGAGGGCGATGTCGCGCTCCTCGGCGAGCTGGTTGAGGACGAAGGCGGCCTGGCGCGACGGGCGCGGGATCGGGCTGAGCTCCTCGACGGCGTCGAGCGGCTTCATGCTCGCGTTGACCATCCACAGGAACGGCAGCATGGTTGTGATCGCGAAGACGATGAGGATCCCGTAGGACAGCGCGGCGACGAGGCGACGCCGACGCGCGGCCCCCGGACGGGGCGACATATCGCGGGGATCAGTACGAGACATGCTTGCTCCCGAATCGCCAGCTTACCGCCGTTACCGCGAAGATCAGCAGGAAGAGCACCCACGCCACCGCGGAGGCGTAGCCGATCTGGAACTCCTCGAAGGCCTTCACGTAGATGTGGTAGGCGAGCGTCGTCGTCGTGCCCGCGGGACCGCCGAGGGTCATGACGCGCGCCTGCTCGAACCCCCCTTGCAGGCCCCCGATGAACGACATGACGATGATGAAGAACGTCGTCGGCGCGAGCTGCGGCCAGGTGACGTGGCGGAACCGGCTCCAGGGTCCGGCGCCGTCGATCTCCGCGGCTTCGTACAACTCCTGCGGGATGTTCGAGATCCCCGCCAGGTAGAGCAGCATGTTGCCGCCGCCCACGGCCACCCAGATCCCCATGATCATGATCGCGTCGCGCGCGCCGAGCCCCCATTGCCGCGCCTCGAACCCGATCGATTCCACGGACAGTCCGATCAGGTTGCGCGTCGAACTGAGCCAGCCCGGCGTGAGCTCATCCGGGAGACCGAACACCGATTCGAGCACGAGGTTGATGGGGCCGAAATCGGGGTTGAACAGCTTCTTCCACAGCACGAACAGCGCGACGCCGGCCGTGAATGTCGGCAGGTAGAACAGCGTTCGAAACGCGATCCGGCCGCGGATGGGTCCGCTGAGGAGGATGGCCAGGAACAGCGAGCCCGCGATCGAGAAGGGGATGCCGAGCATGAGGTAGACGGTGTTGGCGGTGTAGACCCAGAACTCGGGCGTGTTCGCCATGCGGACGAAGTTCTCGAACCCGACGAACTGGAGGGGAACGGTGCGCGCGAGGGTCCAGTTGGTGAACGCCGCGCCGAAGGAGAATGCGACGGGGCCGAGGGTGAACGTGCAGAAGCCGATGAAGTTCGGCGCGAGGAACGCGAACGCGACCAGCATGGTGCGGGTGGACCGCCTGATCTTCATCGGCCCGCTCCTCCGGTCACGGCGCGTCCTCCGGATCGTCCCATGCGGGCTGGGCCCCGGCCGCCACCGCCTCCATGTAGCGCGCGTACAGCTCGGGATCATGCCGGAGCGTGTCGATGATCTCGTCGTTGATGCGTCGCGTGCAGTCGCGCATGGCATCCGCCGGCGACTTGATGTCGGAGCGGACCATGTCCATCTGCACGGTGAGGAAGCGTTCCACGACCTGTCCGTTCACGTACGGACTGACCTCCTCCGGCTCCGCCGCCGCCATCGAGCTGCGCCACACGTCGTTGTAGTCCTCTTCGGGGTAGTCCGGGTTGTGGAGGAAGTCATCGGTGTAGTTGTATTCGATGACCGGCGCGAGCGCGTCGGCCTGGCGGTTCACCAGCTCATTGTAGGGCTGCCCGTGCAGATAACGGATGAACAGCAGCGCGTCGTCGACCCGCTTCCCCTGGGAGTTGACCACGGTCGAACGACCGTATCCGTAGACGCGGCGGCTGACCGACCCGTCGGGGAGCTCGAGTCCGGGGACCTCGACGGCGCCGAGCCGCAGCGCCGCGTACTCCTCGATGCGGTAGATGCACAACCACCAGCGCCCGCCGATGGCCATCGCGCCGCGTTCCGCGCCGAACAGCGCCAGCATCCCCGTGCCCCAGCCCCCGGCCGACGCCATGGCGGTCTCCGCCTGCAGCGAGGGCATGACGTTGTGCTTGAAGATGAGGTCATACATGAACTGGATCGCCGCGATCGCCTCCGGCGCATCCAGGATGCAGCGCGTCATCTCCTCGTTGTACACGCGCGCCCCGTGCTGGAACAGCGCCAGTTTCCAGTCCCAGGGGCCCAGCAGGCCGTACTGCGTCACCTGGCCGCGCTCATTGCGCACGGTGAGTCGTTGGGCGGTCGCGATGCAGTCGTCCCAGGTCCAGTCCGGCTCGGGATACGGCTCCCCGGCCTCGTCGAAGAGGCGCTTGTTGAACCACACGGCCGGCGATCCCGCGTTCATCGGATGCGCGTAGACGCGGTCGTCCAGGAGATAGATGGGTTGCAGCGAAGGCCAGATGGTCTCCGGGCCCATGTCCAGGCCGGCGGAGGCGAGGAGGTCGGTCAGATCGAGCGCGATGCCGGCGCGCACGTAGGCCGAGAGCTGGTATCCGGTGTAGCAGTCGAAGATGTCCGGCCCCACGCCGGCCAGGCTCTGCACGACCACTTTCTCGACGCCCACGTTCTGCGGGTCGAGACGGATCCGATAGCCCGGGTGCAGGCGGTTGAACAGGCGGATCTGCTCGCGGCGCACGGGGTTGTCGTCGCTGCACCAGACGATCTCGATCGGCGGCTCCTCGGGCATGTCGTCAGGGGTGAGCGCGTCGTCGCCGTCGCGATCCAGAAAGCGGAACAGGTCCTCCGCCTCCCCCCATTCGATGCGGCGGTTCCCGTCAAGGTCGGCGCGGTCGGTAAGTTGTGCGATGGCGTCCGCCAGGCGGGGATCGGCGGACGCGTCCGCGGCATCCGCGACGCCGTCGCCGGAGACGTCGAGCGAATCGAACCACGCTTCGTATTCGCCCAGACCGATGCACGCGTCTCCCTCGGCCGTCGGAACGACCGAGAGCAGCATGTCCAATCCCTCGATCCGCTCATCCGGGGTCGCGGGCGTCCACCGAACCGCCACGACCGAGAGGAGGATGAGCAGGACGATTGAGGTGAAGAACCACAACTTCACGCGGGCCGCCTACTCCTATTCCATGGGTTGAGTATAGCCGGCGCGTTCGGGTCGATCCAGTCGGACGAGTTCCCGGGCGAACTCGAGGCGGGCGCTACTTGTGGTCCGAGGTCTTTTTCGGGTGGTCGGGCGGCGGCTCGAGGTCGCGGATCGTGACCATGACCCGACGAAAGCGCCAGAGACCCACCAGTGCGATCACGGCGCTGACGGGGATCAGCGCCCAGCCCGCCCACTGCACCGCCTGGGTTTCCGTGAACCGGATCATCACCGCGCCGGCCAGCATGACCGACAGCGCCGTCCGCACATAGGCCAGCAGCGTGCGCTCGTTGGCGAGCATCGTCCGCGCCGCTGCGAGATGGTCCCGCAGAATGAGTTCCTCAGGCTTGAATTCGCGATATGGGGGGGGCTGCATGCCGGACTCCAGTACTGCTCCTCGGCCGAATCTCCGCGCCGCGCCGCACAACGGTCGCGGAGGCGATAGGATGGCGCAGACGGCCCCGCAAACGCAAACCGGGCTGATCCGGGCGCCGATCCGCGCTGCGCCGCAGAACGCGATTGGGTATTGACACGTGAACGATAACGTGCTAGGCTGGGGCTTAGATTCGCAGCCTTAAGGTGGGCGACTCCGGGCGTAGCGTGAAGGATAACGTCGGATGCGGGCTGCGACCTCGAACTTGGCGTGGGTGGCTTGGGCCACCGGAAAGGAGACCTTCCATGCGAAGATCAAAAGGCTTCACACTTATCGAGCTGCTTGTTGTGATCGCTATCATCGCCATTCTCGCCGCTATTCTGCTTCCCGCCCTCGCCCGCGCGCGAGAGGCGGCGCGGCGCGCCTCTTGTCAGAACAACCTGAAGCAGTTCGGGTTGATCTTCAAGATGTACGCGAACGAGGCCAACGGCAGGTGGCCCAGCGGCCCCGAGTGGTACCCCTATGGGCACGGCGGATCGATGGGGTTCGCGGCCGGACAGATCTATCCGGATTACTGGAATGACCCCAGCATCGCGATCTGCCCGTCCGACTCCCGCGATGATACAATCGCCGGCTTCATGCAGGGCGTGCACGTAGAGGAGGACTTTGCGGCCCAGATCCAGCGGATCGCCTCCGGGGGCACGTTGCAGCACCGCATCTGCGCCGAAGCGATGATGAGTCTGCCCGTTTCCTATCTCTACTCGCCTTACGTGGTGCAGACGCTGCACCAGTTTGTGCTGGCCTGCTTCACGGGCAACCGTCTCGGCTGGTTCGGCGCAAGCCGCGGCTGGGGGCTTGACCCCAACGCCTACAATGGCGGCGTCTTCTGGTATGAAGGCGGCTGTGAGCTGCCGTTCTTCAACTACGGCGGCATTGGCGAGGTCGACTACGGCGCCAACGAGCTTGACCCCAACTGGGACGCCTCCCTGCTCTACTGGGCGGACATCGATGACGACGGCGGCCCCTTGCCGCGCACGCTGAACCGCTTGCGCGAAGGCGTCGAGCGCTTCTTCATCACCGACATCAACAACCCGGCGGCGGGCGCGGCGGCGCAGAGCAACATCTTCGTTATGTTCGATGCGTGGGCGCAGCACATTCGCAACGCGAACTTCAACGGCGTCGATGACAACCCGACGTTGCGCTTCAACCACATCCCGGGCGGTTCCAACGTGCTCTACATGGACGGGCATGCCGAGTTCGTCCGCTACGGCTCCAAGGCCCCGGTATGGCTTCCTCAGAACATCTTCTCTGAGTGGATGGCGCTCGCCGGCGGCTGGGGCTGATGGTTCGCGTTGCACACGCCGGCTCCGGATCGGCGCGTGCACGCAGGTGTAGTGCGACGGCGCCGCGGCTCCCTACGGGTCGCAGCGCCGTCGCTGTATCATGTCATCGGGTCCGGGCCGTCGGGTTCGAGGCTGCGGGGCGAAAATGACGCAGCGCGGCGAACCCGACTGGCCGCCGCATGCGGCGCCGGAAGGAGGACGAGGCGATGTATCTGGGGCTGATTGCGGCGTCGCTGGTGTTGGGCGCGGTGGTGTATCCGCAAGAGATCGACGCGCCGTTGCACAACCCGCACAAGGGCTGGGTGGTGATCGACCACGCGATCCCCGGCGAGATCGACGCGGGTCGGTCCGCGGACAGGGCGAACGACGGCACGCCGTTCGAGTGGTTCGCGCATGCGGCCGTGCTGTCGACCTGGGCGCAGATCGAGCCGGAGCCGGGCGTCTACGACTGGTCGCTGATGGACAAGTCCGTCGACTACTGGTCGAGCGTGGGCAAGCCCATCCACCTGCGGTTCGCGACGGACGACTTCGGCACGATCCCCGGCTGTCCGCGGTGGATCTTCGACATGGGCGTCCCGCGCACCGAGCGCGCGCATCTGCAGTTCCCCGACTACACCCACCCGGTCTACCGCGAGCGGCTGGCGCTGTTCCTCGAACGGATGGCGGCGAAGTACGCCGACGACCCGCGGATCGAGACCGTCAACCTGCAAGGATACGGCGAGTTCGGCGAATGGCACTCGGGCGCGAACTTCGACACCGTCGAGGAGCGGGTCGAGGCCCTGCGCGGCATCATTGACGCGTGGCGCAAGGCCTTCGGCGGCCGCAAGCTGCTGAACCTGTCGGCCAGCTACGAATGGCGCACGCTCTGGAACTCCCAAGGCGCCATGCTGCCCCACGGCACGTCGATCTACGAGGAGTATCGGCCGTCCTACCACGACTTCCGGCATCGCAGCGCGTTCGACTACGCCTACGCCTTTCCGGACGTCACGCTATCGCGTCACGGCTGCGCGGGCGCGGTGTTCCAGGAATACGACGGCCGGATGATCGCCAACTTCTTCCAGCACTACCGCAAGCCGATGTTCATGGAGTTCTTCGGCGGGGTGCGGCATTACACAAGCGCGGCCATCGTGGGTTTCGCCGCCACGCGTGATGGCGATGACCATGTCGAGAACGCCGTGGACGAGCTGCTGACGCATCACCCGACCTACGCGACGCCCTTGGGCTGGGGCGCGATGGGGGACGCCGCGGAGTTCTACAACGACTACCGCGACGTGATGCTCGAGGGGCACAAGCGGATGGGCTATCGCTTCGCGCTGGTCCGTGCGGCCTATCCCGACACGGCGGCGCCGGGCGGTTCGCTGGTCCTGCGGCAGACGTGGGAAAACCGCGCCATGGGACGGTGCCGTTACCAGTTCCCGTTGGCCGTCTACCTGATGCAGGACGGCGAGACGGCGTGGACCGGCGTCGACGCAGACTTCGACCAGCGCTACTGGACGGCGGGGGAGACCTACGATCTCGAGTCGCGCTTCGGTCTGCCTGCCGACCTGCCGCCGGGGCGGTATCGCCTGGCGATCGCGTTCGTGGACAACGCGGGCGCGCCGACGATCGCCCTCGCCATGGACGGCGATCATGATCGCCGGATCTACGACCTCGGCGAGATCGACATCGACCCCTCCGCCGAAGGGGTCGCGCCGGATGCGCGCGCCTCGCTCACGCCGACGCCGACGGGCTATGCCCTGTCCGAGCCGCTCGGGGCCGACGGCGCCTGGCTCGTCTCGTTCGCCTACACGATCGAACGCGACCCGGAACGCGACCTCGATACGGACGACCCCGGCTACTTCCGGCTGGTCGTCGACGGAGCGGACGATTCGCGGATCCTCGAGTCGCGCTGGTTCGACAAAGCCGGTCAGCCGGCCGCGCGCAAGACGGCGCTCGTGCGCACGCTGGACGCCGCGCCGTACCGGCTGGCGTGGGAGGCCGTCGGCGGCGGCGCCATGCGCATCGCGGACGTGACGGTGACGCCGGCGCCGGCGGATGCCGTGCGCATCATCGATCCGGCGGGCAGCGATGTCGCGCGCGACGAGACGGTGCAGATTCGCGAGGGCGACCGCGCCGCGTTCCGCCGTGATCGCAGCCAGGTCACGCTGCCCGACGACTGGTCGGACTTCCTGTCCACCCGTCCGGAAAGCGTTCCGCTCGAACCGAACACGACCTACACCGTATGGTTCTACTGGGCGGCGCAGCCGCGGATCTGGCACGGCGACTACGCCTACCTCGCGCTGCGCGACGACGACGGCGCCACGACGGCGCAGTTCCGGTGGACGCAACGGCACACGGCCAACCCCGTGTTGCACGCCTACAGCTTCCGCACCGGCGACCGAGCCGGCCAGCGGCTGGTGTGGGGCGTCAAGAACGGCGGCGACTGCCGGGTATCGAAGATCAGGCTGCTGCGACGATAGCGCGCGCCGTGACCTGAGAGGTGATGGCTCGGTCGGCCGTGACTCGGGGAGACTGACTCGATGGTTCCCACCGCGGAGGCCTTCTGGTAAGATGCCACCAGGCGGACGAGGGCGACGCGATGCCGATTCGGGCCATCACATTCGACTTCTGGAGCACGCTGTTCAGCTACACGGACGAGGGCGGCGCCCGTCAGTTGGTGCGGATCAAGGCCCTCGCCCATGCGACGCGGCGCTCCTATCGGGCCGCTGCGGACGCGATCGAGGCGGCGCAGGCCGCGCAGGTGCTGCATCACCTCGATGAGCTGCGGACCATGGACGCGCTCGATGCCGTGCGCGCCGCGTTGGAGTACCTCAGCGTCGAGGTGTCCGAGGAGTGCGAGCGCGACCTTGCGCGGGTCTTCGCGCGGGCGATCCTGCGCTACCCGGTGACGCCGATCGAGGGCGGGCTGGACGCCGTCGCGGCGGCGCGGCGTCGCTGTCGGGTGGGCCTGATCTCCGACACGGGCCTGAGCCCGGGCCGGTACCTGCGCCGGATACTGCGCGAGCACGGTTTCCTCGACTACCTGCAGGCCGCCGTGTTTTCGGACGAGGCGGGCGCCGCCAAGCCCAGTCCGCGGGTGTTCGAGCAGGCGGCCCGGAAGCTGCAAGTTCGCCCGTCGGAGATGCTGCACATCGGCGACCTCGAGTCGTCGGACATCGAAGGGGCGCACGGCGTGGGGGCGCAAGCCGCGCTCTTCGCCGCGGAGAACGCGATGTACGCGGCATCGACGACCGCCGAGTACACCTTCCATTCGTGGGATGCGTTCATCGCGGCGCTTCCCGAAATCGTGGATGGCGAGTCGCCTGAAGGCGGCGGATCAGCCCGCGATGAGTGAGCGCAGCGCCGACAAGAGAGCCTGGATCTCTTCCGCCGATCCGACGGTGATCCGCATCGCGCCGTCGAGCCGGGGCGCATCGAAATAGCGAACGAAGATGCGCCGTTCGCGGAGCTGCTCGAACAACGTCCGCGTCGACGGTGAGCCCGACCACTCAGCGAGCACGAAATTCGACTGCGAGTCCGGCACGGTGAAGCCGAGCGCGCGCAACCCTTCCGTCAACGCAGCGCGGTTCGCGCAGATCGTCCCGCGATGCGCCTCGACTTCGCCGAGGTCCTCGAGCGCCGCCGTCGCCGCGGCCTGCGTCACCGCGTTCAGGTTGTACGAGTCCTTCGTCTTGATGAACTCGCGGATCAACTCCGGTCGGGCGACGGCGAACCCCACGCGCAGTCCGGCGAGGCTGAACGACTTCGAGAAGGTACGGCCGACGATCGCGTTCTCGAACCGTTTTGGGAAGTCGATGCAGTTGTCGTCGGCGAAGTCCACGTAGGCCTCGTCGATGAAGACGATGCCGGGGAACGCGTCGCACAGGCGCTCGACCTCCGCGCGCGGAAACAGCGAACCCGAGGGCGCGTGGGGGCGGGGCAGGAACAGGATGCGCCCCTGCGCCGCGAACAGGGCCTCTGGAAGCTGCCATTTTGCGTCGAGTTCGACGCAGGAGATCGTCGCGCCATGGAGCTGTGCCAGCGTCTCGTAGAGCGTGTAGGTCGGGTAGGTCGTGACGAGCGTGTCGCCGGGGTCGCAGAACGACCGCACCGTAAGCGCCAGGATCTCGTCCATGCCGTTCCCCGCGATCACCCAGTTCTCATCGGGATAGCCGTAGCGTTCGGCGAACGTTTTCCGCAATCGCCGCGACACGGGATCGGGATACCGACGCAGCGCGTCCGGCGTCACGGAGCGGATCGCGTCGATGACCCGTGGTGACGGCGGGAACGGGTTCTCGTTCGTGTTCAGCTTGATCACGCTGGGGTCGTCGGGCTGTTCGCCTGGCGTATACCCTTCGACGTCGGCCAGAATGCGCCGCCCGTACTTCATCGCCGCATCTCCACGGAACGGGCGTGCGCCGTCAGTCCCTCGGCGTTCGCCAACTGGATGATATCGTCCGCGTCGCGACGAAGCCGTTCGCGCGAGTAGCACACGTAGTTCGACACCTTGCGGAAATCGTCCACGGTCAGCGGCGAGGCGAACCGTGCGCGCCGTCCGGTGGGGAGGATGTGGTTGGGTCCCGCGTAGTAGTCGCACACCGCCACGGGCGTGCCCGCGCCGACCATAATCGCGCCGGCGTTGTTGATCTTGTCCATCACCCGCATCGGCACCTCGGTCATGATGGCGAGATGCTCCGGAGCGATCACGTTGACCAGTCGCGCGGCCTCGTCGAGGTTGCGCACGACGAACCCCGCCGAACAGTCGTCGATCGCCTGCCGGATAACGTCCGCGCGCGATAGGGTGGGGATGATCTCATCGATGGCCGTCCGTACCGCCTCCAGGCCGTCCTTGGACGTCGTCACGAGCGTGGTGGGGGAGTCCGCCCCGTGCTCCGCCTGGCAGATCATCTCGATCGCCGCGATGCGCGGATCGGTCTTCTCGTCAGTCATCACCACCACGTCCGAGGGCCCGGCTTCCTTGTCGATGGCGCAGACCGCCGAGGCGATGCGTTTGGCGATGGTGACGTAGGCATTCGCGGGGCCGGTGATCTTGACGACGGCCGGGATGCGCTCCGTGCCGTAGGCGAGCGCCGCGACGCCGGCGACGCCCTGCACGCGGAAGATGCGGGCGGCTCCGCTGATGCGCGCCGCGATCAACGCCAGCGGGTGGATGCCGCCCTCATAGGTCGGCGGCGACACCATGACGATCTCTTCCACGCCCGCCGTTTTCGCGGGCACGATGTTCATCAGCGCGGAGGACGGATAGAACGCCGTGCCTCCCGGAACGTACACGCCGACGCTGTCGAGCGGCGTGACGCGCTGTCCCATGCGGGCTCCGTCTTCGTACTCCTCTTCCCAGGACTCCTTGACGCTCTTCTCGTGGAAGCGGCGGATGTTGTCATGCGCGCGTTCCAACGCAGCCACGAGCGTTCGGTCGACCCGCTTGTAGGCCTGCTCGATCTCCTCCGGTTGCACCTCGAACTGCTCCGGGCTCAGCGCGACGTGGTCGAATCGCTCGGTGATCTCGGCCACGGCCGCATCGCCTCGGGCGCGTACGTCTTCCATCAGCGCCCGCACGCCCTCGACGCGCTCCGACTCCTTGGGGTCGCTGGTCGGGTCGCCCTCTCTGGTCTCACACCACCGGACCGCCGCGCCGAAACCGGCGTCGTCCTCGATGATGAACGTCTTCATGGCTGGAGGTTCTCCTTCCGCACCGATCGCGGTGCATAACCAGACCGTCGGCTTCCGCTCACCGTCGGCCTGAACGCAGATGACCGGCGGGCGACGTCGTCGTCGTCGCCGCCGTGCGCGAGACGCTTACTCGCGAATCCGCCGGATATCAGCGCCGAGGGCCCGCAACCGCTCCTCGATGCGCTCGTATCCGCGGTCGATATGATACACCCGAGAGACCGCGGTCTCGCCACGTTCGGCGATGAGTCCCGCGATGACCAATGCGGCGCTGGCGCGCAGGTCGGATGCCATGACGGGGGCGCCGCTCAGGGCCCTCACGCCGCGCACGACCGCCGTGTTGCCGTCCAGCTCGATCTCCGCACCCATCCGCCGCAGCTCGGCCACCTGCATGAACCGGTTCTCGAACACCGTCTCTTTGATGATGCTCGCGCCGTCAGCCACGCACAGCATGGTCATCATCTGCGCTTGCAGGTCCGTGGGGAAGCCCGGATAGGGCATCGTCGAGATGTCGATCCCTTTGAACCCGTTCGTCGCGGCGGCGCGGATCCGGTTGCCCATGGTCTCCACTTCGACGCCGCACGCGCGCAGTTTCGCGATGACCGTCGCCAGGTGGTCCGCGTTCACGTCGAGCACGGTCACGTCGCCGTGCGTCGCCGCTCCCGCGACAAGGAAGGTGCCGGCCTCGATGCGGTCGCCGATGACCACATGCTCCGCCCCGCCGAGCGAGTCGACGCCGACGATGGTGATCAGGTCCGATCCGGCGCCCGAGATCTGGGCCCCCAGGCTGTTCAGGAAGCCGGCCAGGTCCGCGATCTCCGGTTCGCGCGCTACGTTGCTCAGCCGCGTGACGCCCTTGGCGCGGCAGGCGGCCATGAGGAGGTTCTCGGTCGCGCCTACGCTGGGGTATCCGAGCGCGTAGTCCGCGCCCTGCAGCCGTCCCTCGGCCACCACATACCCTTCGTCTATGCGTATGTCGGCGCCAAGCGCTTCGAGTCCTTGCAGGTGGATGTCAACGGGGCGCGTGCCGATGGCGCACCCGCCCGGCAGGGAGACCCGCGCCTTGCCGAACCGCCCCAGCAGCGGCCCAAGGACGAAGAAGGATGCCCGCATCTTACGGACCAGGTCATACGGCGCTTCCTGACTCCCCATCGTCGAGGCGTCGAGAGTCATGTAGCGGCCGGTGAACTCGGTGGTCATCCCCATGCCCGAGAGAATCTTGTCCATCGTGAACACATCGTGCAGACAGGGGACGTTGTGCAGTACGCAAGGCTGTTCGGCGAGGATGGCCGCGGCCATCAGCGGGAGGGCCGAGTTCTTCGCGCCGCGCACCTGCACGGCGCCGCGGAGGGGTTTTCCCCCCCTGATCAGGATCTTGTCCAACTGGATGCGCCCTCCCCGATGAAAGCGGGCCCAAAGCCGGTCTCTATCCGCCTTGGGCCCGTTCGTCTCGGTCTACGGCGGGCGTCGTTCGCGTCGCCCGCGTCGCGATCAGTTCTCGGTCTGTTCGGACGGTTCCGACGGCGCTGCCGCGGCATCCTCGTTCACGGGCGCTGCATCGCCAGCTTCATCCGTCACGGGGGCAACGGTCTCATCCGTCGCCTCGGGCGTCTCTTCCGATGCATCTATCCCGCTGTCGGCCGCTTCGGTTCCCTCGGTCGGGGCGCCCTCCTCGACGGGAGCAGTCTCCTCGGTCGGAGCGGCCTCTTCCACCGGGGCGCCCTCGGCATCGGGAGCAGTCTCCTCGACGGGAGCAGTCTCCTCGGTCGGAGCCGCCTCAGCATCGCCCTCGACGCCGTCAGCATCTTCGTCAGAGTAGGCCGACCCGAGTCCCTCGTCCAACAGGCCGCTCTCGACGACCGCCTCGTCCGACACAAGCTCCGGCGCGTCGCCGCGCACGATCTTGTCCTCAAGGAACGAGAGCGTGAGGGCGAGCACGATGAAGATGGTCGCGAACGTGTACGTCAGCCTGACGGGGAGGCTGCGACTGGCGCGCGGGCCGAAGACGGCGTCCGAGCCGCCGCCGATGCCGAACGCGCCGGCGAAGCCCGTGCCCTTGCCCTTCTGCAGCAGCACGATCGCGATGAGCCCGATGCATGCAGGCACATAGACAAGGATCAGCAGCCACCGCAGGGCCGCCCAGCTGAAGATTGCTCCGAGCATACTCCGTCCAATCCCTCGTTGTTAGCCGTCCACGCCGTCAGTCCGCCGACCTTCGGCGCGGCATGGGCCGATGAGAGCAATGGTAAGGGTTGATTGCTAGACAGCGGCGCGCACGATGGCGGCGAAGCTGTCGGCCTTCAGGGCCGCGCCGCCCACCAGGGCGCCGTCAACGTTCGGCTTCGCCATCAGCTCGGCCGCATTGTCGGGCTTCACACTACCACCGTACTGGATGCGCAGTCCATCCGCGACGGTCGCGCCGAACTGGTCGCGAACAAGCTCGCGCACGAAGGCGTGGGCCTCCTCGGCCTGCTCCGGCGAAGCGGTTACGCCCGTTCCGATCGCCCACACGGGCTCATAGGCGACGGCGATGCGCGCGAAGTCCGCCTCCGTGAGGCCTTGCAGCCCCTCGGTGACTTGGCGAACGAGGACGTCATTCATCCGGCCGCTCTCGCGTTCCTCGAGCGTCTCGCCGATGCAGAACATGACCTTCAGGCCGGACGCCAGGGCGAAGCGGAGCTTGTCGTTGAGCAGGGAGTCGGTCTCCCCAAAGTACTGGCGGCGTTCGCTGTGGCCGATGATCGTCCACGTGCAGCCGGCGTCGGCCAGCATCTGCGGCGAGATCTCGCCGGTGAACGCGCCGCTCTCCTTCAGGTAGCAGTTCTGGCCGCCCACGGCGACGTTCGCGCCCTTGAGCGCGTCGCTGACCGCGCGGAGCGCGGTGAACACGGGGCATACGACGATCTCGACGGTGGAAACGTCCGCAACGAGCGACTTGAGTTCGCTGGCCGTCTTCACGGAATCGTCGATAAGCAGGTTCATCTTCCAATTGCCGGCAACTAACGGTGTTCTCACGGGTGCGTTACTCCTGAAACTCGTGCGTGTGATTGGCTCCCCCGCGGGGCTCGCACGTGACCGAAGCCCACAAGGCACGGAAGAGGCTGTTTTTACCACATCGGCGCGCCGAACCGCAAACCGACGATCAGCGGACGAGCGTGCGCGGCAGCGCCGCGACGCCTCGCGGGACGGCGCGGGAGACGTGTTCACGAACTGCCTGCGTGCTTGGGCGGTTTGACGCGGTTCGCGGAGTCCTGATAGTCTTCCCGTGCTTTCCCGCGAGATCCTGTGGGGAAGGGTGTGTCCGCAGCGCTACGATCACAGCGTAGCTACTCCCAAAAAGGGTATCCACATACATGGTGCAACAATCCACGAAGGCGTCCGCCGGTCTCCGGCGCTTGCTGAGCGGAGACGAGGCGGTCGCCGCGGCCGCGCGCGAGCTCGGCGTATCACTCGGAACGGGGTACCCTGGAACGCCTTCCACAGAGGTTCTCGAGTATTTCGCGACGCTCGGCGGGCGCGCCCAATGGGCCCCGAACGAGAAGGTCGCGATGGAGGTCGGCGTGGGCGCCGCATTCGCCGGGGCCCGCGCGCTGGTCACGATGAAGCATGTCGGGCTGAATGTCGCAGCCGACGTGCTGTTCACGGCGGCCTATACGAATGTGCAGGGCGGTCTCGTGGTGGTGTCGGCCGACGATCCCGGGATGGCATCGAGCCAGAACGAGCAGGACAACCGGCGTTACGCCGTCGCCGCCGGCGTGCCGATGTTCGAGCCCTCGGACTCCCAGGAAGCGTATGAGATGACCGCCGCGGCGTTCGACGTCGCCGAACGCTGGCATATCCCCGTGATCCTGCGTCTGACAACGCGCCTTTGTCACGCGAAGACGCTGGTCGACACGGGACGCTTCACTGCGAGCGCGCCGCCCGAGACGTTTGTGCGCGACATTCCCGGCCGCGTGATGATCCCCGCCTATGCCAAGCCCGCTCACCGCAGACTCCGCGCCAAGCTGGCCGAGATAGCGGAGTGGGTGGAGACCTGCGCGTGGACGCGGACCGTCGAGGGCTCCGGCCGGGTTGGCGTGATCACCTCCGGCGTGTCGTATGCCCATGTGCGTGAGGCGATTGCTGATGCGCCCGTGCTGAAGCTCGGCATGACGCATCCGGTTCCGATCGAAGCCGCGCGGGCTTTTGCGCAGACCGTGGATGAGTGCATCGTCATTGAGGAAGGCGATCCCTACCTCGAGGAGACGCTTCGGGCGGCCGGCATCGCCGTGCGCGGCAAGGACCCGATGTACCGGTTCGGGGAGCTGAGCGTGCAACGTGTGCGCCGCATCCTTGCCGGTGACACGTCCGCCGAACCGACGCCGCCGCGCGGCAACCCGCCGCAACTGTGTCCCACCTGTCCGCACCGGCTGGTGTTCCAGGCGCTCTCGCGCCTGAACTGCATCGTCTCCGGGGACATCGGCTGCTACACGCTCGGCGTGCTGCCGCCGTTCGAGGCCATGGACTGCTGCGTCTGCATGGGCGCGAGCATCGGGGCGGGGTTGGGCTTGCGCCACGCCTTGCCGGACGAGGAAGCGCGGCGCGTCGTCAGCGTGATCGGCGACAGCACCTTCGTTCACAGCGGCCTGACGGGCCTGGTCGAGATGGTCTACAACCCGCCGACGACGGGTCACCTCGTGATGGTGCTCGACAACGGCACCACCGCGATGACGGGGTTGCAGGAGCATCCGGGCACGGGGCGCACGCTGAACCACGAACCCACCAACCGCCTGGACATCGAACGCGTGGCCGAGGCCATCGGCATCCGACGCATCCATACGGTGGACCCGCGCGAACTCGGAAGCGACGGTCTGGAGACCCTCATCGCGGAGACGCTCGCGAGCGGCGAACTCGCGATGATAGTCACGCGTCGTCCCTGCGCCCTGATCGAGGAGCGGGTCGCGACCGCGGCCGCGGGAGCCTGCAATGAGTAAGGTCACCAATGTTGTTTTCGCGGGGCTCGGCGGCCAGGGCGTCCTCAAGGTGTCGGACATCCTCGCCGACGCCGCCGTCCACGCGGGATTGGACGTGAAGAAGAGCGAACTGCATGGCATGAGCCAGCGCGGCGGCTCCGTATCGAGCGATGTGCGTTTCGGCGATGAGGTCTTCAGTCCGATGATCCCGGAGGGCGAGGCGGATTACCTGGTGGTCCTCGACGAGACCCAGGTCGACGTGACGCGCCATCTCCTGCGCGAGGGCGGCGTGCTGATCACGCCCGAAGTCTTCTATGATGAGGACCAAGGGATCGAGGACGTCGATGACCTTGTGGCGGATGAGGACAACCCGGTCACGGAGCGCAACCTGAACGTCGCGCTGCTCGGAGCGCTCAGCGTCCGCCTCGATCTGCCCGAGTCCTGCCTGCTCGAGGGGGTGCGCGCGAACCTGCCCGAACGGCTCCACGAGATGAACCTCGAGGTCTTCCAGTACGGCGTTTCCGCGGCGCGGAAGCGATTGTCTTGACGGAGCGATTATCTTGAGCGTCGGCGATTCCCCGGGCGCTTCCGGGGGTCGCGAAGAGGGGGTCCCATGGCCGAGCTTTGGCATGATGCGGGCTGCACGTTTCATCCGCTGTCCGCTTCCGACTACCTGCCGCAGGAGCAGTTGCGCGCGTTGCAGTTGCATCGTCTCCGGGCGATCGTGGCGCGCGCTTACGACAATGTGGTGCTCTACCGGCGTCACATGGTCGAGCGGGGGCTGACCCCGGACGATATTCGCTCGCTCGACGACATCCGACGTCTGCCGTTCACCGTGAAAGACGACCTGCGCGACAGCTATCCCTTCGGGCTCTTCGCCAGTCCGATGAGCGAGGTGATCCGGGTCCACGCGTCGAGCGGGACGACCGGCAAACCCACCGTCGTCGCGTACACGCGCGAGGACCTGGACGTGTGGTCGGGCGTGATGGCGCGCACCTTCGCGGCGTGCGGCTGTCAGCGCGGCGACATCATCCAGAACGCCTACGGTTACGGGCTGTTCACGGGCGGTCTCGGCGCGCATTACGGCGCCGAAGCCCTCGGCGCCACGGTGATCCCGATCTCGGGCGGCAACACTGAGCGGCAGATCATGGTGCTGAAGGACTTCGGCGTCACGGCCGTCTGCTGCACGCCCAGCTATTTCCTCCACATCATCGAGTGCGCCCAGGAGCTGGGCGTCGACCTGCGTGATCTGCCCTTGCGCATCGGCGTCTTCGGCGCCGAGCCGTGGACCGACGGCATGCGTCAGCGCATCGAGCCCGCCGCGGGTATCAAGGCATATGATATGTACGGGCTCTCTGAGATCATCGGTCCGGGCGTGGCCAGCGAGTGCCGCGCGCAGGACGGGCTGCATATCTTCGAGGACCATTTCTATCCGGAGATCATCGACCCCGAGACCCGCGAAGTCCTGCCGGACGGGGAAGAGGGGGAGCTGGTCTTGACGACGCTCAGCAAGCGTGCGATGCCGTTGCTGCGTTACCGCACGCGCGACATCACCACGCTCTACACCGAGCCCTGTCCCTGCGGGCGCACGGTGCGACGCATGCGCCGGGTCGACCGCCGCAGCGACGACATGTTCATCATTCGCGGCGTCAACGTGTACCCGTCGCAAGTGGAGACTGCGTTGTTGCAGGTCGAGGGCACGTTGCCGCACTATCAGATTATCCTGACCCGCGAAGACGGCCTCGACCGCATGACCGTCGAGGTGGAGGTGACCTCGGAGGTCTTCAGCGATCGCGTCGGCGCGATGGAGGCCGTGCGGCAGAAGCTCGCCCACGCCATCGACCACGTGCTCGGGATCCGCGTGAACCTGCGCCTCGTGGAGCCGAACGCGATCGAGCGGAGCGCGGGCAAGGCGAGGCGCGTCATCGACAAGCGCAAGTTGTAGCTTTGGGATGGGGCCGTTGCGTCGACGTCGCCCGTCGGCGGCGGCCGCAAGAGGGGAGCAGTCCATGAAGATCCAGCAAGTGTCCGTGTTCCTCGAGAACAAGTCCGGCCGACTCAGCGAGCCTTGTCGCGCCTTGGCCGATGCGGGCATCAATATCCTGACGCTGGCGCTGGCGGACACGCAGCAGTTTGGGATTCTGCGGCTGATTGTGCGCGACTGGAAGCGCGCCACAGAGGTCCTGGAGCAGGCGGGCTGCGTGGTGAACGTCACCGAGGTGATCGCCACGGAAGTCCCCGATCGGCCCGGCGGCCTCGCCGATCTGCTGAACGTGTTTGAGAACGCCGAGATCAATATCGAGTATATGTATGCATTCACCTATCGCAGCGACGACAAGGCCGTCATGATCTTCCGGTTCGAGGACACCGACGCCGCGATCAGCGCGATGCAGAAAGCCGATGTGAGCGTCGTCAACAGCGTAGAGCTGTACAGTCGCGCCGGAGACTAGAGGGACCATGAGCACTGCGTTTGCGGTGGAGAATCGGGTGTGGGATCCGGCGGAGACCATGCCCCGGACCGAACTGAGGGCGCTTCAGCTCCGCCGCCTGAAGTCCTGCGTGGAACGCGCCGCCCACGTGCCGTTCTACCGGGACGCCTTCAAGAAGGCCGGCGTCTCGCCGGACCAGATCCGGAGTCTGGCCGATCTCAAGCGCCTGCCGTTCACGACGAAGAGCGACTTGCGCGAGCACTACCCCTTGGGTTTCCTGGCCGTACCGCGGGCGGAGGTCGCGCGGTACCACGGTTCCTCGGGTACGACGGGCAAGCCTACCTTCGTCGCCTACACCGCGGAGGATCTGCGCACTTGGGCCGACATTTGCGCCCGGTTTCTCACTGCCGGCGGCCTTCGGCCTCATCACACCGTCCAGATCTCCTTCGGATACGGGCTGTTCACGGGCGGGTTCGGGCTCCACTACGGCGTGGAGCGCGTGGGCGCGGCGATCCTGCCCGCCGCCTCCGGAAACACGGCGCGCCAGATCACGCTGCTGCGCGATCTCGAAGCGGATGCGCTCGTCTGCACGCCCAGCTACGCCCTCACCATCGCCGACGCCATCGAGGAGATGGGCGACGACCCCGCGTCGCTGCCGCTCCAATTCGGCCATTTCGGCGGCGAGATGTGGACCGAGGAGATGCGCCGCGAAGCGGAGCGCCGCCTGGGCATTCTTGCGTTCAATAACTACGGTCTGAGCGAGGTCATCGGGCCCGGCGTGAGCGGCGAGTGCGCCGCCCGCGACGGCATGCACGTGCAGGAAGACCATTTCATCATCGAGTGCCTCGACCCGGAGACGCTCGAACCGGTCGACGATTACGCCTACGGTGAACTGGTGATCACGGCGCTGACCAAGCAGGCGATGCCCATCATTCGGTACCGCACGCGTGACATCGCTTCCCTCGACACCTGCGCCTGCCCCTGCGGCCGCACGACCGTCCGCATGAGCCGCGTGGTCGGACGCAGCGACGACATGCTGATCATCCGCGGGGTGAACGTGTTCCCCTCGCAGATCGAGGAGGCGCTGCTTCAGGTGGACGGAACCGCCCCGCACTACCTGATCGAGATCGATCGTCCCGGTCGACTCGACGAACTCACGGTCAAGGTCGAGGTCAGCTCCGACAGCTTCTCCGACAGCATGAGTCGGATGCAGGCGTTGATCGACCGGATCGACCGACGCATCCAGGAGGTCACGGGGGTCCGTGCGCGCGTCGAGCTCGTGCCGCCGCGCGCGCTCGATCGGTTCACAGGCAAGGCCGCCCGCGTCCACGACCGACGCAGGCTCCCATAGACGCAGACGGCCGCCGGCGCGGTCCGAAGAGGGGAACATGCTCGGATTCAGCGATCCATGGATAGCCGCGGGCTATCTGCTCTGCCTGCTTGCCACGGCGCTCTGCGTGGTCTACGGCGCCATCAACTGGAACAACGGCGATGAACCGCCGCCGACCGACGAAGACGCCAAGTGGGCGGAGGAGAAGGAACGGATCGACGACAGCCTCTAGCGGCGTCGGTTCGTGCATGCCGCGCCGCGGAGCCGGTCCGGGAACGGGGGAGGGGCGCGTTCCCATGCGCCTCGTCATCAGGAGCCATCCAGCATGAACGTGTTCGTCCTCGCCATCGTTGCGGTGATCTATGTCACGGCGATCGGCTATCTGGGGTATCTGGGGTATCGACGTACGCACACCAGCGCCGACTACCTTGTCGCGGGACGCCAGACCCACCCCTTCGTCATGGCGCTCTCCTACGGCGCCGCCTTCATCAGCACCTCGGCCATCGTCGGGTTCGGCGGCGCGGCCGCGATGTACGGCATGGGCATCCTGTGGCTGGTGTTCCTGAACATCCTCATGGGCATCTTTGTCGCGTTTGTGGTGCTCGGCGCGCGAACGCGGCGGATGGGGCGCAGGTTGCAGGCCCAGACGTTTCCCGAACTGCTCGGACGGCGGTTCCAATCGCGGTTTCTTCAAGGCGCCTCGGCCCTGATCATCGTCGTGTTCATGCCGCTCTACGCCGCCGCCGTGCTCATCGGCGCCGCCCGCTATCTCGAAGCGACGCTCATGCCCGGTTACTTCGAGGTCGCGGTCATCCTGTTCAGTCTCGTCATCGCCGTCTACGTCGTGGTCGGCGGGCTGAAGGGCGTCATGTACACGGACGCCCTGCAAGGCTCGATCATGTTCATCGGCATGGTGATCATGCTGTTCTACGCCTATGGCCACTGCGGCGGCGTGCTCGAGGCGCACCGACAGCTCGAGGCCCTTCCGGACGAGGTCCGCGCAGAGGCCGCGTTGCTGCTGCCGCGGATCCGCGACGCCGTGCCCGCGGAGGTCGACGACGCGGAAGCCGTCGACTGGTTCATCGCCGCGATGGGCAGGCTGGAGAGCGCGCCGGAAGGCGGGGACGACCCGGACGAGCTGGCGCCCGTCGCCGCGAAGCTCGCGGCGCAGCCCGAGCTGGCCGATGCGCCCGCGCTGATCAACCGGGCGGTCACCATGCAGTTCGAGCGCGACGGCTGGCGCGGTTGGGCGCGCATGCCCGCTCCGGGATCCAACCAGTTCTACGTGCTCGTGACGAGCATCATCCTCGGCGTGGGCATCGGCGTCATCGGGCAACCCCAGCTCGCCGTCCGGTTCATGACGGTTCGGAGCACGCGCGAACTGAACCGCGCGGTGCTTGTCGGCGGCGTCTTCATCCTCGTCATGACCGCCGTCGCCTACATCGTGGGCAACCTGTCCAACCTGTGGTTCGTCGACGAGACACGGGGCGGACTGCTCTCGCTGGCCAAGGCGGACCGCAACATCGACTCCATCATCCCCCTGTTCGTGAAGGATGCGTTGCCCAGTTGGTTCGGCGTGCTGTTCATGCTCGCGTTGCTCTCCGCCGCCGTCTCGACGCTCAGTTCGCAGTTCCACACCATCGGCGCCGCGATCGGCCGGGACTTCTTCGAGCATGGGCTCGGCGCGGGCGACGGACGCCGCCACACAGTTCTGGTCACGCGTGTGGGCATCATCGTCGCCATCCTGGCCACGGTCGTCCTGGCCTTCCAGTTGCCCGCGGGCATCGTGGCGACCGCCACCGCCATGTTCTTCGGACTCTGCGCCGCCGCCTTCATCCCCGCGTACATCGGCGGGCTGTACTGGCGTCGGATGAACCGCGCCGGCGCGCTGGCCAGCGTGCTCACCGGGTTCGGCGCGAGTTTCCTCTGGATCATGTTCGTTCAGATGCCCAAAGGCCGGCTTCCCGCCCTGATGGCCAACGGACTGCTCGGACGTCCCACGGTGCTGCCCGATCCCGTCCTCGGCATCCAGTGGTGTTGGACCGAATCGATCGTCGTGGCCCTTCCCGTGTCCGCGTTCGCGGCCGTGGTCGTGAGCCTGCTCACCCGGCCCGACCCGAAGGACCACATCGCACACTGCTTCGACGGCGCCGCGCCGCGGAAGGGCCGATAGACCGACGCGCGCTTCAGACAGAAGGCCCGCGGATCCCGTGAAGAACTGGGGAACCGCGGGCCGTTTCCGTTCGGAATGCGATGACCGCTACTCGAGGCTCTCCGCCACGGCCATCAGCACGTTGGTCAAGTGCTCGCCGTAGTCGGGTCCCGCCGTATAGCGACAGATCGCCACGACCAGGTCGTTATCCAGATCGACCCGCAGCACGGCGCTCGTCGCCGCGCCGTGGGCGATCGTGTTCTTGCTCAGAACGGTCGCGTCGTCGGGGATGCCGTCTTCGCCCGCGTTCGGATGCGCCTCGCGCATCCATGAGATGCCCAGTCCGTACTCGTCCTTGTTGTCCGGGAGACCGGGGAACATGTCGCAGTAGCGCTTCGGCATGAGCTGTTCGAAGGTCGCCGGCGTGAAGAACTCGAGCTCGCCGTACGCGCCGCGGTTCAACGTCAGTTGCCCCACGCGCGCGAGGTCGGCCACGGTGCAGTCAATGCCGTAGCCCAGGTCGACGATCGTCGGGTCGTCCTGCCCGAGCGGCGTGAAGAAGTGCTCGTGGAACAGCCGGAAGATGCTCTTCCCGCTCACGATCTCCATCACCTTGCCCACGAGATCGAAGCCCAGTCCGTTGTAGAGCACCGTGCGCCCCGGCTCAAGCAGCTCGAGCCCGTTGGCGACCGCGTTGTCGAACCACGGGTTCGCCATGCCGCCCCAGTTCCCGTGGCCGTCCAGGCCCGTCGCGTGGGTCAGGCACTGGCGGATCGTGATGACATCGTCGCCCTCCGTCGGGAAGTCGGGCAGGTACTTGCCCACGGGATCGTCCTGGCCGATCAGCCCCTGGTCGAGGAACTGCGCGAACAGCAGGCCGGCGTGCATCTTGGTGAGCGATGCCAGCGGCAGCTTACTGTCCACCGTTAGCGTCTCGCCGTCGCGTTCGCCGAACGCTTCATGGAACACGACCACGCCGTGCCGCGCCACGAGTACGGTGAAGCCGATCTGGCTCTGCTCCTGCCACGCTTGGCAGGCGGCGCGGATCCGTTCGGGCGCATCCGCCTTCATGCCGGCCTCGTGCGGCGCGCCCGGCCGGAGCACAGTCGCGGGTTCGCCGGCCCTCTCGCGCGGCGGCCGGAGCGGGAGATATGCGTCGTCGCCGATCCCCAACACCTTGCGCTTGAGGGCGAGGTGGTAGTCCTGGTGCGCGGTCAGCGCCCAGTTGAGCTGCGTCGCGGCGTCGTCTCCGGGCGTCCACTCCAGCATCTTGGCCAGCACCATCGGGCCGTCCTCCTGGAGCGCGTCGAACAGGCGCCAGCGGGTCGTCTCAGACAGTTCGTCTGCATACGCCGCCCACGCCTCGGGCGCGATCGCGTCCTGCGGCACGTATGGGAACTCGGGCTTCGGGAGATGGTTCCACCATTCCACGCCATCCGGCAGGCACACGAAGGTGTAGGCGCGACGGATCACCGCGCCGTCCTCGGCGGCGCCCTCCACGTAGGCGGCGTAGCGGCCCGGCGCATCCGCGCGCGTCACCTCGTTCAGGTCCGCGTCGAACCACCGCACGGTCAGATCGACCTGTCCCTTCACGGCCTCGATCAGGTACGGGTTCTCCCACTCGAGCGTCGGGAAAGGGCCGGGGGAGATGATGTACCCCTTGTAGCCGCCAGGGCCGACTTGCGCGTCCTGGAGCGCCTGGATGCCCCGTCGCCGCAACTGCTCCTTGCGCCGATCGGCCAGTTGGTCCGGCGTCGGCAACTCCACGATGAATGCCCAGGGTCCCGTGTTCTGGTCAATCTTGAGCATGACCGCGTTCCGGCCGGCGCGGAGCGGAACCGGGAACTGGTCCTGGCCAGGCGTGCAGCCGCGGCCCTCCGGAGCGACGATCTCGTGGACCATCTCGCCGTTCACCCACATCCGCGGCCAATCGTCCGATCCGAAGTAGCACGTCGTCTCGCGGGCTTCCGTCGCCTCGACCCACGCGAAGGCGTAGGCGACCGCGAACTCGCGGCCGGCGTAGACCTCGGCCAGATCCAGGACCCCGTCTTCGCCCGCGTGGATGGTCTCCGCGCGAACGGTGATCGGCGCCCCGGAGGCGTCCGTTGTGTCCACTTCCACGCCCGGCGCGAGCTCCGCCGTCGCCTCGCCGCCCAGCGCTGTGAGATGGTCCACGGCGAACCCCGTCCGCACCGGATCGTCCGCCTCCGGGTTCGGGAACGGCCC
This sequence comes from Candidatus Hydrogenedentes bacterium UBA6118, assembly GCA_002422525.1. Taxonomy (GTDB): domain Bacteria; phylum Hydrogenedentota; class Hydrogenedentia; order Hydrogenedentales; family SLHB01; genus UBA6118. Next base: position 27,232 of record DIWA01000002.1, read on the forward strand.
GATCACGACCCATTCCCTGATGACCGCGTCCTCGCCCATGCGGTGGACGGGCGCTGCTGCATCCGCCGCGGCGAACGTCGCCGCGAGTGCCAGGCACATCGCCGCGCCGACGATGCGCCGTCCGGCCAGGCCGGACGATCCCTGTGCATGCATTGGTGGATACCCCCATTTGGGTTGGCATAACCGTGACGACGCCGCCGACGGATCCTGTCCCGCCGCGCGGTGTTCGGCACTGTGAGACGGCGGAAGTATGCGCACGTTGCGCGGGCTAGGCGTACTCGCGGAATGCTACGCTCGGGGCGGGCGCGTACTGAATGGCGACTTCCCGGCCGCCGGCCAGAATGCTCATTCTCCCCGCCTCGATGACCAGCTCATTATGGCTGCTGTTGCGCGGCGTTGCCACGATCCCTTCCGCATCCAACCGGTCCAGAAACGCCGTGCGTTCCGCGAGGTCCGGGATCGCGCCGGCCCGGACGCACGCCTCCACGATGTGTTCGATGCTGCGGTAACCGTACCCGACCGGCGTCAGTCCGTCGCCGCCCATGTCCAGCAGGCGCATGTAGTCCGGGTTCGGCTCGGAGTACACCGTGTCGCCCGGCCCGTCGCCGGCCTCCGTGCAACTATGCGTCACCCCGCGGAACTGGTCCGAGTGGCGCAGCATCGTGGCGTCGCGGTCGCCCTGGCCCCACATGACGATCCCCTGGAAGTTCGCGCCCGCCGCGGCGTTCGGCGAGCCGATGGCATTGACCACGCTCAGGCAGCCGCCGTTCTCCCAGACCACCCGCGCGTCCGTCCACAGGAATCCCTCGTTCCCGTTGGGATACGTGTCGCGGATGCCGTAGACGCTCACGGAGATGGGACGGAGTCCGGTGATGAAGGCGATCTGGTCGACGTAGTGGCATCCGACGTAGGTGAACATGTCGGTGTGTTCGCAAGTGCACCAGTTTTGGAAGTTCGAGTCGCGGTAGTAGTAGGGCTCGTGCAACTGCGCCTGAGCCAAGCGGAAGTCGCCGAACTTCCCTGCCCGGTAAGCGGAACGCGCCATCAGTGCACGGTGATCGAAACGCTTGTGGTATTCGACGCCTACAAGCAGCCCGCGACGCCGCGCCTCTTCGGCGATCGTCTCGCCGTCGCGATAGGTGAGCGCGAGCGGCTTCACCACGCACAGATGCTGGTCGTTCCGAAGCGCCTCCATGGCGATCGGGAAGTGGAGCTGGTCGGGCACGGCGATGACGGCGATCGCGTGGCGCGGGGCGTCCGCAAGCGCTTGCCGATAGCGCTCGGGTTCCGGGGGGCCGTCGCTGTCGGGGTCCGGATAGGCGGTGAACCCCTGGCCCGGGAACGCCCGCCGCAGCGTCTCATCGTCACGCAACGCCCGCAGCGAGGCCGCGCGCGTACCGCAGATGTGGATCCCTCCGATGCGGCCGGTTCGTTGCAGGTGGTACAGCGACGGCAGGATCTGGTCGTGCGTGATCATGCCGGCGCCGATAAGCGTCACGCGAGGTGCATCGCCCATGTCTGAGGCTCCCGTCTTCGCAATCCCCGCCCCACGCGGGGCGCCGATGGTCGCCCCATCTTACCGGCAGGCGGGTCCGTTCGCGAACCGCGCGGGCCCTGTTCCTGGCGAGGCCGCGTCTCCAGCTTGATGCAGGGCCGGTCGGTGGGCTATTTTCACGTGTCCCTGAGCAGACTGCTGGAACCATTGGGGGAGTCGGATATGGCGCCAACTACGCTGACGGGAGCCGACGTGGTTCGTAGACTCGAGGCCGCCGGGGTGGCCGCGGTCCTGGTGGTGGATGATGCGGACTACGCCGTGCCGGTGGCCCGCGCCCTGGTTGCCGGCGGCATCACGGCCGTCGAACTCACGTTGCGCACGCCGGCCGCCGTCGACGCCGCGCGGGCTGTGTTGCATGACGTGCCGGAGATGCTGGTGGGCATCGGCACGGTGCTCACCCCCGCGCAGGTGCGGCAGGCCAAGGAACTCGGCGCGCATTTCGCGATGGCGCCGGGGCTGAACGCGCGGGTCGTGATGGCCGCGCGCGACGCCGGGCTGTTCTTCACGCCGGGCGTCGCCACGCCGTCCGAGGTCGAGCGCGCCGTTGAGCTGGGATGTCAGGTGCTGAAGTTCTTCCCCGCAGAGGCGCAGGGGGGCATCGCCTACCTCAAGGGCCTCGCAGCGCCCTATCTCCACCTCGGCCTGCGCTACATCCCCTTGGGCGGCGTGACGCCGGCCAACGTCGAGACCTACCTGCGCGAGCGGTTCGTACTGGCCGTCGGCGGTTCCTGGCTGGCCCCCCGCCAACACATCGCCGCGCGCGACTGGAAAGGCATCGAGGCCGCCGCCCGGGCCGCCGTGCACCAGGTGAACGCCCTGAGAGGAGCGCTTTCATGACATCCCATCCCGCCCGCATCGTCACCTTCGGCGAGGTCATGGGCCGGCTGGCCGCGCCGGGCTTCCTTCGACTGCGACAGGCGCTGCCGGGCGCCCTCGACATCACCTTCGCGGGCGCGGAAGCCAACGTCGCTGTGTCCATCGCCAGTCTCGGCGGATGCGCCTCGTTCATCACCGCGTTGCCGGTGAACCCCGTCGCGGACGCCTGCGTCGGCATGCTGCGGGGCCTGGGCGTCGACGTCTCGCACATCGTGCGCACGGACTATGGCCGGCTCGGACTCTACTTTCTCGAGGCCGGGGCGAACCAGCGGCCGAGCAATGTCGTCTATGATCGCGATCACTCCGCCGTGTCGCTCACGCCGGGCGACGCCTACGCATGGGACGCCGCATTCGCGAACGCGGCCTGGTTCCACGTGACGGGCATCACGCCTTCGCTGTCGCGGACGGCGGCCGAAGCCGCCCTCTGCGCCGCCCGGGAGGCGCAGGCGCGCGGGCTGCGCGTGTCGTGCGACTTGAACTTCCGCAAAAAGCTCTGGCGGTGGGACCCGGAAGTGAAGCCGCGCGACCTCGCCGAACGCACCATGCGCGCGCTGCTGAAGCACGTCGACCTGGTGGTGGCCAATGAGGCCGACGCCGGCGATGTGCTGTCCATCCGGGCCGGCGCGTCGGACGTCGAGGCGGGCCGGCTGGATATCGACCGCTACCCGGACGTCGCGCGTCAGATCGTCGCGCAGTTCCCGCACGTGCGCCACGTCGCCATCACCTTGCGCGAGAGCCTGTCCGCGAGCCACAACAACTGGGGCGGCATGCTCTACGACGCGGCCTCGGACAAAGCGCATTTCGCCCCGGAGCGCAACGGCGCCTACGCGCCCTACGAGATCCGGTCGATCGTCGACCGCGTCGGCGGCGGCGATGCGTTCGCCGCGGGGATCATCTTCGCCCTGACGACCCCCGAGCTGGCGGACCCGCGGCAGGCGGTCGCGTTCGCGGCGGCCTCATCATGCCTGGCCCACTCGATCGTCGGCGACCTGAACTACACGCGTCGCCCCGAAGTGGAGGCCCTCATGGGCGGCTCCGCCTCGGGGCGCGTCGTGCGGTGATGCCTCCGTCCGGGTCGCGCTCTGCTACTCCTCCTCGTCGCCGTCCGTCTGCGTCAGGTGCTGCTTGGCGAGCAGGAACAGCGAGTAGGGGTCGACGATCTCGATGTCTTCGCCGCGATCCGAGGCCTTCAACGCCTCGAACAGCGCCTTGTGCCCCGACGGCTTCCAGAGGATCGTGCGGAAGATCTTGAACTCAGGCGTGTCTTCGCCCAGGCGATGCAGCACGGTCTCGGCCGACTCCTCCGGCGACCGGGTCAGGTCGTAGTCCATGCGCACGTAGGGCATGCCCTTGTGGAGCCCCAGCGGCTCAATCTTCTGCGCCGCGATGCCCTCCGGCGAGAAGGCCGCGTACGCGTCCAGCGTCTCGGGACCCATGGGCGGCGCGTAGCCGTCGATGATGAATCCCGTCACGCCGAGGTCCCACTGGCGGAACCACTTCTCGCAGTGCCGGCGCCACGTGTCCACGCCCGACGGCAGACCGCTGAACGCCCGCGGCTCCTGCAGGTGGCCCGGGTTGATGTAGCCCGCCCCCGAGTCGCCCGCCATGAAGTAGTCCAGCTCGCTGGCGGTGTTGCGCGTGTAGACCATGCCCGGCGCGAACCGCTGGGCGAGCGTCGGGTTGAACGCCCATCCCAACGGGACCGATCCGCGGTCCGGGTCGTTCCAGATCCCCGGGAGCATCTGGTAGAGCCATGCGGCCGAGTCGTAGTCGCCCACGTAGATGGTGATGTAGCGCTTCGGCGCGACGCGGCCGTCCGCGTCGATCAGGCCGCGCGCCTTGAGATCCGCGATAGTGGGGCGGGACTGCGGGTAGCGCTCCTTGAGCGGGTAGTGCCGGTATACCGACGCGTTCGCCATCGCGCTCATGCCCAGCGCGTCCGCGTCCATGTAGGCGTTGTAGCTCGACAGGATCTCCGCGTAGCGCCACTCGACGGGCACCGGTTCGTGGCCGCCGCCCGCGACGCTCGTGTACTTCGTGTCCCACGGGACGAACCCGCCCACGTGGATCATCTCCTTGCCCTCGAGTTGCTCCCACGCCGCCCGCAGGATCGCCTGCATCGTGCGGGCGTCCGTGCCGATCGGCTGACCCGGGTCGTCATTCGGCGCCTCGTCGTCGAAGGGGGCGAGGTCGAAGAAGAACCCCCGATGGCTGATGAAGTAGTCGTGGTTGGTCAGCGTGTGGTTGAACACGTAGCCGCTCGACTTCTGGAACCAGAACGTGTCGAGGTAGTACCCCATCTTGGCGGCGTTGCAGCGTCCGGTCTTGAGGTAATGCTCCACGGCCCACAGATAGGCGTCGCACTTCGCGCTGCCCGACGACGGAAGCGCCGTGTCCGGGATGACGCCCTCGCCGGTGAACATCGGCGAGCCGTCGCGGTTGAGCAGCCAGACGACCGGCTCCAGCCCCTCAGTCTGCGTCAGTTGCGTGTAAAGCGAGTCGGGCGCGGGGTCGTAGCGCACGCACAGAAGGTCCTCGACGCCCGCGACGGTCGAGGCGACGTTGGAGGTCGACGGGACCTGCTCGTCGTACAGCACGAGCCCGCGGATGTCGTCGCGGAACAGCGCGATCAGTGCGCCGATGGTGGGAACCGGCTCGAGCGCGCGTTCATGGAGCCACTCGCCCTCGCTGCGCAGATGCTCCAGCCAGAACCGGTCCGTGCCTGCGTCGTCGCCGCCCACCGCGAACACGTAAAGGCGGGGCGCTTCCCGGTTGACCAGCCCCTGCAGCGACGCGACCAGGTGCGTCTCGTCCCAGATCCGACGCATCTCGCGGGGGTCCTCGCGATTCAGTCGCGTCGTGTAGGTCAGGTCGAACGTGTAGAGCGGAGCGCCCTCGACATCCGCCTGTCCCAGCGTCGCGCCCACGGCGCACAGAATGATCGGCAGCATGCAGTTCTCTCCCTTGGGTCTGGGAACGGCCCGCTCGGACGGGATGCCGGGGGACCGCTCCATCGGTTCGTCTGGCGGCAGTATGGCGGAGCGCGCCTCGCCGGGCAAGCGATGCGGGCGGGGCGGGATCCTGTGCTACCATGGCGCGACTGAAGCCGAGTCGGGCGGGGCGTCCCGCCCGCGGAAAACGGAGGAGGGGACCCTTGAGAGACACCGCCCGGATCACGATGGTTCAGCTCACGGACCGCGGCGACGATGAGGGCGCCGTCGCGCGCATGCCGGCATTCTTCGAGCAGGCGAAGGCCTACGGGTCGGACCTGGTCGTCTTCCCTGAATACGTGCTGGGCAACCGCATCCCGATCACGCATGAGCGGGTGCAGCGGTTCTTCGCTCTCGCGCGCAGCTACGGCATATACGCCATTGCCGGCCTCGTCGAGCAGCACGGCGACCGCTGGTCGACCACGGCGCTCGTGGTCGATCGCCGGGGCGAGCTGCTGGGGCGGTACCTCAAGAGCCACCCCGCCTCCGGGCCGCCTCCCCATTTCTGGCCGCCTGTCGAAGGCGCCGACCAGGAGGCGCGCGGCGTGCTCGGCAGCCAGTTCAAGGTGTTCCACCTCGATTTCGGGCCGATCGGCATCCTGCAATGCTACGACGGCTACTTCCCCGAGGCATGGGGCTGCACGTCGTACGCGGGCGCGGAAGTGATCCTGTGGATCAATGGGCGCGAAGGCGCGGTCGAGGACTCGCACTGCATGTTCGCCGCGAGCGCCTACGGCTGCGTCGTCGGGGCGAACATCTCGAACGGCAAGAACACGGGGTTCGCGGGGCCGGCCGGCGCATTCATCGCCGCGGAGGGGCGACGCGAGGAGGCGCGGCTCTTCCCGCGGATCCCGCAGCCGGGAGATGCCTGCGTCCACGCGACGATCGACCTGAAGGGCCTGCGTCACCACCGCAAGCACCTGCGCACGATGCACCAGCGCAGGCCGGACATGTATGGGCTGCTCGTGCAGGACGTCAAGATGTGGCAGGACTACCCCGACATTCCGTGGGACTTGCCCGAGTGCGCGCAGCTCGTGAACAAGGCCCAGCTCTAGAAGGACGCCGCCGCGGCGCGGCCCCTGTGCTGTCCGCGCCGCGGCGCACGCAATCGTACGGGTCGGCTCAGTCCTGCGCGGTGGTCGGCTCGAGTGCGGGCGTGTTGCCTCGCGTGATCTCGGTCACCCCGGCGGGCGCCGCCCAGCGGACCGCGTTGTAGATCACCTTCAGCACGAGTTCATTGTAGTAGATCGGGAACGTCTCGTGGCCCGGGCGGAAGTAGAAGACCTTGCCGCGGCTGCGATGCCAGCAGCACCCGCTGCGGAACACCTCGCCGCCGGCGAACCAGCTCACGAACACCTGCTGATCCGGCTGGGGGATGTCGAAGTGCTCGCCATACATCTCGGTCTTCGGCAGTTCGAAGTACTCGGGGAGTCCGTCCGCGATGGGGTGCGACGGGTCGACCGCCCACAGACGCTCCTTCGCGGCGTCCTCGCGCCACCGGAGGTTGCAGGACGTGCCCATCAGCCGGGTGAACGGCTTCGAGAAATGGCCGGAATGGAGGACGATGAGGCCCATGCCGTCGAGCACGCGTTGACGCACCTTCTCCGCGATCTCGTCCTCAACGAGATGATGCGCCATGTGTCCCCACCACGTCATCACGTCCGTCTGCGCCAGGACCTCGTCGGTGAGCCCGTGTTCCGGCTGCTCCAGCTCGCAGACGCGGACCCCCGCGATACCCTCCTGTTCCTCAAGATACCGCGCGATCGGCGCGCCCATTCCGTCCGGGTACACTGCGCGCACCTCCTCGCTCGTGCGTTCGTGCACCCCCTCGTTCCACACAGTGATCCGCAGTCCGCTCATTTGTCGAAACTCCCCTCTGTTCACGGCATGGCCGTGCGGTTATCGATGGAAACGGCATGCATTCTAGGGCGGGTCCGACAGTCAATCCAAATGCATTGTGATCCCGCGCGCCCGGTTCGGGTACACTAGCGGCTCGCTTCTGAGACACTCCAGACCCGAATGAAAGGATTACGCGCATGGAGCGGCTTCATCTCATCTGCAACGCTCACATCGACCCGTACTGGATGTGGGAGTGGGAGGAGGGCGCGGCGGAGGCGATCTCGACCTTCCGCAGCGCCGCGGACCTCTGCGAGGAGTTCGATGGCTTTGTGTTCAACCACAACGAAGTCATCCTGTACAAATGGATCAAGGAGTACGAGCCGGATCTGTTCGCGCGGATTCAGCGGCTGGTGAAGGCCGGCAAGTGGCACATCATGGGCGGGTGGTACCTCCAGCCCGACTGCAACATGCCGAGCGGCGAGTCGTTCGTGCGCCAGATACTCACCGGCCGGTGTTTCTTTCGGGAGCACTTCGGCGTCGAACCGACGACGGCCATCAACTTCGACCCCTTCGGCCACACCCGCGGTCTGGTGCAGATCCTGCGCAAAGCGGGGTACGACAGCTATCTGCACTGCCGTCCCGGCCAGGAAGACTGCGCGTTGCCCGACGCCGACTACTGCTGGGTCGGCTACGACGGCTCGGAAGTGCATGCGCACCGCACGCTCGTGTGGTACGGATCGCCGAAGTTCGGCAAGGCCCGCGAGACGGTTGAGGGCTACCTCGCCAAACACTCCGGTCGGCCGCAAGGCTTGGTCACCTGGGGCGTCGGCAACCACGGCGGCGGCCCATCGCGCAAGGATCTGCGGGACTTGGCGGAGCTGATCAAGGACAAGGCCGGCGAGGTCGAGATCGTCCACTCCACGCCGGAGCAGTACTTCGCTGAGTGGCGCGAGGCCGGGCGTCCGCTGCCCCGTCACGAGGCCGACATCAATCCGTGGGGCGTCGGCTGCTACACCTCGCAGGTGCGGATCAAGCAGAAACACCGCCTGCTCGAGAACGAGATCTACGCCGTCGAGAAGATGGCCTCGACCGCGGCGGTGCAGGGCCTTCTTGCGTATCCGTACGAAGACCTCCACCAGGCGCTGTGCGACCTGATGGTCGCCGAGTTCCACGACATTCTCCCGGGTTCGTCGATCCAGCCCGTGGAAGACGCCGGCCTGCGGCTTCTGGACCACGGTCTCGAGATCTGCTCGCGGATCAAGGCGCGGGCGTTCTTCGCGCTGGCGGCCGGACAGCCCAAGGCGACCGAGGGCGAGATACCGATCCTCGTGTACAACCCGCATCCGTTCCCCGTCGAGGGCGTGTTCGAGTGCGAGTTCAACCTGCCGGACGCGACGTTCGAGCAGCAGTTCACCGTGCCCCATGTCTATCAGGACGGCAAGCTGGTTCCCTGCCAGCCCGAGAAGGAGTACGGGAACATGAGCCTGGACTGGCGTAAGCACATGGTTTTCCGCGCCACGTTGCAGCCTTCTCAAATGAACCGCTTCGACTGTAAGCTCGAGGCGCTCAAGGAACGGCCCAAGCCGTCGGTCCCCGCCGTGGACGGAATGATCCGCGTCGAAGGCGCCCGCGCGACCTCCGCCGTCAACCTGTCGACCGGGCTGCTGGACCAGTACCAGGTCGACGGGGTCGATTGCATCCAGCCTGGCGCGTTCAAGGCCTTGGTCATGCAGGACAACGAGGATCCGTGGGGCATGACCACCCACATGTACCGCGACCTCCTCGGCGCGTTCGAACTCATGACCGAGGAGGAGGGGACGCGCTTCTCCGGCGTGCGCCAGGGCGTCCTCCCTTCCGTGCGCGTGGTGGAAGACGGTCCGGTGCGTACGGTGGTCGAGGCGTTGTTCCGCCACAACAACTCGTTCCTCGTGCTGACCTACCGGCTGCCGAAGATCGACGCCGAAATCGAGGTCCACGCCCGGGTGCATTGGAACGAGAAGGACCGGATGCTGAAACTGGCCATTCCGGTCGGGTTTGAGCGCTACATGGGCCAGGTGGCCTACGGCCGCGACACGCTGCCCGGCGCCGAACGCGAAGTCGTTGCGCAGAAATGGGTTGCCGCAGTGTCCGACGAGAAGGACGCCGCGGTCACCATCATCAACGAGGGCATGTACGGCTCCGACTACGTCGACGGCGAGGTCCGGCTGTCGCTGCTGCGTTCCCCGTGCTATTCCGGCCATCCCATCGGCGATCGCCCGATCGTCCTGCAGGACCGCTACACGCCGCGCATCGACCAGGGCGAGCGGCAGTACCGGATCTGGGTGCAAGGCGGTTCGAAGGCGGCGCGGCTTGATGCCGTCGACCGAGAGGCCCTGGTGCGCAACGAGAAGCCGATGGCCGTGTCGTTCTGTCCGTCGGGCCTGGGGGACAAGCCGGCCCCGGGCGTGCTGCTGAGCGACGACGTCGTCCTGGTCACGGCGTTCAAGCGCGCGGAGGACGGCGACGGCTACATCCTTCGGCTGTTCGAGCCCACCGGCGAGCCGCGCGAGACGACCGTGAGCGTCCCCGCCGCCGGGGTTCAGGAGGTCGTGAAGCTGGGCGCCTTCGAGATCAAATCGCTCCGTCTGAAGGAGGGCGCCAAGGCGTTCATCGGGACGGATCTGACGGAGCGGCCGATCAAGGGATAGGCCGCCGGAGGAAAGTCGAGGCGGGCGGGGCCCGCGGCGTTCGATTGGGCGCCGCGCCCCGTCCGCCTTCGCTATTGGACGGCGGTCGCGCACATGGTCGGGCGGACCACCGCCCGCGCAAGGTCCGCTTTTATGGTAGTATCTGAGGGCTGGGGAAGGCGCGACGGTGAGAAGGGGCCGCTATGTCCGCACACGGAACAGAGCCATGTCGGTTGCGCTGGGTTGATGTGACCATTCCTGTGGCGCCAGGGATGACGGTGTGGCCCGGCGACCCGGCCGTCTCCCTCGAGCCCGACACCCGCATCGCCGGCGGCGACGGTTCGAACACGTCGATCCTGCGTCTCGGAACCCATGCCGGCACGCATGTCGACGCCCCCTGGCACTTCGAGGACGGCGGCAAGCGCCTCCATGAAGTCGACCCCGCACGCTTCTTCGGTCCGGCGGAGCTGCGCGAGTCGCTCGTCAACCGACATCTCTCCGCCGCCGACCTGGGTCCCGCGCCTTTGCCGTCGCGCCTGCTCATCCGCACGCGCAACACCGAGATCCCCGTGAACGGACCCTTTCGCGAGGACTACATCGCCCTGGCCCCGGATGCGGCCCAGCGTCTGGTCGACGAGGGCGTGCAACTCGTCGGGGTCGACTACCTGTCCGTAGCGCCGTTCAAGCAGCCGGGGCAGGACACCCACCATATTCTGCTGCAGCATGACGTGTTGATCGTTGAGGGGCTGGTTCTGGGGGGGATTCCCACGGGGCCCCTGGCCTTCGTTGCGCTTCCGCTGGCTCTGGTCGGAGCCGACGGCGCGCCTTGCCGCGCCTTCGTGGGACTGGAGCGGCGCGATGAATAACCGGGTGATGAAGGATGTGTTGGCCGTGGTGCTCGCGGGCGGCGTCGGTTCGCGCCTGTATCCGCTGACGCGCCATCGCGCCAAGCCGGCCGTCCCGTTCGGGGCGGTGTATCGACTGATCGATATCACGCTGTCGAACTGCGTCAATTCAGGGTGCCGCAAGGTGCAGGTGCTCGTGCAGTACAAGTCGCAGTCGCTTTATCGCCATATTCGGTATGCCTGGAACATCTTCCATCCGGACATGGGCGAGTTCATCGAGATCATCGCTCCCCAGATGCGCGTGGGCGAGAACTGGTACCTCGGCACCGCCGACGCCATCTACCAGAACCTCTACAGCATCGTGCCTGAGAACCCGAGGTACGTCCTGGTTCTGTCCGGAGATCACATCTACAAGATGAACTACGCCAAGTTGATCGCCCGGCACATCGCCGCCGGCGCTGAGATGACCGTCGCGGCCATCGAGATGCCTGTCGACGAGGCGAGGCGGTTCGGCGTGCTCCAGGTCGACTCGCTGGACCGTGTCGATGGGTTCGAGGAGAAGCCCGAGCGTCCGCGCGCGATGCCCGACAAGCCCAAACACGCCCTCGCCTCGATGGGCGTGTACGTGTTCAATACGGACGTGCTGCGCAGGGCTTGCTGCGAAGACGCCGAACGCATGACGTCCCACGACTTCGGCAAGGACATCATCCCGCGCCTCATCGAGGACCGGCGCGTGTACGCCTACCGGTTCCAGGACGAGAACAAGAAGGAGGCGCAGTACTGGCGGGACGTCGGAACGATCGAGTCGTACTGGGAGGCCAACATGGACCTCGTCTCGGTCGACCCGTTCTTCAACCTCTACGACCGGGAATGGCCGATCCGCACGCGGACGCCCATGTCGCCGCCGGCCAAGTTCGTCTTCGGCGACGTCGGTCGCCGCTTCGGCGTCGCGGTGGACTCGGTTGTGGCCCCGGGATGCATCATCAGCGGCGGTATGGTCAGGGGCTCGTTGTTGTCTCAGGACGTGCGCGTCAACAGCTACGCGCTGGTCGAGGACTCGATTCTGATGCGCGGCGTCACCGTCGGCCGGCACTGCCGCATCCGCAATGCCATCATCGAGAAGGAGGTCCACATCCCCGAGGGGACGGTGATCGGGCGCGAGGCCGCCCCCGACACGCTTCGGTTTCACACCACGCCCGGGGGCATCACGGTGATCGAGCGCGACACGGACCTCGGGCATCCCGAACGCATGTGGGGGACCTGACCCCGCTCTCGACGCCCCCCCTACCGGCTCCCCGCCAATCCCGGTTTGACTCGACCGCCCGCGCGCCCTAGGATCCGGTCCGCGCGCAGGGGTACGTGCGTGGAAGAAGGCGTATGGTTCTGGAGGGTGGTCACGTGGTCAAGAAGGGCTGTCTGGTTGTGGCGGGGATCCTCGTCGTGGCTGTCGTCGCCGCGCTCATCTACGCGGACGTCCGCTACCACGCCATCCGTCCGGCGAAACGCATCCCGCAAGCGGCCTTCGCGTCGTCGTTCGCTGTCGTGCGACTTCAGCTTCTGCCTGAGCATGCCGGACCGGTGATTGAGGAACGTCTCGCCGGCGTGATGCCGGGCCCATCATCGGCGTTGCCCTGGGTGATGCCTTACGAGATCGGGCTTCTGTGCGACCCGGATCTGAACGCCCGCGTCAACCGCCTCACGCTCTACGCCAATACCCGACGACTCGGCCCCGCGATCGCGGAGATGCTGAACAGGGGCGGCCGGTTCCGAAATGAGGTGACGCGCATCCTCGGCGGGCAATGGGATGCCGCCGGCGTGCAGGCGCTAGACCGCGGCGAGGCGCTCATCAAAGGGTCCACGCCGATCCGGTCGGAGGTGGCGGCCCTTACCCGTGAACAGTGGGGCGTCGTGTCGCCGCTTACGCCCCTCGAGTCGACTGCGGAGCATCTGTTCGAGCTGGTGCTGGATCTCCGAGACGGGCGTGCGTTCGCCGTCGTGGCGGGGCTCGTGCCGCCGCAGACGCCGCCGAGCGAGATCATCCACCCCAGCCAGCTCGTCCATCTGCTCAAGAACATCGCGACGTTCCGTCTCACGGGCGATCTGATCGGGGTCGAAGCGCTGTCGCTTCACCTCGAGGTGGAGTGTCGGCCGGAGCTGAGCGAATCCGACGCGAACAGCACGAGTTTTCTGCTGAACACGGTCACGGCGCAACTGGGGGAGACGCTGAACGAGAGCTACGGCGTGACGCTGGAAGGGCGGTGCGACCCGGAGGGCATGCGCGTGATCGGCGACTACACGCTGCGCGGCGTGGATCGGCTCCTCGATGAATGGTTGCCTTCGTCGGGAGCGCCGCCTGCGTCGTAGCGGGGTGTATGGGGGAGGTATGGGGGGAGGTTATGGGGGAGCGTGGGGAGCAGCGCTCCGTCAGAGCGTGGTGCGGCCCTGCAGCGCGTGGCCCAGGGTCACGTCGTCCGCGAACTCGAGCCCGCCGCCCATGGGCACGCCGTGCGCGATGCGGGATACCCGCGCCCCCAATGGCGTAAGTTGGCGCGACAGGTACATCGCGGTGCTCTCGCCCTCAACCGTGGCGTTGGTGGCGACAATCACTTCCTCGATGCCTTCCTCTTCCACGCGCTTGACCAGGGCATCGATCCCCAGCTCGTCGGGGCCGACGCCCTCGAGCGGACTGATCACGCCGTGCAGCACGAAATAGACGCCGCGATAGGCGCCGCCGCGTTCGATGGCCATCGCGCCGGCCGGCGCCTCGACCACGCAGATCGTCCGGTGGTCGCGGCGGTCGTCCGCGCACACGCGGCACGGATCGTCCTCAGTCAGGTTCCGGCACACGCTGCATCGCTTCACGCGACGCCGCGCATCCTCGATGGCGTGGCTCAGTCCCGCGGCGAGGTCCGCCGGCGCGCTGAGCACATGAAGCGCCAGCCGCTCCGCCGAGCGCTTTCCGATGCCGGGAAGCCTGCGGAACGCTTCCACCAAGCGATCCACGGCGGGGGAGTCAACGAGCATGGCGCCTCCCGGTCTCTCGGGTCCGTCCGCTCAGGATCTCGTCCCGAACGACGTCCCACTCCTCCAGTTTCTCCTGACGGGTGAACACATCCAGTCGCTCGATGAAGCAGATCCCGCTGAGGTGATCGTTCTCGTGCTGGATGATCCGCGCGAGCAGCCCCTCCGCCTCAATATCCAGCGAGTCGCCCATCGGCGTACGCGCGCGCGCGCGCACCCACGTCGCGCGAGACACCGGCCCGAAGATCTCCGGCAGACTCAGGCACCCCTCCTCGGCCGACTGCGAACCCTCGCGCGCGTAGATCTCCGGGTTGACCAGCGCCATCGGATCGCCTTCCGGCTCCTGGAGGACGAAGATGCGACGCGCCAGGCCCACCTGCGGACCGGCCAGCCCCACTCCGTCGTTCTGGTGCATGGTCTCGAGCATGTCGTTGGCCAGCTTTTCCAGCTTCGGACCGAACTCGTCCTCGCCATACGGCGCGGCCTCTTCGCGCAACGGAGTGTCGGGGTACAGCACGATCTTCAGAATTGACATGGGTTCACTCCTCTATGGGAATGGTATCACATGCGCACCGGATGCCCGCAAACGCCCCGCGTATCAACACCCGCTCTGCGCGTGCTCTTCCCCTGGTCCGGGGCGCCTTCGCCGCGCGTCAAGTCGCCTTCACTCGATGCCCGGCAGCATTCGCTCGAACGAAAGCTCGGGGAGCGCGGGCATGGCCTCGTACAGGCGCACCGGGGCCCATTCGTCTGTGAAAGGGCGCGCGCCTGTCCGCTCGAGCAGCGCGTCGACCTCCTCGGGGAGGAGCAACGCGCCATCGAAGCCCGCATACGCCGCGCGCAGCCGTTGGATCACCGCGACGCCGTTGATCGGGCGCTTCGACGCGGCGAGAACGAACGGTTCTCGACGAGGGGCGTCGCGCGGGGCGGTCGCCAGGACGACAACATGATCGAAGGCCGATTGCAGGGTCGCCGCAAGGGCGGCGAGGCGTCGCGCATCGGGGAGCCGGTCGGCGATGCTGACGATGTACAGCCCGTCTTCGGCGAGCCCCGCGGCGGCGCGTTCCACGAACTCTCTGGTAACCAAATGCATCTGGGCCGGGCCGATACGGGGCATGGCGTGCAAGGCGAGGTCGTAGGGCGTGGTCGCGCCGTCTTTCGTGGTCATCGTAAAGTGTACACGCGGGTCGACCTGAAGGGCGCGGATCTCCGGCCGGTCCGTCCTCTCCCACGCGATCGACGCCACACGCCGCACTGCAGGGTCGATCCCGACCACGGTCACATCGCTGCCGGGACGACGCGTCACGATCCGTTGCGCGAGACCGACGCTCACGTCGCCGATTGCGACCGCATGTACGGGCGCGGGTTCGGGACGCCACTCAGCCAACGCGCCGTTCGTCACAATGTCGCGGGGCGTCAGCAGCCGCGTCGGATCGGGCAGGTAGACCACGTCTTGCTGGACCGTGTTGACCAGCAGCCGTTGCACCCCGGGATGGATGGGATCGTCGAGGATCCGCGCCCGCGCATCGCGGCCGTGCGCTTCGCCCACGAGCCCGGCGGGACGCTGTTCGCGCAACCGGAGCAGTTCGGCGACATCGCGCAACGGGGGGCCGTCCCACGTCATCAGCAGGCATCCCGCGCCGCCTGCTATGACCGCCGCGATGGCGAGGGGGCTGTTCGGCGCGAACCACCATGCGCCCACGCCGATCGCCAACAACGTCAGCCCCAGCACGCCGATCGGACCGAGCCATCCGGGCAACAGCAACGTTGCCGTCACGCCGCCCGCCAACGCGCCCGTCGCGACGGCGGCCAGGACGGATCCGATCAGGCCGCCAAGCGGACCCTGGACCGAGAAGGTCCAACGCAGCAACGGAGGAATCGCGGCGCCCAGCGCGAGCGCCGGGAGCGCGAAGACGGCCAGCAGATACACCGGCGTTCGGACCGTGTCAGGGAGGGTCCCGCCGAACGGGTCGGTCTCCAGGAGGACGTGGTGCAGCGCCGCGGCGACGAGGGTGCAGCCGACCGTCCACGTCAACGCCCGTGAGGTCGCGCCGCGGGGCGAGGGACCGGCGGCGCCGCGTGCGCCCAGCGCCGCGCCGATTGCGAAGCCCATGGCCGCGGCCGTCACGATCGCTCCGGCGTCGAACACGGTGAGCGGCACGGTCTGTTGCGCGAGCGCCGCGAATGCGGTCAAAAGTGCAGCGGCTCCGGCTGACACGCAGCACACCGTTCCCAGTGCGACGCGGGTCCCGCCCGGCGTCTCGGCCTTGAGGAGTTTCCGCTCCTTGGCAGGCAGTTCCCGCGGACCGGACGCGCCCTTGCGGGCATTGGGCTCCGTGCTGATCAGTAAGGCGGTGAGATGCCAGAGACCCGGCGCGGCGAGGATGCCCGCGGCGGTCTCGACGGCCACCGTATGCGGCGTGGTCGCCCGCAGGACGAGTTCGCACAGGGCCCAGCCCGCCGTGACGCCGACAGCGACCGCGGCGACCAGTCGCGCGGCGCCCCGATGCAGGGATTTCGCCTGTGTCAGCAGCAGCCGGGTCAGGGCGGTTGCCGCGGCGCCCAACGCGATGCCCGGGGCGAGCGCCAGGGCGGCGGCGTCGGCGATCAGGAACGCGGCGCCGGAAGACCCCGCGTGGGCGACCGGACCCGACCGATGTAGCATGAGCGACGCGATGATCGCGAGGCTCGCAGCGAGGAAAAGACCGCCTACGAAAGGACGGGGCGTGAGGCGGTCCGTGAAGGGGCCGACCGCCGCGGCGCCGATCGCGAACCCGGCGCTGGCAAGCGCCCACACGAGCGGCGGCAGCAACGGCGACCACCCCGCCCTCGGTGCGATCAGGTGCGGAAGGGTCCAAAACATGATGCACGTCGCCGCCGTGGCTGCGGCGACGGCCACGAAGTGCTCGAGCGCGCTCCCGGCCGCGGCGTCGCTCTTGCGCGTGGCCCCGCGGGGGCGCTTGCGCGATCCCGCCGGTTTACTCGCCGCCATCCAGGGAGGCGTCCGCGTCCGCAGCCCCGTCGGAAGCGGTCTCGGTCAGCGTTTCGTCAAACATGACGCTGCGATCCCACTCCGCCCAGACGCGGTAGCTCTCGCCCCGGATCGCCTCGAAATACGGTGCGCTCAGGTAGCCGTGCGCCGCGGAATGCCTGTCGATGAAGCCCCGGACCTTGGCGAGGTACTCCGGCTTCAGCGCCATCCGCAGCGTCTTGTCTCCCAGTCGGAACGTGGCTTCGAGGCCCGGGGTGCGGGTGTTCACAAGATGGATCAGATGCTGCCCATACGTGCTGCCCATCGACGCCTGGACGCCGTCGACCGCGCAGGCCATCGGCGAGTCCGCCACCGTCTTGATCGTGACGCTGACGGCGCGACGCGGCGCCTCCAGCAGCTCTGACGCACGCACGCCCATCTTCGCCCCGACGATCGTGTAGACGCCGATATGCTGGTGGATCTCGTGGCTCACGACGATCGCCGCCCATTCCTCAATGCCGAATCGGTCGACCACGCCTTCCCGGATCAGTTCCGCCACTTCGGGCTGGTAGTACGCCGGGTCCGTCGGGAACTGCACGAAGACGGAGGTCGGCCCGCCAACGGGTTCGCCGCCCGGCGTTGCCGGTCCATGGTCGTGGTGGGGATGGCCTTGCGTCAGCATGATGAGCGTTACGAGCGATGCAGCGTACATAGACATAGATTACGCGTCTCCTCCGATCGGTTCTTCCGGTTCATCGCGGGGGCGGCCTGCGTGCGGCCGCTGTTGCGGCATGGTTCAGTACAGTCCGAAGTGGCTTACTTCACGGACCAGCCCGAGATCGTCGACGGCCGGGAACCGCGTCGGATAGCGCACGAACGACACGTGCCCGTCCATGTATAGCACATTTGATCCCCCCGGCACATGGTTGAAGACGACGAGCCCGGCCGTGGCGGTCGCGGTCTCCGACGTGCCGAACGTATCGAACATCACGGCGATCTCGCTCTGCGCAGTCGCGCCCGCCGCCGGGTTGTTGATGTCGGTGATCAGAAAGCGTTCGACGCCGTCGCGCAGGCGGCGGACCGAGTCCCCGCCGCCCGTGCCCTTGGCGATCGCAGGGTTCACCCATGCCGGCCACAGCCCTTCCGACAGGCTGATGTCCGTGGCGTAGTCCTTCACGCGGAACTGCCCGAGCCCGGCGATCTCGACGACGCCGATGGGCGCGCGGGCCGACGTGCCGCCCCAGACCCCGTAGTACTCCGGCACGTTGCGCGCCACGTAGCCCTTGTACAAGTACGACCGGCCGAGCTGCCCGGTCAGGTAGTACTCCTCAGAGGTCCGGTCGCCGTTCGCCCGCGCATCGGCGACCCAAGCATCGAGGTCGCCGGAGTCCGGAAGTCGTCCCGAGACGTACTGGCCCGCGCCGTCGGCGCCGCTGTCCGAAGGGCATCGCGCGATATCGAGGTCCGACAGGTAGTCCGGGTAGATCGAGAACGCCTTCGGCGCGCTGAAGATCGTGGCGCCGTTCATGTTGAAGTTCACGTAGCCCGCGCACGGCGGGAAGCGGCCGCGGTGCTCGTTCCCGTACATGGCGAACACGAGGCCGATCTGTCTGAGGTTGTTCTGGCAGCTCGCGCGTCGAGCCGCCTCCCGCGCGCGGGCGAGCGCCGGCAGCAGAATGGCCGCCAGGATCGCGATGATCGCGATGACGACCAGCAGTTCAATCAGGGTGAACCCGTCTTTGTGCGTGCGGTTCATAGTGAGCCCCCTTCGTAGTGTTACGAATTTGAGATTCATAATACCATGGCCCGCTCCGGTACGCAAGACCCGCTTAACCGTCATTGACGCCGGGCTAAGCGTGCCGTAACATGCAAGGCATCAGTGGGCCGCCTCCGACCGCAGTCGGCGCAGGCGTGTTCTGGAGTGCATGCATGTCCGAACTGGAACGGTTCTCGATCTCCATCCCCAAGGGGCTCCTGGTCGCGTTTGATTCCCGCAACGAGCGCAAAGGGTATGGCAATCGGTCAGAAGCGATACGCGACCTGGTTCGAGAGGCCCTGGTCAAAGAGGAGTGGACGGATCCTGAGGCGCACGTGGCGGCCACGGTGACGCTGGTCTACGACCACCACACCCGTACGCTCACCGAACGCATCACCAGCGTGCAGCACGACTACGGCGACCTCGTCGTATCGACGTTGCACGTCCATCTGGACCACCACAACTGCCTCGAGGTGGTTGTGCTGCGCGGCGAGGCGAAGAACGTGCAAGCGCTCGCCGACGCGCTCACCTCCATCCGGGGCGTCAAGCATGCCCAGGTCACGCGGGCGACGGACGGCAAGTCCATCGTGTAGCGTCGCAGGGTCAGGCGACCGGTCTGGGGAGGCCGAAGACAAGGAAGGGGATGGGGAGGGGGACGAAACGATGCGCACGCGACGCGGATTCACCCTGATCGAGTTGCTCGTGGTCATCGCAATCATCGCCATACTGGCGGCGGTGTTGCTTCCGGCGCTGGCACGGGCGCGCGAGGCTGCGTTGCGGGCGAGCTGTCAGGGCAACCTCAAGCAATTCGGCGCGGTCTTCGCCATGTTCGCCTCCGAGGATGCCAATCAGCGCTACCCGCGTCGGCAGGTGTTCCGAAACGACGGTCGACCGAGTCGCGAGATGATCTTTGACGACAGCCTGCTGTATCCCGACTACTTCGACGACTGGAACCTGGCGTGGTGTCCGTCGTGGGTCGCGCAGCCGGACCCCGTCGCGCGGTACGACGGCAAGACGGATCGCGGCAGCAACGGCAACGGGCGGGTGGACATCGGCGAGATCACCAAGGAGCCGTACGACTACACCGGCTGGCTGATCACGGAGGACCGCAACGTGCTCGGGGATGCCCTTCCGGCGCAGGTCGACCCGACCACAGGGCGGGCCAATCGGCACGACGTCGACCTCTACGGTCGGTTCACCGAGGCCGACATGGCGACCGGGCCCTTCGGCGAACTGGGGATGGCCAGTTTCTTGTCCCACGGCGCCGCCAGCGACCGCGATTACGACTTCTCCGCGACCTTCCCCGGCACGCAGGCGGGCGGCGGCAGCGTGCTGTTCCGCTTGCGCGAGGGCATCGAGCGGTTCCTCATCACCGACATCAATAATCCCGCGGCGGGCGCGACCGCGGCGAGCGCCGTGCCGGTGCTCTGGGACCACGTGACCGCCGAGGTGATCTCGTTTTCCCACCTGCCCGCCGGGATCAATGTGCTCTACCTCGACGGACACGTCGCATTCATCCGCTATCTCGGCGTGGACGGCGTCGAGTTCCCTGCGACCGCCGCTCATGCGGTGTCGTCCGGCACGTACGGCCACCTGTTCAACGGCCCGGGCGATCCGACGGAGTGGCCGTGATCCCGTTCCGGCGCGTGCGAGTCAGGCGCGCTGCGTGAACCAACCTTCCGTAGCTGTGCAGAACCGCACGAGCATCAGCATCACGGGGACTTCGATCAGCACGCCGACGACCGTCGCGAGCGCCGCGCCGCTCGACAGCCCGAACAGCATCACGGCGGTTGCGATCGCCACCTCGAAGTGGTTCGACGCGCCGATCATCGCCGACGGCGCCGCATCCGCGTAGCTCAGTCGGAGCGCCTTGGCGGCGGCGTACCCGAGCGCGAAGATCACGACGGTCTGGATGAACAGCGGCACGGCGATCCACAGGATCGTGAGCGGGTTCGCGATGATTACATCTCCCTTGAACGAGAACAACAGCAGCAGGGTGATCAGGAGCGCGGCGATTGTGACCGGGGTGAGCATGTGCACGAACCGCTCGCGGAACCACGCTTCGCCTTTCGCCCGAATGATCCAGCGACGGCTGACGTAGCCTGCGGCCAGCGGCAGCGCCACGTAGACCCCGATCGACAGCGCCAGCGCCTGCCACGGCACGGGCAGGCGGCCGACGCCCAGGAGGAACCCGCCGAGCACGCCGTAGAGCGCCAGCATCATGAGCGAGTTGATCGCCACCATCACCAGCGTGTGCCCGTCGTTTCCCCGTGCGAGGTGGCTCCACACCAGCACCATCGCCGTGCAGGGGGCGATGCCCAACAAGATGCACCCGGCGAGGTAGCTGCGCCACAGGGGAACTTCCAGCATCTTCACGCCGTCCGCCAAGGTCACCACGCCGGCCCCGTACACGGCGCCCACCGGCAGGTCGAGACCGAACGGCATCTTCACGAGGTCAGTGGCTTCGGCCCCGATGAACCCGCGAAACAGCACGCCGAGAAACAGCAGCGCGATCCCGTACATCGTGAAGGGTTTGATCGCCCAGTTGATGATGAGCGTCAGCAGCACCGGCTTCACGCTCTTCCCGGCGCGCACCACCTCCGCGAAGTCGATCTTCACCATGATCGGGTACATCATGAAGAACAGGCAGATCGCGATGGGGATCGACACCACCGGCGCGCCGCCCACGTGGATCGCCATGCCGTCGAGCCGTTCGGCGATGCCCGGGGCCAGGCGGCCCAGCGCGATGCCGCCGACGATGCACAACCCCACCCAAAGCGTCAGGTAGCGTTCAAAGAGGCTCAGTCCCTTGCCGGGCCCGGCATCGCAAGCGGCCGCGCCCGTTCCTGTATCGGCGCCCATGGATGCGTGTCTCCTTCCAATGCTCGAGTCTGCGGTTGCTGTAGGGGGGGTGCGGGCGAGCGGTCAGGCCGGCTTGCGCGCGCGCGCTTCGAGGCTGACGACGTAGTCGCTCGCGCGGGCGCCTTCCGGAAGCGCCTCGATGACGCGGCGGTACAGCGGGTCGTTCCAGTCCGTCATCGCCTCGACGGCGTCCGGCCTCACGTCCAACTGGATGTCAACGAGGCCTGCGTCGCGCATCATCGCTTCGGTCTCCTCGACGAGTGCAGCCCCGGCGATGCACCCGACCAGCGCCTCGACCATGTCCGCCACGCGCTCCGGAAGGGGGCGGAGCAGCGCGAGGTCCGACACGGCGACCCGACCGCCCGGCTTCAGCACGCGGCGGATTTCGCGCCACACCTGGGGCTTGTCGGGCGAGAGGTTGAGGACGCAGTTCGAGATCACCGCATCAACCGAGTTGTCCGCGACGGGCAGGTGTTCGATCTCGCCCAGCCGAAACTCGACGTTGTCCAGTCCGCTCTGTGCGCGATAGGCCGCCAGGCCGCGTCGGGCTTTCGACACCATGTCCGGGGTCATGTCCACCCCGATGGCGCGGCCCGTCGGGCCGACGCGGCGCCCCGCGATGAACACGTCAAATCCGCCGCCGCTGCCCAAATCGAGCGCCGTCTCGCCGGGGCGGAGCGACGCCAGCGCCACGGGGTTGCCGCACGACAGCCCCATGTTCGCCCCCTCGGGCAGATCCGCGAGGTCGCTCTCCGCATAGCCGATCGCCTGCGCCAGCGCGGCCGCGGGGTCGGCGTCTTGTCCGCCGCAGCACGAACTCGACCCGCAACATGACGAGCGCTCGGAGCGCGCGATCGCCGCGTAGCCCTCGCGCACCTTGCCGCGGATCTCCTCTTCCTGACCAATAGCATTGTCACCCATGGCGCGGTCTCCTCATTCGGTCTCGCTGTCCGGGGATGGGCAGCATCTCCGCTGCGGCAGCGGGCCGCACAGGTCGGCCTTGCCCTGGCAGCAGTCCTCCATCAGGAACGTCAGCAGCGCGCGAACGTCCTCAAACGACAAGCTGTATATGATCGATCGCCCGGCGCGCCGGCTCGCGATCAGCCCCGCTTGACTCAGGTGGTTCAGGTGGAACGATAGCGTCGGGTTCGGAATCCCCAGCGCGGCCGCGATCTCGCCCGCCGGCATGCCGTCATACCCCGCGCGAACCAACAGCCGGAACACGCGCAGGCGGGTGTCATGGGCCAGCGCCGCGAGCGCGGCGGTCGCTTCCTTGGCTTCCATAATTCCAGTATAGTCGAAATAATGGCCGCTGTCAAGGGCGGCCACACTATGCAGCGTCCGGGTCTGGCCTCAAGAGCGTCGGCTGACACTGTCGGAATCCTGTGGCATACTGTCTGGGGATGGAGGGATGAGATGCCGGTCATCACGCGTTTCTACGGGATCGTGATAAAGATGTACTTCCGCGAGCATGGTGTGCCCCATTTCCACGCGGTCTATGGAGAGTACAATGGCGTGTTCCTGCTTGCCTCCCTGGATATGGAGGAAGGAGACCTCCCGCCGCGTGCCCAGAGGTTGGTGCGGGAGTGGGCTGCGTGCTACCAGAAGGAGCTTCAGCAGATGTGGGAGACTCAGGAGTATCGTAGACTCCCGGGGCTGGAATGATCGATGAGCATCGTTCGGTATCCTAGAGTCACAAGTGTTCGTCCATGTGCGGCGATGACCTTGGTTGTCACCTTCGAGAATGGGTGCTGCCGGGTGTACGACTGCGCGCCGCTCCTTGATACGGAGGCGTTCCGTCCGTTGCAGGACCCCGCGGTGTTCCGCATGGTCCGCGCGGATCCCCATGGATACGGCGTGGTGTGGAACGACGAGATCGATCTTGCCGAGTCGGAAATCTGGGTCAACGGTCGGCCTGTCGAGCCCGAGGTGGGCTGACGACGCTTGGCGCTCGGGCATCCCGCCGCTTCTCAGCCAGGCGTCAGCCAGGTCACGTCGAACACGTAGACGAGGGTGAGGTAGATCCCCACGAGGACGAACACGACGCCCGTGGCGGGCCGAGCCCATTTCTCGAAGGTCTGCACCCGCTGGAACCATCGGCCGAGGGAGGCCGCGCCGGCCGCTGTGGCGAGGCCGAACAGGGCCACCGGCAGCCCTGTGCCGAGGCCGTAGGCCAGCGGCGCCGACACCGGCGACTGCTGGTCGATCGCGATCGGGATCAGGCTGCCGAAGTACAGCGCCGCGGATACGGGGCAGAAGGACAGCGCGAACACGATGCCCAGCGCGCCGGCTCCGACGAGGCCCCGCGCCGCCGTCCGACGGCTTCGCTCCTCCGAGATCGGCGCCCCGAAAGACCCGAACGGGAGCAGTTCGAGCAGCACCATGCCCGTGACGATGAGCAGCGGGCCCAGCGCCTTGTTCATGTACTTTTGCAGCAGATGCGAGAGCTGCGGCGCGGAGTGGAGCCCGGCCACCAGCAGCCCCGCGATCGCCGCGTACGTCAGCATGCGTCCCGCCGTGTAGACGAGACCGGCCAGCGCGGCCTTGCGCGGATGCCCGATCTCCCGGCCGATGTACGAGACCGCCGCGATGTTCGTGGCCAGGGGACACGGGCTGATCGACGTCAGCACGCCCAGCCAGAACGCGGCGAGCAGCGCGCCCGCCGCCTCAACCATCAGCGCCCGCCGCATCTAGGAACGCTTGGGTTTTCTCGGTGACGTAGGCGGCAAGCCGGTCGCGGTCGCGGGCGAGGCCCCACACGTCTTCGAGGTTCTCCCAGCGCACCAGCTTGCCGTCCTGCTCTTCGGCCAGCACGACGCCGCTCGTCACGAGCTCGAAGTCCTGGATGAAATGCTCGTGCCGCGGCTCGTCCAGGTTGACCGGGGTCCACACCAGCGCGCCTTGCTCCAGTGCATCCGCGAACGACGCCTCGAGGGCGGCCTGCGACGCGGCTTCGATCCCGCGGCACGTCACGCAGCGCTGGGTGCGATGGAAGTAGTAGGCATGGACGACGGAGGCGCCGGGTTCTCGGGTTGCGTCTTCGGCTGGTTCAGCGGCCGCTTCCTCGGGAGTTTGGATCTCCAGCGTGGCCGCCGTCGGCTCGTCGGACGTCGTTTCCCCGGCGAACATCTGCACCACGGCGAATCCGACGAAGATGCCGAGGACGAGGGCGATGATGGTCTTTGCGCTCATGTGTCGCTCCTGCGGTCTGCGTTTCGGCTTTGAGGCGCGGCGGCTAGCCGAGCATCTCCTTGATCTCATCCACGCTCGGCATGCGTCCCGACACCTTCACGTCGCCGTCCACCGCCAGCGCCGGCGTGGCCATCACGCCGAACGCGATGATCTCGTTGATGTCCGTCACCTTCTCCAGCTCGTAGTCGATGCCGAGGTCTCGGGCGGCCTGCTCCGCCGTCTCCGCCAGTTTCTTGCACTTCGGACAGCCCGTGCCCAGCACTTGCAGCTTCTTCATCGTGTAACGCTCCGTTCAGTTGGGTTGGGGGAAAGGACTCGTCAGCGGATCGCCGACAGCGTCGCGGCCGCATTGGCCTCGAGCACGCCCTCGACGCACTTGAAGACATTTGTCACGCACGGGACGCGCAGGCTGTAGAACACCATCAGCCCGCGCTTCTCATCCGACACGATGCCGGCCTCGCGCAGCACGCTGAGGTGCTTGGAGACCGTCGACGTGTCCGCGCCCACCATCGCGGTGAGTTCGCACACGCACCGTTCGCCTCGCGCCAGCTCGTCGATCAGAAACAGGCGGGTCGGATGGGCCATCGCCTTGAGAATGCGGGCCCGCATTTGGTATTTCGCCTTGACGTCGGGTTCCATGGCGGTCTCCTTTATTGTGTATTTGGCAGTATAGCCAATCACCGCCCCTGCGTCAACCGCCGTCGAACCGCGGGTTGACTCCCGCCGCGCCTTCGACCTAACGTAAGCCGTCTTTGGGCGTTCCCGCGCGCCGTTCGAGGCGGCCGAGGACCCCGTCAACCCCATCGAAACGAGGAAGGAAGGACGAGCATGAAGCGCAATGCGTTCAAGATGCAGCTCAAGCCGGGCAATGAGGCCGAGTACAAGAAGCGGCACGACGAGATCTGGCCCGAGCTGTCGCAGCTCCTCAAGGACGCCGGGATTTCCGACTACACGATCTTCCTGGACGAGGAAACGCTGACCCTGTTCGGCGTGCAGAAGCTGAGCGACGACAACACCGCAGACGAGCTGCCGAAGCTGGACATCATGAGGAAGTGGTGGGCCTACATGGCGGACCTGATGGAGACGAACCCCGACAACTCGCCCGTGCAGAAGCCCTTGCGGGAAGTGTTCCACATGGACTGATCTGCCCTGGACGAGAGGCGGGTTCGACCCGGTCGAGCATCGGCGCAACGCGCCCTGATCCGGCCGGGTCGCGCTTTTCTGGGACCATCTACGGCGGCGCGCGGCGCCATCCCGAACGCTGAGGGGCGGGAGCAAAAGCAGGTTTACGCGAAAATCTGTTATTTCTGCGCAAAGTTCTGCTCGCGAGACGCGGCATTTGCGCCCGAGCCTGGACGATTCCAGTGCGGTATCGATCGCGCGATGACAAAGAAACGGATCGGGCCTTGATCTCACCCATGGATTGTGCTCTAATGCCGAAAGAGGCCACAGGGCTTCCAGGCTGCTGCCCATGCACCGGATTAGCGGGAGACGCGGAATTCCCGGGCGGTCTTAAGGTCGATCCGTTCGTTGCGTGTCCCGGAGGTCCAAGGCGCGGGCAGAGGAACTGTTGGCGCGCGCTGCTGGAAGAGGAACCCGGCAGGCGCAAGGAAAAGAACTGGGGAGGAGTGGATTATGTTACGAAATCGTTGGGCCGTTGCGTTCGTCGGGATGGCACTCGTCTTGTGTGCGATGCCGGGGGCGCAGGCGGCGAAGGTATGGACGTTCGACTGCGGCCTGCAAGGCTGGATTACAACCGGCAACCACACGGCGACGTGGACGGATGCGGGCGGCGAAGGGAAGATCACGCTCACCTATAACGAGCTCCCTGAGCCCTTTGACCCGGTGTTCCAGAGTCCGGGGAACCAGGGGATCGACCTCAATGTGACGCCGTACATCATCATCGACCTGGAGACGGCGGGGCTGCCGGATCCGACGCCCGTCGGGCTGTTCATCTTCAGCACGGGCGGCGCCGAGGCGTGGCGCGTCGGCGCCGACCTGCCCGTCGGCGCGAGCCGCGTGGTCGTCGACGCCACCGCCGTGGACTGGGGCAGCCCGCTCTGGGGCGAAGTCGAGAGCCCGCTCGACACGCAGATCGGCTACTTCCGCTTTGACATCCCGGACAACCGCGGTTACGGCGACGTGGCCGGCGGTACGGTGACGGTGGACTATGTGGCGGTTGCCGAAAGCGCCGACCTCGTGCCCGTGCAGGACGCGGCGGATTGCGGCGCGGTCGACACGTGGCGCAATCTCC